>JANYHK010000055.1 GCA_025359105.1 Myxococcales bacterium | reverse complement strand
GCGTGTGAACGGGTCGGCCAAATGGCTCCGGCCGCGTGGCAGCGCCTCCATGACTCCATTCGCGAAAACAAGGAAGTCCAGCGCGAGGCCGTACACGTCGAGCCGCTCGTGATCCAGCACCATGCTGCCCTATCGGCTCGTACTCCTCGATGTTGCGAGATTTCGCTGCCGGATTCGGGCACGGGCACGGGCACGGGCACGCGTACGGGGAAGAGGCGTGACCGATACAGGGACAGGCCCTAGGGCGTGTCGCCAAATTTTCGACGGACCGCGGTCGAGGCCATCAGCGGGCTGACCGACGACGAAGGCAACGTCGAGCCGCACGTGCCTCGTCGAGCGGCTCGCGGTGACGTCGACTGTGCCGCCGGGCACGCGCACGTTGTCGGTCGTGCGCGGCAGGCGCAGGCCGTTGCCGAAAGGGACATGGGCAAGATGCCGCCGCCGGATGTAAGACCCCGCCGCACCCAAGGAGCCTGTCATGAAGATCAACGTCGCCCTCGTCTTTGCCGCTGCCTGCGCATCGCTCGCGCTCGCTTCCACCGCGTGCTCCTCCGCGAGCGAGCCTCCCATCGACGAGACCGCCGACGAGCTACGAGCCAAGCTGGCTCCGCAGAAGGTAAAGCGCGTCGATCTCGTCTCTGACCGCAGCGGCGCGGCGAAACGGGATCCCAACCTCCAGAATGCCTGGGGCCTGGCGTTCGGCGCGACGGGCGCGGCGTGGGTCTCGAACGGCGGGACGAGCACGGTCGGCGTCTACGGCACCGACGGCACCCTCCTGCTGACGACCACGCTCCCCTCCGGTCAGGGGCCCACCGGCCAGCTTTTCAACGAGGTGGCGACCGACTTCAGCGGCGACAAATTCGTCGCCATCACGGAGCAAGGCGGCATCTTCGGTTGGCAGTCTGGAACGGCGTTCGCCATGCGCCACGACAGCTCGGACGAGAACGCAAACTACAAGGGTGGCGCGCTCGTGGCCCACCGGCTCTACCTCGCCGACTTCCACAACGCGAAGGTCCACGTCTACGACGCCAAGTACGACGATCTCGCCACTGCGGGCGACTTTTCCGACCCCACGATGCCGACCGGTTTCGCGCCGTTCAACATCTGGAACTACGACGAATTTCTCTTCGTCTCGTACGCCAAGCAAGACGCGACCGGGAAGGACGACGTTTCTGGGACGGGCAACGGCTACATCAACGTGTTCGACCAGGAAGGTCGGTTCGTTCAGCGCCTCCTCTCCGGTGGTCCGCTCAACTCGCCGTGGGGCATGGCGGTGGCCGAGGAGGCCTTCGGCGACCTCCCGAAGGGCACGCTTTTCGTCGGCAACTTCGGCGACGGCAGGGTAAACGCCTACCAGCTGCAGGATGCCGCGTACGGCTACACGATCAAGCCGGTCGGAGCCCTCAGGAACGAGTCCAACCGCGCCCTCAAGGTGCCGGGGCTCTGGGCGCTCACCTTCCAGAAGGGCTCGCTCTACTTCACTGCCGGACCCAGCGAAGAGACCCACGGGCTCTTCGGCCGGCTCGCCCCGGCCAACGGCTACTGATTTCGCGCGCGGCGCACGCGCCGAGTACACGAGGGACCTAAATTAGCGCGGCTGCTTCTGCGCGCGGTGAGCAGGGGCCTTCTTGCCCGCGCGGCCCTTCTTGCTGGCATGGTGCTTCCTCGGGTGGTGACGCTTTCCCTCCCCGGCGTGCCCATGGCCAGCGCGCGACTTCGCCGCGTGGGCGGCGTCTTGTGACGCTACGTGACGCGGCGGCGGCGGCGTCGAGGCAAGCGCGGCAGGCTCGAAGAGCGCGAGCACGAGCCCTACTGCCACGAGCAGGACCCCGATCCAGCGCGCACGCGCGACCGACTGTGAACGAAAGGCGAGGCCTCCGAGTCTCATGTGCTCGAAAACTGCACGCGCCGTGCCGCGTACCGTTCACTCTGCAAGACGGCGCAACTCGAGCAGGCTCGCGCAGTTCCGTGTGGGGCGGCGAGACCGGCCCTGCCTTCCCACCACAGCGTTGAGGACAGGTTGCCTCAGTACCCCCGCGGACCCCGCAGCCGATCTTGCGAAGCGGCCGAGCGCATCCCGGCCGAGCGCCACAACGCCAAGGCGGGGGAGGTCGCAAAGGCGGACGTGGAGAAGCACCTTGCGATCCTGGACGGCGCGCTCGAGGGCAAGACGTGGCTCGTCGGCGATGCGTTCTCGCTGGTCGATCTGCACGTCTCCGGCTGGGTGGCCTACGTCGGCATGAACGGTTTCGACATTGCGCGCTGGCCAAGCCTCGACGCCTGGACCAAGCGGAGCACGTCACGCCCGGGGTTCGGTCTCTCGATGAAGCCGTGACGGCGCGCTGCCGAACGCGGCCCGGCCAGCCTAGTCGCGCTCCTGGCGGCGGGACTTGTGTGCGGCACGTTCGGCCAACGGGCACTCGACACCGCGGGTGCGCGCGCATCGGGAGAGCTCGCTCACCTCCGCTCCTGGCGCTTCGTCGACCGGGGCACCGGCCGCCACCTTCGTCGAGATAGGGGTAAGCCCACGGCTCGCGAGCGCGTCGTCGAGAGGCCGCACCGACGTCGCCACGATCGTGTCGACCTCCTTGCTCACCTCCTCGAGCTCCCGCCGCAGCACGTCGGCGCGATCGAGCAGGTACTGCGCGGGTCTGCCCTCCCAGCCGTTGATCGCGCCGTAGAGCTGGTCGGTGTGCTCGCGGATGCGCTCTTCGCCGGTGATGGCGCCGCCTTCCTTGGTCGCCACGATCTTCTTCTTTGCGTCGTCGAGGCGATCGATCGTCGCCTGCACCTTCTTCACGAGCGGGTCGGCGGCCGGAAGCGCCTTCACGCGGGCCTGCGCGCCGTCCTTTGCGGTCTGGATGCGATCGGTGAGGTTGCTCATGTCGCCAAAGAGCGCGTGGACGCGCATCGCCGCGTCGAACTGCGCCTTGCGTGCGCCGACGTCGAACGTGGCGCGCCGGTCGAGGCCGATCGCGAGCTTCGTCTCGAGCACCTCGGCGCCCTTCGTGAGGCGTACCGTATAGGTTCCCGGCACGACGCGCGGCCCCTGCGAGGACGAGAACGCGAGCTGCGCGGCACGCGGTACGCGCGGCGGCTTCACCTGCATCGACCAGGTGACGCGGTTGATGCCGCGACGCTTGGTCGTGGGGACGGTATCGACGACCTTGCCGCCCTCGTCGATGATCTCGAGCTTGAGCGCCCCGAACAGGTGACGCGTGCGCTGGTAGTACGTGATGACGGCGCCCCCCGCCGGGTTGCGCCCGGAGAAGTTCGCGTCGCCCTCCATCCAGCCGCCGCTGGCGCGGAGACGCTGCTGCACCGGCCGACCGGGGAGGAATGCCGCCGGCGCCGCCAGCGTCTCCTGTGCGAGCGCCCGCAGCGGCGTCAGGTCGTCCATGATCCAGATGCCGCGCCCGTGCGTCGCGATCACGAGATCGTTGTCGCGCGGATGGATCTGCAGATCGCGCACGGCGACGCTCGGGAAGTCGCCGCCCTTGAACTCCGTCCATACCCCGCCGCCGTCGACGGAGATCCACAGCCCGAGCTCCGTCCCGACGAAGAGGAGCTGCGACTTGGCCGTGTCTTCCCTCACGACGTGCACGTACCCGCGCACCCCCTTCGCAGGCGAAACGATGCGCGCCCACGATTTACCGAAGTCGGTCGTTTTGTAGACCGCGGCCGTCATGTCCCCGAAGGTGTGCCGATCGAACGCGGCGTAGGCGGTGCCCGGCTCGAAGCGGCTCGCCTCGACCCAGCTCACCCACGAGCGCGGCTGCCCGACGACGTTGCGGATGACGTTGTCCCACGTCTTGCCGCCGTCCTTCGTGACCTGCAGGTTGCCGTCGTCGGTGCCGACCCAGATGACCTTGGCGTCGAGCGGCGACTCGCTGATGGAATAGATCGTGGTGTGCATCTCGGCGGCCGAGTTGTCGACCGTGATGCCGCCCGATTCCTCCTGCTTCTGCCGCTGCTTGTCGTTCGTCGTCAGGTCCGGCGAGATGCGGTCCCACGAGTCTCCCCGATCGCGTGAGCGGAAGAGGAACTGCGCGCCGAGGTAGATCGTTCCCTTCTGCGTCGGGCTCGCGTGGATGGGCGTATTCCAGTTGAACCGCAGCTTCTCCTTGAAGCCGGCCTTGGGCTGGATGTCGCGGGCCACGAGCGTCCTCCGGTCGACGCGGCCGATGTGCCCCCCTTGCGATTCGGCGTAGACGGCGTCGGGATCGGTCGGATCGACGACCACCCAAAAACCGTCGCCGTCGTAGAGGTTCTCCCAGCGATGGTTCGAGACGCCGCCCGGGTACGCGGAGTCGCCGACCCAGGAGCTGTTGTCCTGGAGGCCGCCGTACACCTGGTATGGATCCTTGGCGTCGACGCTCACGTGGTAAAATTGCGCGATCGGGAGGTTGGACGACTTCCACCAGCGGCTGCCGCCGTCGTACGAGGTCCACATGCCGCCGTCGTCGCCGCCGACGAGGTGCTTGGGGTTGCCCGGCTCGATCCAGACGTCGTGCCAGTCGCCGTGCGAGCCGCCCCCCGTCTCGGCGAAGCTGCGCCCACCATCCTCGCTGACGACGATGCTGCCGCCCATCTTGAACACGCGCTCGGCGTTGGTCGGATCGACGACGAGGCGCGCAAAGTAAAACGGACGCCAGACCATGTGCTGGCTCTTGTCGCGCTTCTCCCACGTGGCGCCGCCGTCGCTCGAGCGGAAGAGCGCGGAGTCGGTGGCCTCGATCACCGCGTAGATGATCTTCGCGTCGCTCGGCGCGATCGCGACCTCGACGCGGCCCCACGGGCCCGGCGGGAGCCCCTTCGTGCCGGCGGCGAGGGGCGTCCAGGTCTTGCCGCCGTCGGTCGTGCGGTAGAGGGCGCTGCCGGAGGGCGCGGTCGGTCCGTCGCCGCCCGAGCGGAACGTCCACCCCTTCCGGCGGAAGTCCCACGTGCCGGAGAGGAGGACGTCGGGGTTGGTCGGGTCCATCGTGAGGCCGGAGCAGCCGGTCGACGCGTTCGCACCTTTCAGAACCAGCGCCCAGTGCTTGCCCCCGTCGATCGTCTTGTAGAGGCCGCGCTCCGTGCTGTCGCTCCATAGCTTTCCGGGGACGCACGCGTAGACGATCTCGCCGTTCTTCGGGTGGACGAGGATCTTCACGATGCGCTCGGACTCGGGCAGGCCCATGTTCGCCCACGTCGCGCCGCCGTCGGTGGACTTGTAGATGCCGTCGCCGATCGAGACGGAGTTGCGGGTCCACGCTTCGCCGGTGCCGACCCAAACGTTTTTCGGGTTCGACGGGTCGACGGTGACTGCGCCGATGGACTGCACCGGATTCTTGTCGAAGACGGGACGGAACGTGGTCCCGCCGTCGAGCGACTTCCAGACGCCGCCGCTCGCGGCGCCCACATAGATCACGGTCTTGCCGCTGTCGACGTACGCGGCAACCGACGACACGCGGCCGCTGATTTGCGCAGAGCCGACGTTGCGCACGCCGAGCCCGGAGAGGATGCCGGCGTCGATGACCGCCGGGCGGGCAGCGGCGGGAGGGCGCGCGACGGACGGGGGCGCTGCGGAGGCCGCGCCGGGCACGAGGGCGCGCGCGACCTTGGCGCCGGCGGCCGGGAACTTGAACAGCGCGTCGTCGAGCTCGACGTTTGCCTCGGCGCGCGCGAACGTGATGCGCGAGCTCCGCGGGCGGCCCTTGCGTCCCGACTCCGTCGCGAGCGGAATCCACGTCCCCTGGACTTGCTCGTAGTTGCCGATGTCGGTCTCGCTCACGCGCTCGGTGCCCCGGATCTTCCGCTCCATCGTCGTGCGGATCTCGAGGAAGTAGTCGGGGTCGAGGTACGAGTACTGGACGTCACCGTCCTTGAGCACGACTCGGAGCTTGTGGGCTTGCGTGCCGTCGATGTCCTCCGTGCCGAGGTAGTCGACCTTGTGCCCCTTGGCCTTCCAGTCGACGAGCGGCCCGTCGATGTCGGCGTCCTGCGCCATTTCCTTCACCTCGTCGGCGGAAACCTTGAACGCGTCGATGCGCCCCTGAAACGGTTCCACCTTCCAGCCCTCGGTGCCGTCGTAGGCGTCGACCGCGGTGAGCCCCTGGAGCACGACCTCCACGCGAATGCGCCCGCCCCGCTTCTGCGCGACGGCGAACTGGGCTTCGAGGCCGCCCTCGTCGCCGCCGAACGTCGCCGAGCCGGTGAGCCGGAGCGACGTGATCGCGCGGAGCTTGTCGAGCCCGCCGCGGGCCTCGATGTTCTTGGCGACGAGCTCGTCCACCGTCATCCCCGCCCGAAGGTCCGAGACACCGAAAAAGAGCGCAAAGGCGAGGAGCCACGCGGCGACGATTCTCATGGGGGGGCATGATACGACGAACTGCGTGCTGGACGATCTGGATCCGGAAGAACGGGCGAAGCTCAGGCGCAAGGCGAAGGTGCGCTTCGCCGTCGCCATCACCATCGCCGCGCTCGCGACCTGCGCCTGGGTGTACGTGCGCTATCTCGTTCCGAAGGCCAGCCTCGGCGGCCCTTGCAAGTACGCGATGAACTGCCGCACCGAGGCACCGCGGTGCATGCGCCCCGACGTCGAGGAGGACGGCGTGTGCAGCCGCCCGTGCAAACCCGACGTCGGCGACGCCGGCACGCAAGCCGGCGACTGCGGCGAGGGGCTCAAGTGCGTCGAGATCGAGCTCGACGAGGAGCGCGACGAGCGCGGAATGCCCTTGAAGGGCGGGTACTGCTTTCCCAAGGCGTTCCTCGACGCGCGGAAGGCCAAGAGCAGGCGCGGCCCCGACGCCGGACGCTGAAGGCGCGTTCACGGCGACTCTCCTCTCGGCACGTTCGGCTCGAACGCGGCGCCGAGCCCTTCGAGGCGCGCCCACACCTCGCTCACCAGCGCCCCGACCCCCTCCGCCGTCGAGCCGGCGTAGCGCGCGAGGACGAGCTGCGTTCGGAGCGCTTCGAGCAGCTCTGCGAGCTCGTCGAGCGCGCGCGCGTCGGCGGCGCGGAGCTCGTCGAGCCGGACGAGGCTCTCGAGCTGCATGCGCGCCGTCGCCACGACGCGTTCGGGCGCGCCGCGCGCCTCGAGCTCGCGCAGGCGCTCCTTCGCGGCAGCCGCATCGAAGCCGGTCTTCGCCGACAGCGCCGCGAGCTCGCCCTGGCGGGTGGCCACGTGGGTCACCTCCTCGGCGATGCGCGCGGCGACCTTCGGTGAGAAAACGTCGGCGATCTGGCTGCCCGCCACCGCCTCGACCGCCTCGGCGAGCGCGCGATCGATCCGCGCCACCGCCGCGCTCTGCACGGCCGCCTGCCGCCGCCGCGGCGTCGCCAGCGCGAACGGCGCCCACACCGGCCACAGCGGAATGGCCATCACCGCGGACGCGGCCACGCTCGCGCGCGAGCCCGTCGCGCGGAGGAGAACGCCGATCGCACACGCGACGCCGATGATTCCGTACAAGAGGAGGAGATCACGGAGGCTCATGGCGCCAGCTCTCGCACGCTCTTCAGGAGCTGCACCGCGACGCCGCCTTCGCGTTCGTTCGTGAAGAGCGCGATTTCCGCCTGCCCCGGCGTTCCAAGGTAGGGGCGCAGGATCCACGCGGTCTGGCCCCCGACCATGAGGAAGATGCCGATGAAGAGCGCGATCGTCGTGTGCTTGCCGGGCCCATCGCCGAGCCCGCGCACGAGCAGGCCCAACGCGGCGAGGCCGGCCAGGCCGTACGCGAGCGACGCGACGAGCTTGATGAGGTGGTACGGCGCTCCGAGATCGATCGTGAGCCACAAGGCCGGCGCCGCGGCGAGGAGCACGAGCGAGAAGCGCGCGCCGGCGACGAGAGCCAAGGACGCGACGGTGCGGAAGCTCCAGGCGCGCCCGAACGCAGCCGCGATGCCGTAGAACGCCGGCGCGCACAGGACGAGCGTGCCCAGCATCACGAGGGGCATCTTGAGCGCCGCGAAGGCGATCTGCGGACCGCCGTGCCACGCGCCGACGACGCCGCCGAAGAGCGCAGCGCCCGCGGCGATGGCGATGAGCGCGTTCTTGGCGATGGGCGCGACGTCGACGTCGTCGCGGCACTCGCGCGCGACGGTCTCGGGGTTTCGGAGGATGCGGTTGAGCAGGGCGATGTCGATCATTGGGCCCCCGTGAGGATGGGAAGGGTTATCCAGAACACGCGGAGCGAGAGCACCGCCGAGAACACGAGAAACGCCGGCACGCACAGCGCCGCGAGGTACCGGGTGCGCGGCGGCGACCCTTCGACGCGCTGGGCGATCTCGCGCGCGAACGAGCGAGCGGCGATGGCGCCGGCCAGCAGCAGCGCGCCGAAGCCCATGACGGTGACCGTGATGGCGTCCTCGACCGTGACGACGAAGAGCGCGGCCGCCGGCGCGAAGCCACCGAGGACGAGGCCGGCGTGTGCCGCTGCACGTGTCGTCGCGCGCCCCAGGGCATAGGCGTCGATGGGCGCGTTGGCGAGCGCGAGCACGATCGAGAACGCCGGCACGGCGAGCAGGCACACCGCGAGGATGCCGGCGGGCACACCGAGCGCGTGCGTGAAGATCGCGGGGCCGCCACGGCGAAGGCCGATGGCTGCACCGAAGAGCACCGCGAGACCGACGCCGAGCGCGAGACGCCGAGCCTCGGAGGCCCAGCCGGGGGAGGGCTCACCGCGGAGGAGGTCCTCCGTCCAGGTGGGAGTCAGGGTCGGGGTCGGGGTCGGGGCAGCGGTCGGGGTCGGGGTCGAGGTCGGGGTCGGGGTCGGGGCAGCGGTCGGGGTCGGTGGGCGGGGGTCCCCGGACGGGAACGCCGGCACGGGTTGGGGGTGCACGTTCATTGGCGATTCTCCATGCCTTCTGAGTACGCCGTGTTTGGGGAGCGCCCGTGCAGCGCGCGAGGAGACTCCGTGCAGGAATGGGGGAGACCAGCGGCACGTTGAAGGTCCGAGGCGCCATGAACCGTCCCAACGTCCTGGTCGTGGAGGACGACGGCCCGATCGCGGACGCCGTCGTGTACGCGCTGAAGAAGGACGGCATGGACGCCGAGCCTGCGCCCACCCTCGCCCACGCGCGCGCGCGACTCGCGGCCCGCGATCTCGTCGTGCTCGATCTGGGCCTGCCCGACGGGAGCGGCTTCTCGCTGCTCGGCGAGCTGCGCCTCCGCACCGACGCGCCCCGCGTGATCGTGCTGACGAGTCGCGACGAGGACATCGATTGCGTAGCCGCGCTGGAAGCGGGGGCCGACGACTTCGTCACCAAACCCTTCTCGCCGCGCGCGCTCGTGGCCCGCGCCCGTGCGGTCCTTCGACGCGCCGCTCCGCGCGAAGCAAGCGCTTCGAGCTTCCGCGGTGCGCCCGACGGCGGCGCCGCAACGACGAGCAGCGGCCTCGTGGTCGACGGCGAGCGCCGGCGCGTCACCTACGCAGGGCGGGAAGCGCCCCTGACGAAGCTCGAGTTCGATCTGCTCGCGACCCTCGCGGAGGCGCCGGGCCGCGTTCGCACGCGCGCGCAGCTCGTGGCGCGCGTGTGGGGCGATGCCTACGCCCTCACCGAGCGCACGGTCGACTCGCACGTGAAGGGGCTGCGCCGGAAGCTCGAAGAGGCGGGCGCACCGCCGACGGTGATCGAGACCGTGCGCGGCGTCGGATTCCGGCTCGTCGAGGGCGCGTGAACGGCGCCCTGGTAGCCGTCACCGGCGTGCTCGACGCGGGGCTCGTCGTCTTCACGCTCTACTGTTTGCAGCGCTCGCGACGGCGTGGGGCGTCCCTCCGCCTCCGCATCTTCGCGGCCCTCGCGGTCGCCACGCTCGCGGGCGCGCTCGTCACCGGCCTCTTCGCCGTCGCGTCCGACACCACCACGATCGGCGCGTCCGCCCGCCTCGCGCGCGTCATCCCGAAGGCGTTCGTCCTCGCGACAACGCTCCTTCCGCTCGCCGCAGCGGCCGCCGCCATGGTGGGTCGCCACCTCGCGCGCTCGATGGAGGAGCTCACCGAGGCGGCGACGCGCATCGCCGGCGGCCAGCGCGGGGCCCGTCTTCCGCCCGGCCACGGCGGGGAAGCGCAGCGCCTGGCGCGCGCGCTCGCGAGCATGCGGAGCGAGCTCGAGGGCAAGCCCTACGCGGCTGCGTTCCTGCGCGACGCGTGGCACGATCTGAAGACCCCGGTGGCGGCCCTGCGCGCGACGCTGGAGGTGCTGGAGGACGGCGCCCTCGACGACCCGGCGGCGGCGCGTCATTTCGTCGCCAACCTGCGACGCTCGACCGAGCAGCTCGATCGGACCCTCGCCGACCTGGTGACGCTCGCGCGCTACGAGACCGCGACGCTCAGTGTGACGGCACCGTCGCCGATCGCCGACGTCGTCCGCGACGCCGTCCATCGCGTTTCGCCGCTGGCCGAGGCGCGCCACGTCGCGCTTGGCGCGCCGACCGATACGTCGCGCGCGAGCCTCCCCTGCGACGCCGACGCGATCGCGCGGGCCCTCGGCAACCTCCTCGAGAACGCCGTACATGCCAGCCCGGGCGGCACCGTCGGCGTGTCGATCTCGGAGGGCGCGCGGGGTGACGGGGTCGTGATCGACGTGACGAACGAGCCCTCCCGCGTTCCCGCCGAGGTGCGCCGCGCCCTCTTCGAGCGCCCAGCCACCTCGCGCAAGGGCGAAGGCTCGGGCCTCGGCCTCGCGATCGCGCGCGCCGCGGTGGAGGCCCACGGAGGCCGCGTACGCTTCGTGGAGATGGGACCCCCGCGCGTCGTGGTGCGCGTGGAGCTGCCCCGCTGAGTCGCCGATGCTGGATGCAGGATTCCCGGTGAAGGCGCGCTCGCCGGTCAGCTCACGGGCAGGGAACCGACACCGCGCCCGTGGCCGCCCCGCCCTTCAGGTCCACCACCGACTCGGCGCTCACGTTGAGCGGCGAGAGTCCGCTCACGTTGCCGCACTGGAAGGCCGACGTCGCGGCGACCGGACCGAGGTCATTGCCGCTGATCACGGTCGGGTTACCGGCTATCCCGGTGCCTTGCGCGTTGATCTGGATATTTGCACCATGCACAGAGTTTCCGGTGACGGTGCCGCCCTTGATGTTCGGCGACGCGTACCAGGGATGCGGCCCAAGCTCGATCCCGAAGTGGCACCCCGCCGGGCACTCCACCGTGTTGCCCGTCAGCACGGCGCCGGAGTGATCGCCGAGCGCGGCGCTGTTGAAGTTGTCGAGCATGATGGCGGCGAAGGCGACCTGCGAGACCTGCCCCGCGTAGTTGTTCGTGTACGACGCGTTGACGCCGCCGCCAGAGATGAAGCCGACGTCGCTGTTGTCGATGAAGCTCGACCCGTCGACCTTGCCGTTGTCGCTCTTGTGGATGGTGAGCCCGTCGGACCACATGTTCTGGGTCGCGTGGTCGCCGTTGCCCCAGAAGACGCTGTTTTTCACGACGATCCCGTCGCCGTCCCACTCGAGACCGGAGCCGCAGAGCGCCCGGGCAGAAGCGAAGCCGGTCAGCGTGCAGCCCGTGCAGTTCGCGCCGACGTTGATGCCTTCGCCGTTGTTGCCGCTTGCGCACGCCGTCGCCGCCGCGCTCCCGAGGCGCGCGCCACGGTTGCCGTCGACGAGGACGTGATCGATCGTCACCTGCGCCACGGAGGTGGCGAGCGCGCCCAGTCGGACGAAACCGCGCGTGCTCGCCGACGCGGGGGACAGGGTGGCGTCGGCGCGAAAGACAGCGCACTTCGGGGCGTCGTACGAGAGGCAGCTCGCCGGATCGGCCGACGTGCCGGCGGTCGTGAGCGTCATGCCCTTGGTGACACTGACCGGCGCCGAGAGACGGAAGATGCCGGGCGGCAAGGCGAGCGTGCCGCCGGCCGGCGTCTGGTCGAGGCACGACTGGATGGCTGCCCTGGCATCGGAGGCGCCGCCCGGATCGGCGGTGACCCCGGCGCAGAGCGCCACGGGCGCCGCGGGGACGGTCTCGACGTCGAGCAGGTGCGTCGGGCTCGGAGCGCCGAGCCACGCGGTGCCTTCGCGGACGATCTGGAACGCATACGCGTGCGCGCCGGTGAGCGGCGGCGCGTGAACGGCGAGGACGACCGTGACCTGATGTTGTGGCGGGACGTCGGCGGGGAGCACGATGCGCGTCCGCGTCCACAGTTCGAGGTCGTGGGGCGCGGCGGGCCCGAGCTTCACGCCGGTGGGTGCGTTCGCGGCGACGGCCGACCACGTGGTCGCCCCGCAATTGGCGAACGTGACGCTGGCGAACGGGCGTGACCACGGCGCGATCTTCGGCGCGGGAACGACCTCGCCGACGAAGACCGCCTCGGGTGCGCCCGTAGGGCACGCGTACGGGGCGACGGCGCCGCCGCACTTCGTACCGTCGCACACGAGGCCGGCGTTGCACGCGAAGTCGACGCAGCACGCCTGACCGTTCGCGCCGCAGGGGCCGAGCGCGTCGCCGGCGGCGTCGCTGCTGCCGTCGCTCGACGAGGCGGCGTCGGCGCCGGGTGACCCGACGTCGCCGAGGCCAGCGGCATCGTGGCCCGCCGCGCCGCTGTCCGTGTCCAGCGCGGGCCCTGGCGCCTCGGAGCGGGCGCTCCCGCACGCGGCGAAGAAGGCAGTCCCAAGGCCGACGAAGAGGCAGGTTCCAAGGAGTCGCACGAGAAAGCTCATAGCACCGCGCGGGCCCGGCGGTATCTTCGGAGCCCATGCGGCGCTTGGGCTCCTCCTCCTTCTTCTGCTTCTGCTTCTGCTTCCATGTGGTTGCGGGGCCCGCGCTCCTGGATTGCGCTGCACGCAGCCCCGCCGATGAGGACGCGTGCACCAGCGACGCCCACTGCGGCGGTGGCCTCGTTTGCTGCCACAGCTCCGAGGACGGGGTCGCCACGGCGAGCAGCAAGCCGCTGGACCGCGGCTTCTGCGTGAAGTCGGCGGTCTGCGCGAACGTCGCGGGCCCCGCGCCGGCGCCGCTGCCGCCCGAGTGAGCGCGATGAGCGACGCGTACGACGAGCTCCCGTACACGGACCACGCGTATGCCGAGGTGCACCCCGATCGGCTCGCCGTCGTGGCGCGCCTCTCCGGCTGGACGGCGCCCGCGGTGGCGACGGCCCGGGTGCTCGAGCTCGGGTGCGGGCGTGGGGGGAACCTCTTGCCGATCTCGTCGGCCATGCCCGGCGCGTCGTTCGTCGGCGTGGACCAGTCGGCGCGCCAGATCGATGAGGCGCGGGCGCTCGCGGGCGCTGCGGGGCTCGCCAACGTGACCTTTCACGCGGCCACGTTCGAAGGTGCGCCGCTCGAGCATGGGTTCGATTTCGTCCTCTGCCATGGCGTCGTGTCGTGGGTGCCGGCGGCGACGCGGCGCGCCCTCTTCGCGAAGATGGCAAGCGTGCTCGCCCCCGGAGGCGTCGCCCATGCAAGCTTCAACGTGCTCCCTGGATGGTACGAGCGCCTGGCCGCGCGCGACTGGCTGCGCTTCGCCTCCGGACACGAGCGCGGGTCGGCAGATGCCGCGGCGACGCTGGATTGGCTGCGCGCGCGGGTGCCGCCGGAGCGGGCCGGTTACAAAGATGGCCTCGCAGCCGTCGCGCGCCGCATCGCAGAGACGGAGCCCGCGTACGTGGCGCACGAGTACCTCGCGCGCGAGCAACACCCGGAGCTCGTCGCCCGCGTGATCGCCGAGGCAGAGGAGGCGGGGCTGACGTACCTGGGCGATGCCATCCCGCAGGCCACCGCGTTCGAGCTCCTGGACGACGCCGTCACCACCCGCGCCGCGGCAATGGGCGCGGCCGACGCCCAGCAGCTCGTGGACTTCGTCACCGGTGCTTCCTTCCGGCGCGCGCTCTTCGTCCGGACCGACGAAGCGAGCGCGCGCGGCTGGCGCTGGCCGCGGCGGCTCGACCCTGCGGCGCTGGCCGGGCTGCGCGTGGCGAGCCGCCTCCAGCCAGAGGCACCCGATGCAAGCGCCGCCGCAGACGCAGTCGAACGCTTCCGGGCCGGCGAGCTCACCGTCGAGATCGCCGATCTGCACGCGCGACGCGCGCTCCGCGCCCTCGCGCGCGTCACGCCGGCCTCACTCGGATGGGACGACCTCGCGCGCGACGCGGGAGGCGGGTCGGCGCTCACGACCGAGCTCTTCGACGCGTGGCTTGCGACCGGCGCGCTCGACCTCCACGCGTTCGCGCCGAAGCTCGCGACGTTCCCCTCCCGTCACCCGAGAGCGTGCCCCTTCGCCCGCCTCCGCGCCGCGCGGGGCGGCGCGCTGACCAACGCCTGGCACCAGGAGGTCGTGCTGCCGGCGCCGATCGTCCGCGAGGTGCTCGCGTGCGCGGACGGCACGCGGACCGACGAAGAGCTCGCCGCTGCCGTCACGGCGAGTAACCTCACGCCGGCCGAGCGCGTCGCGGCGGTGCGCAAGAGCCTGTTGATCCTGGCCTCACTCGCGCTCCTCGTCGACTGACCGGAGCGCCCGCGAATTCAGCCGGGGAGCCCGAGCTCGCGCCAGCGGACCATCCCGCCGGCGAGGTTCGCGACGCGTGAGAGCCCCGCGTTGCGGAGGATCACCGTCGCCATGCCCGACCGCTTGCCGGTCTGGCAGATGATGATGACCGGCTTGTCGTCCTTCACCTCGCCCGCGCGGGCTCGCAGCTCGTCGAGCGGGATGCTTCGCGCGCCGTCGAGCCGGCCGAGCTCGCCCCCCAGCTCGCCGGGCGAGCGCACGTCGACGAGCTCCACGTCGCCACGGTGCGACGCAACCCACTCCGGTGCGATCTCTTGCAGGCCGGCGTACGTCGTCACGACCGGGCCCCACGAGGCCGCCGCGGGCGCCTTGCCGTCCTCCGGCTGCCCGCAGCGCAGGTTCGCGGGGACCGCGACGTCGAGGAGCTTCGGGTGCGGGAGCGCCAGGTTCGACATGTAGCCCACGAAGTCCTCTTCCCGCGCGCCGCCGCCGATGCGTGGATTATGCAGCTTCTCCTCGCCGACGGTGCTCGAAGTCCTGCCGGCGTAGTCGTGTCCCGGGTAGACGACGCACGCGTCGGGCAAGGTGAAGATCTGCTCCTTGATCGAGCGGAACAGACGGCTCGCACTTCCCCCCTGGAAGTCCGTGCGCCCGGCGCCGCGGACGAGCAGGGCGTCACCGGTGAAGACCATGGACTTGTCCGCCATCACGAAGGCGAGGCAGCCCGCTGTGTGCCCCGGCACCGCGCGGACGCGGAGGCGGAGCGCGCCCCCCAGGCGGACGATCGCGTCGTCGGCCAGCGGCAGGTCCACGTTCTTCGCGCCGTACACTCCGGCGAGGCCGATCTTGCTCCCGAGCGCGCTCTTCATGAGCCAGGCGCCCGTGACGTGATCGGCGTGGCAGTGCGTGTCGAGCGTCGCGACGAGCTGGAGCCCCAGCTCCCGCACCAGCGCCGCGTCGCGCGCGTGCTGCTCGAAGACCGGGTCGATGAGGACCGCCTCGTGCGAAGCCTCGTCCCCGAGGAGATAGGTGTACGTGCTGGAGCTTCCGTCGAACAGCTGTCGGAAAATCACGTAGGCACCTCGCTTGTGAGATTGCCACGGCGCCCGGGCACGGTGAAGCCCCCCCGGCGCGCGCAACGTCTGCGCCCGCCCGGCACCGGGAAGGACGGGGGCTTTCGGTTTCGGCCGTTCCGACTAGACTGCGCGGCCATGCGTATCGCGGTGCTCGGAGGTGGACCGGCCGGCCTGTACTTCGCCAGCCTCTGGAAGAAGCGTCACCCCGATGCCGAGGTGGAGCTCTACGAGCAGAACCCGACCGACGCGACCTGGGGTTTCGGCGTCGTCTTCTCCGAGCGCGCCCTGGAGTTCCTTCGCGGCGACGATCCCGAGACGTTCGACCTCATCACCCCTGCGATGGAGCATTGGCGCGACATCACACTGGCGCACGGCGGGCAGAAGATCCGGATCGACGGCGTCGGCTTCTCGGCGATTGGCCGGCTCGAGCTCCTGCACCTCCTCCAGGCGCGCGCGCGCGCGGTCGGCGTGAAGCCGACGTTCGGTCGCACCATCAAGTCGCTCGGCGAGCTCGGCGCACCGGACCTCATCGTCGCCGCCGACGGCCTGAACTCGCTCGTACGAAAGACCTACGAGGGGGACTTCGGCACGTCGCTCTCGTACCTGAACAACAAGTTCGCCTGGTACGGCACGACGAAGCGCTTCGAGACGCTCACCCTCACGTTCGTGCGCACCAAGGAGGGGACGTTCACGGCTCACCACTACCGCTACTCGCCCACGATGAGCACGTTCATCGTCGAGTGCGATCGACCGACCTGGGAGAACGCGGCCTTCGGCGCGATGAGCCTCGAGCAGAGCAAGGCGACGTGCGAGCGCGTCTTCGCCGAGACGCTGGACGGCCACCCGCTCGTGGCCAACGGTTCGCACTGGCGCGCGTTCCCCGTCCTCTCGAACACCCGCTGGTCGTACGAGACCATGGCGCTCGTGGGCGACGCGCTCCACACGGCGCACTTCTCGATCGGCTCGGGCACGCGCCTGGCCATGGAGGACGTGATCGCGCTCGTGAAGGCGCTCGAGGCGGAGCCGGGCAGCGTCCGCAAGGGCCTGGCCCGTTACGAGGCGACGCGCAAGCCCGTGCTCGAGAAGCTGGTGACCGCGGCGGCGGCGAGCGCCAACTGGCACGAGCACTTCGCGGGGCACATGGATCTGTCGCCGAAGGAGTTCGCGATGAGCTACATGACCCGCTCGGGCCGCATCGATCGCGCGCGCCTGCGCGAGATCGCGCCGGAGTTCGTGGCCTGGTACGAGAGGGCGTGACCGTGGCGGACCCGCCCGCGGTCGGCACCGTCGAGAGGTGGGCGTGGGACTACGTCACGGGGACGGAGCTCTCCGCCAAGCTCACGCCGCCACAGGTGCCGGACACCTGGGAGGAGCGCCCCCCACCGCGCCGCCTCGCGGCGCCGGGGCGCCCGCCCGAGCTCTCCGTCGGAGGGCGCGCGAACAAGATGCGCGGTCTCGCCTCGAAGACCGGACGGGCGCGCGCGCTCCACACGTTCCTGCACCACGAGCTGCAGGCCGCGGAGCTCATGGCGTGGGCGCTCCTCGCCTTCCCGGCGACGCCGCGTGAATTTCGCGCCGGGCTCGTGCGCATCGCCCTCGACGAGGCGCGGCACATGCGCATGTATCACTCACACATCGAGCGACTGGGCCATGCGATCGGGGAGTTCCCGGTGCGCGACTGGTTCTGGGAGCGTGTACCGACCTGCGCGAGCCCCACGGCGTTCGTCGCCGTGATGGGGCTGGGCCTGGAGAGCGCGAACCTCGAGCACACCGCCGCGTACGCCGCGCGCTTCCGGCTGGCCGGCGACGAGGAGGGGGCACGGGTGCAGGAGCAGGTGGGGCTCGAGGAGATCGCGCACGTGCGCTTCGGTGCGCGCTGGTTCGAGGAGCTCGCGGGCCCGCTCGAGTTCGACGCGTGGCGGCGCGCGCTCCCGCCTCCTCTCACCCCGCTGCTCATGCGCGGGGGCCCGCTCGCCCGCGACGCACGCCTGCGCGGCGGCCAGCCCGCGCGCTTCCTCGACGAGCTCTCCGCATGGCAACCCGATTCGCCTGGGTCCTGAACCTCGACGCCGACGTCGAGCTCGCGCGCCTCCTGGCGCTCGTGAGCTACGTGCCGACGCGCGCGATGCTCGACGCCACGAGGACGCACGCCGCCCGCCTCGTGGGCTCCCTCGTCTCGCCGGACGATCTGCTCGTGGACGAAGCCACGCCCGCCGGGGCCGCACGCGGCCTCGTCGGGCGCGCGTTTTGTCCGACGCCTCGCGCCCTCGCGCTCCTCGTGCACGCGGGCGCGACGCCGGAGCCGCACCCGCCGCTGTCGGTGCTCCGCGCGGTCAACTCCCGGGCCTTCGCGGCGTCGCTAGGCGCCACACTCCCCGGGGCCTCGTTCGCGCGGACGCTCGAGGAGGCCCTGTCGCACATCGCCGCGCCGCCGCGCCTCGGGGACGGTTGGCGCATGAAGCGCGCGTTCGGGATGGCGGGCCGCGGTCAACGCATCGCGGCGGCCGCGCCGAGCGAGGCCGACGTGGCGTTCCTCGTCGCCGGCCTCGCCGAGGGCGGTGTGCAGCTCGAACCGAACGTCCTGATCCTGGAGGAGTACGCGGTCCACGGGATGCTCGCGACCGACTGCAGCGCCGCGTTGGGTGAGATCGTCCGCCAGCGGTGCGACGCGCGCGGCGCCTGGCTGGCGACCGAGCGGGTGCGCTTTCCGTCGTCCCTCGGCGAAGTTCCCACGCTTCTCGCGGCGGAGGCGCGCGCCGTGGCCACCGCGCTCGCCGGCGCCGGGTATTTCGGCCCGTTCGGCGTCGATGCGTTCACCTACCGTGACGCGGACGGCGCCGCCGCGCTCCAGCCACGGAGCGAAATCAATGCGCGCTACTCGATGGGTTTCGCGGTCGGGTTTGCAGTATCCTCGAGGGCGCCTTGATGACCCATGAGTGAGCCCACCCCGTCCCCGTGGACCAAGCTCGCCCGCGTCCTCGTCCCGCTCCTCGGCCTCGCGACGCTCCTCCCCTTCGTGACGACGGGCGAGGGGCTCGTCCTCGGGATCGCTGTCGGCCTGACGCTCGGCAATCCGTACTCGGCGACGACGAAGAAGGTGACGACCTACCTGCTTCAGGGCGCCGTGGTCGGGCTGGGCTTCGGAATGAACCTGCGCGTCGTGGTCGCCGTCGGCGTGCACGGCATCCTGTACACGCTCGCGGGCATCGCGCTGTGCTTCGTCGCAGGTCACCTCTTGCGCATCCTGCTCCACGTGCCGCGTGACGTCGGGCTCCTCGTCACCGTGGGCACGGCCATCTGCGGCGGAAGCGCGATCGCCGCCGTCGTCCCCGCCATCGGCGCGAAGCAAGAGGACGCGACCGTGTCCCTCGCGGTGGTGTTCCTGTTGAACGCGGTAGGCCTGCTGCTCTTCCCGCCGCTCGGGCACGCGTTCGGTCTCGACCAGGCGCGCTTCGGCTTGTGGGCTGCGCTCGCGATCCACGACACGAGCTCGGTCGTCGGCGCGGCGAGCGCGTACGGCCAGGAGGCGCTCGAGATCGCGACCACGGTGAAGCTCGCACGGGCGCTGTGGATCGTCCCGCTGGCGATGCTCATCGGTGAGCTTCACGCGAGAGCCCAAGCGCGCGCCACTGGCGGCGTGGCAGGTCCTGCCCGCGCGGGCAGCGCGCGGTACCCCTGGTTCATCCTCGGCTTCCTCGGCACGGCCACCGTGGCCACCTTCGTGCCCGGCATGCACGATCCCGGAATGCTGCTCGCGCGCGCCGCGCGTCAGCTCCTCGTCCTCACGCTCTTTCTCATCGGCGCAGGGCTCACCCGGCAGGCCCTGCGCACGACCGGCGCGCGTCCCCTCGTCCTCGGCGTGCTCCTGTGGCTCGTGTCGGCGCTGGCGAGCCTCGTAGGCATCCTCTCGGGCCTCGTCAGCTGAGCCGAGAGCTTTTACTCTAAACGGAGCACCGGTGGCATGAAGATTTATTTGCTGTCATCGCGGGTGGTTGCGTCATACGAGGCCGAGCGAAGCTTGCGCCAAGCGCAACCGTGGGGCACTGCTCTCGGTGCCGATGCGCGAGACCATTCCCACGCTCCCCGCGGACGAAGAGTACCCCTCTCCCGATCTTCTCGATGGAGGCGCCGACGCCTCCACGATGTCGCTCGTGGCGATCTCCGACGACGCTATCCCCCTGCAGGCCGTCGATGACGAGAAGCTCGCGCTCGTCGCCGTGCGCGTCGCCGCCGAGTTCTTCGCGCCGCTCGTCGATGGCAGCATGAGCATGACGGAAATCGCGATCACCTCGGGGCTAGACCTGGATATCGTGCGCGCCGCGATTCTTCGCCTCGCCGTCCAGGGCGCGGTGACCTTCGTGAAGCCGCCGCCCGACAGCACCGGGTGAGCTCGCGGCCGATCGTGGTAGAGTGCCGGGCCTCGCATGAACAAGCCGCCCAGTCGACGCAAGACGACCAAGAGTGTCGCCATCCGTAGGCCGCCGAACTCCGAGCCCGAGTCCGTACGACCACGCGACTCGGGACGACCGCGCGACTCGGTGCGCGCCCGCGACGCCGCCGAGACCGCGCCCCCGCCGCGCGCCGGCAAGGCGACGGTCCCGGACATGCCCAGGGCCCGGAGGAACAGCAAGGGCGAGATGAAGGCGCAGGAGGGCACCGAAACGACGCGCCCGCGCAGGCCGTCGCGCGCCGACGGGAAAGCCGCCGAGCCGCCGCCGCGCCGCGACACGAAGGCGGGCACCAAGCGGGCCACCGTGCCGCCGCGCACCAAGCGAGACTCCAAGGCTCCCAAAGAGGACGCCGACCTCGAAGCGAACGCCGTCTCGATCAAGGTTCGCGTCGACGCGCCCTTCCGGATCAGTGGCGAGCTCCCGGACCCCGAAGGATCGCGCTACTCGGTGATCCCCTCGCCGCGAACGAAGAAGAAGCCCGCGAGCTGAGTCGCCGGGCCGGCCCCCCGCCCCCGCTCACTCGCCGGCCGGGACCGCCTGTGGAGCGTTGACCAGGGGAAGCGTCGGATCGCTCCCCGCGGCCTCCAGCGCCGGGCTCTGCTTGACGCTGCGGTGATCCTTGGCGATGAGGACGTAGAGCGACGGCACGACGAACAGCGTGAAGAGCGTCCCGATGCTCATCCCGCCGACGAGAACGATGCCGATCGAGTTACGCGCGACGGCGCCGGCGCCGGTGACGAGCGTGAGCGGGAAGTGCCCCACGACCGTCGCCACGGTGGTCATGAGAATGGGACGCAAGCGCGTCAGCGCCGCCTCGCGCACCGCCTGGATCTTCGTGAGGCCGAGCGCCTGCTGCGCGTTGGCGAACTCGACGATGAGGATGCCGTTCTTCGACACGAGTCCGACGAGCGTGACGAGGCCGACCTGCGAGTAGATGTTCAGCGTCGTCGTCCAGCCATCGGTGAGCTTGAAGTGCATGCCGGGCGGCCCGGCGAACTTCAGGAACGTGAAGATCATCGCGCCGAAGATCGCGAGCGGCACCGAACCCGCGAGGATGACGAACGGATCGCGGAACGAGTTGAACTGCGCGGCGAGCACGAGGAAGATGAGCACGAGAGCCAGGCCCATCGCCGGGAGGAACTTTCCCCCCTCCTGCCGCAGCTGCCGCGACTCGCCGGTGTAGTCGACGCGGTAGCCGGGAGGCAGCGTGGCCTTGGCCGCGTCCTCGAGCACCTTGAGGCCGCCTTCGACCCCTCGCGGCGCGACGCCCGAGAGCTTCACGGCGTTGAGCTGCTGAAAGCGGTTCAACGTGCGCGGCTCCGTCGTCTCCTTGAGCGTCGCCACGGCGCTGAGCGGAATGAGCTGCCCGCCGGGACCGGTGATGTGGATGTCGCGTAGCTGCTCCGGCGTCAGGCGGCTGGCCCGCTCGACCTGCGCGATGACCTTGTAGGCGCGCCCGTCGATATTGAAGCGGTTCACGAAGTTGCCGCCCATCGCCGCGCCCAGATCGGCGCCGACCTGCTGGAGGCTCAGCCCCATCGACGCGATCTTGTCGCGGTCGAGGACGACCTCGCTGGCCGCCTCGTCGATGCGCACGTCCATGACCGGCGGGAAGGCGAAGAGGCCGCTCTTCACGGCCTCCTGCTGCAGCTTCTCGGCGTAGCGCACGATCTCTTCGTGGCTCGCCGTCGACGCGATCACGAACTCCACCGGGAAGAAACCGGCGCTCGGCAGCGCGCTCGGCAAGAACGCCGGAGCCCTCACGCCGGCGACTCCCGTGAGCTTCTGGGCCAGTTCCTCCTGGATCGGGAAGATGCTGCGCTTGCGCTCGTCCCACGGTTTCACGAGCATGCCGCCGAATCCGCCGCTCGCGAAGGTGATCTGGAACGCGTGATCGAACTCCGGCGTCGTCTTGAAGATCTTCTCGACCTGCGCGGTGTACGGCTGGACCTGCTCCAGCGTCGCGTTGGCGGGCACGTCGATGGCGCCGAAGACGACGCCCTGGTCCTCGTTCGGAGCGAGCTCCGCCGGCGAGAACATGTACATCGGCACGAGCAGGATCGTCAGCGTGATCCATACGGCGTAGACCATCCCGCGCGTGCGCAGCGTTCCGTCGAGGATGCGCCCGTAGATGCGCTTGAACGCCTCGAAGCCGCGATCGATGTTGCGCGGCAACCAGCCCGGCGAGTGGTTGTCCTTGAGCAGCTTGGACGCCATCATCGGCGACAGCGTGAGCGCGACGATGCCGGAGATGAAGACGGCGCCGGCGAGCGTGAACGCGAACTCACGGAAGAGCGCACCGGTGAGGCCGCCTTGGAAGCCGATCGGCGCATAGACGGCGCCGAGCGTGATCGTCATCGCGATGATGGGGCCGACGAGCTCGCGCGCCCCGACCAGCGCCGCGTCGAGCGGAGTCCTCCCCAGGCGCATGTTGCGCTCCACGTTCTCGACGACGACGATCGCGTCGTCGACCACGAGCCCGACGGCGAGGACGACGGCCAGGAGCGTGAGCAGGTTCAGCGTGAAGCCGAGCACGAGCATCAGGAAGACGGCGCCGATGAGGGACACCGGGATGGCCACGAGCGGCACGAGCACGCTGCGTAGGGAGCCCAGAAACAAGAAGATGACGACGATGACGATGACGACCGTCTCGCTCAGCGTCTTGACGACCTCTTCGATGGCGTTGTTGATGTACTTGGTCGCGTCGAAGGCGATCGACGCGGTCATGCCGGTCGGCAGCTCCTTCTGGATGACCTCGATCTCCTTGCGGACGCGCGCGATGACGTCGACCGAGTTCGCGTTGGGGAGGACCCAGACGCCCATGAACGTCGCCTTGGTGCCGGAGAAGCGGACGTCCTGCTCGTAGGTGTCGGCGCCCATCACGACGTCGGCGACGTCCTCGAGCCGCACCAGCGCGCCGCCCTGCTGGCGGATGACGAGCCTGCGGAACTCTTCGACGGTGCGCAGATCCGTCGTCGCCGTCAGGTTCATCTGGACGAGGGCGCCCTTGGTCTGACCGACCGCGGCGAGGTAGTTGTTCTGCGACATCGCCTGGCGGACCATCGACGGGCTCACGTTGAGCGCCGCCATCTTGTCGGGCTTGAGCCAGGCGCGGATCGCGAACGTGCGACCGCCGAGGATGTCGGCGCGCTGCACCCCCTCGAGGGCAGTCAGGCGAGGCTGGACGACGCGGATCAGGTAGTCGGTGACCTGGTTGTCCTCGAGGATGGTCGAGCTGAAGCTCATGTACATCGACGCGATCTGCGAGTCGGACGGCTCGATGTTGATCGCCGGCACCTCCGCCTCGGGAGGCAGATCGACGCGCACCTGGTTCACGCGCGCGCTGATGTCGGCCAGCGCGTTGGCGGCGTTGAAGTTCAGCTTCAGGCGTACGTTGATCGTCGAGATGCCCTGATCGCTCTGCGACTCGATGAAGTCGATGCCGTCGGCCGCGGCGATGGCTCGCTCGAGGGGCGTCGTGATGAACCCTCGCACGAGATCGGCGTTCGCGCCGACGTACGCGGTACGCACGGAGACCGTCGCGCTCTCGAGCTTCGGGTACTGACGGACGTTGAGCGAGCGGACCGCCTGGAGGCCTGCGATGATGATGACGACGTTGACGACGATCGCGAGGACCGGCCGCCGGATGAAGATGTCCGTGAACTTCATGACGCCTCTCAGCGATTGACGGGATGAGGAGCGACGTCCGGGTTCAGCTTGACGTCGTTGTTGACGACGACGCCCGCGCCGTTGCGCAGCTTGAAGCCACCGGAGGTCACGATGTCCTGCCCGGCGGTGACGCCGTCGACGATGGATACGAAGTCTCCGCGCGACTCGCCGACCTTCACGAACTGCTGGCGCGCCGCCTTCGCCGGCTTGCCGTCGGCGCCGTTCACGGGCGCGCCTGCGTCGTCCTTCTTCTCCTCGACCACGAAGATCGAGTCGCCGAACGACGCGTGCACGATGGCGGTGACGGGGATGATGACGGACGGCGCGCGCGGCGGCAGGACGATCGCGACCGTCGCGAACATTCCGGGGCGGAGCTTCTCCTGCTTGTTCGGCACGCTCGCGCGCACCTTGATCGTGCGGGTCGTCGCGTCGACCTGCGGCTCGACGGCGGCGATGACGCCCTCGTAGGTGGCGTCCTTTGCGGCCTCGAGGGTGATGCGCACAGGCAGGCCGACCTTGATGTCGGGCAGGCTCTGCTGCGGCAGCGAGAAGTCGACGTACACCGAGTCGGTCGACTCGAGGATAGCCAGCGGCGTGCCGGGGCTCAGGTACTGCCCGATATTGACGAGACGGATGCCGAGTCGCCCGGCGAACGGCGCGCGGACGATCTTGCGATCGATCTGGGCCTGGAGCGCGGTGTAGTCGGTGAGGGACGTCTTGAGCTGCGCCTCGTCGGTGTCCACCTGCGACAGCGGGATCGAGTTGCTGTTCGCGAGGGCCTTGGTGCGGCCGAGCGTGAGCTGCGCGAGGTCGCGACGCGCCTGGGCCGACGCGAGCTGCGCGCGCTCGACGCTCGAGTCGAGCTCGACCAGGACCTGGCCCTGGCGGACGACGGCACCCGAGTCGAACGAGATGCGGTTGACGACGCCGGGCGCGTCGTTGCTGATGGTGACGCCCTTGGCCGCGGTGATGCTGCCGACAGCGGTGAGGGTGCCCTCCCACACCTGCGTCTGGGCGGGCGTCGTGCTCACGACCTCGGGCGGCGGACCGTTCTTCTGGAACTCCTTGCCGAAAGCCATGAGCGACGAAATCTGGGAGAACTTGACCGTGACGAGCCCCCCGACGAGGGCAATCAGGCCGAAGATGGGGAGCAAATAGCGCACACGGCTGCGATGCTCGGGGTTGTCGCTTCGTTGCGCGGTGTCGTCCATGGCGGCCGGGACACTACCGCAACTTCGAAGGCCTCGGACGCCATCCGTATTTCTCGAGGTTCACCGTTCCGTCACGTTCGAACGGGACCCCTTCGGACTCGAGGATCGCGCGCTGTAAGCCGGGGTGCGCGCCGTCGGTGGAGATGCCGCCGCGCGCGTTGACGACACGCTGCCAGGGGATCGCGCCCGCCGGGGCCGCGCGCACCGCCCAGCCGATGCCGACCGGGGTAAGCCGCCCGTCGATCAGCCGGGACAGCTGGCCATAGGTCGCCACCCGACCCCGGGGGATCCTGCGCACGAGGCGCCAGACGCGCGCGAACGGGGCATCCGGCATGATTTTGAGAGGATAGCCGTTGCCCGGCCGCGGCGGTCTGCTAACCCCTCGCCCATGCGTCGTTCGGCAGGGCTCGGGTTCCTCCTCTTCCTCGTCTTCGGCGCGGAGGTCTTCCTTGCGCAGGGGTGCGGCGGATTCAAGGATGCGGGCCAGCCTGGCGGCGCGAGCAGCGGCGACTCTCCCGACGGCGGCGGCGGTGCGACCGAAGGCGGCGGGGGCTCGACCGCGACAGATGGCGGCGGCGGCGGAGCGACAGATGGCGGCGGCGGAGGCGGCGGGGCGACGGACACCGGGCCTCAGGACGCCTCGCTCAAGGTCGACGTCGTGCCTCTCGTCACGGGGCGAAGCCGCCTCGGCGCGCGGGCGACCGCCGGCTTCGGCGCGTGGGGCGGCGGTCTCGCGGTGAAGGGGGACCAGGTGTTCTGGGTCGAGAGCGGCACCTCGCCGGGGCTCTACTCCGCGAAGACGACGCCGTGCACCCCGAGCTGCGTGACGCCGCTCGCGACCTTCACGCGACCGAGCGCGTTCCAGGCGACGGCGACCGATCTCTTCATCGCCGACATCACCCAGCTGAAGCGCTTCCCCTACGCCGCCTCCTCCGCCGCACCGCTGGCGAGCGGCACCGACGAGATCGTGAACCTCGCCACCGACGGCACCAACGTATTCTGGACCCAGGGGACGAAGCAGGCGATCGAGATGACGGTTCCCGGCGGCACGACGACCGCGCCCATCTACTCGAACGGCACCCCCATCGCGATGACGGTCGCCGGGAGCGACGTCTTCTGGACCGGCGTGGACATCTCGGGGCTGCTCGGCGCCATGCAAGCGATCCACACCGACGGCACCGGCGCCCGTGAGGTCTCGCGGTTCTCGTCCGGCTTCGACGCGATGCGCGGCAACGCGACCTTCCTCTACTACGCCAAGGACTCGCCCGCGACGATCCACCGCCGCACGCTCGCGACCGGTCACGAGGACACCGTCGCGACCGACGCCTCGTCCGTGGCCGACTTCGCGATCGACGCCACGTACGCGTACTGGGTCGAGCTCGGCGACGGGCCCGACTACCTGAACGGCCGCGTCCGCCGCGTCGCCCACGACAGTACGGTGGCCGAGACCATCGCCGTATCCATCGCCCGCCCCGTGGCCGTCGCCGTCGACGGCAAGACCGCGTACGTCGCCTCCGCCGGCACCAAGACCGCCAGCTACGCCGACGGCCGCCTCTTGAAGGTCACGATCTCGCCCTGACGGGCTGGCGAACGAGACCGCTGGCGCTTATGTTGCCGCGGTGAGCGACGTCGTCCTCGAGACCCTCCCCCTCGGATTCCCCTGGGTCACCGCCGACCCCTTCCTCTTTTGCGTCCACCACGACGACGCGTACCCGGAGGGCAACGACGCGCTCGGCCCCGCCGCGTCGCTCGACGGGCGCGACATCGGTCAGGACTTCGCGGGCAAGGACGGCTGGCGCATGTACCACGGGGAGGTGGTGCCGGGCTTTCCGCAGCACCCGCACCGCGGCTTCGAGACGGTGACCATCGCGCGCCGCGGCTTCATCGATCACTCCGACTCGCTCGGCGCGACGGCGCGCTTCGGACGCGGGGACGCGCAGTGGCTCACCGCCGGTGGCGGCATCTCGCACGCCGAGATGTTCCCGCTGCTCGACAAGGGCAAGCCGAACCCCGTCGAGCTCTTCCAGATCTGGCTGAATCTTCCCAGCGACGACAAGATGGCGCCGCCGCACTTCGCGATGCTGTGGCAGGACGAGATTCCGCGCTGCGCGTTCACGGACGACGCGGGACGTGCGACCGAAGTCACCGTCGTGGCCGGGACGCTCGAGGGCAAGCGCGCTCCCGCGCCGCCGCCGCGCTCGTGGGCAGCCCGCCCCGACACCGACGTCGCGATCTGGTGCATTCGCATGGACCCCGGCGCGCGCTGGACGCTCCCCAAGGCGGCCACGGCCAGCGCGAACCGCGTCCTCTACTTCTTCGCCGGCAAGACCTTGAAGCTAGCCGACCACACGCAACGCGAGCACGCGGCGCTCGTCGTCGCCCAGGATCGCGACGTGGTCCTCGAAGCCGGCGAGGACGGCTGCGAGATCCTGCTGCTCCAGGGCCGCCCCATCGGCCAGCCCGTCGTGCAGCACGGTCCCTTCGTGATGAACTCGCGCGCCGAGATCCAGCGCGCGATGACCGACTACCAGAAGACGCGCTTTGGCGGCTGGCCGTGGCCGAAGGACGATCCGGTGCACGCCCGCACCGAGGGCCGCTTCGCCAAGCACGCCGACGGGCGCGTCGAGAAGAAGGACTGACCGGACCCACTCAGATCGAGGCGGCCGAGGCCGCCGCGTCGACGGTGCCCCCGGCGGCGCGGAGGGCGGCGAGGAATGCCTCGGGCTCGGCGGGCGACACGTAGACGCGCGCGGGGCCTTCGACGAGCACGCCACGCTTCAGGTCCGTCGCGTACATGCGCGTGTTTGCGCCGTCGGCGCGGAAGAGGCCGGTGTAGTAGCCGGGGAACGCGGTCCCCATGAGCCGCAAGGTCACCTTCGGCGTGTGGGCGCGCGCTCGCAGCGTGCCCACCGGCCACGACCGGCGCGAGAAGAGCGTGCGCACCTCGAGGCGGCCGTCCCTCACCGTGTAGAGCATGCGGCTCGGCCCGAGGAGGAACACCGCGACGATCATCGACGTCGTGATCACGAGGAAGACCGCGGCGACGCCGGGCACGACCTTGAGCAGCAGCGCGTCGCCGGGCGGCAGCACGATGTCGAAGTCCGTGGTCGCCTTCACGGCGGCGATGAAGGCCTCGGGATCGGGCGGGCTGACGACGATCGGCCGCTCCTCGCCGGCGACGTCGAGCACGACGCCGCGCGCGGCGCAGCTCGTCGCCTGCCAGACCGCACCGAGCTCGGGGTACCACCAGTTGCCGGTGCAGATGCCGGGCGCGCCGGTGCCCTTGGTGCGACGACCGCCGCGCAGCGGGGCGATCCGGGCGCTCGTGATCTTGTCGACGGCGAACAGGTGCTCGCCGTCCATGAAGGAGCCGGAGCCCACCTCGAGGACGCCGCCGTGCAGGCGGTAGGTCACCTGGCTGGTGCCGGCTGCGATCGCGCCGAGGACGCCTGCGCCGAGCAGCATCACCGTGCCGAGGACGATGGCAAGCACCAGGCCAACACGGGAACGACGCGCAAGCGGCCGAAACTCGCCAACGTTGGTCATATTTTGCGCGCTCCCCAGCGCGATGGAAGGGAAGCTAATCACCGCCCGGCCGGCTGCCAGTGGGCACGACCGGATTTCGGCAGAGCTCGCGGCGACCCTACCGCGGCGCGATTTTTACTTCGCCGCGACGTCGACGACGGCGCGGTACACGACGCGCAGACCGCGGCGCACGTTCTCCACGCTGACGCGCTCGTCGTTGCCATGAATGCCCTTGAGCTCCTCCTTCGTGACCTCGAACGGAACGAGCCCGTACGCGCGCACGCCCATCGGGCGGAGGAAGCGCGAGTCGGTCGTGCCCGGCGAGACGGCGGGCCCGGCGACGATCTGCGCGCGCCCGTCGACCGACTCGCGCACGAGCGCGTCGAAGAACGGATCGTCGTACGGGCTCTCCGTCGGAAGCGTGATCTGGATGGCGTCGAAGGTCACGAGCGGATCGTCGACGATGTCGCGGAGCTTGGCGTAGAAGTCGACGGGGCGCGTGCCGGGCAGGAGACGGCAATCGAGGACGGCCGACACCTCGCTGGGGATCACGTTGGGCGCGCGACGCCCCTCGAAGCCGGTCACGCTGATGGTGTCGATGAGCGTGGCGCGTGACTCGGGGAAGGACATAAACGTCCCTAGCGCGAACGTGCGCAGCAGCGCGGGACGCTCCAGCACGAAGCCGGTGAAGCCCCCCGCGTCGTCGCCGACGCGCGCCGAAAGATCGTAGAGCGCTGGATGGATCCTCGGCTCGACGACGCGGCCACGCAGACGCGAGAGCGCGCGCAGCAGCCGATCGGGCGCGCGCCCCGGCGTCGGCGTGGAGCCGTGCCCGGCCTCCCCGTGCGCCGTCATCTTGAGCCAGAGCCCGCCCTTCTCGGCGACGGAGATCGCGTACACCGTCTGGCCCTTCACGAAGAGGTCTTTGACGCCGATACCCCCTTCGTTCAGGACGTGCGAGCAGCCGATGTCACCCCATCGCTCGTCGACGAGGAATTGCATGCCGCTGCCGCCCTGCTCTTCGTCCGCGACCGCCAGCAGGAACACCGAGCGCTTGAGCGGCACGTTCTGGCGCTTCAGGAGCACCATCGTCATGAGCTCGAGCGCGCCGAGCCCCTTCGTATCGAGCGCGCCGCGGCCCCAGATGACGCCCTTGTCGTCGAGCGTCGCGGCGAGCGGATCCTTTCCGGCCGACCACTTCTCGGGATCCGCCGTGACGACGTCGATGTGCGAGAGCAGGCAGAGCGGCTTCTCCTCGCCGCTCCCTTTCAGCTCGGCGATCAGGTTGCCGCGCCCGGGCGCCGACTCCACGATCTCGAAGGGAATGCCCTCGCGCTTCAGCACCGCGCCGAGGTACTCGGCGCCGCGCTGCTCGTTGCCAGGCGGGTTGGTCGTGTCGACGCGCAAGTAGCCGCGGAGCAACGCCACCGCCTCGTCGCCGGCCGCCTTCCAGTCCGGCGCGTCCCGCCAGCGCCGCGCTTGCGGCGGCGCCTCCGCCGGCTTCGGGATCGTCGCGGCGCAGCCGAAGAGTGCGCCGAAGAGGAGCAGCGTGGCGAATAGCCGTGTGGGCATGCCGTTCGAACGTACTACCCCTGCGATCGCGTGGCGATCGGCGTCGGTGTCCGCTTCTATCGGGTGCGCGCGGGATGCTGCGTACTACATCTCCGCGCATGCAAACCGAGACGCGCGCGACCTCCGGCGGCGGCACGCTTCTCTAGCGAGCGACGAGCGACTCGCTAGAGAACCGGACACGAGCCTGTTCAGGGACGGGCTTCGAGCACCATGTTGAATGGCGTCTCGGTCGCGCGGCGGACGCGCGTAAAGCCGCCCGCCTTGACCACCTCGTCGAGGCGCGCCTGACCCGCCTGCGCGCCGAGCGCCGGGCCGCCGAACGCGAGCGAGTGGGGCACACAGAGCATGGTCGACGCGGAGTAGAAGACGCGGCCGACGCCGTTGTGGTTCTCCTCCGGCTTGTCGCTGGCGAACGGCTCCACGATCATCCAGGTGCCGTCCTTGGCGATCGTCTCGCGGACGCGCTTGGCGGCGCCCTTCGGGTCCTCCATGTCGTGGAGGCAGTCGAAGAAGGCGACGAGATCGTAGTCGTTGCCCGGGAAGTCGGTCGACTTGGCGACGGCGAAGGTGACGCGATCGGCGACGCCGGCGGCCTCGGCGCGCTTCTTCGCGAGCTCGATCGAACCGGCGTGGTAGTCGAAGCCCCAGAAGCGCGAATTCGGGAACGCCTGCGCCATCAGGATCGTCGACGCGCCCACGCCGCAGCCCACGTCCGCGACCTTCGCGCCCTTCTCGAGCTTGGCCTTGACGCCGTCGAGCGCCGGAAGCCACGCGCTCACGAGGTTGCCGATGTAGCTGGAACGGAAGAACCGCTCGGTGCCCTGGAAGAGGCACGGGTGCTGGTGGCCCCATTCGAGGCCGTGACCGCTGCGGAAGTTCTGCGTCGTCTTGTCGGTGGCGGCCCAGCAGGCGGCGGCGACCTCGAAGAGGCCGGGGAAGAACGCGGGGCTCGACTCGTCAGCGAGGACGGCGATCTGCTCGGGCGGCAGCGTGTAGTGCTTGGTCACCGCGTCGTACTCGACGTACCCGGCCGACGCCTGCGCGTCGAGCCACTCGCGGATGTAGCGCTCGCTCGTCTCGGTGCGCGTCGCGAGCTCGCTGGCGGTGACGGGGCCGTGCGCGGCCATCGCCTTCCAGAGGCCGAGGCGATCGCCGAGGACGACGAGGATCGAGCTCAGGGTGGCGCCGATGTCGCCGACGCATTTGTTCACGAACGCGTTCAGCTTGGTTTCGTCGATGCTCATGGGGGTTCTCCTGGTTTCTTGCGGTGGCTATTCGTGGCTCTCGAAAGAGGGGCGTGACGAACGGGCGGAACAATGTTCCGCCGCGGATTCGCTGCCCGTTTTGTCGCGCGATATCGAGCTATTGGACGCTCAGCTGCACGTCCCGTAGACGGGGCCCGGGCTCGCGAGGCGCGGCCTGGGCTCCGGATCGGCGCAGATTCCGGCGTTCGCGGGGGCGGCCTCGCGGACCACCTTGGCGGACTTCGCGGCGGGGCTGCACCCGGTGTTGATGGAGAGGACGGCGGCGAGGCTGACGAGGACGAGGGCGCGGGCGTTCATGTTCGTTGGCTCCTTCGACCTAGAGGCGTGACGAAGGGCCGGAACATCGTTCCAGGTGGATCTATTTCTTCTTTCCGTCAGGCTCGTACGCGCAGAAGGTCCCGGTGCGGATGGTCCAGTCCAGGTGCTGGCCGAGGTCCGGATCCTGCTCGGCGATTTTCTTGATGGCCTCGCGTACCCGTCGTTGCACCGCGATACGCGCGCGTTCCGCTGCGGAGCCGGCGCGGCGCTCGCGACCGCCAAGGCCGACGGCGCCGGCGATCTGCTGCGTAAGCGCCTCGAGCTCCTCGCGGAGGTGGGACGCGCGCGCGGGGTCGGAGAAGCTCTCCGCCTCTTCTATCTCTTCGCGCAGATCCTGAATGCGCCGCTTGTAGGCGTCGCGCGCCTTGACGTCGAGGATCTCGCCGGCGTCGCCGAGGTCCACCGCGCGCCCCGCTTCGGGATCGGACGCGAGATCGAGCGCGTGCACCTCGCGTCCTTTGCACTCCACGAGGCGCGCGATCATGCCGAGGCCGCGGACGTCCTTGATCCGGTAGGCGAGAGCGCCACGCTCGAAGGCCCAGTGGTCGCCGTCCTTCTTCACGGTGAACGACGTGACCGCCTGCGCGGTGCGGACGCTGCGGGGGGGCGCGCCGGAGGGGCGCTCGAGCGCGGCGCGGGCGCGGGCGGCGACCTCCGGCATGCCGAGCGTCTCCGCGCGCGCGAGCGCTTCGTCGAGGTGGGCGCGGTCGCGCGTGCCCTCGCCCCACGTCAGGTGCACCCACGCGAGGTGGGCGGCGGCGTCCATGCGTGCGCTGAGCGCGAGGGCGCGCTCGCAGTGGCGGACAGCCTCGTCCGTGCGCCCGAGCATGAACGCGATCGCCGCTTGCACACGCGCGATCGGGGGGCCGCACGAGAACCCGAACGGGCCCCAGCACGTGTTGGCGTCCTCGTCGGGCGCGAGGGAGGGCGCGAGCGCCTCCGCGACCTCGCGTTTGCCCGCGAGCACCGCCGAGTCGGCGAGCGTGACGCGCGACATTCGCGACGACATGACGCTTGCGGTGCCCAGGTGCCCGATGGCGACCGTCGCGCGCGCAAGATCGCCGAGGTGTGCGGCCACTGCGGCCGTGACCCACGCGCCAAGCATGGCGCCGTCGGGGAGCGAGCCGACGACGCGCAGGGTCGCCGCCTCCTGGAGCCTCAGGTCATCGGGACGGCCGGCGACGAGCAGCATCGAGAAGCGGTGGATCTCGATGCATCGCTCGGCGTTCGGGTCCAGCGCCTCGGCCGCCAACTGGCGCGCCTCGGCGACGAAGGCCTCACAGTCGGCGAAGCGTCCGTCGGGCATCGCTCGCATCGACCGCATGAGCGGCGTCTGCCACAAGTAGCGCGGATGTCCGATGGAGTCGGCGAGGGCCGCCCGCGTCGCGATCACCGCCTCGGCGCTCGCGACGACGCCCCGCTCCATCTGATCGCACCCGAGGCGAGTGAGCGCTCGGAGCTCGAGCACCCTGTCGCCGAGCGCGCGGGCGTCGCGAAGGAGGCGCTCGTTCACCGGCACGCGCTCGGCGGGCGGGGCAAAATCCGCGTAGGCCGCGCCCACGCCGACGTCGACGTCGAGGCGCGTGCGGGTGTCGGTTTCCCCTTCGGCCATGCGCAGCGCCTGGCGCGCGAGGCCGAGCGGCTCGTCGGGCGTCGCGCTCGGAGTGAGCGCAGCGGCGAGGCGCGCGAGGACGCGTGCACGCAGGCGCACGTCTTCGGGGGCGTCGCTCGCCCCCAGCAGCGCGAGCGCCTCGTGCAGGACGTCGACGAGCTCGCTCCGGATCTCCGCGAGGACGTACTCGCCCCCTTGCCCCAGCGCCGCGCGCGCAAGCAGCCGCGCGTCGCCGATCTCGCGCGCGATCGCGGCGGCGGCGCGGAACGTGTCGCGGCCCCGCTCCAGGCGCCCGCCCTCCGTCGACGCCCAACCGAGGGCGAGCAGCACCTCGGCGCGAGCGGCTGCCGGCGCCCCGAACGCGTCGCTCGCCCCGAGCGCGCGCTCGAGCAGCGCGATGGCCTCCTCGTACGCGAGCTGTGCGCGCGCCCGCTCTGCGGCGAGGCACGCTGTCCGTACGGCGGCGGCCGGATCCCCGTTCGGGAGCGCCTCTAGCGCGTGGTGTGCGAGCGTCGGCAACAGCGCGATCGCACCCTTATCCACGCGCGCCGCGAGGGCCGCAGCGATGCGTTCGTGCAGCGCGCGCGCGCGCTCCGGCGCGAGCTCGCGGTAGAACGCCTCGCGCACGAGCACGTGGGAGAACGCCCAGCGCCCCTCGCCACGCGGGCCGAGCAGCCCGCGCGCGGTCGCGGCCGCGAGGAGCGCCTGCACGACGTCGACCGGCCGCGTGAGCACCTCCGCCAGGAGCGCGAGCGTCACCTCGCGCCCGAACGTGGCCGCGAGCTCCAGCGTGTCCTTGAGGGCATCGTCGGCGCCAGCGAGGCGCGTGCGCACGAGCGACTTGACGACGCCGGCGACGGCAACCTCGCGCAGCGCCTCGAACGTCGCGCCGCCGGCGTTCGCCGCGACGGTGTGGATCGTCTCGAACAAGAAGAGCGGATTTCCCTCGCTCAGCTCGAACAGACGAGCGGCGAGCGGCGCGTCGAAATGCCCGACCTCGTGGCGCACGACCTCGGCGACGTCCTCGCTGGAGAGCGGCCGCAGCGGAACCCCCTCCCCCTCGCGGGCGATGCGCGCGAGGACCTCGACCACGTCGGCCGCGCGCGCCTCGGCGTCGCGCCAGGTCGCGACCACGGCGATTCGCGAGGCGCGGAGCCCCCGCGCGACGAACGAGAGGAGCTCGAGCGTCGCCCCGTCGGCCATGTGCAGATCGTCGAAGACGAGGAGGAGCGGCGCGGCGCGCGCGCGGGCACGGAGAAACGAGCCGACCGCTTCGAAGACCTCGAAGCGCTCGCGGGCGGGATCGGCGCGCGTCCCCTCGCCGGGCGCCTGACGCGCCACGCGCCCGAGAAGCTCGCCGACCTTCGGCGGCACCGGGTGATCCCCCTCGGCCAGCACGCCAAGCAGCTCGATCCACGGCCAGTACGCCGGCGCGCCGCCGGTCTCCCACGCGCGTCCCCAGGCGACCGTGAAGCCGCTCGACACGGCGCGGGCGCCGATCTCGTCGGCCAGGCGCGTCTTGCCGATGCCTGGCTCGCCGTGCACGACGCGGAGCCCCCCGCGCCCCGCTGCGGCGGCCACGAGCAGTTGCTCGAGGCCCGCCATCTCCCGCCCCCTCCCGACCAGCATCGGAGCAGACTACACCGCTCCTCGCCGCCCGTGCGCGCACCACGTTGGAGCGCGTGCACCGCGATGGCGCACGCGCGCGCGACGTAGGCCCAGTATTTCCCCTCGATTTCCAGGCGGGCGCGGCGGCGCGGGCATTGCAGGACTCGGGGCATGTCGAACGAAATCCCCCGCTGGGGACGTGTCAGCGCCGACCCTCACGAATTTCTCGTCCAGATGCGCGACGGCAAAATCGTCCGCAGTGGACAGGGCCTCTCCGTCTTCAAGTGGCCGAGCGACAGCATCGCGCTCGTGCCCACGTCCATTCGCAAGCTGTCGTTCCGCGCCGACCAGGTCACGCTGGAGAAGACCGGCGTAGACGTCACCGGCCTCGCCGTCTACCGCGTCGCCGAGCCGCTCCTCGCCTTCCGAATGCTCGACGGCAACGTGGGAGGGCTCACCGACATCCTGCGCGAGATGTTCATCGGCGCGACGCGGCGCATCGTCGCCGGACTGACGCTCGAAGAGTGCATCACCCATCGCAAAGAGCGCGTCGCGGCGGCGCTCATCGAAGAGATCACGCCGCTCCTCGCGGGACAGGGGCGCGACGACGACGCGACCGACATGGGCTGGGGCGTCGTGCTCGACACGATCGAGATCCAGGACGTCCGCGTCCTGTCGAACGAGGTGTTCGCGCGCTTGCAGGCCCCGTACCGCGAGAAGCTCGCCCTCGACGCGCTGCGCGCGAAGGACGAGGTCACGCGCGAGGCCGAGCGGCTCGAGATGGAGAAGCGACGCACCGCCGAGCAGTCGCGTCGCGCGCTCATGGCCGAGGAGGAGGCGCGTCTCGTAGCCCAGCGAAAACGGGAGGCGGAGGCGCGCGCCCACGCCGACGAGCTGCTTCGACAGGAGCACGAAGCCGCGCTCGAGCGCGAGCAGCGCGCCGTCATGGCCGCGCGCACCCGCGCCGACGTGGAGCTCGAGACGCGTCGCAAGACCGCCGAGGTCGCCGCGGAGACGGTCCGCATGGAGCGCGCGGCCCACGTCGATCTCACCGAGGCGCGCCTTCGCGAGCTCCTGATGACGCGCACCTTGCCGGAGGTGGCCATCGCGCTGAAGGGGGCGGTCGAGCGCGTCCACGTGACCACGACCGACGCGAACGTCGCGCGGCTCTTCGAGGTCGGCTCCGAGGTCGTGGCCGGTCTACTGCAAGCCAAGCGGGCGTAGCGCGCCTGCGCCTACCGGCCTTCGAGCACTTTCCTTCGCGCGCCGCCTTCCTCGGGGAGGCGCCGGACCGTCTTGCCCGCGGGCGTCAGGACCGACCACATCGCCATTCGGCCGCGGTATTTGGGGGACTCGATCGAATACGTGTCGTCGAGGCGGAAGTGGTTCGCGAGAAGCATGCCCTTGTAGGGCCCCGCCTCGAGCACCGCCTCGATGGCGCCGTCGACGAGGAAGCGCTCCTTGCCTGTCGCGAGCTCCACCGCGTGCGCGGCCGACGACGTGACCCAGCCCGCCGAGGTGAAGTAGAGGGTCCTCTGGTCGGGCGAGAGCAGGAGGTTGTCGAAGTCGGCAAGCGTCGCTTCCGGCCCTCCATCTTCGGGCGCGCTGTGGCCCGCGAGGAGGATCCGGGGCGGTTGTCCTTCGCGCGCGATGCAGAGCTCCTGGTGCGGCGTGTCCCCGAGCACCGTCGAATCGTTGCGCGTGAAATCGGTGGAGACGTACACGACGAGCTTGCCGTCGGGCGACGATGCGGAGTGAGCGTCGCGCGCACGATCGCACGGCGCCGTCGCCGTCGACGTCACGGGGGACGCGTCGGTCGGCGCCACCGAGGCCGCCGGGGCGACGGCGTCTTCCGCGCGCAACGCGCTGCGATCGCGCGAGCAACCGGCGAGGACCAGCGCCAGCGCGAGGCCACGGATCGAGGGCGGCGACTTGGCCGTCCACGCCCTGAAATGGCCTTCGACGTTCTCGGGCGCTTCGTCCTGCGTCGCCATCGCGATTGCCTCGCGACCGGTATAGCAGCCATCTGGAAGGAGGAGGTTGACCGTGCGCGCCGCAGCGCTGGGACTGCCGGGAGCGGCCGAAGCGACCGCCCTCCTCGACGCCCTCACCCCAGCCCGCCGGTAGGCCCGTGCGGGAATTTTTCGACCGAGGAATGCTCGGCCATCTAGGCTTGATCTCGTGGACCCCGCGGAGCCGCCCCTCGTCATCGTCGAGAACCTCGTCAAGAGGTACGACGACAAGATCATCCTCGACCACGTATCGCTCCACGTCGACCGGGGGGAAACCCTGGTGGTCGTCGGGGGCTCGGGCGCGGGGAAGTCCACGTTGATCCGTCAGATCGTCGGTCTGGAGAAGCCCGACTCGGGGTCGATCCACATCGACGGCATCGATCTCCTCGCGCTGGGAGAGGTGGCGCTCCTGCACGAGCGGCGCCGCTTCGCCGTCGTCTTCCAGAACGACGCCCTCCTCGACTCGATGTCCGTTTTCGACAACGTGGCCTTCCCGCTGCGTGAAGAGCTCGGGCTGCGGGGCGCCGAGGTGGAGCTTCGGGTCGTCGCGAAGCTGGAAGCGCTCGGCCTGCTCGACGCGCGGAAGAAGCTCCCCGGCGAGCTCTCCGGCGGCATGGCCAAGCGCCTCGGCGTCGCGCGCGCCCTCGTCGTCGAGCCGGAGATCCTCGTCTACGACGAGCCGACGACCGGCCTCGATCCGATCTCGTCGCGGCGCGTCGACGCGCTCATCGACGAGATGCGCGAGAAGTTCCTGGTGACGTCGATCGTCATCACACACGACATGGCGACCGCCTACGAGATCGCCGATCGCGTCATGCTCCTCGAGCGCGGCAAGTTCGTTGCCGAGGGGCCGCCCGAGCGATTCTTCGACTCCGACCTCCCGGCGGTGCGCACGTTCGCAGACGCCAGCGCGGTCGAACCGCAGAAGCTCGCGGCGCGCCGGGCGAAGCGCAAGTCGGCAGAAGAGATCCGCGCAGCCTGGCGCGCGCGGCACACCGCGCCCGCGCCACCCCGCTCGTAGGCGGCGCTCAGAGCGCGTTGGAGAATTCGCGACCGAACTCGAGCGGCGCGGGCCGGTCCTTCGGCTCACGCGCCGTCGCCGCACGCAGCAGGCGCGCGATCGACGTCGGGTAGGTGCGGAGGCGCTCGGGATCCTCGAAAGGGTCGCGGCGCATGTGGGCGATGATGCGGTCGCGGCCGTTCTCGATCTCGTCGAAGAACGTGCGGCCGGTGGTGACGTTGTAGATGGTGCCGGCGAGGGCGTAGACGTCGGAGCGGACGTCGAGCTCGACGGGATCGAGCACCTGCTCGGGGGCGATGTACCCGGCGGTGCCGGCGACGAAGCGGCCGCCGACCTCGGGAGCCACGCGCGTCGCGCGGACCATGCCGAAGTCGATGACGACGGTGGAGAGGGGCGGGACGAGGGCCGGATCGCGGTGCTTGTCGGGATCGAACCGCTCGCCGCCCGCCAGCGGGAGGCGCAGCCACAGGTTCGCGGGCTTGATGTCGCGGTGCACGAGGCCGGCCGAATGGAGCGCGGCGAGGCCCGCGCACGACTCGCTCACCACGTGCCGGAGCTCGAAGAGGGTCATCGCGCGCGCCCCCGCGTACTGCTTCAGGTCCGCGCCGATGAGGTACTCGAGCACCAGGAACGGAACGCCAGCGGCGACGCCGCGGTCGATGATGTTCGCGACGTTCGGGTGGTAAAGGCCAGCGAGCGCCTTCGCCTCCTCGACGAACGAGGCGAGGATCCCGGCGCGCTCGGTGTCGGTGGCGTTGGCGAGCGCCTCGGCCTTGGGGATCTTGAGGACGAAGTAGCGATCGGCGCCCGGCTTGCGGACGAGCCACACCGTCCCGATGCCGCCTTCGCCGAGCGGCTTGATGAGCTCGTAGCCCTCGACGATCCGCGGCTCCTTCTTCTTCTGCGACGGCGGCGGCGGCGGCGTGCGACGGATGGCGGCGCGGATGGCGGCCTCGAGCAGGGCGGACGTCGACGGGCCCAGCGAGGCGAACCACACGTCGAGCATCGCCGGCTCGCGCGCGCGGATGGCACGCGCGACCAGGGCGGCCACGCGCGGGGCGTTCTCGGTCGCGGCGCGACGGAGCGAGTCGTCGGCGCTCTCGGCGGTCGCGGGGTGGAGCGCCTTCACCGGATCGGCGAGGGCGCCCTGCAGGCGATCGCCGGCGAGAACGAGCTCGAGGCACATCGCCTCGAGCGCCGGCTTCGGTCCCGCCGCGGTCTTGAACTCGCCCAGCGCGTGCGCGAGACCGGCGAGCGCGTGCGCGAGCTCGGTCGCCTCGGCGTGGAGCGAGGCGAGGGCCTCGGCGGCGGCCGGGCCCCACTGTCCGTCCGCGGCACCGGAGGCCACGTGCGTCCGCAGCGTCTCGGCGCGCTCGCAGCACTGCGCGAGCGCGCTCTCGGCCATCATCGGGAGCGCCGTGCCGAGCTGCTGCAGCATCGCCGGGCGATCGATGACGAGCGCCCACCACGCCGCGAACGGCCCGAGCCACTGGACGTCGTCGACCTCGCCCAGCGCGGTGCCGCGCGTCGTGTCGACCAGGCGCCAGAAGAGCGTGCTCAGCGCGCCCTTCAGCGGCGGAGGGAGCTCGCGCGAGCCGTCGGCGAGCCCCTGGAGCTTGCGGAGCCAGAGGCAGGTGTCGTGCGCCGTCGGGCCGCGCCCGGGGCCGAGCAAGGCGTCCTCGCCGCACGCGTCGAGCGCGTAACCGCCGAGGCGAATCGCCAGCACCTCGAGCGGGAGGTGCTCGTTCGGATCGACGTCGACGCCGGTGCGCTGCTCCTTCACGAGATCCAGGATCTCCGCCGGCGCGCGGGCGATTTGCTTCCAGGTCTCCTCGAGGGCCGGCTCTTCGACCGGATCGCCGTTCGGACGCGTCGCGAGGAGCGGCCCCCACAGGCGCAGCGCGAACGCGCGCGCGCAGCCCTCGATGGCGTTGAACGCGGCGGCGCGCTGGCGCAGCCTTCCGCGGCCGAGCACGAGGCGGCGCGCTTCGGCGAAGGTGGGCGCGAGCTGCATCGCGAAGCGGGCGGCGCGGGCGTCGGCCTCCTCGTCGTCGTATTGTGCCGCGAGGCGGACGAGGTTCTCCAGGCCCAGCTCGAGATCGAGCGGGTCGCGCTCGGCGCCGTCCACGCCGTCGGTGACCGCGATCACCTCGAGCCAGCGGCGCGCCTCGTCGAGCGAGGCGGGGCGGGCCGCGCGCGCGAGATCTCGGAGCTCCCGCATGGTCCCCTCGATCTCGGGGTTGTGCGTGCCGCGCCGCCATAGCGTCGCCAGGCCGCGGGCCAGCGCGCGCGCCGCGACCGCGCCACCGTCGCCGACGAGGACGCGCCCGGCGAGCCGATCCCAGAGCTCGCGCCGCTCGAAGAACAAATACGGCGTCGCGGCGGCGACGGCCGCGAGCACGGCACCCTCTTGGTCCGGCGCTTCGAGGATCGCGACCAGCTGGCTCGCGAGAAACTTCAGCCGCTCGGCGGGCAGCGACGCGAACGCCGTGAGCGCCCGCTGGCGCAGCAGGCGCGACTCGCCGAGCACCCAGTCGAGCAGGGTCCCTTCCATCTGCTCGAGCGCGCCGGTCAGCCGGCCCAGCGCGCGCGCCGCATGCACCCACACGAGCGGCTCGGGGTGCAAGAGGAGGGGCTGCAGCACCTGCAGCGTGCGCCCGACGAGCTCGGGATCGGTGGTCTGCGGCATGCCGCGCACGCTGACCTCGAGGCACCGCGCCGCGAGCACGCGGCCGCGCAGCGCGCCGTGGGCGGGCTCGCCGATCATCGCGTCGAACGTCTCGACCGAGCCCCACAGCCACTTGCCGAGGTCGGGCACCTCGCGCGCGCTGGCACCGGCCTCCCAGATCAGGATCTCGAGCCGCGCGCGCGCCTCGGCGTGCTCGGGCAGCGCGAGGGCGGCGCCGCCACCGAGCAGCGGCGCACACGCGAGCGCATCGAGGAGGGGCCCCTCGATGACGCGCCCCCGCGCGACCTTCGGCACCCGCGCCGCGAAGCGCGGCTGCTTCGCCGCCATGCCGAGGAGCTTGGCGATCTCCGCGTCGCGCCGCCACGTGCTCCCCGCGCACCAAGCGAAGAGGGCCTCGCCGCCCGGATCCGCGAAGAGCGCTCCGAGCGCCGCGACATCGCCCTCGGCGCGCGCCAGCTCGGCGAAGCGGTCACCGAGATCGTTGGCTGCAGCGCGCAGCTCGTCAGGCAACGCGTCGCCTCCGGAGGGGCGAAAGTGGTCGCGAAGCGCGTCTGCGAGCTCGGGCGCATCGGCGATGCGCCCGGTGAGGACGGCGAGCGCGGCTTGAGCCTGCGGTTCTAGCATCGGTCAGCGACGGTCAGCGTACCCCAGAGCGAACGTCGTTTGACCTGGAACGGGCAAGCTCGACGGCAGCGACCCCCAGGCAGCCCAACCACCACGCGAAGCGCCTCGAACGGAGCAGATATGTGCGACGGAGTAGGATATTTTGGACCCTGGGCCCAACGGCCGTCAGTCCCGCGCGATCTTTCCCCCTGCGCGGCAACGACGCTCACTCCGTACGGTCGTGCCGCACCAGATCGAGCACGTCCGCCACCGTGAGGCGCTGGTACACGTTGCGCTCGGCCTGCGGCGCCACCATGAAGCTGAAGCGCAAGACGCGCACCGCGTACTCACGGCCAGACCCGCTCTTCACACGCACCTCGGGGAAGCCCAGCGTCGGCGGGCGCCCGAACGAAAGGCCCGCTTCGGTGAACGCTTCGACCAGCTCCTCGACGGGGGACATGGGCGGAGTCTACCCCGTCACCGAACGCCGAGCGGAGGAGTCTGTCCCTCGTCGCCGGACGACCTTGAAGACTTCGAACCAGCCCACGCTCGCGCCGCCAGCGGCCAGCGCGAGCGCCACGTCGTGCGCGGCGAGCGGCGCGAAGCGGAAGAGCTCGGCGAGGAGGGGCACGTAGAGGACGAGGGCGAGAAAGGCCAGCGCGCCGAGCGACACCGCCCAGAGCGCGCGGTTACGCGGCCCGCGCGCGCCGAGCGCCGCGCCCTGCCGCGACCGGTTCGTGAAGATGAGTCCGATGTTCGCCACCATGAACGTCGCGAACGCCAGGGCGCGCGCCAGGGACTCGCCTTCTCCGCGCCGGAGCGCGAGCGCGTACACCGTGACGACCACGACCATCGCGACCGCGCCTTGCACCAGGCTCCATCCGATCGCGCGAAGGCCGAAGATGGGCGCCCGAGGGTCGCGAGGCGGCCGCGTCATCACGTCCGCCTCCTCGGCCTCGGCCTCGAACACGATCGAGCAGGCCGGGTCGATGACGAGGTGCAAAAACGCGATGTGGATCGGCAAGAGCACGAGCGGCCACCCCAGGAGGACCGGGAAGACCGTGAGGCCGACGATCGGGATGTGCACCGCGAGGATGTACCCGAGCGCCTTCCTCAGGTTGTCCATGATCCGCCGGCCCGAGCGCACGGCGGCGACGAGCGACGCGAAGTCGTCGTCGAGCAGGACGAGCGTCGCGGCCTCGCGGGCGACGTCGGTGCCGCGCGCGCCCATCGCGACGCCGATGTCGGCGGCACGGAGCGCGGGGGCGTCGTTCACGCCGTCCCCCGTCATGGCGACGACCTCCCCGCTCGCGCGGAGGGCCTGGACGATGCGGAGCTTTTGCTCGGGGAGAACGCGCGCGTAGACCGTCGCCGTGCGGGCGCGTAGGCGGAGCTCGTCGTCGCTCATGGCCGTGAGCGCGGGGCCGGTCACCGGATCGCCGCCGGCGAGGCCGATCTCCGCGCCAATGCGCTTGGCGGTGACCGGATCGTCGCCGGTGATCATCACGACGCGGAGCCCGGCGGCGTGGCACTCGGCGATCGCAGCGGGGACGGTCTCGCGCAGCGGATCGGCGAGCCCGACGAGGCCGACGACGCGAAAGTCGAGATCGTGCGCCCGCGGCGGCAGCGGATCGTCGGGCGCGCTCCCTCGCGCGACGGCGAGGACGCGCTGCCCGAGGGCCGCGAGGGCACCCACGCGCGTGGCGAGCGCCTCCTTCGCGGCGTCGTCGAGGTGGCACAGGTCCGCGACCGCCTCGTGCGCTCCCTTCATCGCGAGGACGAGCTCGCTGCGCCCCGGCGCGCGCCACACCTGCGTCATCGCGAGGAGCTCGCGCGAGAGCGGGTACTCCTTCAGCAGGGTCCAGTCGTCGTGCAGGTGCTCGGTGTTCGCCAGGTACGCCTCGCCGAACACCTTGAATGCGCGCTCCATCGGATCGTGCGGCTCGGTGCGGCTCGCCAGGATGCTGAACTCGACGATCTCGTGAAACTCCTCGGGGAGCGCCTCGCGTGCGAGCCGGTCGACGCGGAAGCGCTCGCCGTCGGCCGACATCTCGCGGACGGTCATCTCGTTCTGCGTGAGCGTGCCGGTCTTGTCGACGCACAGGACCGTCACCGCTCCGATCGACTCGATCGCGGGCACCCTGCGCGTCAGCACCCGCCGCCGGGAGAGCCGCCACGCGCCCAGCGCCAGGAACATCGTAACCACGACGGGGAACTCGTTCGGGAGGATGGCCATGGCGAGCGTGAGCCCAGCCAGGACCCCCTCGAGGAGCCGGCCGCGAAGCACGGCGTACGCGACCGTCACGAGGACGGAGAGCGCGCCGCCGATCCATGCCAGGCGCACCACCAGGCGACGCGTCTCGCGCTGAAGCGCAGTGTCCTGTTCCTCCGGCTCACGCAGCGCGCGGCCGATGCGGCCGATCTCGGCGCGGTCGCCGGTCGCGTGCACGCGCGCGAGCGCCGAGCCCTGCACGACGAGCGTGCCGGCGAACGCGAACGGGAGATCCTCGCCGCCCGGGCGCGCGACGGGGAGCGCGCCGTCCCACGCGCTCTTGCGCACCGAGACCGACTCGCCGGTGAGGAGCGACTCGTCCACCGCGAGATGCGTCGACGACAGGACGGTCACGTCGGCGGGGACGCGATCCCCCTCGGCGAGCACCGCGAGGTCCCCCTCCACGACGTCGCGGCCGGCGATCCTGATTCGGTGCCCGTCACGGAGCACGAGGGCGCGGGGGCTCGCCAGGTCACGGAGCGCGCCGAGCGCCTGCTCGGTGCGGCGCTCCTGATAGAGCGTGATGGCCATGATGAACACGACGAAGCCGAGGAGCATCAGCGACTCCTGCAGATCGCCGAGCGCGAGGTAGATCACCCCGCACGCGAGGAGGAGGAGCGACATCGGCTCCCGTACGATCCCCAGCGCGCTGGCCAGCAGCGTCCTCGTCGCTGCGGCGCCGAGCTCGTTCGGACCCTCGCGCGCGAGCCGGCGGGCGGCCTCCTCGGCGGAGAGGCCTTCGAGCGAAGGGGTGAAGGTCGACGTCATCGTTCCCGCCTGCCTTCTTCGCAATTTCGAGGCCTTGCGAAACGCGCCGCAAGGAGGGTCGCAAACGGGTGCCCGCCGCGCAAATCGTGCTGACGCGCGCAGCTGCTGCGCCACGACCGGATCGGCAAGAAACGTGCTTTCCTTGGGTCCATGGACTTGCGACGCACCCTCTCCGCCGTCTCCTTCGCCGCTCTCGCGGCTTGCTCCAGCAGCAGCGCGTCGAAGGTCGCCGCCGGCGACGCCGGAACCGACGCCGGGCCCTCGATCGACAAGGTCGCGGCCGACGCGGCGCAGGCGTACTGCAGCCGTCTGCAAGCATGCGCACCGTCGCTGATGATGGCCTTCTACGGGGACGTAGCCGGCTGCGCGAGCGCGTTCAGCGGAGACGTCGTCCGCGGCTACCACGGGACCGGGGTGAAACAGACCGTCGACCAGATCGCCGCGTGCGCCGCCGCGATCCCGCAGACGACATGCAGCGATCTCCTCGCTCGGAAGACGATCGCCGCCTGCAAGCCGGCGGCCGGGACGCTCGCCGACGGCGCGGCCTGCGCCGCCGACGCACAGTGCCAGGGGTCGCGGTGCAAGGTCGCCCTCGGACAGACGTGCGGCACCTGCGGCGCCCCGGCGGCGGCGGGCGCGGCATGCGGCGCCGACAACGATTGCGGCGACGGGCTCGCGTGCATTTCAGCCAAATGCGTCGCGTACGGCGACGACAAGGCGGCCTGCGACGCGACGCACCCCTGCCGCATGGACCTCGCGTGCAACGCCGGTGCGTGCGGCGCGGCCAACCCCATCGGCACCAAGTGCACGGCGGGCGACGTGTGCAATACGCCGCAGGGCATCGTCTGCAACCCGCAGTCGAAGCAGTGCGACACGCTTGCGTCGGGTGGACCGGGCGCGCCGTGCGGCTTCGTGGGCGGCCGCGTGGCGCAGTGCACGAGCTCTTCCCTCTGCCTCGCCATCAGCCCGACCACCTACCAGGGCACCTGCTCGAAGGCCGCGGCGACCGGCGCGACGTGCAACCTGGCCAACGGACCGACGTGCGCGCCGGGCGCGGTTTGCGTGTGCACGACGACCGGTGACGCCGGCTGCGCGGGGACGTGCATGCAGCGAGACCCGGCGGCGTGTCACTGACGCGGAGCCCCGCGGCGGCCGCAGCGCTGCTCGGCCTCGCTTGCGTGGCGTATGCGGGGTGTTACTCCGCCGACGCCGGCCAGGCGCCCACAGCGGCCTCCGCTGATCCGCCACCCGCCGTCGGCCCCGCGCCGCTCCGGCGTCTGAGCAACGTCGAGTACCTCAACGCGCTCCGCGATCTCTTCCCCGCGCCGGACCTCGTGTTGCCGCCGCTCCCCGGTGACGTCCCGGTCGCCGGCTTCGAGAACGCCGCGGAGGCGCAGCAGGCGTCCGACGTGCGCGTGGCGCGGTACGAGGCGATCGCCAACCAGTACGCGGAGGCGGTCACCGCGCGCCTCGTCGACGTGGGCGCGCTCGTAGGTTGCGCCGACTGGGCGACCGACGAGCTCGCCGCGCAGTGCGCAGAGGCCTTCCTCACACGCACCGGCCGTCGCGTCTTTCGGCGCCCGCTCACCGGGGCCGAGAAGGAGCGCTTCTCGACGCGCTTCCTCGCCTGGCGGAGCGCGATCGATTTCTCCGGCGCCGTTCAGCTCACGTTGAGCGCGATGCTTCAATCGCCACAGTTCCTCTACCGCGCGGAGCCGCTGCCTCACGACGCGGCGGCGCGCGCGATCGTCCCCGTGCCGCCCTTCGCGCTCGCGAGCCGGCTCTCCTTCTTCTTGTGGGAGAGCACGCCCGACGACACGCTCCTCGACGCGGCGGAGCTCGGCCACCTCCAGACGGACGCCGAGCTCCGCGCGCAGGCCGAACGCATGCTCCGCGACCCGCGCGCGCGACGCACGCTGTGGGGTTTTCACCGGCAATGGCTGGGGCTCGATCGCATCCTCCTCGACGAGCACACGCAGCGGACGACCGAGGTGGACCCGGCGTGGACGGCCTCGACGCCGGGATCCGCCGCGAAGGAGTCGCAGCTCTTCGTGGAGAACGTGCTCTTCCAGGGCGGCAGCTTCCGGGATCTGTTCACGAGCCGGCGCGCCTGGGTCAACGGGGACATGGCGCGCGTCTACGGACTCCCCGCGCCGGCCGACGCGAACGCGTGGACGGAGACGACGCTCCCGGCGGGCGAGCGCGCCGGGCTCTTCACGCGCGCGGCGTTCCTCGCTGGCTTCTCGCACCGCGGCGCGACGTCGCCGCCGGTCCGTGGCAACGGCATCCAGCTCCGCCTCCTGTGCCAGCTGCCGGTGTCGCCGCCGCCCGGCGTCGATCTCTCGCAGCCCGCGGCCGCGCCGAACGACGGCCCCAAGACCAACCGCGCGCTGTTCGAGGACCGGACCCGGCCTGCCGCCTGCCAGAGCTGCCACACCGGGCTCAATGGCTTCGGCTTCGGGCTCGAGAAGTACGACGCCGCCGGCCATTTCCACACGACGGAGAGCGGTCTGCCCATCGACGCGCGGGGCACGATTCACGGCACCGACGTCGACGGCGCGTTCGACGGAGGCGTGGAGCTCTCCCTCGCCCTCGCAGGGAGCGCCGTCGTGCACCACTGCGCGACCGAGCGCCTCGTGCGCTTCGCCCTCGGGCGCGCGCCGGTCGACGCCGAGCAGTCCGCCGTCGACGCGCTCGCGAAGCGCTTCACCGAGAGCGGCGGGGACCTGCGCGCGCTCCTCCTCGCCGTCACGACGTCATCGACCTTCCGCATGCAGCGCGGGGAGGCACCGTGAGCCTTCGCCGCCGTCAGCTCCTCCAGGCCCTCGGCGTCGGCGCGGCGTCGACGCTCCTCAAGGGCTCAATCGCGCGCGCGGGCGGCACCCGCGCGCCTCCACGCGTCGTCCTCTATGTGCAGCCGCACGGGCACCTGCCGAGGACGTGGACGATGGACGTGCCGGGCGGCCCTAGCGACCGCGTCGCCGAGCGCGCGCTCGTCGGCCTCGCGCCCGAGGAATTTTCCCCCACGCTGCGCCCGCTTCATCCGTTCCGCGATCGCCTCCTCGCCATCGAGGGCCTCTCCCACACCTCGGCGCTCGCGGACATCGCTGCAGTCATGCGCACCGGCGGTGATCTCAACAACCACCAGATCGGCGTCGCCGACGTGCTCACCGGTGACCGCGCGCTGCAGCGCCAGGGAACCTATTGCACCGGCGGCGCGCGCACGATCGACCAGGAGCTCGCCGTCCGCCTGGCCGCGCCCGGGCGCTTCGACTCGCGCGTCTACGGCTCCGACTACATCCCGAACTCGGTCGTCTCGCCGTTCTCGTACCTCGGCGCGGGCAAGGCGACGCCGATGGTCCAGGACCCCCGGACCGCGTTCGCCGATCTGCTCGGCTACACGCCGCCGAAGGCCGCGCCGACGAGCCGCGCCGAGCTCCTCCGCGGGATGCGCGGCTCGGTGCTCGACACCGCCGCGCGCGAGTATGAGCTGCTCGCGCCACAGCTCGGCGCCGAGGGGCGCCAGAAGCTCGAGGACCACCGCGCGCTCGTCCGCGAGCTCGAGGTGAGCCTCGGATCGCTCGGCGCCGTTCCCAAATGCGAGCTCACGTTCGACGGCTCCGGCCACACCGTGCGGCAGTTCATGCGCCTCGTGCGCCTGGCGTTCGCGTGCGATCTGACGCGCGTGGTCGCGTTCCAGGCGCCGGTGCCGCAGTGCCCCGAGCTCGGTTACCCCGCCGACGCGACGTTCCACGGCTATGCCCACGCCTCGATCGCGGGCGCTACGTCGTGCGGGCAGACCTTCACCCCCACGGCCGAGAAGGCGATGATCGATCTCGACGTGTGGCACGCCAGCCACGTCGCGTACCTCCTGCAGCAGCTCGACTCCGTCGTCGAGGGCGACGGCACCCTGCTAGATCACACCGTCGTCGTGTGGCTGACCGAGCTCGCGACGGGAACCCACGAGCACAACGACGCCCACGTGCTGCTCGCGGGCGGGTGCAACGGCTTCTTCGACACCGGACGTTACGTGCGCTACCCGAGAAATCAGCCCAATCCGCTCGCGAACAAGCCGCGCACCGGCCCGGCGCACAACCGGCTCCTCGTGAGCCTGATGCAGGCCATGGGGCAGCCGGACACGACGTTCGGCATGACCGACGCCGTCGCCGCCGACGGAACGCCGCTGTCGTTTCGGGGTCCGCTCACGGAGCTCCTGCGGCGCGCGTAAGCTTCGCCCCCCAAGAGATGCCGACCGACTCCTCCGCTTACCGGCCCGCGCCGCGCATCACCGCGCTCGGCGACGGCTTCTACGACGAGGTCACCCCCGCGCGCTTCCCCGCGCGCATCCTCCGCTACCGCGACCTGCGCTGGGCCGCGCGCGTGGGGCTGGCGTCGCTCGACGCCGCCGAGTGGGAGGCGCACTTCGCGCACTTCGAGCCGCTACCCGGCAACCTCACCAAGCCGCTGGCGCTTCGCTACCACGGCCACCAGTTCGACGTGTACAACCGGGACCTCGGCGACGGACGCGGGTTCCTCTTCGCGCAGCTCGAGGACGACGCCGGACGCCTGCTCGATCTCGGCACCAAAGGCAGCGGCACCACGCCGTGGTCGCGCGGAGGCGACGGGCGGCTCACGCTCAAGGGCGGCGTCCGCGAGGTCCTGGCGACGGCGATGCTCGAAGCCCTCGGCGTCGCGACCAGCGTGTCGTTCAGCCTGTTCGAGACGGGCGAGAAGCTGCACCGCGGCGACGAGCCGTCTCCCACGCGCTCGTCGGTGCTCGTCCGTCTGTCGCACTCCCACGTCCGCTTCGGGACGTTCCAGCGCCTGGCGTTCGCGGCCGACGCGCCGCGCCTGACGCGCCTGGTCGATTACGTGATCGCCCAGTATTTTCCGCACCTCGTGGGGGCAAAGGAGCCCGCGGCGGCGCTCTTCCGCGAGGTCGTCCAGAGGAGCGCGACTCTGGCGGCGAGCTACATGGTCGCCGGCTTCGTGCACGGCGTCCTCAACTCCGACAACATGAACGTCACGGGCGAGAGCTTCGACTACGGCCCCTACCGATTTCTGCCTTCCTATGATCCCGCGTTCACGGCTGCGTATTTCGACCACGGCGGGCTCTACGCGTACGGCGAGCAGCCACGCGCCATCTTCCGCAACGTGCTGCGCTTCGGCGGAGCGCTTCGGCCGATCGCCCCCGATCTCGCGCTCGGCGCGGCCGGCGCGCTCTACGAGGAGACGCTCGCCCGAGAGACGAGCGCGCGCGTCGTGAGGCGCCTGGGCCTCGTGCCCGACCGGGATACCGACGACGCCCTCGCCGCCGCCGCGTTCGCGTTCCTCGCCGAAAAAACGACGCCGTTCGAGCGCTTCTTCTTCGACGCGCACGGCGGCGCCGCGCGCCTCACGCGACTGCGCGAAGACCCGGCGTACCGCGGCCCTCACTGGGAGGCCTTCGTGCGCCTCGTCGAGCTCTACACGCCGGCGCGCGCGACACTTCCCCCGTATTTCGACGGCGCGGGCCCGTGCACGATGCTCATCGACGAGATCGAGTCGATCTGGAGCGCGATCGCCGCGCGCGACGACTGGGGACCGTTCGAGGACAAGCTCCTCGCGATCCGAGCGATGACCGAGGCCCTCTCGCCCAGGGTACCCTGAGGGGATGCGACGCTGGCGAGGCATCCTCCGCGTCACCTGCGCGTGCGCGTGCGCAGGTGCGGCCGCGCTGGTGGCGAGCTGCCGCGAGCCGACCGAGATCCGCCTGGTCCTGTCCAGCGATCTCCGTACGTGCCCGCCGGTCCCCGGCGCGAAGGGCCCCGGGACCACCACGATCACCGTGGGGCCCGATCTCGCGTCGCTCAGCGACGCCCCCGGGACCACGACGGATACGTGCACCCCTGCATCGCCGGGCGGCATCGGAGACCTGGTCCTCGTTCCGAGCGGCGATCGGAGCGCGCAGGTCGCGCTCGAGATCGTCGCGGGCCTGGGCAAGGAAGCGTGCGGGGCGCGCGTACCGGGAGCGAGCCTCGCCGGGTGCGTCGTGGCGCGGCGGCGCCTGCGCTTCGTCCCCCATACGTCCCTCGAGCTTCCCGTGGAGCTGCGGCAAGAGTGCGCGGGTGTGACTTGCCCACCCGAGCAGACGTGCATCGCGGGAGGCAGCTGCGCACCGGCGCTCTGCGCCGACGCCGCGTGCTCGAACCTGCGCGCGCCCGGCGACCCAGGGCACCTCGGCCCCGACGCGAGCACCGACGCTCCAACGGACGGGAGGGGCCCGCGCGACGCGCAGCCGCGCACCGACGCAAACGCGGAGGGTGGAGGCGACGGCGGCGCGTGCGGTCCGTTCACCGCCGGGATCGACTGCGCCACCGCGGGGCCGTGCGACGCGCAGGCACAGCAATGCTGCAACCTGGGCTGCAAGCCCGCGGGCGACACGTGCGCCGCGAAGATCGCGAACACGTCGATCGCATGCGACGAGACCGCCGATTGCCCGGCCGGACTACAGTGCTGCCTTCATCACCTCGTGGTATCCGCCCTCTACACGCGGTGCGAGGCCTCGTGCGCGGGCGATCCGACGAAGGTGGATCAGGTCTGCAAGCAGGACTGCGAGTGTGGCGGCGGCTCGTGCATACCGGGCGCGGGAAGCTGCAACGGAATGAAGACCTGCGGCGGCCAGTGCCCCGTCCCCCTGTAGCGCTGCCCCGAAGCCCGCTACTTCTGCTACTTCGCCGCGTTCGCGCCGTCGCTCTTGGCTTTTGCCGCCGCCTCCGACACCGCCTTCAGCGCCGCGAGGCCGCGCTCGAAGTCCCCGCCGACGAGCGCGTCCATGTTCATGAAGAGCGCGGCACCCTTCGCCATGAAGCCGTTGTTGCCGTCCATCGCCCAGGTGATCTGCGTCCCCGCGGGAGTCGGGGCGAAGGTGAACGTGCAGATGTTCGTCGCTTCGAACGGTTTCAGGAACTCGAGCTTGATGACGATGCGCCCGGGCGGCTCGCTCTTTTCGATGGTCATCCGGCCCTCGCCGACCTTGTCGTTGCCCTCCCACGCGTAGATGGCGCCCACTCCCGACGGCTTGCCGTCGAAGAGCTTCTTCATCTGGGGGTCCATCTTCTCCCACGGCGACCACCCCGCCCACGCGTGCAAGTCGTCGACCTGGGCGAACACGACGTCGGGGGGTGCGGCGATCGCGGCGCTCCGCTCGATGTGGAACGCCGACGGACGGGTCGCGACCACGAGGACGAACAAGGCGATGACCACCGCGAGGCCGATGAGAATTTTGCGAACCATGCGGCCGCGTTTACTACGGCCGCGCAGCGCCGTCACCGACGACCCGCGCAGTTTCGCCGTACGCGAACGGCCCGTCATACTAGACTCGCCGAATGCCCGCCGGGAGCGCTCCGCCGACGTTCGACCTCGGGAGCGCCGCGCGGCGGGTGGTCGAGGGATCGCTGGGCGTCACCGCGCGCGAGCGCCTCGTCGTGCTGTGCGATCGGGCCCACACGGAGCTCGCCGAGGCACTCGTGACGGTAGCCACCTCGCTCGGGGCGACCGCGGTGCAGGTCGTGCTCGAGGACGTCGCTGCTCGCCCCCACGTGCACGCGCGACCCGAGGTCGTCGAGGCGCTCCAGGGTGCGCAAGCGAGCGTGCTCCTCTGCAGCTTCCACGGCGGCGAGTACACCATGCGGGCGGAGCTCGTCGCCGAAGCCGAGCGCCTGCGCCTGCGGCACGCGCACATGGTCGGGCTCAGCCGGAAATCGATGGTCGCGGGCCTCGCCGCAGATCCGGCGCTCGTCGAAGCGCGCTCGCTGGCGGTCCTGTCGCGTATGCGCCCGACGTCGGTGCTGCGCGTGCGGAGCGCCACCGGGACCGATCTCACCGTCCGCCTCCACGAGCGCCACAGATGGCTGAACCACTCGGGTCTCGTGCGCGCCGGCGCGAAGGAGAACTTGCCGGGCGGAGAGATCGTCACGTGCCCGGCCGACGCTTCCGGTGTGTACGTCGCGAACGGGACGCTCGGCGACGCGACGGGCTCGTTCGCCGGCAGCCTGGTGAAGACCTCCCTCGTCCTGCACGTCGAGGGCGGCTTCGTGAAGCGCATCGAGGGGAGCGACTCCACGCTCGCGCGGCGCATCCAGGTCGCGATGCGCGGCGTCCCCAACCTCGACCGCGTGGCGCTGGTGAGCCTGGGCACGAACGAGAGCCTGCGCGAGCCGATCGGCGAGATCTTCGTCGACCAGACGCTGCCGAGCTTCCACCTCTCGCTCGGGCTGACGTTCCCCGAACGAACGGGCGCGTCGTGGACGTGCGAGCGCTGGATCGGCTTCACGGCGACGGGCAGCGACGTCGAGCTCGACGGAGCGCCGCTCATGCGTAGCGGTCGCTACCTGTAGCGAGGCACGATGACGCCCGAGGAGCGGGTCGAGCAGCACCTGGCGATCGTCACGCAGCAGGCGCGTGGCGTCGTCGCTTCCCACCTCGACCAGGCGCGCTCGCCGGAAGCCTTGCGCCGGGCCGTTTTCGCGGTCTACGCGTACGAAGAGCAGACGAAGGCCGCGCTGGTGAGCTCGCTGGCGCGCGATCCCAAATGCCTCCCGGTGTGCGCGCCGGGGTGCGCGTTCTGCTGCCACCTCTCGGTCTTCGCATCCGTGCCCGAGCTCCTGACCCTCGCCGCCCACCTGCGAAGCACGCTCACCCCAGCGGCGCTTGCCGCACGCACGGAAGGGATCCGGGAGACGGCGGCCGCCGTCCGCGACCTGTCGCAAGCCGAGCGAGCCCAGTCGAAGCGAGCGTGCCCGCTGCTCGATGTGGCGACCCGGCAGTGCGGCGTCTACGCGGCGCGGCCCCTCGCCTGCCGGGCCTACAACTCGTGCGACGCAGGCGTCTGCGAGCAGGCGTTCGACGCCGCCCTCACGCACTGGGACCTGCCGACCGACCTCTTCCAGCTCACCGTCAGCCGCAACGCCCGCAAGGGGCTCCTCTCCGCGGTCTTCGCGGCCGGCCTGGATCCAGGGCCTTACGAGCTGGTCACCGGCCTCGACGTCGCGCTCCGCATTCCCGACGCGGACGCCCGGTGGCTCGCCGGCGAGCCCATCTTCGAGGCGGCGGAGACGCGAATCGGCCGCGAGCGCCGGTCGGGATGGCGCCAGGCCTTCGGCCCGACGGACCCCTAGCAGCCCGTTGAGAAAACGGGACGGAGGGGGATCGACTTCGGGGCGCGGGATGGATAGGGTTCGCGCCCATGTCGATGGGTCGTCGCGAGGGTCTGCAGACGCCGATGTGGCTTTCGGGGACGGAGCTGGCGCGTTC
>JANYHK010000053.1 GCA_025359105.1 Myxococcales bacterium | reverse complement strand
GCGTGTGAACGGGTCGGCCAAATGGCTCCGGCCGCGTGGCAGCGCCTCCATGACTCCATTCGCGAAAACAAGGAAGTCCAGCGCGAGGCCGTACACGTCGAGCCGCTCGTGATCCAGCACCATGCTGCCCTATCGGCTCGTTCCTCGATGTTGCGAGATTTCGCTGCCGGATTCGGGCACGGGCACGCGTACGGGGAAGAGGCGTGACCGATATAGGGACAGGCCCTAGATCACCGACATTGCCGTACCCTTTGCGTCAATGTTCTGGTCCGCCAGGTGCGCGGATGATCCAGTAGAATTGGACAGCTCTACCCGATTTACAGCTCTAAGCACCTGTAATTCTTAGATGTAAGACTTGGTACGACATTGGCACCATGAACGCCCATGCGTGGTCGCAGATTCGCCGCTCTCCTCGCCGTCGCCGGCGTGCTCCAGGCATGCGCAAGCGCGGATCCTTCGCGGCCCGACGACGGCATCGAAGAAGAGGCGGTCACCGATGCGCCGCGGTTCGACGTCTGTGCGCCGGGCGCTCGTTGCCCGGATCTTCGCCTCGACGGGCCGACGCTCAAGTCCTCCGTCGTGATCGAGACGCGCGACATCGCCGCCGACTCGTGCTCCCTCGCCGAGGGGACGATCCTCGCCGCGGGGCGCCGCCGCCTCCTGCGCTTCACCACCTTCGTCACGAACGTGGGGACCAAGGACCTCTTCCTCGGCGATCCGTCGAAGGGCAACGCGCGCTTCTTCGAGTTCGCGGCCTGCCACGGGCACTTCCACTTCAAGGGCTACGCCGCCTACGAGCTCAAGGCGCGCGACGGCACGCAGGCGGCCCAGGGGCACAAGGAATCGTTCTGCATCGAGGACAACCTGCAGGGGGGCGGGCGCTCGCTCGTTCCGCGTCCGCCGCAGCGGCCGTTCGGCTCGCCGCCGGTTCCCGACACGTGGACGCCGAACATGCAGACCAACTGCCACCACCCCGGCCTCCATCGCGGGTGGGGCGACGGCTACGTGAACACCACCGAGGGCAACTGGATCGACATCACCGGCGTCCCGCCCGGCGACTACGTGTTGTCGGTGACCGTGAACCCCGACAAGATGATCGCGGAGCTGCACTACGACGACAACCACGCCGAGGTGAACGTGCACATCCCGCCGGCCGACGCGGACGGCACCACGTGTCCCGCCGAGCTCGACGCGATCTACCGCTGCGTCGACCATGGCGCGCGACGCTCCAAGTGCTTCCACGGCGTGACGACGACCCAGACGTGCCCGACGCAGTGCGTGCAGCTCGAAGAGATCGCGCACCCCGCGCAGTGCCATTAGCCTCCGCGGGGGCGTTGGCGCGGTGGGCTGACGCTACCCAACGACTACTCAAGAAGAAGAGTCGACAGGGGTGCGTCCCTGGGCCCTACTTCGTCGTGCCTTTTCTGAGCCCGAGGATCTCGCTGCTGCTCGCGTACGTCCACAGACGGTCGACGCGGCCGTCCTTGGCGATGCGGGTCACATCGAGAAAGTGGCTGTTGAACTCCTTGTTCGACGGCGGCAGCCGACGGCGTCGAGGGGGTCGTCGTACTCGGCAAGTACGATGTCGTCGGTCACGCCGTCGAGGAACTCCTTCTCGGCGCCCGGGCTCAAGAGCTTCGAGTAAAGCTTCTCGCGCACCGCCAGGATCTTCGCCTCGTCGGGCGAGCCGGTGGCGACGTGCTGCTCCCACGTGCCCGTGAAGGCGGGCACATCGCGCACGGGCCGTACCGGGATCTTGGAGATGGGTGGCTTCACCCATCCCAGCTGAACCTCCATCGTGAGGTCGTCGTAGTATTCGGCGGAAACATCATGAAACCCACCAGCACCATCGCCGCCAAGGACACGGTTTTCAGCATCATTCTCCCAGCCTCCTTCGGTCGTTCCTGTCACGGGCGATCGCCGTGAAGGACTCCTAAACCTAAGAGGGCCGGGGACGACCGGGCTTGCACAGTTTCTGCCGGCACGCCGTCAACCAGCTGGTTTGATGTAACTTTTTTCCCGCGGCTACGGCCCGATACTGCAGCTGTTGTTCCCCGCGCTCCTTTGAGCCCACATCTTGAGGAGGACCCACTGCTCGTCCTCTTCGCTCTCGAGGTCGGAGTCGAAGAGCTTCACCTCGATGATGTGCGGCGTCACGAACACCCCCTGGAAGCGGGCGCGCGCGAAGCAGGCGCCGCGGTATCCGCGCTCGGCGGGGATGAGCGACGCGGCGAGCTCGACGAGCACCTGGGGCGACACGAGCGCCTTGGCCGCGTCGAGCCGGCAATCGAGCTCGGCGCCGAAGACGCGCAGGGGGCCGGTGAAGCCGAGCGGTCGCGCCTCGTAGATCTCGTCGACCATCGGCGGGAGCAGCCGCCGCATGCTGGTGGTGCGGAGGAGCCACTCGATGCGTTCGCCGAGCTCTGCCCCACGACGGTCGGGCGCGAGCTCCACCCGCTCGAGGATCTTCTTCGCGGATTCGACCGAGGCGTTGCCCGACACGAGCGTCACGCTCAACGTGAGGCTCGACGGGCCGTCGAGGGCGCCGCCGAGATCGGCGTGCAGGCGCGCCGCGCGATCGAACGGAGGATTTTCTGCCGCGGCGAGGAGCCGGTCCAGGTGGTTCATCCTACGCCGCGCGCCTTCCGAGCCACGAGCCGAGCAGCGGCCACGTGAGGACCGGCGCGTCGCGCCCGACGAGGAGATCGATGTGGCCCAGCGGCATCGTCCGGTAGGTCTTGTCGTGCGTCGTGGACCGGTCGAACGCAGGGCGCACGCTGGGCGGCGGCGCGAGGTCGTCGTTCGCGCCCGCGACCACGAGGAGCGGCAAGTCCAGCTTCTCGAAGCGCTCGACGTAGTCGCGCTCGGGGCCGCCGAAGCGCTTCTGCGACGCCCACTGGAACATGTCGGTGAGCTCGGCGACGCCGGCCTTGTCGAACGCGAGGCGGAGGTGCTCGTCGAGCACGTGCGGCTCGAGCGCGCCGGCGTGCCAGCCCCGCAAGGGGAGCGGGTAGATCGGGCTCTCGGCGAAGCGCCGCACCGTGCGGAGCACGCCGCCGATCGAGTTGACCGCGATGCCGGCGTTCGGGACGCGCACGCGCGTCATCGCGAGCGCGCGGAGGAAGAGGGCGATCGCCCCGAGTGAGAACGAGCCGCGCGTGAAGTGATACGGACTGCCTATCGACGCTATCCCAGCCACGGCGCCGGCGAGCGAGGGTGCCGCCGCGTAGCTGACGAGCCCGCCCAGCGAGTGGCCGACGAGCCACACCGGACGGTCGCCGGAGAGCGCGCGCACTTCCTCGACGGCGCTCGGAAGATCCTCGTGCACGTAGTCCTCGACCCCGCGCGAACGGCGCGCGCCGAGGTGACGCGAACGCCCGTGGCCGCGGAGATCGAGGTTGAAGACGTCGAAGCCCGCGCGCGCGAGGTAGTTCACGAGGCTCCGCGACGGCAGGTGCCACGCGTAGCGGTTCTGCCCGAAGCCGTGGATCAAGAGGACGGGCGCGCGCGTCCCTCCCTGGTTCGCGGCGTCGCGCTTGCGCACCATCGCCAGCGGCACGTGCGCGTACCCCAGCCTTCCGCCCCCGGCGACGCCCCGCGTCGGCGGAGAGGTGACCACGAGCTCCTTCATGAAGGTGCCGCGCTCCTGGCGATCGATGGTCTGTTCGACGACTCGTCCGTGGAGGATCACGCGCAGTTGGCCCCGCCACCCCGACAGAGGATTGAGAAGGAACGCTCGAAGGACGGATGCGCTCTCAGAAGGTAGTGTAGCATGGTCACAACGGCTGGTTGTGGCCCAGCCGTGGCACGCTCTCAACCTCCGGGGAACCCATGCGAAAAGCAACGGTAGCTCTAGCGCTCGTGACCGCGACGGTCCTGGTTGCGCCGACCGCGCTGGCACAAAAGGGCTCAAGCTCGAGCAGCGCTCTTCCGGCGGCTTCGCCCGACGCGGTGGGCGTCGGCTTGAGCGGCGAGCCGAAGGAGAAGAAGAAGGGCGAGGGCAAGGGCCAAGACGACAGCGACGAGGCCAAGACGGCCGGCACCGATCCGAACGACGTCACCGAGAAGGACGGCCAGACCTACTACTACATCGGTCTTCGCTACGGCCTCACGGTCATCCCGAAGTTCATGATCAACATCTTCGTGGGCGAGGGGGCGACGTTCACGAGCAACACGATCGGCGCCGAGCTCGACATCCGCAAGGACGGCTTCTCGCTCATCCCGTCGTTGTCGTACGCGGAGTACGGCAAGAGCGACGACGTCCTGTTCCTGCAAAAGAACGCCGATGCGAACGTGAACGGCAACTGGTCGTACGTGAACAGCGGCCTCAAGGCGCTCTACCTCGGCGCGGATCTGCTCTGGTCGGCGAAGATCTCGAAGAACGTCGATTTCGAGTACGGCGCCGGCTTCGGGCTCGGGATCATCTTCGGCGATCTCGTCACCAACTGGGTCTACGCGGACAAGAACGGCCCGCTGCACTCGAGCGACGGTCGGAGCTTCTCGAAGTGCCAGACCGAGGGGCAAGGCGGACTCGGTAGCGGCTGCAACAAGGCCGACCATCAGAACTCGCAGGTCAGCAAGGTCGGCGGCTACACCGAGTCGAGCTGGGCGAACGGCGGGTCCAAGCCGAACATCTTCCCGCGGATCCTCCTGCACCTCGCGGGTCTGCGCGTGAAGCCGATCAAGCAAGTCGAGGCGCGCCTCGGCCTCGGGTTCTCGCTGACCGAGGGCTTCTGGTTCGGCCTCAGCGGCGACTACGGCCTCGAGCGTCCAGAGAAGAAGAGCGGCGCTTCAGGGAACGGACCGACCCTGCGGTTCTAGACGATGCTGCGCTTCCCTCCGCGCTACCAGCCGGTACGGCGCCTCGGGCAGGGGGGCGGCGGCGAGGTCTGGGAGGTCGAGGACACGATCACCGCGCGCCGGCTCGCCTTCAAGGTGCTGGCCCCCGACGCGGGTGAGCACGAGGTGCTCGCGCTCGTGCGCGAGGCGAGCGCGCTGTCCGGCCTCGAGGGGCTGGGCGTGCCGCACGTCGTCGAGTTCGGCTCGCTCCGCGGTGAGACGGCGGCGGGCGGCGGCGTTCGCAAGGGGCGGCGCTACCTCGTGCGCGAGATGGTGGACGGCCAGAGCCTCGAGGACGTCCTCGACGACGAGAGCAAGCAGGCGCCGGACTGGCTCGAGCCGCTCGCGCAGGCGAGCGAGCAGCTCACGGTGCTCCATCGCTCGGGCCTGCTTCACGGAGACATCAAGCCGGCCAACGTCATCGTGGGGCGCGACGGACGCGGCACGCTCGTGGACCTCGGCCTCGCTGCGCCGCTGCGCGAAGGCGGGACACTCGCAGCCGGGCTGACGCCCAAATACGCTGCGCCCGAGCTCATGGCCGGCGAGCCGCTGACGGTGCGCGCCGAGGTGTACGCGCTGGGCGCGACCTTGTCGGACGGCCTCGGGCGCCGCGGCTCGACCCTCCCCGACGACGTGCGCCTCGGCCTCGCGAGGATCGCCGCGCGCGCGACGGAGAGCGTCCCGAGCGCGCGCTACCCGAGCGTCGACGAGCTCGCGAGCGCGCTGCGGAGGACCGCAGGCCTGAAGACGAGCCCCCTCGGATCGGAGATGGCGTGGCCGATCGTCGCGCTCGACGCGACGGCGCAGGCGCTGAAATACGCAGCGACGGAGCTCGGCCCAGGCGAGGCGCTCGCGGTGCAAGGGCCGCGGGGCTCGGGGCGCACGACGCTCGTGAAGCGACTCGCGTGGACGCTCGGTGCCGAGGGGCGCGCGGTCGCCACGATCGATCGACCGGGCGGGAAGATGACCGCGCGTGAGGCGGTGGAGCTGGAGCTCCGCGAGTGGGACGACAGGCTCGGGGAGCTCATCATCGTCGTCGACGACGTGGACGCGCTCGACGCGGCGGCGAAGCTCGCTCTCACGCAGGCGAGCGAGCAGGGGGCGCGCCTGGTCGGTGTCGGGGAGCGCGATCTGGTCGGGTACCTCGCGAAGAAGCGGACGCGGATGTTCGACGTGCCGCCGCTCGAGCCGCGCGCGGCCGAGGAGCTCGTCGGGCGCGCGATCCCGTCCCTGCCCGACGCGCTACGCGCGCACCTCGTGAAGCGGCTCGAAGGGCGCCCCGGTCGGCTGCGCGCGTTCTTGCGGCGGCTCGGGTCGCAAGCGGTGGTCTCGGCCGACGACGTCGACGCGTTGCTCGCTGCGCCGTCGTCGCCGGTCGGCACGATCCCGCCCCCCTCGTCGCTGTCGCGCCCCGAGCTGCTCGCGTCGATCGAGCGCGCGCTCGACCAGGGGCGCATCGGCGAGGCAGCGCAGGCGCTGGACGAGCTGGGAGCGGCCCGCGACAAGGACGAGACCGTGCGGGTCGCGATCGCGCGCGCGCGGGTGCTCCTGGGGCGGGGCGAGGCCGAAGGCGCGGCGCGCCTGCTCGAGACGAGCCGCCCGGCCGCGCCTTCGCCGCTGGCGCGCGCGTGGGGCGTCACCCGAGCGCGCGCCGCGCTGCGGATGGGCGAATACGCGGCGGCGGCGACGCTCGCGGCGGGCGTGGCCGAAGAGGAGATCGACGACGCGCTCCGCGCCGAGGCGATGGCGGTGCACGGGGGCGCGCTCACTTACACCGGCGAGCACGACAGGGCGCGCGCGGAGCTGGAGCGCGCGGTGGCGCTGGCCGAGCGCATCGTCGACAAGCGCGCGGTCGGCGTCGCGCAGGGCATGCTCGCGATCGCGCACCAGCGCGCCGGGCGGACCAAGGAGGCGCGCGCGGCGTACGAGGCGTCGCTCGCCGCAGCCGAGGCCGCGAGCGACGCCGCGACCGTCGCCGCCATGCGCCAGAACCTGGCGGGCCTCGCGCAGGCCGAGGGGGATTTCGCGGCGGCGCTCGGGCACTACGAGGCGGCGGTCGACATGGGGCGGCGCAGCGGCGTCGCGCTCGCCGTTCAGCAGGCGCTCATGAACCTCGCGGTCCTCGACGTGTTCCTCGGGCGCTACGCGCGCGCGTCCGCGTCGATCGACGCGCTCGTCGCCGAGCAGCACACGATGGGGCCGCTCGCGCGCGCGCAGCTCCTCGGCATCGAGGCGGAGCTCGCCACCCGCACCGGCGATGTCGTGCGCGGCGCGGAGCTCTACGACGAGTGCGCGGTCGCGTACGAGCCCCTCGACCGGCCGCTCGAGGTCGTCGAGGCGCGCCTCGAGGCGCTCTACACGCGGGCTCGCCACGGAAAGGTCGACCCCGCGGTCCTGGCGCGCGACTTCGAGCGCCTCAAGAAGGGCGCCGGCGAGGGCGGCTTCCGCGAGCACGAGGTGCTGGCGAGCCTGGTGGAAGGGACGCTCGCCCTCTCCGCCGGAGACGAGACCGCCGCCGCGCGCGCGTTGGATCACGCGCTCACCGAGGCGAACAAGGCAGGCAACCGCGAATGGGCGTGGCGAGCGCTCGATGCCCGCGCCCGCCTCGCCGCGTCTCAGGGCGCCTCGGCGCACGCGCGACGCGACACCGAGTCGGCGCTCGCGATGCTCGAGGAGACGGCGGCCAAGCTCCCGCGCGATCTACGCGAGGTCTTCTGGGACGATCCGCGCCGGCGCGCGCTGCGGCAGGCCCACACCGCGACCATCGTGGCGCCGCCGACGAGCATGCCGACCCGGGGCCGGAGCGGCACGACCCGCCAATCCGTCATGAGCAACACCACCATGAGCGCCGCCGTCGTTCCCGAGGACCGCCTCGCCTACGTCCTCGAGATCACGCGCGAGCTCGCGCGCGAGCACGATCTGGCGCGCCTCCTCGTGAACGTCACCGATCACGCGGTGGCGCTCCTCCGCGCCGAGCGCGGCTTCGTGGTGCTCGCCAACGAGCAGGGAGAGCTGCTCGCCCACGCCGCGCGCGATCGCAAGGGGGACGATCCGCACGCCCACTTCTCGCGCAGCGTCGCCGAGAAGGTCGTGAAGACCGGCGAGCCCGTCCTGGCGCTCTCCGCGCGCGACGACGCGAGTCTCGCACAAGCGGTCAGCGTCCATCAGCTCATGATCCAGTCGATCGCGTGCGTCCCCATCCGCGGAGCCCCGCCGGTGGGTCGCCCGATCGGCGCGCTCTACGTCGAGACGCGCCTGCGGCCCGGCCTGCGCTTCCAGGAGGAGCTGCCCACGCTCCTCGCGTTCGGCGATCAGGCGGCAATCGCGATCGAGAACGCGCGCCTGCTGCAGGAAAACCGCGAGCGCGCCGAGGAACTGGCGCGCGCGAACGTGGAGCTCGCCGCCGCGAAGGACCGGCTCGCCGAGAGCCTCGAGCGCCGCACCGAGCAGCTCGGCGTCGCGCGACGCGACCTGAAGCAAGCGCGCGCGGAGCTACGCGGCCACTTCGGCTACCACGGCCTCGTCGGCACAAGCGCGGCGATGCGCAAGGTGTACGCGGTGATCGAGCGCATCAAGGACACCGACGTCCCCATCCTCATCACCGGCGAGAGCGGCACCGGCAAGGAGATGGTCGCGCGCGCCGTGCACACCGCGGGGGCGCGCGCGAAGGCCGCCTTCTTGGGGGTGAACTGCGGCGCCATCCCCGGCAACCTCCTCGAGAGCGAGCTCTTCGGCCACGTGCGTGGCGCGTTCACCGGCGCCGATCGCGACAGGAAGGGACTCTTTCGCGAGGCCGAGGGCGGCACCATCCTCCTCGACGAGATCGGCGAGATGCCGATCAAGATGCAGGCGGGCCTCCTCCGCGTGCTTCAGGAGAAGACCGTCCGGCCCGTGGGCGGCGCGAAGGAGGAGCCGGTCGACGCGCGCGTCATCGCCGCCACCAACCGCGGCCTCGAGCAGATGGTGCAGGAGGGGGCCTTCCGCGAAGACCTGTTCTACCGCCTCCACGTCATCGAGGTCCGCGTGCCCTCCTTGCGCGAGCGCACCGAGGACATCCCGCCGCTCATGGATCACTTCATGACGCTCTTCGCGGCGCGCTACCGGCGCGAGAAGAAGAGCCTCAGCCGCGACGCGCTCCGCCGCATGGTCGCGTACGACTGGCCGGGAAACGTGCGTCAGCTCGAGCACGTGCTCCTGAACGCGTGGCTCATGAGCGAGGGGGACGAGATCCTCCCCGAGGACCTGCAGATCGCCGAGGCGAGCCGGTCGCGGCCGACCGGCGGTGACGCCGAAATCTCGAGCATCCGGCCGAGCAGCGCCCCGCAGGGCCCGATCGCGCGCACGAAAGAAGAGTTCAAGGACACCGAGCGCGAGCGCATCCTGAACGCGCTGTCGTCGTGCAACTGGAACCGCGTGCAGGCGGCCAAGCAAATAGGCATCCCACGCCGCACGTTCTACCGGCGACTCAAGGAGTACGGCATCCTCTGATCGGGAGCACGCCGTGACGAGAGGATCGACGAGGTGACCCCGCTCGAGGCGACCCTGTTCGTCGTCGCGGCGCTCGTCGTGGTGCTGCTACTGCGGCGCGCGCTAGGCAGTCGCACGTTCGACGTCAGCCGATTCGCAGGCGTGCTCGCACCCTTCAACGCCCTGCGCTTCGGCGTGCGGCGCGCGCTCCGGTTCTCGCGCGGGGTGCCGCGCCTCGTGAACGAGCCGAAGGACTCGCTCTTCGCGTACCTCGACGCCGACGCACGCGCGCGCGCCCACGCCCGTGAGGCCCAGCTCCGTGAGGCGTACGCGCTGGGCGCCCTCGCGGGGTGCTCCAGCCGAGCGGCCTACCGCGAGAACCTGTACGTCCTGGACGTCCTCGACGCGCACGTCCCGGCCGACGCGCTGGAGGTGGAGGCCGAGGACTCGCGCGTCGTCGTTGTCGACGTGGGGAGCAAGGACTTCGTCTACGCGTCAGCGCTCGCCGCGTTCGCGCGACGCCGGGCCGGCGGGCCGATCGCGCTCGTCGGCGTCGAGCTCGATGGCCACGTGATCTACCGCGATCTCCGCTCGCGCGCCGATCACGCGCGCGCCCACGCGTCGCTCGCCGGCGACGGCGTGCACTACGAAGTGGCTGATTTTCTCGCGTACCAGCCCCCCTCCCCCGCCTCGCTCGTCACGATGTTCTTCCCCTTCGTGACCCGCTTCGCGCTGCTCCAGTGGGGCCTGCCCGCGAGGGAGTACCGGCCCGAAGCGCTGCTGGCGCACGCGGCGCAGATGCTCGCGCCGGACGGTGTGCTCCTCGTGGTGAACCACACGCACGAGGAGAGAGCCGCGCTCGCCACGCTCGTGCAGGGCGTCGCGACGCTCGAGGAGATCGCGTCGGCGAGGCTGGAAGGCTCGCTCGTCGACTACGGAGAGGACGTGCCGGAGAGAACGGTGACGACCCTGCGACGATTGGCGTAGCGCCGGGGACGGGTGACCCGCGGCGGAGACGCGGCTACACTTCGCCCATGCTTCGCGCCCGTTTCATCCTCGCCTTCATGCTCGCGCTGTCCGCGTCCTCGGCCGCGTGCACGCACCCGTGCGCACCGTCACCCGCTCCCCCCGAGTGCTCGGTGACGACCGATCCGCAGGCTTGCCAAAAACAGTACCGACGGTGCAGCTGACGCGCGTTGCGCGCGCCTCGAGATCCACGATGGTTCAGGGTTCTGCGCCGAGCGTTCGGCCCTCGGCCGCGCCGAGCTCGCCGAGCGGCGCCCACGTCGCGTGCGTGCCGCTCGAGATGCGCATCGGGAGGCGCACGCGCGCGATCGGGCCGCGTTCGAGCGCGCGCGCGTCGAAGATCTGGCACTCCGACGCGTCGCCCGCGACGTCGATCGTGAACGTCACGAGGTAGCCGTCGTCCTCGCTCGCCCCTCCGTCGCGCGGGCAGAAGGGCGCCTCGCTCGCGAAGACCCCCTTGGGCAAGCGGTAGGTGCTCTTGGTGCCGGTCTCGACGTCGGTGCGCACGAAGCCGTTGAAGAGGAACATGCCGGGCTCGCCGAGCGCCGCGTACACGTAGCGGTGCTTCCGGCCCGCGTAGCCCGCGTGGATCGTCGGGAACTCGGAGCACGCGTCGTCGAGGGCCTCCTCGCGGGTAGCCCCCGTCCGGAGATCGAAGCGCCAGCGGTGGCGGCGCGTCTCCATCGCGTTCATGTCGAGGCTCTTCATGAAGACGGTGATGGGCGTGTCCTCCGGGGTCCGCGCCTGCACGGGAGCGCCCTGGAAGTAGCCCTCGAGGACGACCTCGTCCCCCTCCTCGTACGCGTTCGAAAAGTGCAGCACGTACGTCGGCGCCGCCTCGAACCAGCGCAATGGCCCCTGCCCGTCGCGCGGGACGAGGCCGAAGCGGGAGGTCATCTCGGGGTGGTACTTGGCGCGGTAGACGCCCTCCTGGATGCGCGCCGGATCCCAGAACAGAGGAAAGTCTCCGAGGATGGCGTACCTCGCGGTGAACGCCATGTCGTGCGGCAAGCGCGGCCCCGGCAGCGGCACCGGGATGGCGCGGGCCAGCGCACCCTTCGCGTCGGCGACGCCGACGTGGCAATACGGCGCCTCGCACGAGTAGTTGAAGAAGAGGAGCTCGCCGGTGGCGGGGTCGACCTTCGGGTGCGCGGAGATCGTCGCGCCCTTCGCGAAGGTCGGATGCTCGAGCTTCGCCTTGCCGCGCGGCGCCAGCGTCAGGGGATCGAGGAGGTAGCCGTCGCCGCATTGGTAGAACGTCGACAGCGCGAGCCCGCCGTGCACGATGACGTCGGTGCTCGACGCGTCCTTCATCTTCGTGCGCGCGCCCCAGCCGTCGCGCTTCGACAGCGCCGGCGGCTCGAGGATGCCCGCCCAGAGCGGCTCGCCGGCCGCAAGCTCGGCGGCGAGCCCGGCGGTGCGGACGAAGCGGTTTCGGTAGCGCGCCTTGCCGTCCTCGAACGTGATCGCGTGGAGCATCCCGTCGCCGTCGAACGGGTGGTAGCGCCCGCTGATCGCGTCGAACAGCGGGTTTTCCGTGTTGCGGAGGTACACGCCGTTCAGGTCGCGCGGGATCTCACCTTCCAAGACGTCGAGCTCCCAGGCATCGACCTCGACGAGGTTGGGCGTCCACGCGCCGGTGCGGTACGGGTGCGGATCGGCGGCCGGCAGACGGGACTCGTACGTGCGGATCGTCTCGACGCGCATCAGGCGGCTCCTTCGGTTCCCCAGACGAAGCTCACGACGGTCGTAGCGCTCCCTCCGATGTTCAGCGTCCCGAAGCGCGTCGCGCCCGGGATCTGCGTATCGCCGGCGCGCCCCGAGACCTGGCGGCACGCGTCGAGCACCATGCGGACGCCGGTCGCGCCGACCGGGTGCCCGAGCCCGATGAGCCCGCCGCTCGGGTTGACGGGGAGGCGGCCGCCCACCTCGCACGTGCGCTCCTCGATCGCGCGGAACGCCTCCCCGGGCGGCGTGATCCCGAGGTGATCGAGCGCGAGGTACTCGGTGACGGTGAAGCAGTCGTGCGTCTCGATCCCGGAGAGCTCGAACGGTCCGCCGATGCCGGCGCGGCGGTACGCGTCGGTGACGGCCGCGCGCAGGTGCGGCACGAGGTAGGGCTGCCCGGCGCCGCGCGCGAGCTTGTCGGCGAGCGACAGCGTCGCGGTGCGGTGGCCCCAACCCTGCAGGCGCGGCATGGCCGTGACGCGCTGGCCCGTGCGCGCCGCGTGCGCGTCGGCAAAGGCGCGCGATGCGAGGACGATGGCGACGGCGCCGTCGGTCACCTGGCCGCAATCCTGACGCCGTACGCGGCCGGTCACGACGGGGTTTGCCGCGTCGTCGTCGTCGAACGCGCCGGGCCCGAACGTCCAGCCACGCGTCTGCGCGTACGGGTTCTTCTTCGCGTTGGCGAAGTTCTTCTGCGCGATGGCGGCGAGGTGCGCGCGCGTCGGCGCTCCCGAGCCGCCGCTGGAACGCGCGAGGAGGCGCTCGGTGATCTCCGAGAACATGTGGGGCCACAGGTACCGCACCCCCTCCCCCTCGTGCCCCGTCCACGCCGCCGCGCCGAGGTGCCGCGCCGCGAGCTCGCCCGACACGTTGCGCTCCTGCTCGGCCCCGACGACGAGCACGCAGCCGTAGCGGTCCGCCTCGATCTCCGCCGAGGCCGCGAGCACCGCGAGGCTGCCCGACGCGCACGCCCCCTCGTGCCGCGCCGCGGGGATCCCCTCGAGCGCCGGCAGCCGCGTCGCCGGGAGCGCGCCCATCTGCGCCTGCCCGGTGAAGAGCTCGCCGAAGGCGTTGCCGACGTGGATGCTCTGGAGCTCCGCGAGGTCGAGCCGCGCGTCGAGGGCGGCAGCGAGCGTCACCTCCTGCACGATATCGGCGAGCTCTTTACCCTCGCGCGCGACGTTGCGCGCGAAGTCGGTCTGCGCTCCGCCGAGGAAGTAGACCCCTTGCGCCATCGCTTCATCTTACGCCGACCGCAGGACGACTCGACACCATTGGTAAGGAAACGGGGCGCCTGGTATGGTCCGCGGCCATGCGAACGCTCGTCCTCGTGGGTGCTTTGGGTCTGGCTGTCTCGGCGTGTGGGAAGGAGGCCATCCCGAACGATCCGAAGACGACGAACGGCGTCGCGCCCGCGACGACCGCGGCCCCGAACGCGACCCCGACCACGATCCCGACCGCGGCCCCGAACGCGACCGCGAACCCGACCGCGACCGCGAACCCGACCGCGACCGGGGGCGGTGCCCTCAAGATCCTTTCGCAAGTTCCCGACCTCGACGCGGGGAAGGCGGCGCCCGATTTCACCGCCACCGCCTCGGACGGAACCGCGATTCATCTCGCCGACCTCAAGGGCAAGAGCGTCGTCGTCTACTTTTACCCGAAGGACGAGACGCCGGGCTGCACCAAGGAAGCGTGCGCCTTCCGTGACGGGTTCGCCGACCTCCAGAAGAAGGGCGTCGTCCTCATCGGCGTCTCCGGGGACACCGACGCGTCGCACAAGGCGTTCGCCGAGCACCACAAGCTTCCGTTCCTCCTCGTGAGCGATCCCAAGGGCGAGCTCGCGACGGCGTTCGGCGTTCCGTTCAAGGACGGGTACGCGGGGCGCCAGTCGTTCGTCGTCGGCACCGATGGCAAGCTGAAGAAGGTTTACCGCAAGGTCGACGTCAGCGTGCACGCGCAAGAGATCGCCGCCGACGTGAAGTGAGCGCGGTGGCGACGGGAACGGCAAACCTGGCCGTCGTCGTGGACGGCAAGGCCCTCGGCGACGACGACGCGCGCGCCTTCTGGGCGCGCTTCAGCGCGTACATGGAATCGCACCGCGGTGACCTCGCAGGCTTCGCCAAGCAAGAGGGCTTCGCGAGTGTCCATCCGGAGACCGGGCCGCGCGGCGCGGTCCTGGTGGCCAGCCGTTCCGTCCCGCAACGCGCGTACACGACGGCCCCCAGCCGACCCGACCCCGGTGAATCGCGATCCACTGGGTCCGCGAAGATCCACGGACCAGGCAAAAAACCCGGGAAATAGTCCCATTTTCACGTGGAATTCCGCGGCGGTGATTCCATGTGGGATAGGTCCGAAGTTTGCTTAGTGGATCGTAACCCGAGGTGTACGGTCCGCCGTCCGCTTGGGGCCCAAGGATCCAACCCCCGTGGAAATCGCGTACGCCGCCCATACCGAGTCGTGCACATTCATGCTCGACGCGAACGGAGTTTGCCGCTGGGTGGTGGCGACGAAGGCCGGCGCCCAGCAGCCGCATAGCCGTCAGTGGGAGAAGAGCCAGCATGCGGCCGCGCGGTGCGTCGGCGCGCAGTACGTGGCGTCGCTCGACGTGCAGACGCGCGGTGGGCTCCTCGAGATGCCCCGCGTCGGTGTCCCGATGCTGTTCGCGCGCGTCGATCCGCAGACGGCGCGCGTCACGCTCGTGCGCACCGCGGCCATCCTCCGTTTCGAGACGCGCAACGAGGCGCGCGACGACTGGGACAGCGGCCTGCGCGAACGCCCGCAGCCGGACGACGTGCCGGAGACCGAAGAGGAGTGGGACGTCGACACCCGTCGTATGCGTCGCGACGAGGTCTGGCACGACATCGACCCCGATCCCGAGTCCAATGAAGAGTGGGAGGTCGACACCGCGACGGCGCGCGTCGAGCTGCACCCCTCGACGCTCGAGCGGATGCGCCCGCCATCGTACAGCTCCGGGCCGCGCGACGTGTACACCAGCGCTCCACAGGCCCGCGCGCCGGCGCACGCGATGCCGATCCCCAGGGCCGCGCCGCTTCCGCGGCAATACACGCTCCCGACCGCGCCGACGAACAAGCGCCCCACCGTCCCGCCGCCCCCCGGCCAGTCGGGCAGCCGGTACAGCCCGGGCCAGTACGGCTACGGGCGACAGCCGGCCACGCCGCTCCCGCCGCCCCCCGGCTACGCGCCCCCGCGCACGCCGCCGCCCGCGCCACCCCCGCGCCGCCCGGCGTCCGAGGACTTGCAGACACCGCGTCGCGCGACGTACCAAACGTACCAGCCCGCGAACCAGCAGGCGTACCCGCCCGCGAACCCGCAGCCGCATCACCAAGCTTACCACCAAGCCTACCCGCAGACCTACCAGGAGATGCCGCCGCCGCCGCCGCGCCTCCGTCCCGCGCAGCCTTCCCCGTGGCTCGAGCAGCGCGCGACGATCCGACGCGCGCGCTGAACGAACGCTCCTCGACTTGAGCACCACGCAAGCGCTCTCGTAGACGCCCGCCTGTGCCGGGCCCGGCTTTTCGGAGTCGGCGTCGGCGTCGGAAGTCGGGGTCGGCGTCGGAGTCCCCCAACGGCCATGCAAACGCCCCATCCCCATGGACTTTTCTGGGCCGGAGTGGTACTCGGCCCGCGTCACCAAACCTCGCGGTATCCCCTAGATTTTGTCCCCTCGCGTCCCTACCTACCCCGCAAGCCATGTCTAGCCCCGTACTCCTCGCGGCCGGCGCCGGTGGCGTCGAAGTCGACTTCGCGCTCGGCCCGATCCTCGTTCAAATCGGCCTCTTCGTCGCCCTCTGGCTCGTCCTGAAGCCGACGCTCTTCGATCCGATGCTCAAGCTCTTCGAAGAGCGCGAGAAACGCATCGAAGGCGCCATCACCGACGTTCGCAACATGGACTTGGCCTCGGCCGGCGCCCTCGCCAAATACGAGGCCGCTATGGGCAAGGCCCGCGCCGCCGCGAACGCCGAGCGCGAGACGCTCCGCGCCGAAGGAATCAAGGCGGAGAACGAGATCCTCGGCAAGGTGCGCGCCTCGACGACGAAGGCCATCGAGGAGGGCCGCGGCCGCATGGGCGAAGAGGTCGCGACGGCACGCGCCAAGCTCAAGACGGACGTTGGCCAGCTCGCACGCGAGCTCGCCGGACGCGTCCTCGGACGCGAGGTCCACTGATGAGCCCCGCCCGCTTCCTCCTGCGCACGCTCTACGTCGCGCTTTTCGCGCTCGTTTGCTCCGCCGGCACCGCGTTCGCGCAGGCGCATGGCGGTGACCACGCGGCGGCTTCCGCGGCTCCCGCGGCTCCCGCAAATGCCGCAGGTCATGCCGACGACCACGCCGCGGCGCCCCCCGCAGCGGCAGACCACGGCGCCGGCGATCACGCGGCCGCGGCAAGTGCGGGCGCGGGCGCGGACCACGGCGGCGATCACGCTGAAGGCCACGGGGAGCACGAAGGCCACGCGCTCAAGCCCATCAACTGGACGGACTTCGGCAACAAGGAGCAGGCGCCGTACGTCTCGCAGCTCATCAACTTCGGCGTCCTCCTCGCCATCTTCTATATCTTCGGCAAAAAGCCGATCGCCGAGGGCCTCGTCGCCCGCCGCGCGTCGGTCGCCAAGCAGATCGAGGAAGCGGCGAAGATGAAGAAGGAGGCAGACGAGCGCGCCAAGACCTACCAGGCCAAGCTCGACAGCCTCGACGCCGACCTCGCCACCACGAAGGCCGCCCTCGTCGAGGCCGGCAAGGGCGAGCGCGATCGCATCATCAAGGACGCCGAAGAGAAGGCCGAGCGGATGGCGCGCGACGCGAAGGAGCAGATCGAGCAGGAGTCCAAGCAGATGCAGCAGGACCTCGTGCGCGAGACGGTCGAGATCGCGATGGCCGCGGCGGAGGAGATCCTGAAGCAGAAGATCACGCCCGCCGACCACGAGCGCCTCGCCGACGAGTACCTCTCGTCGCTCGGCAAGCCACAGACGAGCATGTCCCCGCCCCGAGGTGCCACGTGAGCCTGCACGTCCACATCGCACGCCGCTACGCCAAGGCCCTGATCGAGATCGGCAGCGAGACCGGAACCCTCGACGCGCTCGTCGGCGAGTTTGCCAGCGCCGCGGAGGCCTACTCCGCGAGCACCGAGCTCCGCGCCGCCGTCGAGAACCCGCTCATCCCGATCGCGTCGAAGAAGGCCATCGTGGCGGAGGTCTGCGACAAGCTGACCGTCAGCCCGACGACGAAGAACACGCTGCTCCTCCTCGTCGACCGCCGCCGCATGCGCGTTCTGCCCGGGATCGCGCAGGTCCTGAAGGAGATGAACGATCTCAAGAAGGGAATGCTCCGCGCCGAGGTGATCAGCGCGGCGCCGCTGAGCGACGCGTACTACCAGCGCCTCCACGCCCAGCTCGAGAAGATGACCGGCAAGAAGATCGCCCTCGACAAGCGTACGGACGCCTCGCTCCTGGCGGGCGTCGTCACGCGCATCGGCGACACGATCTACGACGGCTCGCTCCTGTCCCGCCTCCGCGAGATGCGCACCGCGCTCACGCCCTCCAACTAGACTCCCGACAACCCGCTCCCGATTCCCTAGAAGGTCACGACCATGCAGCTTCGCGCCGAAGAGATCTCCCAGATCATCAAGAAGCAGATTCAGTCCTACGAGAAGGCCGCCCTCACGATGGAGACGGGCACGGTCCTCAGCGTCGGCGACGGCATCGCCCGCGTCTACGGCCTCGAAGGGGCGATGGCCGGCGAGCTGCTCGAGTTCCCGGGCAACATCATGGGCCTCGCGCTCAACCTCGAGAGCGACAACGTCGGCGCCGCCCTCTTCGGTGACGTCGCGGGCATCAAGGAAGGCTCGATCGTCAAGCGCACCGGCCGCATCATGGAGGTGCCCGTCGGCGAGGCGCTCGTCGGCCGCGTGCTCAACGCGCTCGGCATGCCCATCGACGGCAAGGGCCCCATCGAGAGCCCACACCGCCGCCGCGTCGAGGTGAAGGCGCCGGGCATCCTGCAGCGCCAGCCGGTCAAGGAGCCGCTCCAGACGGGCATCAAGGCCATCGACGCGATGGTCCCTATCGGCCGCGGGCAGCGCGAGCTCATCATCGGCGACCGCCAAGTCGGCAAGACCGCGGTGGCGATCGACACGATCATCAACCAGAAGGGGCAGAACGTTTACTGCTTCTACATCGCGATCGGGCAGAAGCAGTCGACCGTCGCCGCCGTCGTCGACAAGCTGACCGCGCACGGCGCGATGGAATACACGACGATCGTGACCGCCGGCGCCTCCGAGACGGCGCCGCTGCAGTTCATCGCGCCGTACACCGGCGTCACCATGGCCGAGTACTTCCGCGACTCCGGCCGCCACGCGCTCTGCATCTACGACGATCTCTCCAAGCAGGCCGTCGCGTACCGCCAGCTCTCGCTGCTTCTGCGCCGCCCGCCGGGCCGCGAGGCGTACCCGGGCGACGTCTTCTACATCCACTCCCGCCTCCTCGAGCGCGCCGCCAAGATGGCCGACGAGCTCGTGGTCGTGAAGAAGGGGACCAAGTGGGAAGGCCGCGGCGCGGCGAAGGTCTTCATCGGCGAGCAGGGGCACGGCGAGGCGAAGGCCGAGCTGAAGAAGCTCGGCGACGACCACGAGATCGTGAAAAACCCGCAGTCGGGCGGCTCGCTCACCGCGCTCCCGATCATCGAGACCCAGGCCGGCGACGTCTCGGCGTACATCCCTACCAACGTCATCAGCATCACCGACGGCCAGATCTTCCTCGAGACGGATTTATTCTACTCGGGCGTCCGTCCGGCCATCAACGTCGGTATCTCCGTCAGCCGCGTCGGCGGCAACGCGCAGATCAAGGCGATGAAGAGCATCGCCGGCACCCTGAAGCTCGACCTCGCGCAGTACCGCGAGAAGGCGGCCTTCAGCCAGTTCGCCAGCGATCTCGACAAGGTCACGCGCGACATGCTCGATCGCGGCGTCCGCCTCGTCGAGATCCTGAAGCAGGGCCAGTACGTGCCGGTGCCCGTCGAGAAGCAGGTCATCATCATCTACGCGGCCACCAAGGGCTACGTCGACGGCTTCGAGACGAGCAAGCTCGGCGCGTACGAGAAGGGCCTGTACGACTTCATCGAGTCCAAGCACAAGGACATCTTCGAGGACATCCGCACGAAGAAGGTCATCGACAAGGACGTCGAGGAGAAGCTCAAGAAGGCGCTCAAGGACTACGGCCTCGCGTTCGGCAAGGGCGACAAGTAAGGCTGAGCGAGGACCCCGCCGATGGCTTCCCTAAAGAGCATTCGTAAGCGCATCGTCAGCGTCAAGGCGACGCAGAAGATCACGCGCGCCATGAAGATGGTCGCCGGCGCCCGCCTGAACCGCGCCCAGCAGCGCATCGTCGCGCTGCGCCCCTACGCGGTGAAGACGGGCGACGTGCTCGCCTCCGTCGCGGCCTCCATGACGGCGGCGGCGGCGGATCCCGAGGCGGCGCAAGATCTCCACCCGCTTTTGGTGAAGCGCCCTGAGAAGAAGGTCCTCTTCGTCGTCCTCAGCGGCGATCGCGGCCTCTGCGGCGGGTTCAACACGAACATCAACAAGGCCGCCGAGCGCGAGTGGAAGGCCAAGCGCGACGCCGGCGTCGACGTCCAGTTCTTGACCCTCGGCAAGAAGGCGCGCGAGTACCTCCTGCGCCGCAAGGCCAACGTCGCGCACGACGTGGTGAAGGTCTACGACGGCCTCGACCTCGAGAAGGCGCGCCTCATCGCGGGCTGGATCGTGCCGCGCTTCGAGAGGGGCGAGTACGACGCCATCTACCTCATCTACAACGAGTTCAAGAGCGCGATGACGCAGCAGGTCGTCCTCGAGCCGCTGCTTCCGCTGAAGGAAGTCGAGGGCAGCAGCAGCAGCAGCAGGGCCGACGGGACGGCGCCGAGCGAGTTCCTCTACGAGCCGGACCAGAAGGCCCTGCTCGAGCGGCTCGTCCCGATGTACGTCGAGATCAGCCTCTTCCGCGCGCTGCTGGAGAGCCACGCGAGCTTCCTCGGCGCGCAGATGACGGCGATGGACGCCGCCACGCGCAACGCCAAGGACATGATCGGCCGCCTCACCCTCGTGTACAACCGCGCCCGGCAGGCGGCGATCACGAAGGAGCTGATGGAGATCATCGGCGGCGCCGAAGCGCTCAAAGAGTAGCGTCTTCGTACGGGTCGCGACCGCTCAGTGCGCGAATAGCCTTCTCGGCAGCCGCACCGAGAAGCACGTCGTCATTCCCGGCTCGTCGCCGAGGAGGATCGAGCCCCCGTGCGCCTCCGCGGCGACCCGACAGAAGTAGAGCCCGAGCCCGCGGTTGATGCGCGTGGCGCCCGGCGTCTGCGCCTGGCCGTATTTCTCGAAGATGTGGGCGCGGGCCTCGGTCGGGATGGCGGGTCCATCGTTGGCGACGCGCACCTCGAGCTGGGTGCCCAGATCGGCGGCGACGACGCGCAGGGTCCCGCCGGGGCGCGTGTAGCGGAGGCCGTTCTCGATGAGGTTCTCCACGACCCGGCCGAGCAGATCGGCGTCGACCTCGAAGAGCCCCTCGAGCGACGCGTCGCACACGACGTTCACGTTGCGCAGCCTCGCCTCGGTGAGGTGGTCCTCGGCGATCTTCGCGATGAGCGATTTCAGCTCGACCGGGGCGAGGCGCGCGACGAGGCGACCGTCCTCGCTCTTCGCGATGTCGAGGAGGTTGGCGATCATCCGAAAGAGGCGCGCGCTCGCGACGCGGCAGTCCTCGAGCGCGCCGCGGACGTCGTCGGGCACACCCTCTTCGGGGAGGCCGCCGAGCGCGACATCGAGGTTCATGGCGATGGCGGAGAGCGGGCTCTTCAGATCGTGGACCATGAGCGCGGCCATCTCGTCCTTGAAGGCCTGGAGGCGGCGCAGCTGCTCGTTCTGGGCGGCGAGCGCGAGCTGGTTCTTGCGGAGGTTCAGCAGGTTCTTGGCGCGCGCCCGCAGATCGTGCCGCGCGATGGGCTTCTCGAGGATCTGCTCGGCGCCGGCCTCGAAGGCTCGGGAGCGTGCGGGCTCGTCGCCCACGTCGGTCAGGAAGACGACCGGCAGGTACGCGTCCCTCCCACGAAGCACGTGGCAGGCGGCGAAGGCGCTGGGGTCCGGCGCCGCGACGAACAGGATATCGGGCGGTGTCGTCTCCGCGAAGGTCAGCGCCTCGGCGAACGTGGCGAAGGTAAGGAGCTCGTAGCCGCGCCCGTCCAGGTCGGCGACGACGAGCTCGCGCGCGCGGGCGTCGGCGTCGACGACGACGACCTTGGCGCCCTTGCCGGCGGAGCTCGGCATCGGGGCCAGCGACGCGTGGGCACCGGGCTCCGCGGCAGACGCGCTGCTGTCCACGATGGGTGAGACGGGCGCAATGGCGTGCGGCCCCGAGCCGCGCTTGCTCGCAGCCATCGCGTCGATGCCGAAGACGCCGAGGACCATCCGCCGAAGATTCCCCGCCCCCTCGCGCACGTGGGTGGCGTACCGCTCCCGCAGGTCGCGCGGCATGGTCCCCTCGTCGGCCGCGAGGAGCTGCGAGAAGCCCAGCACCGCGTTGAGCGCGCCGATCACCTCCCCTGCAACTTCGTCCCGGAGCTCCTCGCCCGAGACGGGCGGCGCCGGTCGTTCGACGGCCATGCGGATCACTCCTTCGCGATGTCGTGCGTCACGGCGGCCCACGCGTCGGGTTCGATGGCCTCGAACGCGGAGTGCACCTCGGGATCGAACTGCGGTCCGACCGAAGCGGCGATGACGGCGCGCGCGTCGGCGTCGCTCTTCGCGGCGCGGTAGGGGCGCTCGCTGCACAGCGAGTCGTAGGCGTCCACGATCTGGAAGATGCGGGCCTCGACGGGAATCGCATTGCCCGCGAGGCCGCGAGGGTAGCCCTTGCCGTCCCGGCGCTCGTGGTGGCACTGCACGATCGGCATCGCCCGGTGGAGCGCGGGCACGTCGCGCAGAAGCGAGACGCCGAGATCGGGGTGCTTGCGCAGATCCGACCACTCCTCGTGGGTGAGCTCGCTCGGCTTGAGGAGCACTGCGTCGCGCACGCCGATCTGTCCGACGTCGTGCAACAGCGCACCCAGCTCGACGTCGAGGATGTGCGACGCCGAGAACCCGAGCTGCGAGGCGAGCCGGCGCGACCACGCGGCGACGCGCATGCAATGCGCCTCGCTCTCGTAGTTGCGCATCGCCAGGACGCGGACGATGCTGCGGGCGAGGCTGCGCGTCTCGTCGCTGATGGCCAGCTCGTTCTCCTCGGGGCGCCCGGCGAGGAGCTCCGCCAGCGTCGGCAGGAGCTTCTGCGCGCTGTCCTTCTTGGTCACGAAGGCGTGGACCGAGTACGGGACCATCATGTTGGCGATTCGCGAAAAATCCGTCTCGCTCGTCATGAGCACGCGCGCCGCGCGGGGCGCGGAGTGCGCGAGCATCGCGAGGACGAGGTGCCCGCCCATCTGCGGCATGTGGAGATCGCTGACGATGGCGTCGGCCCCCTCGCACACGACGACCTCCATCGCCCGCTTCGGATCGGCTGTCGCGGTGACCTTGTACCCGGCGCCCGAGAGCAGTCGATCGGCGGCGCGGAGCACGGTGTCGTCGTCGTCGAGGACCACGACGTGCTTGATGCGGCCGCCGACGGAGAAGGGCCCCTGAGCGCTTTGCATGATCCCCGAGAACGGTCGCAAACCGGTGGGGCTTTAGGGAGGCTAGGGAAAGAGCTGCGCGATCTGGTCGGGCCCGGGCGGGTTCACGAGGGCGGTCAGGTCGCGCACACCACCGGCGATGAGCGACAAGAGGGGAACCGGCCACACGCCGAGGACGACCGCGACCACGGCCAGCGGTGCGATCATGGCGAGCTCGCGCGGCGTAATTTCGGGGATTTTGCCGGCAAACGGGGCCAACGCCGGCCCCTTGCGGGTGCCAGGGTCGAGCTGCCCGAGCACCACCTTGTGCAAGGTCGAGAGGTGGTACGCCGCCGTGATGGCCGCCCCCAGCGCCGCCACGAGGGTCAGCACGCGGTGCAGCGGGAACGCGCCGAACAGGGCGAGCAGCTCGCCCCAGAAGCCCGCGAGGCCGGGGAGGCCGAGCGACGCGAAGAGCGAGAAACCGAAGAGCGCCGCGAACGCCGGCACCTCCTTACCGAGGCCCCCCAGCTTCGCGACCTCGCCCGTTTTGACGCGCTCGTGGAGCGCGCCGAGGAGCAGGATCATCATCGCGCCGAGGATGCCCGAGGTCGTCATCTGGATGATGCACGCCGCGATCCCTTGCGGCGTGAGCGAGCCCAGGCCGATGAGGCAGAAGCCCATGTGGCTCATGGCGGCGTACGCGTACATGCGCTTCAGGTCGGTCTGCGCCATCGCACACAAGGCGCCGTAGACGACGTTGACGACGCCCAGCGCGATCACCGTGCCGGCCGCCCAGCGGCTCGCCTCCGGCAGCACGCCGAAGCACACGCGCACGATCCCGTACGCGCCGAGCTTCATGACGAGCCCGACGAGCACGAGCGCGAGCGGCGTCGGCGACGTGACGAGCGCATCGGGCAGCCAGCGGTGGAGCGGGAACATGGGCAAGACCACCGCGAACGACAGGAAGAGGCACACCCACGCGACCTTCACGAGCGGCATGCCCAGCAGCGTGAGTTGCTTGGCGTGGAACGCGACCCGCATCAGCTCGGGGATGGCGAAGGTGTGGGTGACCGTCGTGCCATCGACGAGGAACGTGCGGTCGGCGTTCGCGTACAAGGCCAGGATGGCGAGGAGCATGAGGCCGCTGCCGACCAGCGTGAAGACGAACGCCTTCGCCGCGGCCTGCTCGCGGAGCTCGGCGCCCCAGACGCCGACGAGGAAGTAGAGCGGCACGAGGACGACCTGCCAGAACACGAAGAAGAGGACGAGATCGAGCGAGACGAACACCCCCATGATCCCCGTGAGGAGGACCATGTAGAACGCATAGAACCCCTTGACCCGCTCCTGGATTCCCGTCGCCGCCAGCGTGCCGACGAGGCCGAGCACCGACGTGAGCAGGATCATGGGCATGCTCACCCCGTCGACGCCGACGAAGTACTCGACGCCGATCGAGCGGATCCACACGACGCGCTCGATGAGCTGGTAGCCGTCGTTGCCGTCGATCCGCGTCATGTCGCCGTCGAACGCGTCGCAGGCCCACGCGGCGAGGACGCACTGCGCGGCGGTGACGCCGATGGCGACCTTGCGGAGGAGCGCGTCGTCGGTGTGACCGGCGAGCTGCATGGCGACGGCGAGCGCGGCGGCGAGGAGCGGGAGGAAGACGAGCCACGAGAGCACGTGGTCGGTGACGAAGGACACGCCGCGCGGGAGCTGCCCGTGCACGCCCATCGCGACCTCGCCGGCCGATTCATCGGTCGACGTGACGACGACGTGGGCGAAGGCCTGGTGCACGCGGGCCTCGCGATCGGGCGTCCAGGTGACGAGGACCTTCCGCGTACCGCCCGGAGGGACCGTGATCGCGGTGCCGCCCCCGTCGGCGAAGCGCACCGCCATCTTCGCGGGCGCGCGGACGTCGTCCTCGTCGCCGCGGAGGGCGATGCGCGAGATGGCGAGCGGGCCGTCTCCGGTGTTGTGCACGACGAACTCGCCGAGCCAGCCGCCGTCGCGCGGGCTGAGCTGGACGGGGCCGGCGGCGTACCCAGGGACGCTGAGCGAGATCACACCCCGCGGCGTCGCGGGCTTCGTCGCGTGCCCCTGGGCGTCGGCGACACGCAGCGGCAGCAGCCACAGCGCGGTCGCAAGCGCGACGAGCGCGACGGCGACGACGACGACGACGGGAAGGCGAGCGGAGAGACGGGCGTGGGTCATGGAGCCTTCCCGAGCGAGAGCGCGAGATACAGGGCGAGCGCCGCGACGAGCACGAACGCCGCGGCGACCGTGGCACGAGCGCGCGGTTCGAGGCGAAGGGAGCGCTGGGCGAGCGCGTCGATGGGAGCGCCGAGGAGCTTGTCGTCGGCGGTGGCGACGAGGAGCGCGGCGGCGCGGGAGGCGGCGCCGACGGCCGCGTGCGCACCGTCGAGGATCCAGCGCTCGACGCCGACGGCGACCGCGGCCATCGCCGGCGTGTGCGTGGCGGCGACGCGGGCCGCCTCGGGGAGCGTGGGTTCCGCCTCGGGAGGCGGAATTTCCAGATCCTTAGCGCGAGGCCGCCCTTCGCCGTAGCGGCTCCGGGCGGCGGCCCAACCGAACGCCGCGGCGCCGATCGCGACGAGCAACAGCCCCCAGGTGACGCCGGCGCTCGTCGGCGCGAAGGGCACCTGCGCGGGGGCGACGACGTCCTCCAGCCACTCGTCGAAGAAGGACGGGCCACTCTTGCCGATGAGACGCCCACCAAAACCGAGGACGGTGCCGAGGAGGGCAGAGACCCCGGCGAGGGCCCACGCGCCGCCCGTCGCCGCGCCGTCGGGATCCTTGACCGACGCGGCGCCCGCCTTTCCCTCGAAGACGACGAGGTAGACGCGATGTGTGGCGTGCGCGCCGAGGCCCATCGCGGCGACGCCGAGGACGAACGGAAGCCACCCCGGCACCCTCGCCGTCGCGAGCGTCCCGAACGCGAGGACGAGGAGGCCGAGCTTCGGCACACTCGCGATCCACGACGCCACCGCGGTAACGAACCAGATGCGCGCGACAATCGGAGCGGTCTTGGCGAGGCCGCCCATGCGCCGGATGTCGGTGCCGCCGCTGCCGTCGAGGGCGACGACGCACGTCCACGCGGCGCCGCCCGAGAGCACGGAGGCGGCCAACGCGAGCGTCGCGGCGGCGTGCGCGCCGGTGCCGGCGCCGAGCATCGCGAAGCCGAGGTCGGCCGCGGCGAGGTACGCGACGACGCGGCGCAGATCGACCGCCCGCGTCGCTTGCCAGGCGCAGAGGACCGCGCTGGCGCCGCCCGTGAGCGCGATGACCGCCGACGCGACGCCGCTCAGCTGGGTGAGGCTCTGGAGACGCAGGACCAGGTGCGCGCCGAGCACCGTGGCCGTGCTCGCGACGAGCGCCACGGCGAGAGGGGGCGCGGTGCTGGCGCGCACGAGGGCACCGTGCAGCGGCGCCTGGGCGCTACGCCCGGCGGCGCCGACGAACAAGAGGAGGCACGCGGCGGTCACGAGCGACAGGCCTCCGCCGAGCTTCCGCGACAGGAGCATCGCGCGCGCAGAGGCCTCGCCGTGCCTGTCCTTCACGAGGAGCTGGTCGCGGATCTGCGTGAAGGTGACCGTGGCGCCGAAGACGGCGAGGGCGGTCTCCCGGTCTTTTCCTAGCGAAACGTGGGAGACGAGGTAGTCGTCGAGGCCGCTGCCCGGGTGGATCCGGAACGAGTGGAGACCCGCCGCGACCGGAAACCGCGAGAACGGCGCGCGGAGCGGCGCCTCGCCGTTCATGAGCGGGACGCGCGCGTCGTCCATGAAGACGAGCGCTCCGGGGTAGGCGGTCATCGTGAGCAGGCCCTTGCCGCCGGCCTGCGCCTGGGCGCGCCCGACGGCCTCGCGGCGGCGCTCCTCGGCGTCTTCGTCGCGGGCGCCGGGCCCGTCTTTGCCTTCTTTGCCGTCCTTCGCGTCGTCGGCGTCGGGGGCGGCGGACACGCGTACGGCAGCGAAGCGCGGGCTGAGATCGGGGAGGTAGTCGCTCTCGGACCATCCGCCGCCCAGGCCCCAGAAGAGCGCGATCGTGCCGAACGCCAGCACCGCGTCCGTCGCCCGAGCCGCCACGAAGCCGCGCACGTCGCGCGTGAGGCCGTAGACCGCGCATGCGGCGACGCCCCAGCCCACCATCACGACACCCAGGTTGTCGCCGAGGATCGACAGATGGGTCGACGCGAGGAGCAGGCTCGCCCACGCCAGCGTCACGGGCGGCGTCGCCCGAGCGCGCATCGCGGCGAAGAGGGCGAGCGCGACGGCGGAGACCGCCAGGAGGATCACCGACGACATGCCGTCGAGCGCGAGGTCCAGCGCGATGTCGAGCTGCCCGACGCGGGCCATCCGCACCACGTGCTCGAGGAGGAAGCGCTGCCCGTCCTCGAGCTGCGAGAGCCGCAGCGTCGACCACGACGCCCAGCCGAACGAAAGGGTCACCGCGAGCAGCGCCGCGTTGCCCGCTGCCGCCGCGTCGCTCGTCCCGCGCTTGGCGCGCGGCGTCTTCAGCACGGCACGCACGAGCGGCACGATGGCGACGTACGCCGCCGCGAGCAGCGGCGCGAGGGGCACGACCCAAAGCCCGAACGCCAGCGTGGCGCGCGTGACGGGTCCGAAGAGGTCGGGCATCGGGGCTAGGGCACGCTAGTTTTTTCGGCGATTTTGCGCAAGCGTGGGGCGCACGAGGCTCAGAGGAAGGCGCTCGTCGGGTTGTCGTCGGGGCCGAGGCGGGCGGCGAAGTGCACGCGGTGGACGAGGCGGGCGACGGCGAGGGCCACGAGCGCGCAGGTGCCCATCGCGAGGATCCGCTCGACGGTGGCGCTGGGGCTCCACGCGAGCCACCCCAGCGTGGCAGCGAGGCCGACGGTGGCCAGAGGGACGAGCCAGCGCCAGCATACGCGCATCGTCTGCCCCACCCGCACCACCGGTAGCGCGCGGCGGACGAACGCCACCAGCGCGACGAGGACGCCGGCCTTCACGAGGAAGAGCGCGCTGCCGAGGAGCTCCAGGCCGAGGTGCCCGCTCTCGTGGCCCAGCGTCGTGCCGGGGAGGCGCCAGCCCCCGAGGAACAGCGCGGCGCTCGTGCCCGACGTCACGATGACGTTGGCCCACTCGGCGATGGTGGACGCGCGCAAGGCGAGCGCGCTCCTGGGGCTCGGCCTGGGATCGCTCTCGGCCTCCGGCAGGCTTCCGGGGACCAGGCGGCTCTGCCCGAGCGCGCTCGTCATGTGGAGGGCGAAGAGCACGAACGCGACGGGGCTGCGGAACGCGTACCAGCTCCACGGCGCACCGCCTTGTGCGCGGACGATCTCGTGGAGGCGGGTCGAGCCGGTCATCAACACGACGCACGCGATCGCGAGCGCCGCGGGGACCTCGAAGCTCACGCTCTGCGCGGCGCCGCGCAGGCCGCCGGTGAGCCACCCGATCGTGGCGAGCGACGTGAACGACACGAGGAAGAGCAGCCCGATGTCGACGTCCGCCAGGACGACGTAGCGGCCGAACGGCATCACCGCAAAGAGCAGCGATGCGGCGGCAGCCAGCACGAGCGGCGCGCGCGACGACGAGGCGCGTCCAGCGACCTCCCGCAACGCGGACCGGGGAACGAGGCGCATCGCGAGGCGCCGCTCCACCCACGGCAGGATCCCGGCCCCCGGCGCGAAGAAGAAGACCACGACGCCGGTGGCAACGAGAAGGAGCAGACCACCCAGCACCAGATCGCGCGGCGCGGCGAGGCGGTAGCCGTCGATCGCGACATCGACCATGGTGGCAGGCGCGCCTTCGCGACGTAGCCCGAGCGCGACGCGCGCGCGCGCCCCGGCCGGGATCATGTCCTCCCGCGACAGCACGCGCACGCCGTCGAAGCTCGTGACGACGTCGCCGACCATGACCCCGGCGGCATCTGCGCGCGATCCCGGCGCGACGGCGCGCACCGCGATGCCACCCGCGGCGGCGGGCCCTTCGTCGAACGCGAGCCCCATGTAGGACGTCGCGTGCTCCGCCTCGGCGCGACGCGCCTCGACCGTCGCGCGCGGCGGCGACGCCGGTCGCACGTCGAGCGTGACGGTCGGCACGATCGCGGCGACCGGCGGGGCGCCGGCGGTGACTGCGGGGAACGCCACCTCGACCTCGCCGCGGAACGTCGTGTGCTGTGCACGGTCCGTGCGCCCGCAGAACATGACCTGCAGCGCCTCGCTCAGGACGAGCTCGACGCGCTGCGCGCTCACCGCCGGCGCGGCGACCTCGATCTCGGCCGGTACTTCGGCCTCCCCCGGGCGGTGCAGCGTCCCGCGGAACGTGAGGTGGGCGGTCTTCCCCTTCGGGAACCCCACGCCGGTAACCTCCAGGCGATCGCCCAGCTCGGCCTCGGCCGGCCCCAGCTCGGTGGCCGTGATGAGCGCCGGCGGCGCCGCACGGTCGCACCCGCCCAGGACGAGCCCCACGATGAGGAGCCACGCGGAGAGGAGGACCCGTGCCGGCTGCGCGAGCGAGTGCATCTAGCCTTACCCGTATAGACGAGGACACGGATCGAGGCGAAAAACCGGCAAATATGTGGTACGCGCGGTCCATGGCGAACGGCGCGAACGTCTACGCGGTGATCATGGCGGGGGGGGCGGGCACGCGGTTCTGGCCGGCATCGCGGACAGGGCGGCCGAAGCAGCTCCTGCCACTCGCCGGCAACGCGGACGAGCCGCTCCTCGCGGCGACCGTGCGCCGCATCGCGCCGCTCGTGCCGCCGGAGCGCGTGTACGTCGCCACCGGTCAGCACCTCCTGGCCGCGACCGCCGCGTGCCTGCCGGCGGTCCCGGCGGCCCAGCTCCTCGCCGAGCCGGTGCCGCGCAACACCGCGCCGTGCATCGGTTGGGCTGTGCGCGAGATCCAGAAGCGCGATCCGGAAGCGTTGATCGCGGTCCTCCCGAGCGATCACTTCATTAAGGACGAGGCCGGCTTCGTCGCCATCCTCGCCCGCGCGCTCTCGGCCGCCGAGGGCGGCGCTATCGCCACCGTCGGCATCGGTCCGACCCGCCCCGAGACGGGCTACGGCTACATCGAGCTCGGGGCCGAGACGTCGCCGGGGACGTTCGCGGTCAAGCGCTTCGTCGAGAAGCCCAACCTCGAGCGCGCAGCGGAGTACGTCGCGGGCGGGCGTCACCTCTGGAACGCCGGGATGTTCTTCTTCCGCGCGAGCGCCATGACGAACGCGATCGCCGAGCACATGCCCGAGCTCGATCGCGGCCTCGCGCGCATCGACGCCGATCCGGCGGCGCTCGGGGAGATCTTTCCCACGCTGCCGTCGATCTCGATCGACCACGGCGTGATGGAGAAGGCAGAGAATGTCGCGGTGGTGCGCGGCGACTTCGGATGGAACGACGTCGGCGGCTGGCAGAGCGCCTGGGAGCTCGCGGCCAAGGACGCCAACGGCAACGCGCTCCCCGCCGGCGCCATCGCGATCGACGCGCGCGGCAACCTCGTCTGCGATCTCGGCGGCACCAAACGCGTCATCGCGCTCGTCGGCGTGTCGGATCTCGTCGTCGTCGACACCGGCGACGCGCTCCTCGTCATCCCGCGCGAGCGCGCGCAGGACGTGCGGGCGATCGTCGCCGCGCTCAAGGCGGCCGGCAAGAAGGACCTTTTCTGACGTAGTGTCGCGGGTCGTGCCAGGGGGTAGGCTCGTGCGGGTTCTTCATGCAGGCGCAAACGGTGCACGCCGAGGATCGCGATCCCGCGGCAACGCCCTCCCGCATCGGCGGAACGCACCTTGCTGGGGTCCGGGCGTGCGGGCATCTCCACCCACAGCGATTGCGCTCGCCGCCGGCGTCGGGCTCATGTGTGCGACCTCGTTCGCGCGGGCCGGAGAGCCCGAGCCACCGCCGCCGACAACCGCGACCTTCACGTACGCCACGCCGCAGAGGAAGCACTACCTGCGCGCCACGCTCGAGCTGGGCGCGATCATGGCTGCGGGCGCCGTTCAGTATTCGACCACGCAGGGTAACTCGACCGACTGGGACCTCGGCTACGACTGGCCGAGCTTCCGCGCGAAGCTCACCGGCGACGCCGTGCGCTTCGACACGAACCGCTTCGACACGAACATGATCACGCACCCGGTGGCGGGCTGGCTCTATTACACGGCCGCGCGCGGCAACCGGCTCAACGTGCTCGAGTCGTTCTTGTTCGCGGCAGCGGCGTCCACGATGTGGGAGTACATCGGCGAATTTCGTGAAAAGGCGAGCGTCAATGATCTGATCTTCACGCCGGTCTCGGGCGCCGTCATCGGCGAGACGTTGACCCAGCTCGGCGTGCTCTTCCAGCGCAGCAGGCAGACGCCAGCGACGCGGGTGCTCGCGCTCGTCCTGGCCCCCTCGAAGGTCATCCACGACTGGGTCGATGGAGCGACGCCGCTGCGGTCGCGTGAGGTGGACGATCTTGGGCTCGCGCGCGACGAATCGCACCGCTTCGAGCTCTCCGCGGGCGCGGTGGCGACGCTGCAGGAGAAGGGCCCCACCTGGGGCGACGCGCGGCTCGCGCTCCGCACCGAGGTCATCCACGCGCCCGGCTGGGAGTTGCCGGGCCGAAGGTCCCAGTGGCTCTTCGACGGGAACGTCTCGTCGCTCGCCGCCGAAGCGCAGCTCGGGAGGGTGGGCGTCACGGACTTGCAGCTCGACGTGACGCTCGCCCCCATCGCCTTCGCGACGACCGCGCTCGCGGACACCGAGGGCGGTCTCGCGGGCCAGCGCCTGCTGCTCGGCCTCACGTCCGGCTTCGACTACGGCGTGCACAGTTACGATCGGACAAACCCCCACGAGATGGACCAGATCGCCGGCGTGCACGTCGCAGGGCTCCTGGTGAGGCACGAGCTCTTCGCCCCGCCGTTTCGCGTGCGCACGACCCTGGGTCTCCGCCCCGGCTTCACCGCCGTCCACGCGCTCGCGGTCGACGAGTACTTCCGCCTGAACGGCACCCGCAGCACGGCGGTCCCGACCGTCGTCAACGACCAGAGCTACTACTTCGCGCTCGGGGCGAACGTGAGCCCCGAGGTCGAGATCTCGCTCGGCCCCGTCTCCGCCGGCGCGCTCGGGCGATTCGACACGTACTGGAGCATCGAGGGGCTCGATCGGTACCAGGAGCGCATCACGGGGGAGGTCGCGCTGCACGATCGACGCGTCCTCGGGCGCGCATGGCTCGCCGTGTCGCCAGTGGAGTGGCTGACCTTCCGGGTGGGCGTCGATCGACGGACACGCAGCGGGCAAATCGCGAGCGCCACGGCGGCGCGCGCCGAAAACGCGCTCTGGGCGAGCGCGGGGACGGTGTTCTGATGAGCTCTCGGCTTCCCCCCCACCTCGCCCTCCCCCGCCCTCACCTCCTCCCCATTCTCCTCGGCGGCGGGCTCGCTCTCACGCTCGCCGTCGCCCTACCGCGTCTCGCGCTGGCGGACGAGCCCCCGTTCGTCGACGCGCCGAAGCTGCGGCCCGACGAGCTCCCGCCGAGCCCGCCGTCCGTCCCCGCCAAGGCACGCGACGATCTCTCGGGCTTCCCGTACGCGACGCCGCAGGACAAGCACTACCTGCGCGCCGCAGTCGAGGTCTTCTCCGTCCTGATCATCGGCAACGTGGACTACCTGCAGAACACCACCGCCCGCGGCGGGACGCTCAAGAACGGCGATCACCGCTGGGATCTCCGCTACGACTGGCCGACGTTCCACGACAAGCTGACGGGCGACTACTACAAGGTCGACACCAACCACTTCAACACGAACTACATCAGCCATCCGTTCGCCGGCACGAACTACTACACCGCGGCGCGCTCCAACCACCTCGGCGTCGGCGAGGCGCTCGCGTACGCGGCGGTGGGCGCGCTCACGTGGGAGTACTTCGGCGAGCTGCGCGAAGAGGTGAGCATCAACGACGCGATCGTGACCGAGGTCGCCGGCATGGGGATCGGCGAGCCGGTCATGCAGCTGCGCTCGTTCTTCCGGCGAAGCGAAAAGAACTGGCGCAACGATCTCCTGGCGGTGGTGGTGGCGCCCATCGGCGCGATCAACGATTTCGCGGACGGCGGGGCGCTCGAGCGCTCGAGGAACCTCGACGGGAACGGATTCACTACCGACGTATGGCACCGGTTCGAGCTCTTCGCCGGCGGCGGCGCGACGTGGCAGGGCCGCGCGACGAGCGCCTCGCCGCGCGGCGCGTACGCCGACGCCACGTTCGGGCTCGACACCCAGCTGAAGAACCTCCCCGGCTGGGAACGCGGCCCCGACAGGACCGCCTTCTTCGACGACGGCAACGTCACCAGTCTGCGCTTCGACTTCACGCTCTCGGACGGGCGCATGGTCGACGGGCGCCTCGAGACCCACCTCGTGCCGATCGGCGTCTACGCCCGCCGCATGGGGAACGACTCGCGCTCGTTCGTCGGCCTGTCCGGCAGCTTCGAGTACGGCGTCCACGAGTTCGATCGCGACGGGACCCGCCCCATCGATCTCGTCGCGGTCGTGTCGCCGTTCGGCGTCGTGGCCGAGCACGAGCAACGCCTCGGCCCGCTCCGCCTGCGCTCGCGAATGGATCTGTACGCGGAGTTCGCTGGCGTGACGTCGTACGCGCTGGACGACTACCGCTTCGCGCACCGCCGCGACGACACCAACTTGCAGACCGTGCTCCGCCAGGAGGGCTACTACCACGCGCTAGGCGTTACGGTCGCGCCCGAGCTCGGCGTGGGCTGGGGCCCGCTCGACGTGTTCGGCCGTGCTCGCCTCGACACGTGGCAGGGCATCGGGGGGTTCGACGAGAACCAGGAGCGGATCAAGAGGGAGATTCCGCTCGCCGATCGGCGCATGTCGGTGACGGGGGGCGCGGCGGTGACGATCCCGGGGACCGGCCTGCGGGTCGGTGCGCTCGGGCGGCGCCAGGTGCGGGCGGGCGAGGTGGGCGAGGTTAGGGCTTCGCGGAGCGAAGCGCAGATTTTGGGGACGGTTTCGGTCCTGTTCTAGAACGAGGTGTGTCATGGCGCGTAGAACGATGAGGTGGCTTTGGGCAGCGCGGGGGCTCCTGGCGGCGGCCCCATGCGTGTTCGCGGCGACCCGCGCGCGCGCCGAGCCGGACGCCGGGCCTACGCCGGCATCGGGAACGGCGGTGGAGCAGCCGGCGGAACCGGCGGCGCAAGCTGCAACGGCCCCCGCGCCCGCGGCTGACGCGCCGGCGGCGTGGACGACGCGCTACGAGGCCGCGCGGCAGCACCTCGTCGACGGGGAGTACAACCCGGCGTACGAGGAGTTCGTCGCGCTCGCGCGTGAAGCGCCGACGCCGGAGGAGAAGCGGCTCGCCCTCGAGATGGCGCACGTGAGCGCGGAGGGAGCGACGCGGGCGGCGGCGCAATGGCGCGCGGCCAACCCGGTGAAGCCGACCGAGCCTATGCGTCGCACACCCGACGAGATCACGCTCCTCTACACCACGAGCTTCGTCTACGGCGTCGGCACCGGCGCGTGGTTCCTGCTGCAGACCCAGCCCGACAGCGCGCTCACCGCCACGCTCCCGTTCGTCGCCATCGCAGCGGCGCCGATCATCGGCGTCGCCATCGTGGACGGCATCCACCAGCTCCCCCACGGCGTCCCGCACGCGATCTCGGCGGGCGCCTACCTCGGCCTCGGCGAGGGGATCTGGATCGTCGGCTTCCAGCACGCGCGAAGCGATCGCATCTCCGCCTCGCGCGACACGAGCCCGCGCTGGGACGCGACCGTAGCGTCGAGCGTGCTCTGGGGAGGCGCCACTCTCGGCGTGGTCGCGGGGGCCGCGCTCGGCACCGCCATCCCCACGACGCCCGGGCGTGTTTCGTTCACCGCGTCGACGACGCTCTGGGGCGGCGCGCTCACCGGCTTCACCGTCAGCTCGCTGTCGCGCAAGGGCGGCCACCGCTCCGAAGACGCGCTCCTCGCCGCCGGCCTCGGCTACAACGTCGGCCTCGGGAGCGGCCTCTTCCTCGCCCGCCAGTTCTCGCCGTCGATCGCGCGCGTGCGCCTCGTCGACATGAGCGGCGCCGCCGGTGGGCTCGTCGCGGGCGGACTGTACCTGGCGTTCGCCGGCTCAGACGGCAACTCCCGAGCGGGGCTGGGGCTAGCCGCGCTCGGCGCGGCGACGGGGCTCACGATCGGCTGGCTGGCGACCGGCGGCATGGCGCGAGAGTACGCGGACGCGCCGGCGCCGGCGGTGACGTGGAACCCGACGGTGATCCCGGTGGAGAAGGGCGCGGCGCTGGGGATCGCGGGGTTCTTGTGAGTGGCCGCCTGCGTGCTCGGGCTCGATCTACGGCAACACGCAAGAGGCCTCCGAGCGGCGGCGCGTGGTAGATTTCTGCTGTACCGCGATGGGTTCCGGGCAGGCAGGCGATCTCGAAGCAAACGTCCGCTGTCTCTGCGAGGGCGGCGCCTACGACGAGGCGACGACCGCCGCCCTCGAGCTCTACGGGCGCGAGGTGCTGCGCTTCCTCTGCGCCGCGCACAAGAGCGAGCCGACGCGTCCGAGATCTCTCCGTGTTCGCCGAGGACCTGTGGAAGGGCCTGCCGGGCTTCGCCTGGGCGTGCTCGCTCCGCAGGTGGGCGTACACTCGGGCTCTCCGGCAGCGGCACGACCCCCACGACGCGCACCGTCCGCATCACGCCCTTCGGTCTGGCGGGCGCGTTCTAGCTCGATTTGTACTACCCTGTCCGCGTGAGTAGCGCGCGCACCCGGATCGAGCGCGCCAACGTTCGCGATCGGCGCGGTCGCGTATGGACGGTATCGGTCGTCCCGTTGGAAGACGCGGACGACGAGGACTTCCGCTTCTGGTTTGCCATGTCACCGGACGCGCGCGTCGCGCTCATGAGCGAGTGCCTGCTCGACGGCCTCAAGACCCGAGGAAAGCGTGAGCTACCCCGATTTCGAAGAGTTTATCGCGTCACTCAACGCCCAGCACGCTAGGTACCTCGTCGTCGGTGCCTACGCGGTGGCCTTCCACGCGCGGCCGCGCGCGACGAAGGACCTCGACGTCCTCGTGGACCCGACGCGCGCGAACGCGTCACGGGTCCAGGCCGCCCTCGTCGACTTTCTCGGCACCGAGGCTCCCGGCATCACCGTCGAGAAGACCTCTCGCTGCGGCACCTCATTCGCGCAAAGGAGGCCGCCGGGCGACCACAGGACCTCGTCGACGTCGCTACGCTACGCAAGGCCGCGGCCCGGCGGAGCGGCAAGCGGTAGTCGGAGCCGGCGCGAGCCCTCAGGGCTTCCACTTCCGCGTCGACCGCTTCGCCGCGGAGAAGCTCTTCGGCGCCTTCGCCGGGCGCGTGCCCGACTTCTTCTTCTTCGCGCCGTACGGTTCGTACCCCGCCGCGTCGCCGCCGCTGCCCGCGCCGGCCAGGGCCTCGAGGCGCTTGAGCTCGTCACGCAGACGCGCGGCCTTCTCGAACTCCAGGTTCTCCGCCGAGGCGAACATCTCGAGACGCATCGCCTGGATCTGCTCGCCGATGTCGACGTCCTCCCCCTTGGCGGAGCCCGATTTCGGCGTCTTCGGGACGTTGAAGTAGTCGATCGTCCCCGACGCCGGGTTGATGTTCATGACCGCGCGGATGATCGTCTGCGCGACGATGCCGTGCTCCTCGTTGTACAGGCCCTGCAGCGTGCGGCGCCGCGCGGTCTCGCTGATCGCGTACTTCATCGCGTCGGTCTCGCGGTCGGCGTACATGATGACGCGGCCGTTCACGTTTCGCGCGGCGCGGCCGATCGTCTGGATGAGCGAGCGCGCGCTGCGCAAGAAGCCCTCCTTGTCGGCATCGAAGATGGCGACGAGCGACACCTCCGGCAAATCGAGCCCCTCGCGCAGGAGGTTGATGCCGACGAGCACGTCGAACTCGCCGAGGCGCAGATCGCGCAGGATGTCGATGCGGTCGAGCGTCTCGACGTCGGAGTGCAGGTAGCGGATGCGCACGCCGAGCTCGCGGTAGTAGTCGGTCAAGTCCTCCGCCATGCGCTTGGTGAGCGTGGTGCAGAGGACGCGCTCGTTCTTCTTGCAGCGGTCGCGGATCTCGGTGAGCAAATCGTCGACCTGGCCGGACACCGGCCGCACCTCGACGACCGGATCCTGCAGCCCCGTCGGGCGAATCACCTGCTCGACGACCACGCCCTGCGCCTTGGCGAGCTCGTACTCGCCCGGCGTCGCCGACACGTAGATGCACCGGTGGACCTTGCCCTCGAACTCCTCGAACTTGAGCGGCCGGTTGTCGAGCGCGCTCGGGAGCCGGAAGCCGTACTCGACGAGCGTCTCCTTCCGCGCGCGATCGCCGCGGTACATCGCGCCGACCTGCGGCACCGTCTGGTGCGACTCGTCGAGGATGAGGAGGAAGTCCTTGGGGAAGTAGTCGATGAGCGTCGGCGGCGCTTCACCTGCCTTGCGATCGGAGAGGTGGCGCGAGTAGTTCTCGATGCCGTTGCAGAAGCCCATCTGCTCCATCATCTCGATGTCGTACAGGGTCCGCTGCTCGAGGCGTTGCTTCTCCAGGAAGCGCCCTTCTTTGTCGTAGAAGTCGAGCCGCTCGCGCAGATCCTCGCGGATCTGCCCGATGGCCTTGCGCATCTGCTCCTGCGGCGTGACGTAGTGGGAGCCGGGGTAGATCGCGACGCGCTCGAGGGGGCCCTTCACCTTGCCGCGGAGCGGATCGACCTCCTTGATCGCCTCGACCACGTCGCCGAAGAACTCCACGCGGATGGCCGTCTCGTTCTCGTACGCCGGGAAGATCTCGACGACGTCGCCGCGCACGCGGAACGTGCCGCGGTGAAAATCGACGTCGTTTCGCTCGTACTGGATGTCGACGAGCATGCGCAGGAGGTTGTCGCGCCGAAACTCCTCGCCCACCTTCAGGTTGATGAGCAAGCCGTGGTAGCTCTCCGCGCTACCGATGCCGTAGATGCACGACACGCTGGCGACGATGATGACGTCCCGCCGCGACAGGAGCGCGCGCGTCGCCGCGTGGCGCATGCGATCGATCGCGTCGTTGATGATCGCGTCCTTGTCGATGTAGGTGTCGCTCGATGGGACGTAGGCTTCGGGCTGGTAGTAGTCGTAATAGCTGACGAAGTACTCGACCGCGTTCTTCGGGAACAGCTCGCGCATCTCGCCGTAGAGCTGGGCGGCCAGCGTCTTGTTCGGCGCCATGATGAGCGTCGGCTTCTGGTGGTGGGCGATGACGTTCGCGATGCTGAACGTCTTGCCGCTGCCGGTGATCCCGAGCAGGACCTGGTGCTTGTCTCCACGCGCGAGCCCTTCTTCGAGCTGGGCGATCGCGGCGGGCTGATCACCCTTCGGCTCGAAGAGCGTCGTGAGCTCGAAGTCCCCGGACATGAGCCAAAGACATTGTGATAAGCCCGAGCCGATGGCAAGCGGAGTCGGAAAAACCGTTGCGCCTAACGCGGCGTCCAGTGGAACTGTCGCCTTTTGCGGCCTGGGGGCGATGGGGGCGCCGATGGCCGCGAACCTCGTCCGTAAAGGGTTCGCCGTCCGTGTGTGGAATCGGACCCCTGGGCCCATCGCCAACCTGGTGAAGCTCGGGGCGACGGGGGCGGCGACGCCGGCCGAGTGCGTGCGCGGGGCGGCCGCGGTGATCACGATGCTGAGCGACAAGGCGGCCCTCGACGCAGTCCTCGGCGGCGAGCGCGGGGTCCTCGCGGGCCTCGCGAAACGGACCGTCGTCGTGGACATGTCGACGATCGGTCGCTCCGGGGCGCTCGCGGCCGCCGGGGTGGTCGAGGCGGCGGGCGGGCGGTTCATCGACGCGCCGGTCAGCGGCTCGGTGAAACCGGCGGTCAAGGGCGAGCTCCTCGCGCTGGTCGGTGGCCGCGTGAAGGACGTGGCGAAGGTCGAGGGCGTGCTCCTCGCGATGTGCGCGCGCGTCCTCTACGCGGGCGACGTCGGCCAGGGGCAGGCGCTCAAGATCGTGCTCAACGGTCTGGGCGCCCACCACCTCGTCGCGTTCACGAGCATGCTCGTCCTTGGCGAGCGCGCGGGTCTCCGCCGTGAGACGCTGGTCGACGCCTTCACCAGCGGTGCCTTCGCCTCTCCGAGCTACGTCGGCAAGCGCGCAAAGGTGCTGGCACGCGACTTTTCGCCCGAATTTTCGCTAAATCTGACGCTGAAGGACTGCGCCGCGAACGTTCAACTCCAGCGCGACGTCGGGCTCACGCTCCCGGTGCACCGCGAGTGCATGCGCGAGATCGAAGAGGCCGTGCGCGAGGGGCTCGGCGAAGAAGACCTCTTCGCACTCGAGAAACATTTCCTGGCGAAGTAGGCTCGTATCGAGGAGGCATCCAAATGGGGACGGACCGTATCCAAGTTGCCGATGTCATTCCGAGCAGCGCGGCGGACATCTACGAGGCGTGGCTCGACGCCGAGAAGCACGCGGCCATGACCGGCGGCCGCGCGACGTCGGACGGACGCAGCGTGGGCTCGCGGTTCACCGCGTGGGACGACTACATCTTCGGCGAGCACCTCGACCTCGAGCCGAACCGCAGGATCGTCCAGGCCTGGTCGACGAGCGAGTTTCCTCCGGGGTCTCCCCCGTCCCGCGTCGAGGTGCTCCTCGAGGAGATCGGTGACGGCACGCAAGTGACGATCGTGCACACCGACATTCCCGAAGGGCAAGGACCGAGCTACGAGGGCGGCTGGCAAACGTTCTACTTCACCCCGATGAAGAGACACTTCGGGGTGAAGGCGCTGGGCGAAGCGCAAGTGCTCTCCCAGCGCTCCGAGAGGCTCGCGGCCACCGCGGCGCTGGAGAAGAAGGCCGAGGCCGCGACGAAGAAGGCCGCCGCGAAAGCGAAGGCCGCGCCTTTGAAGGTCGCCGCCAAGCCGAAGGCGATCGTTGGCGCCAAGAAGGCCAAGCCCGCGGCAAAGAAGAAGGCCAAGCCCGCGGCAAAGAAGAAGGTGACCACCAAGAAGGCCAAGCCCCTGGCGAAGAAGAAGGTGGCCGCCAAGAAGGCCAAGCCCCCGGCGAAAAAGAGGGCCAAGCCCCCGGCGAAGAAGAAGGCCAAGCCCCCGGCGAAGAAGAAGGCCAAGCCCCCGGCGAAGAAGAGGGCCAAGCCCGCGGCGAAGAAGAAATTGACGAAGCGCCAGTAGCGAGCGGATCACGCGTCGGGTGGTTTGGCGCCCACGTCGGCGTGGTAGTGGCCGCTGCGCGATCCGGTGACGCGGCGCCCACGGGGAGCTCACGTCTTCTTGAGCGTGCCGTCCTGCTGGAGCACGATCTCCTGCTCCTTCAGGAGCCGACCCACCGCGCGCTTGAACGCCTTCTTGCTGAGTCCGAAGCGCATGCGGATGTCCTCGGGCGAGGCGCGCTCGGAGATTGCCTTCGCGCCGGGCTTCGCCAGCTCCGCCAGGATCTTCTGCGCGTCGCCCTCCATTTCCTCGTGGGCGTGGCCGCGGAGCGACAGCTCGAGCTTCCCGTCGGGCAAGATGTGCGACACGCGGAAGCGCGACTCCTCGCCGCGCGACAGCGTGTGCGGCTCGCCCTTGGGCAGGAGGCCGACGTGCTTCTTGGCGAGGATGACGAAGAGCCCCAGCTCCGGCTCCTGACGCCACGCCTCCCCCTCCACCCACTCGTCCTTGAAGAACGGCGCCTTGGCGCGGAGCATCTCGGTCACGCGCATCGTGCCGGCGAGCCGGCCCGTGTCGTCGACGAACAGGCCCACCGGATGCCGCTCGCCCACGCGCATGTCGCGCGTCTGCTCGCCGAGCGGGACGAGCAGCTCCTTCATGAGACCCCAGTCGACGAACGCACCGAAGCTCGTCACGTCCTTCACTTCCAGGAAGGCGACCTCGCCGAGCTGCACCTTCGGCGTACGCAGCGTGGCGACGGGGCGGTCCTCCGAGTCGAGGTAGACGAACACGTCCGTGAGATCGCCCTCGTGCACCTCCTTCGCGCCCTCTTCGGAGCCCGGCAGGAGCACCGTCGGCGCGCCAGGGCGCGTGTCGTCGGGATCGAGGCCGAGGAACACCCCGGGCGGCCCTACGCGGAGGACCGGCAGGGTTACGACTCGGCCCAGCAGCTCGACGTGCGGCATCGCGGCCAGTCTTGCATGCCGCGGCCGCCCGGTCTCGCAAGTCGCCGCGAGAGCAGGATCTCAGGCGAACCGGGCGTCGCCGCGATGCGACGCGAGACCCCGATAGTTCCAGTCGCGGACCCGAGAAACTTCGGTCCGGCTCGATTCGTGCGCCCCGGGCGCACGGCCCGCGCCTTGCTGTAGGGGGACATCATGAATCGAATGCTCGTCCCCTTCGCGCTGCTCGGCCTGGGCGTCCTGGGTGCATGTTCCGCGGCGCACGGCTCCGAGACCACCGGCGACGTCGGCGAATCCTCCGCCGCCATCGACACGTCGGCGAGCTGCAACCGGGCGCAGATCCTCGCGTCGGTCTCGGGGGCGCGGCGCACGGCGATCACGCGCGGCTTCCACTGGTACGACCAGCACGTGCCGTACAGCCAGTCGGCGTCGCACGAAGGGTACCGGACCGACTGCTCCGGGTTCGTCTCGATGTGCTGGCACCTGGGTCAGTCGTTCACGACCGCGGACTTCGCGAGCGGGGGCGGTGACTCGAGCCGGCTCGGCGCGTACGACGAGCTCGTGCCCGGCGACGCCCTCGTGCGCCGGTCGGGCGGCGCCGGCCACATCGTGCTCTTCCTCGGGTGGACGAGCTCATCGCGCTCGAGCGCGTGCGTCCTCGAGGAGGCGAACTCGGCGAGCGACATGCAATTTCGCGCGCGCACGACGTCGTCGCTCCACTCCGGCGGCTTCAAGCCGATCCGCGCCGACGCCCTCGCCGGCACCGTGACCCCAGACCCGCCTCCGACTCCGACTCCGGATCCGACTCCGGATCCGACTCCGACGCCGACGCCGACGCCGACGCCGACTCCGACTCCGACTCCGACTCCGACTCCGGATCCCGCCCCCCCGCCCGGTCCGAGCTGCGCGGGCGACGGCGACTGCAATCCCGGCAACGACGGCTCCGGTCAGATCTGCTCCTCCGGCCAGTGCGTCCCCGGGTGCCATCGCGACAATCAGTGCCCTGGAATCACGGTCTGCGTGGCCGGCCAGTGCCAGTGAGCGTACGTCAGGGCTCGTCGCGCTCGCTCAGCCGGGCTCCACCGCGGCGACGAGCCCGGGACCGCCGCTGAACACGATCGCGTCGAGCAGGTTGGCGTCGGAGGCCATCGCGATCGACGGGTGCTGCCGCGGAATCCTCACCGTGCCACCCACGTCCGTGAAGCCGCACGCGAGCGCGCCTTCGAGCGAGCCCTCCCGCCAGAGCTGCTCGGCGAGGGTTCCGCCTGGCGGCTCGTAGGTCACGCGCGAGCGCGTTCGCAAGCGCTCGTGCGTCTCGAGCGCGCGCAGATCGTCGAGCGGATCGGTCACGACGTGGCTATCGATTCCGGTGCACAGGCGCGCGCCCGACGCTCGCAGGGCGCTGATGTCCGGGAGGCCGTCGCCGAGATCGCGCTCGGTCGTCGCGCAGATGCACGCGTAGCCTCTCGCCTGTCCCAGAAGGCGCGCCTCGCCCACGCTGAGGTGCGTGCAGTGCACGCCGACGAAGCGCGGCGACAGGACCCCGTGCTCGGCCAAGAGCTCGATCGGACGCTTGCCGGTCTCGGCGACGCACTCCTCCACCTCGCGCGGCTGCTCGGCGACGTGCATGTGCAGCGGCAGATCGTGCGCGCGCGCATACTCCGCGAGCGGCCGCAGCCAAGACGGCGGCACGGCCCGCACCGAGTGGGGCGCGAGGCCGACACGCACGTCCGGATCATCTTTGTATTTTACACGCAACGCGTCGACGTCGCGGAGGACGTCGTCTACCTCGGCGTCGCAGAAGCGCCGTTGCCCCGGCTCGGCGGGGCGCCCCGGCCCGGCGCGGTGGTACGCGACGCGGAGCAGCGCGACCCGCAGCCCCTCCGCCTTCGCGGCGGCGATGACGGCGTCGCTCAGGATCGTTCGATCGGCGTACGGCGTGCCGTCGGGCTGGTGGTGCACGTAATGGAACTCGCCGACGGTGCGCACGCCCGCGCGACGGAGCTCGCGAAACGCGGAGCGGCTCACCGTCACGATCGACTCCGGATCGAGCGCCGACGCCGCGCGGTACATCTGCCCGCGCCACGTCCAGAAGTCGTCGACCGGAGACGCCGCGCCGCGCCGCTGCGAAGTGCCGCGCATCGCGAACTGGAACGCGTGCGAGTGCGCGGTCGCGAGCGCCGGCAGCCGAACCGTGAGGCCGTCGGGCGAGAGCGCGAGCATCACTGCCTCATGTGCACGGCGCTCGCGCGCGTCACGTAGAAGTTGCGCGGCCAGTGGCGGTACGTCGCGACGCGCATGACGGGCTGCCCATCGGCCGGGTCGAGGTCCTCCCCGAACGTGCCGAAGACACGCACGAGCGAGCCGGGGCCGAGCGAGCGTTCGCCGAAATCGTCGTCGAGGCGGAGCGGTGCGACGGCGTGCACGACGCCGAAGTCCTTGTCGCTGACCGTCACCCGGCACGAGTCCTCGTCGTTCCCGTTGTCGCAGAGGTTGCGCGGCTCGAGCCGGCGCACGCTGAGCGTGAGGTACGCGCCGCCGCCCGGTCCTGGCGCCCGCCCGGTGACCACGCCGAAGAGCGTGACCCTCTTTTTGCGCCACCCGTCGGGATCGCGCTGGAACATGACGGGATCGTACTCGGTGGCGCCGCTGGCGGCCTTCTCCTCGTCGTCGGTCGGGACGTAGGTGGGGGCGTAGCCGTACGGACCGGCGCCGTGGCACGCGGAGGCCGCGAACGAGAGCAGGCCGAGGAGCGCAGAGGTCGAGAGCGTGCGTTTCACGCGCCGTACGTTACTACCTTTGGTCCGATCACGCCTCGGCAGCTGCTTGACGCGCCCGGGCCCGGACGCGGAGGCCTATTTCGGCGGTCACGAGGCCGAGGAGGACGAGCGCGATGGCCCAGGACACGTCGACGGACGCGTGCCGTTCGCCGAGGCCGTCGCCGCCCGACGAGGGCGCCGCGGCGCGCGGCTGCAGATCGATCTCGCGGGCCACGGTGGCCGCCACGCGGAGCTCCGTCTTGCCGGCCTCGGTGATGCGGTATGGGCCCAGGCGCGTGGGCACCGCGCGCGCGCCTGCCGGATCGCGCGCGACCGCCACGGGGCCGCCCGGCCCCTGGATCTTGAAATCGGCCGCGCGGACTCCGGCGAAGACCCAGGGCAGCCCCACGTCGGTGCGCCGTGGAGACGCCCGGAGGCGCGCCTCGGCGACCCACGCATCGAGGATCGACAGAAACCCGGGACGAAGCGTGAGATCGCTCGTGTCGAGCGCGAACGGCAACGTCGACAGCCACGCCTCGCCCCGACCGAGCGCGCGACGCGAGAAGAGCGGCAGGCCATCCTTCCACGCCGCGAGGACCTCGAGCTGCCTGACGTCCTCGGTGGCGAGCGTCACGCGCCCCTTGGGTGTGAGGTCGACGAGGCTCTGCGCGGAGTCGGCGAGCAGCGGTCCCGCGGTGGCCGCGTCCATCCCTGGCACCGGTGACGGCCCCCACGTGACCGCATGCGCGAGGATCGGCTCGAGCGACGCGCCGAGCGGCGCGGCCGCGGCGCGAGGGCCGAGCGCTAAGAGCACTGTGCCGCCCTGCTCGATGAACGCGCCGATCGCGTGGCGCTGCTCGGGTGTGAGCCCCGGGGGATCGTCGAGCACGACGCCGGCGAACGCGGCGAGATCCTCGGCGCGATCGGGCAGGCTTGGCACCGGGCGGACGGCGATGTCGAGGCGGAGCGCGGCCAGGGCCTGCTCGACGATCGGGGCGCCGCCGGTCGCGGCCGTCTCGTCGGCAGCGTCGGCGACGACGGCGATGGCACCGGGGCCCGCCTCGACGACGACGAAGGCCTCGTCGTCGGCCGCGATCGCGTCGGTGCCGGTGAGGCGCGCGACGACGTCGATGGGATCGTCCTTGGGAAGCGTGAGTGTGAGCTCGCCTGGCGCCGCCGCCGGGGCAGGCCCGCGCACGAGCTCCTTTTCGCCGGCGAAGAGGGCGATCTCGCGCCCGGCCGCGGTCGCGCCGTGGCTGCATGCCACCTTCACGCGCACGCGCGCGCCGGCGCGATCGGCGGTCAAGAGCGCGCAATCGACGAGCGGCGCGCGCAGCTCCGGCAGCGCGACCCACACCTGGAGCGAGCTCCCCTCCCCGACCGGGGGCGCCTCGGGACGCCCGTCGGCGAGATCGCTGAGGACGACGACGCGCTTGTCGACCTGCGGCAGCTGACCGACGAGCGCGCGGGCCATCGCGAGCGCGCCGTCGAGATCGGTCGCGCGATCGGCCTCGGCGAGCCCGTCGAGCGCGGCGCGCGCAGCGCCGAGATCGGTCGTCGCAGCGAGCGCGACGCGGGCAGGGGCTCCAGCGAGCACGATCGCGACCGCGTCCCCCTCCCGCGCCGACGAGAGAAGCTCGCGCGCGCCGACGCGCGCCTTCTCGAAGCGCGTCACGCCGCCGTCCTTGGCGCGCATGCTGAGCGAGTCGTCGAGGACGATCGCGAGCGCGACGGAGGCCCCGCCCGATCTCTGCAGCGCGAGCCGCTCGCAGCGAACCAGCGGCGAAGCGCCGAGGGCCGCGAGCGCCAGCACGGCGAGCGCGCGCGTCGCGAAGAGGCCCTTGTCCTCGAGCTCGGCCCGACGCCGGGCCTTCGGCGGCGCGGGCGGGACGAGGTGCGCGGCGGCGAAGGGGCGGTCCTCCGCGCGGCGCCGCCTCAGCCGATGCGCGAGGTAGGGCGCGGCGACGAGCAGCCCGATGGCGAGCGCGAGCGCCGTGACGAAGGACACGCCCATTGGCTACCACAGACCGGCGACGCGGTCCGTCCAGGCACGGGGGGACCCGTGCACGTTCGTTCACGACGGGGCCGCAAGCCCGCGCGATCCCGACCCGGCGGAGCGGCACGCGACTTGTATCCGGGCCGACCCATGCGATGGATCGTCCTCTCGAGCTCGCTCGCACTGGCGAGCCTGGCCGTGGCCGCGTGCGGAGGCTCCAGCGGCTCCGGGCTCTTCGGTGGCTGCGATGGCGGAAACTGCCCGGCGGCGGACGGGGGGACCTCTGGATCGTCGGGTGGCTCGTCGGGGTGGTCGTCGAGCTCGGGCGGGACGTCCTCAGGATCGTCGTCGTCGTCCGCGGGCGGCGGCAGCTCGAACGGCGGTACGTCGGGCGCGAGCTCGGGAGGAACGGCCGACGCGTCGACCAAGCCCGACGCATCCGGCTCGGGCGGCGGCACGGGCCAACCGTGCGCGCGCGACGTCGAGTGCCCGAGCGGAATGTGCAACTGGAAGCTCAACGTGTGCGGACCACCCGAGCCTATCGGCGGGCCATGCTCGCGCGACGTCGAATGCCAATCGGCGCTCTGCAACTGGAAGCTCGAGACGTGCCAGAACAAGGGCGCCCTCGGCGACGTGTGCTCGCGCGACGTGGAGTGCGCCGCCGGGCTCTGCAACTGGAGGCTCGATCAGTGCGCGGCCACCGGCGCCACCGGTGCGCCGTGCAGCCGCGACCGCGAGTGCGCCAGCAACGTGTGCAACACCGCCACGAACGCGTGCAAATAGAGCCGACGATCGGCGACGACGCAGCGAGGAAGCGGGCGGCGCGGGTCTTCGTCGACTGATTTTTCGATCCGGTGAAACCGCGAGGCGCCTCGCGTCGGGCAATGGCTGCACGTGCGTTGTGTGCCCGTTGCGCGGCATGTGCGGCTCTCGTCGCGCCGCGCGTGGCATTTGCCGCGATTCCGCGGTGGCTCTCGCTTTGCAATGGGCCGGCCGAGGTCGGGCGACCTCACGCGCATGCGCGCCATGCGACCCCGTTCCGAGGAGACGCGAATGAAAACCAGATCCCGGCGAGTGCATCTCGCCATGTCGCAATCCGTAGCTGGCGTCCTTCTCGGCGGCGCAGCCCTCCTGGCGGCGTGCGGCCCCGAATCTCCGCGCGATGCGAATGACCGCCTCGACCCGCAGCAAATCGGCAAGACCGCTGCGCCGCTCACCACGTCCGACGGCTGTCAGATCGGCGACGAATCGCTCCCGTCGTACGCTCGCAAGTGCAAGGCGGCGATGGGCGGGCTCGACATGCCACCGATCGACTGCACCAAAGGGACCGAGGTACCCGACACGCAAGGTGACGGCCAAGCCTACCCGAACGAAACGTGCGATCGCCCCAACGTGCTCAACGGAGAGTGCGATCCGGGGAGCAAATTCCAGGTCCTCCTCGACAAGGTCGCGCCGAACAACCAGCGCGTCGTCATGGTGGCGCATTGCCGCCACAAGAACGCGAGCAAAGACAAGTTCAAGGACGTCGCCGCGATCGCCTACAACTTCACCACTGGAGATACCTGCTTCTTCCAAGACAAGGCGCCCGACATCGAAGACACGGCCACGCCCCCCCTGCCGGTCGACGACGCGAACAACGATTTTTGGGCGACCCCATTCAACGTCGTAGGTATGAATTGCGTCGGGTGCCACGACAACGGCCCGTTCATTCGCTCGCCCTACCTCACCCAGCTCAAAGGCACGCCGACGACCGAGTCGGGCGGGGCCGAGCTCGCCCCCATCGTCATGGCGCAGGCGATCGCCGCCGCGCATTCGCCACCGTCGATTTTGCCGGGCTCGCGCGACCCTTCGTGGAACTCCACGCAACCGTACAGGTTCGTTGGCGCCAATTTCCAGGGGTGGAAGGCGTACGCGCTGTCCGTCCAGAAGAGCGCCGTTCCGAACATGCCCAGCAATGAGTGCATGAATTGCCATCGCATGGGCATCAGCAGCACGGAGACGTTTGGGCAGTTTTCTTGGTTCCCCGGCAGCGGCACGTCGCAAAAATTCGGTCTCCTTGCCACGGGCGACGGCGCCGATCGCCAACTCCACAAGAACCCTCACGTCGGCACGCCGAACGCCGCCGCAACGTCCCCCATTTGGATGCTCCCTTCGCAGGAGAAGTACGACTCCACGATCTTCTCGGAGGCCAAGCTCGTTCAATCGTGCGCCAAGAGCATCGTCGCCGGCGGCGCGCTTCCCGTCGGCTGCGGCTACGCGCAGTACGCGCAGGGCGACACATGCCAAGGGCCGGGCATCACTGTCACCGTCAACGGGGGCACGGTGGGCACGACATCCACCGATCCCCACGTCGACGTCATCGACGTCCCCGCGGGCCCGAACGTCGCGTTTGGCGGATGGACGATGCTGCGCGGACCGTTCGTCGAGAAGAGCACCAATGTCAAATATGGCGGCGCGGGCTTCGACGGCACGATCGCGGCGCTCCGAGTCGTCGGCAATCCTGCCCACTTCCAAGTCAGCGCCGGATGGGCCGGACCTCCGGCGAATCCCCCGCGCCCCGGTGCCGGTGGCAAAGTGGACTTCACGCTGTACAGCGAGATCAAAGGAGTGCCGGCGAATCCGTCTTGCGGGTACGGCGGCGGCACCGACCTCGTCGATCTCCCGGGCACGAGCCTGTTCTTGCAGAAGCAGGTCGACAGCGGGCTCAAGTGGATTGACGCCCCGACGACGTTCATCGGCAATCTTTCGTTCGTCCTCGAGAAGGATTTTTACGGCGTGCGCGAGAGCGGGTCCGCGAGCCTCTTCGAGCGCATGATCTCCAAGCAGGGCGCGTTCGAGGGGCAAGCGTTCGCCTACGGATGCGCGGGCTGGTCACCGACGTTCTCGGTGCTCCACAAGAGCACGGCGAGTGACATCGAGCTCATCGCGGCCCCCAACGCCAAGAAACATCGCTGCATCCTGACGGGCATTTCCGGTGACTGGAGCGCCACGCGCAACAACGGCACCGTGCAGCCTTACGCCGAAATTTACTCGAGTGGCCAATCGACGCGGCTTCGCGTGGCCCCCACTACCGGCAACGATCGCGTCTACGCGGAGGCATCATGCATTCAAATTCAGTGACGGGCCCGCTCGGAGTTCTGTTGATGATGGGCGTCGTGCTCACGGCGTGCGAGCGTTCGCAGGAAGCCGCGCCCACCCCGTTGGCGACGATGTCCATCGCGCCTGCGAAGGAGCGCGTGCTGGTGGTGGAGAGCCAGCGCGACAGCATCGACCACGGGAGCATCGTCGTCTTCGCGCTGGATTTCGCGAGCGAGAAGCGGACGACTGCGCCCGGCGACCGGCAAATCGACAGCGTGCACCCTCTGCCAGGGGACATGACAGGATGCGTCCCCGACAACGAGGCGGCCTACGTCGCCGCGATGGGCGAGGACCTCCGCCCGAAAGACACCGGATACGTCGGGACCGTGCGCATGGATCTCTTCAATGCGTCGCACGCGCCTTCCGCGAGCTCCACGCTCTGCTACGCCGTGCACACGCGCGGCGGCGGGTGGAGCTGGCGTTTCACCAAGACGCCCATCGTCGTCGACTACGGTGCTTCCTCGTTCGACGGGAAACCGGGGGGCGGGCACTTCGACGTCGACGTGAAGACCGCCGACGTCGACTTGATCGCGTTTACGATGGGCTACGGCGGCGACGCCCTCCGCAGGGTGACGTACACGGCCATCCCAAAGGTGCAATGACGGCGCCCCAGCCGCCCCGGCGCGCCGACACGCGAGACGGATCTCGTGCGACGGGCGTCTTCTTCGTGGACGCGTCCCCAGCCACGCGGAGCGGACAGGCGATCCCGACGCGCCGCCTGCGCGCGCGGGACCAAGGTGGTGCCTGCTGGCCCGCCTGGCACAACGTGGCAGCGGCTCTCTGCAATCGGTCCGCGGAGTTGACCGGCTCACATCGCCGGCACAATAGCTGCGTAGCGGGCGTCCATGCGGCAGTCGTGGCGATGCTTGGCCTCTCTCATGATGGTCACGGCCTGTGGAGGTACGGCCTCGTCTCCTGGACAGGCGCAGCCTTCGGCCTCTCCAACGGGCGATGGCGGCACCACCGGGAGCGATGCAGGCGCTGGAGTCGACGGCGGCAGGTGCCGCGAAGGCGACACGAATCACGGCTTGTGTCCGCAGGGCGGACCGGGCTGCGGCCTCGATCACTACGACACGTGCGTCGACGGCAACTTCGTATGCAAACCCATTCCCGGTTGCTGCTACGGGCAGACGGTGCCCCAGTGCGCGTCGAGCGCGCTGCCCTTCTGCAGTGGAGAGATCTACTCCTGCCCCGACGCGTTTTCCTGCGGCGACAAGACCTGCCGCGGTGACGAGATCTGCGTCTCGGCGAATGGCGTCGCGGACGCGGGAGTCGCCGACGGCGGAGTCGCGCCGGCTTACTACTGCGCTGCCCTCACGCAAACGCGGTGCGGAGTATTTCGCAACTGCGCCTGCGCCACTTCGGCTCCGGTGGGCGTTCCCATGGCCTGCGCGGTCGACCATTGTTCGGTGGACGGCAACGGGCACATCGAGATCTCTTGCACCGTGCGCTGAGCGCCAACGCCCGCAAGTAGCGGCCCCTGCCCTTCCCCCGACTTACCCTGCGGTGCGCGCGGCCTCGACGATCTTGCGTACGACCCGCACCGGATCCTCGCTCGTCTCCGCGCGAACGAGCCGCGCCCCACGCGCCACGAGCGCGCGCTCCCACGCGTCCTGCAGGCTCGCCAGGTTCGCGAGGTAGCGATCTTTCGCCTCCGCGTCGGTCTCGACGACGGTCTTGCCCTCGAGGGCGCGCAGCCGCACCGTGCCCTCGAAGGGGAAGCGGGCCTCGTCCGGATCGAGGGTCTGCACGACGACGAGCACGCGCCCGCGCGAGGAAAGCGCGGACACGCGGTCGATCGCCTCTGGCGGGAGGTCGAGCAGATCGCTGAGCACGACGAGGATCGATCCTCGACGCGCGCCGCGAGCGAGGCTGCTCAGCGCGCGATCGAGCATGTCGCGATCGAGCGTGACGTCTCCGCCCGCTTCGCTCGCTTCAAGGGACCCCACGATCCGCTCGAACGCCTCGCGCCCGTTCGACACGCCGACGCCGCGCGTATGGGCGTCGCCGATGAACGTGAGGCCGACGGGATCGCCGGCGCCGATCGCGATGCGCGCGAGGGCCGCGGCCACGAGCGCCGCGAAGGCGAGCTTCGCGCCTGGCGCCTCCTTGCCGCGGTAACCCATCGAGCCGGTCGCGTCGACGACGAGGCGCAGCGCGCGATCGGTCTCGGTCTCGAACTGACGCACGAGCAGGCGATCGTGGAGGAGCAGCGACCTGCGATCGAGCCAGCGCAGGTCGTCCCCCGGCACGTATTGCCGGTGGCCGCCGAACTCGACCCCCGCGCCGCGCCGCGCGCTGCGGTGCGCTCCCGCATACACCCCCTCGGCGACGAGCCGTGCGCGTAGTCGCAGCGGCGCGAGCTTCCCCCAGTCGAGGGTTCGCCGGACGCTGGCGACCTCGGCGCTCACCACGTCACGGCAGCGAGAGGCCCGACGGCAGCGGGCCGAACGCGTCGGGCTTGGGGGCGGTCAGGATTTCACGCGCGATGGCGGACTCCATGAGGTCGACCCCGCCGGCGGCGACAACCTGGCGGAGCGTGGCGTCGGCGCCCTTCGCGTCGCCGGCGACGCGGCGATCCATCGCCGAGTAGAAGAGCGCTTCGGTCTTCTGCGAGGGCGTCTTGGCCGCGGCGAGGAGCTCCTCGGCCTTGAGCTGTCCCGCGCCGAACTGGGCGATTTTCCCGATCCAGCGGCCGCTATCGACCGAGCCGGCGAAGATACGGTCGCTCGTGCCGTCGGCCTTCGCCTTGAGCTGGCGCTCGAGGAGGCGCACCCACAGCGCGTAGTAGACCAGATCGTCGTTCTCGAGGTCGGCGGCGATGCCGCGGGAGAGGCCGTCGCGCGCCGCGGGGAGATCGCCGCGGACGAACGCGCGGCCGACGAGCTGCCCTATCGTCGCGGCGCCTTGCCGCTTGTCGCGTGGCGCGGCGTCGAGCGCACGCTCGAGGGCGCGCTGCGCCGGCAGCGCGGCGCCGAAGCGATCGAGGGCGCGGGAGAGCAGACGCTCCACGCGCGCGCGACCCTCGCCGTCGGGCGTCGAGCGCGCTTTGGCGAGCTCGCGGAGCGCGCCCTCGAGCGGCGTACGTGCGGAGGCGATGTCCCCGCCCGCGCGCGCCACGTCGCTCGTGGTGAGCAGGATCTCGCCGCGCAGCGCGGGATCGTGGGCGGTGTCCTCGGCGGCGAGCGCTTCGCGCAGGTGGTCGAGCGCTTGGGGGATCTTGCCGTCGTGCCAGTCGATGCGCGCGAGCGACAGGAACACCGCGCCGGTCTTCTCGGCCTTGGCCGCGGCGAGTAGCAGCGTCCGCGCTTCGTCGAGGCGACCTTCACGCAGCTCGATCTCGCCCATCATCGCGCGCACACGCGCGGCCGTGGGGCTCAGCTTCGCCGGTTTCTGGTCGGCGACCTCGAGCACCGGCTGGGCCGCCTTGAACGCGCGGCGGGCGGCGTCGGGATCGTCGGCCTCCACCTCACCGGCCATGGCGTGCATCGTGATGGCGAGCGCGCCGGACAGGACGCGGGGCTCGGGGTGCGCCTTCACGGTGTCGACGAGGACCGCCGGGCTCGCCTCGGCCATGCCGAGCTCCTCGAGCGCCGCGGCCACCGCGCCGGCGGCCTCGGGGAGCGTCGGATCGAGCCGGTAGGCCTCGATGGCCGACGCGAAGCTCGCCGCGCGCACGAGATCCTGATCGCTCACTGTCTCTTCTTCCTCGCGATCGTGCGAGGGTGGCGGCCGTAGGACGTGGACCACCTCGAGCCAGCGCGCCGCCTCTGGCTTGTCGGCCGCTTGCTCCAGGGCCTTCAGCAGCTCGGGGCGCGCGAGCTCACGGGCCTGCGCCTTGTCGATGGCGTCGAGCGCGCCCTTCGCGTCCGCGTCGCGGAGGAAGATCGCGGCCAGCACGGTCGCGCCGGTGCCCAGCGCACGCAGCGCCTCGCCGGCCTCTTCGCGCGCCGGCGGCAAGCGCTTCACTCGGTAGGTCGCGCGGAGCTGGAGGGCCTTGTCGATCCAGTCGGTGGTGCGCGCGGCGGCTTCTTCGCGCGACACGTCGCTCGGCTCGAGGAGGTGGCGCGTGACGGTGACGTTGGCGAGCGCGCCGGCCTGCGCGACGGGGCCGCCGGTGGCGATGGTGTCCTTGGTCCACTGCTCGAGCGCGGCGAGGTGCGTCTTCACGTCCGCCTGTTCCGCGGGCGTCGAGATGCGCGCCAGGATCTCGTACAGCGCGCGGGCTCGGCCTTCGTCGCCGCGCGTCGCGAGCTCGCGAACGGCCGCGCGGACGGCCTCCTTGCCGCTCGGCCCGAGCAGGCCCGGCGAGAGCTCCCCGGTCTTGACGAGGTAGAGGCCCCCGGTGACGGCGACGAGGCCGCGCTGGCCGCGGTGCGAGCGGAAGCGCGCGGCCGCGCGGCTCATCTGCCGCGCTTCCACGCCAGCGAGGAGCCCCGCCCGCTGGCGGGACCCGTTCTCGCTCGTCAGGAGATCGTGCACCGCGCCCGCGAACTCGTCCTCACCGACGGGCGTAGCCTTCGCGGTCGGGTGCTCGGCGCCGGGGCCCTTCGCGCCTCCTCGCGCGGACGGACCGCACGCGAAGAGCACGAGCGAAGCGATGCACGTCAGTGCGACACGAACACGCATGGGGTACCTGGCACCTGGAGGCAGTGTACACGGGGCCGCGCCAGGGAGCATCGCCCGTGTGCAGGAATTTACGGCGTTTTTCGGGGGAACAAAACGAGACGGCGGCACGTTCCAGTGAACGCGCCGCCGCTCCGTTTCTTACGCTGTCGCGCTCAGAATCGCGCCACGACGCCGACGCGAATGCCGCCGAACCGGGGATCGGTGAGCGCGTCGCCCGCGAAGGGGACGATGCCGGCAACGACCGGATGGATGTTGCCGAAGTGGAACCGGAGCTGCGGCTCGACCACCGCGACGGTGCCCTTCTCGCCGGCGAACAAGACGTTGGCCCAGACGCGCGCGCCGACGTCCATCTGCTTGATGACCTCGTACCCGAGGAACGCGCCGAGGACGAGCTCACCGATGTACTTGTGCTCGGGGTTGCCCGACGAGCTGATGAGGTTCTCCATCTTCAGGAACGGCTGGATGAGGACGTGGCTCACGGTGTAGTTGAGCCCGACCTGGGGGATGATCCCGAAGCGCTTCGGCTCGAAGAGCGCGTTGTCGAGGAAGCCGCGCGAGGACGCCGCCGCGCGGTTCACGGCGAAACGGTCGTAGCCGCTCTGGTTCACGATCGCCGACTCCTTCTCGGCGTCGAGCTCCTCCTGGTTCTTCGGGACCTCCGTGCCCTGCGCGGTCGGGAGGGCAAGGCCGAGCCCGAACCACAGCTTCATCTGGTGGTTCAGGTGCATCTCGTACTCGCCCTCGAGCTCGAGGTTGCCGGCCGCGGAGGTCGAGCGCGTCGACGTGCCGGGCTGCGACCAGGAGCCGAGCGTGAGCGGCATGCGGAAGCCGACCGCGAAGCCCTTGGTGACCTCGTAGCCGAGCGAGAGGAGGAACGACTGCGTCGAGATCTTCGACGGGCCGAGCGTGGACTCCGGCACCGTGGCGAGCGTGCCCGGGAGCACCGTCGTGACGGTGTTCGTCTTGCCGAAGCCGAAGACGAGGTCGACGCCGGCGGCGAACCTGGGCTCGGGGCCCTCCTCGCCGTGTTCGCCTTCGCCGTGCTCGGCGCCTTCCTTCTTCTCGCCCTCCTTCGTCTCTCCTTCGGGCTTCTTCGCGCCTTCGGGGCCCTTGGCCTCGGCGCTGGCGCCGCCCAGGCTGAGCGAGCCGCCCGCCGACGCGCCGGACTTCTCGTCTTTCTTCTCGTCCTGCGCGTTCGCGAGGCGCGGCGCGGCAAGGGCGATGGCGGCGCAAGCGACAGCAAGGACGTACTTGTTTGCGAGCTTCGGCATGGGGTGGTCTCCGGAGGGGGGCCCCCTGTTTCTCGCGACCCGGCGCGACTGTAAAGGCGAAAGTGGGGCCCTCTGCCGCCCTCACGTCCATTTCCGCCCCGCCGAGCGCGTGGCCGCAGCGGCCGGCCCGGGGTACGCTCTTACCGAATGGCCCGTGCGCACCTGCTCGTCGTGGACGACGAGCCCAGCATCCTGACGACGCTCCAGAAGGCCCTCCAGCTCGAGGGCTACGCGGTCGACGTCGCGGGCGGGATGCGGGTCGCCGAGGACAAGATCAAGAAGCGCTCGTACGATCTCTGCCTCTTCGACGTGCAGCTCCCCGACGGCGACGGCCTTTCCCTGCTCGAATCGCTGCGCGGCGCGAAGAACGACACGCCGGTCGTGATGATGAGCGGCCACGCGACGATCGACACTGCGGTCCGCGCCACCCGCCTGGGTGCGCTCAACTTCCTCGAAAAACCCATCAACACCGACGCTCTACTCATCACGGTGGAGACGGCGCTCCGGCTCCAGCGCGCGGAGGCGGAGGCCAAGGCGCTCCGTACGCAGGCGGGCACCACGGGCGAGCTCGTCGGCGACAGCGGTGCCATCAAGAAGCTGATGGAGCAGATCACGCGCGCGGCGAAGAGCCAGGCGAGCGTGCTCGTCACCGGCGAGCGCGGCACCGGCAAGGAGCTCGTCGCGCGCGCCATCCACCTGATGAGCACGCGCGCCAAGGGACCCCTCGAGAAGCTCAATTGCGCGGCGCTCCCCAGCGAGCTCATCGAGAGCGAGCTGTTCGGGCACGAGGCGGGCGCATTCACCGGCGCCACCAAGCAGCGGCGCGGCAAGTTCGAGCGCGCGAGCGGTGGAACGCTCTTCCTCGACGAGGTAGGCGACATGCCGCTCCCGATGCAGGCCAAGCTGCTGCGCGTCCTGCAGGAGAAGGAAATCGAGCGCGTCGGCGGCAGCGAGACGATCAAGATCGACGCGCGCGTCGTCGCGGCTACGAACCGCGATCTCGTGCTCGCCTGCGAAAAGGGCGATTTCCGCGCCGATCTGTACGATCGCCTGAACGTCGTCCCCCTCGCGATCCCGCCGCTGCGCGCCCGGCGCGAGGACATTCCACTCCTCGCACGCCACTTCCTCGACCTGGCTGCGCGCGCGAACGATCGCCGCGATATCCGAATCGACGACGGGGGCATGGAGGCCCTTTGCGCGTATAGCTTTCCCGGCAACGTGCGCGAATTGAAGAACCTGGTCGAGCGGCTCGTCATTCTCACGCCCGATGACGTCATCCACGACTCCGACGTTCGCAACTGCCTGCCCGGCGGCGCCTCCCCCAAGGCGACCGGCCTCTACCGTCCGGGCGTGCCCTTTCGCGTGCTCGTCGAAGAGGCCGAGCGCATCATCTTGACCGACGCGCTCACCCACCACTCCGGCCAGATGGCCGCCACGGCGCGCGCGCTCGATCTCGAGCGCAGCCACCTCTACAAAAAGGCCCGCGCCCTCGGCCTCCGCGGCGACAAGTCCGACGACGACACCAACGAATGATCTTCGCGTAAACTACGGAGCACCCACGATGTCCAAGCTGCGCTTCCTCCTTGTCGGCCTCCCCCTTGCCCTCTCCGCGAGCGCGGCGGTGATTTCGGCGTGCTCGGCGAAGACCGACCAGGCCGACCCGCTCAACGTCCAGGACGGCGGCGACGTGTTCGATTCAGGGGGGCACCCGACCGGCGATGGCGGCCTCACCAAGCCTCCGCCCTCGTCGAAGGACGCAGGCGGGACGAGCGACGCCAAGCCCCCGGATCCGCCCCCGACGCCGAAGGACGGCGGCGTGAGCGACGCCAAGCTCGGCGACGCCGACATCCCCGACGCCGATCCGGGCGACGCCGGCCCCACGGCGACGCCGCTCGACCCGGTCGACAAATCGCTCATGCCGACCAAGGGCGTGCAGGTCGGGCTCTGCAGCGACCTGGGTCTGGCCGACAGCACCGGCCTCTGCAAGACGAACCCGTCGAACGGCCAGGACTTCGTCGAGGGCTGCGTCGATCCGAACGCGTACATCCTCGACTGCGCGCGCTACGAGACGGCCGGCAGCATCCGCTCGATCTGCACCGACAACCACACGACGAACGTCGGGTGCCACCTGCTCTTCGACATGGGCAAGATCGATTCGTTCGAGAAGGGCCAGACCAAGAACGCGCTCGACGAGAAACACAACTGCCCGTCGTCGTGGGAGGGCTACGGCTACTGCTCCGGCAAGTACGTCCGCATGTGCGTCAACGGCAAGGACTGGGCGCTCGATTGCACCATCTACAACAACGGAAGTTTTACCTACACCTGCGGCAAGAGCACGATCTCGGGCAACCTGACCTGCCTCTGACCGACCTCGCGGCACGTCGCGGGGGTCGCGACCTGGGACGAGTGGGATACGCACACACCTAAAGTGAAACGCCGTGCTTCTGCGGGCCGGCCGGTGGAACGGAGGCTGCTAAGGATGCGGAGATGCGCCCCTCGTCCATCGCCGTCGTCGCAGCCGTTGCCGGCTGTTTGGTCGGCGCTGGATGCAGCACCTCGGCGGCGGACGGCGGCGGCGAGACGGTCGCGGTGACGGCGGGACCGCTCGGCCGCGCCTTCGCGACGAGCGCCCTGGCCAACGGCGTCCCGCGCGACCTCCTCGTCGCGATCGCCCAGACCGAGGGGAGCCTCGACATGCCGCGCGTGCGCGACGTCGAACCGGACGCCGCGGTTCCGGTCGCCGGCCCTCTGCAGCTTCGTCGCGGCAAGCTCGACACTCTCGCGCGCGGCGCAGCGCTGACGGGCGCGACGGAGCTCGCGCTGCGCCGAGACGGCGATCTCGCTCTCGAAGCCGGCGCCCGTGTGCTCGCCGACGTGGGCGCCGCCAAAGGGGCCACCGCCGCCGACCTCGCGACGTGGCGCGCCGCGCTCGAAGAGATGAGCGGCTACGCCGACGAGCCCCACCGCCAGGGCTACGCGCGCCGCGTGTTCGCCCTCCTCGCGCGCGGCGGCACGTTCGCCGGGCGCGACGGCGAGCCGATCTCGCTCCCCGCGCACGACGTGCCGCCGAGCCTGTGGATGGCGGTGGACACGAACGTCCACCCCGAGACCTCCCCCGCCGACTATGGCCCCGCCGAGTGGTTCCCCACCAGCTGCACCAACAAGTGCACGCTGGGGCGCGCGGGGAGTAGCGTCGATTACGTCGTCATCCACGACACCGAGGGCGGCTGGGACGCGAGCGTCGCGACCCTGCAGAACGATCCGGGCAAGTCGGTGCACTACATCGTCGATGCCGACGGCAGTCGCGTGGGCCAATTCCGCTCCGAAGGCGACATCACCTGGCACTCGGGCAACTCGGCCTACAACGGCAGCTCGGTCGGGATCGAGCACGTGGGTTTCGTGGCCGATGCGAACGGATTTTCCGATGCGCTCTACGCAAAGTCGGTCGCGCTCGTCACCAACATCCGCACGCGACACACCATCCCGCTCGATCGCACGCACATCATCGGTCACTACCAGGTGCCGAACGGCAACAACATCGCCGAGACCTCACC
>JANYHK010000006.1 GCA_025359105.1 Myxococcales bacterium | reverse complement strand
CGTCTACCTCTACGACGCCGAGAGCCCCCGCGGCAACGCGACCTTCCCGTTCCGTGCAGTGCGTGTCCAGAACCCCACCGACTCCGTGCTCGAGAGCGGCCCGGTCACGGTGTTCGGCGACGGCAAGTTCATCGGCGAGGGCCTCAGCGAGCCGATCCCCGCGCGCAGCGTCGCCTTCGTGCCGTTCGCGCTCGATCGGCAGGTCGTCGTCGAGTCGCAGGACGGCGAGCGCGACGAAATCTCGCGCATCCTCGCGGTGTCGCGCGGCGTCTTCTCGACCGAGGTGAAGCACACGCGCAAGAAGACCTTCACGCTCCACAACCGCACCGGCGCGCCCGCCAGCGTGTACATCCGCCACACCGTCGCCACCGGCTACGCCCTCACCAAGTCACCCGGCGGCGCCTGCCAGACGGGCGCGTGTGAGAAGATCGGCGGCGCGAACCTCTTCAAGGTCGACCTCGACGCCAAGAAGAGCCAGGAAGTCACCATCGAGGAGGAGACGCCGGTCTTCAAGTCCACCGACATCCGCAGCCCGGGAGGCCTCGACATGGTGAAGGTGTTCCTTTCGTCGAGCGCCGCGCGGGGACCGCTGAAGGAGAAGGTCGCCGAGCTGGTGCGCCTGCACGGCGAGATGGCGAAGATCGAGCAGCATATCGGCACCACGCGCGAACAGATGGCGGAGTACCGGGTCCGGATGGACGAGCTCCACGCGCAGATCGTGACCTTGAAGGCCGTGAGGAGCGCGGGGCCGCTGATGGTGAGCCTCGAGGCGAAGATGCGCGAGATCAGCGACAAGACGTCGAAGGCGACGATCGATCTGGTCGGTCTGCAGGAAAAGCAGATGATCGCGCGCATCCACTTCCAGGACGGCGTCTCCGAGCTCACGCTGGAGAAGGACGAGAGCAAGGTGGCGACGCACTCGCCATAGAGACGACAAAAGCGAAAAGGCGCGCGCTCCTTTCGGAAGCGCGCGCCTCGTCGTCACGAGAAGCGCTGGGGGCGACGCGTCTCAGCGCATGCCGGGAATGCCGCCCGGCATGCCGGGGAGCCCCTGCGGGATCGGCGCGTTCGGGTCGGCCATGTCGTTGATGTCCTTCGCCAGGGCCCACAGCGGGAAGAACCAGTACATGATGAAGTTGCGCGCCGGCGCCTGAACGCCGAGCATCTGCTTCGCCTTCTCGATCTGCGGGCGGACGAGGATCGGGATCAGGATCTCGATGAAGATCGGCCACCACTGGACGGCCGGGTTGATCGCCTTGACCTCTTTGATCATCCCGAACCAGAGGAGGAAGATCCAGGCGCCGCAGCCGAGCCCGACCGGGTAGTCCGCGTACCAGATCGCGGAGATCTCGGTGATGCTCCCCACGAAGTAGATCACGTAGTGGAGGACCGTGGCCACGACGAACGGAAGGATGCCGACGATGAGCGCGTTGCGCGGCTTCGGGCGGGTGCCCGGCGCGGGCGCCGCACCGAACGCCGCCTGCTGCATTCCGCCAAAGCCTTGCTGCGGCTGGCCGTAGCCCTGCTGCGGCGGCTGACCGTAGCCCTGCTGCGGCTGTTGCTGGCCGTAGCCTTGCTGCGCGGGCGGCTGCTGGCCATAGGCCTGCTGCGCCGGCGGAGCGCCGTAGCCCTGCTGCGCGGGCGGCGCGCCGTACCCTTGCTGCGCAGGCGGAGCGCCGTACTGCTGCTGTGCAGGCGGCGCGCCGTACTGCTGCTGCGCCGGCTGCTGACCGTAGTCCGGTTGCGCGGCGGGCGCACCGTACTGCTGCTGCTGCGCGGGCGGCGCGCCATACTGCTGCTGCGCGGGCGGCGCGCCGTACTGCTGCTGCGCGGGCGGCGCGCCGTACTGCTGCTGCGCGGGCGGTTGCTGGCCGTATTGCTGCTGCTGCTGCTGCGGCGGCGGCTGGCCGCCTTGCTGCGGCGGCAGACCGTATTGCTGCGCGGCCTGGTCGTACGCGTTGCCTTGAATCAGCTGCGTACCGCCTTTCCACTGCGGGTTCTGCTGGTTGGGGTCAGGCTGCTGCGGCTGGCCCGGCTGCGGGGGGTAGGGCGGGCGATATCCGGGGGGCTGATTCATGGACGAGAAGGGTAGCCAAACACTGGTATCCGTGTGCAACAAAAGCGAGCCTCCTGGCGCCGTTTCTCAGAATCTGAGGGCGCCGCGCTGGTTTTGAGCCAAATCGCGGCATTTCGACCCGCAGGGGCTCCGCAATGCAGCGCGATCGGCGCCGTTTTTCGCGTTGCTCGCCGTCGCGCTGCATCCAGATCGGGCGGCGCGGCGAATGCCCATGTGCGGGATGGGAATGGCGTGGATAGAGTGGTGGCCCTCGTGTCAGAGCGGACGATGCCCATGGAGGACTCCGTCCTCGCCCGCGTGGCGATCGGCGACGCCTCCGCGATCAAGGACTGCCTCCAGCGGTTCGGGGGCCTCGTGTGGGCGCTCGCCCGTCGTCTGTCGCCGAGCACCAGCGACGCGGAGGACGCGGTGCAGGAGATCTTCGTGGACGTGTGGAAGAGCGCGAGCAAGTTCGATCCGGACGCCGGCAGCGAGGCGACGTTCGTAGCGATGATCGCCCGCCGACGCCTCATCGATCGCATCCGCTCGCGCGCGCGCCGCAAGGAAGACCCGCTGCGCGACTCGCAGGACTGGAACGATCCGAAGGACGATCCGCGCGCGCCGCGCGGTGAGCTGGCCGCCGAGGCAGGGCTCGCCGCGAAGGCGCTCGAGCAGCTTCGTCCCGAGCAGCGCAAGGTGCTGCTCCTCGCCGTCTACCACGGCCTCAGCCACGAGGAGATCGCCGCGCAGACGGGGATGCCGCTCGGCACGGTGAAGGCGCACGCGCGACGCGGTCTCCTCCGCGTGCGCGAGGTGCTCGCGGGCGAGGGGGGGCGATCGTGATCCCGCCGAAGGTCGAAGATCGCATGATCGAGCTCCTCGCCGATCGCGCCGTCGGCACGTTGTCGATGGACGACGCGCGCGAGCTCGCCGGGCTGCTGCGCGAGTATCCGGAGCTCGACACCGACGTCCTCGATCTCGCGGCCGCCGCGGTGCACCTCGCGTACGAGCAAGCGCCGCTCGCGCCGCTGCCCGCGCACCTCGCGGCGCGGGTGGAAGCCGCGCTCGCGCGGGCGGACGTGGGTCGGACACTCGTCGATCCCGGAACGCTCCGCACGTTGCCGATCGCGTCCGCGCCCGCGGCGCCGCCGCATGCGCGCCCGGTCGCGGCGTCTGTGGCCGCGGCGGCTGCGCCGTGGCCGCCGCGGCAGGTCGCAAAGCTGGGGCCGGTCGGCCGCGCGCGCACGCCGTGGATCGCGTACGCCGGCTGGGCGGCCGCCGCCGCGCTCTTCCTCGTGAGCGCTGCACTCTTCCGCGCCTCACACGGTCCGGGCATCCCGCTCGCGAACGAGCGGGCGCGTCTGATGGCGCAGGCGGACAGCGTCCAGACGTCGTTCGCGGCCCTCAAGGACGAAGCGGCGAAGCAAGCGCAGGGGGACGTCGTCTGGAGCACGCGCGAGCAGCGTGGCTTCATGCGCTTCCGCGGGCTCGCCGCGAACCCACACGACAAGTGGGTCTATCAGCTCTGGATCTTCGACGCGGCGCAGGACGACCGATTCCCGGTCGACGGCGGCGTCTTCGACATCGAGCCCTCGACGGGGGACGTGCTCGTCCCGATCCAGGCCAAAATCAGGGTGTCCAACCCCACGCAGTTCGTCGTGACGATCGAGAGGCCAGGTGGGGTCGTTGTCTCCAAGCGAGAGCGCGTGGCGATGGCGGGCAAGATCTGAAGGTTGACCCAAGAATCTGGAAATCGCGCCTGGCCCTCGCGTAAGCTGGACGGTTCGGAGGCCCTGATGCCGCGAGCCAGGTGGATTGCTTTCATCGTCGGGACGAGCGTGTGGGGGATGGCCGGGGTCGGATGCTCCGACTGGTTCGGCAACGATCTCGCCAAGTACACCCCGCCGGACGCGGCGAAGCCGGACGGCGGCGCGTCGGACGCGCCCTCGGAGGCGACTTCCGAGGGCGGCGGCCCCGAAGGCGGCGGAACTGACAGCGGCGGCGGCGCGGACACTGGCCCGGATACGGCACCGGCTCCGGACGCGGGCACGGACTCGTCGTCGCAGGACGCCTCCGACGGCTCCATCGCGGACGCCGAGGCCGACGGCTGAGTGACCACGCGCGCTGATCAGTGCAGGTGCAGGATGGTCCCGCCGTCGCCGACGACATAGACCTCCCCGGCGGCGTTGCCGTGGACACCGTACAGATCGCTCGAGGTTCCGCTCGCGATCGCAGACCACGTGCCGCCGCCGGTCGACCGGACGATCGTTCCCTGGGTGCCGACGGCGTAGATGACTCCGCCGTTGCCCCAGAGGCTCTGGAGATCGTCGCCGGTGCCGCTGCGCTGGGTCGTCCACGCGCCGTCGCCTGTGGAGTGGAGGATGCTCCCGGCCGCGCCGACGGCGTACACGTCGTCGCTTCCGGTTCCCCAGACGCCGTTGAGCGCCTTCGAGGTGCCGCTCGTTTGCGCCGCCCATGCGCCGCCCGGAGGCGCGTGGAGCAGCGTGCCGACGTCGCCGACCGCGTAGACGTCGCCGGCCGCCGAGCCCCAGACGCCGAGGAGGTTCTTCACCGTGGGGTTCGGCTGCCGCGTCCAGGTGCCGGTGACCGACGAGTGGCGAATGGTGCCGACGTCGCCGACCGCGTACATGTTTCCCGGGGCGGTGCCCCACACCGACCAGAGGTCCTGCGCGATGCCGCTGGTCTCGGTCGCCCATGCGCCGCCGGCCAAACCGGGAGCGGTATGAAGCAGGGTCCCCGCGTAGCCGGTCGCGTAGACGTCCGCGCCGATCCCGAAGACGCCGACGAGGGGTTGGTCCGTGCCGCTCGTCACCGCCGCCCACGCGCCCTTGCCGGTCGCGCGCAGGATGGTTCCGGAGCCGCCGACGGCGTAGACGTCGCCGGTCGCGCTCGCCCATACGCCGTTCAAGGCCTCGGTCGTTCCGCTCGGCTCGACGTGCCAGATCATGGTGCGGCACGCTCCGCGGTCGCAGCGCAGGCCGGCCGCGCAGGATCCGGCCTGACAGGTACCGCCGCAGCCGTCGGACGCGCCGCACGCGCTCGTCGCACAGCTCGGCGTGCACGTCCGGTCGGGAGCCGCGTCTGTCGCGTCGGCGGGATCGCCCGCGTCGTCGCTCGGATCTGGACCCGGCGCCGGCCGGCCGGCATCGTCGCCCGCTGGCCCGGCGCCCGGCGTCCCCGCGTCGGCGTCGGCGTCGACGTCAGGACCGAACGTGTAGTCGGTGCCGACGAGAGCCGAGCACCCGCCGGCGAGACCTACGAGCCCGCCGGCCATAACGAGGCCGAGGAGGATGGGAAACGTACGCATGTCGAGGTGGTAGAACCTGCCACTTCTCAAGACACTGTGCGAGCGAAATAGAAGGGGAATTTGCGCCGTATCGTAGGGCCGACGCCCGTGGGAGATTTTTCCGGCGTCAGCTGCTCGCCGACGTGTACTTGCCGATCGCGCGCACCCAGACCGCGCGCGAAAAGACCGCGAAGAAGAGCGCTCCGCCGAGGGACAGCGCGAGCGACGACGGGTGCAGGCGGCCGAGCATCGCCTCGGCCGGGTACGTCGTCATGAGCGCGAGCGGGATCACGAACGTGAACACGATCTTTGCCACGCCGCGGAAGACCGACGACGGCCACCGCGCGGCGTCGAAGATCGCGGTGAAGAGGAAGGTCAGGTTGTCGACGCGCACGACGTAGAAGACCGCGCTCACGGTCAGGATCCACAGGCCGTAGAGGAGGATCGACGCCGTCACCATCAAGAGCAGCGACGCGGCGAGACCACCCGCCGTCGGGCCGTGGCCGATGCGCCGGAACGCGTACACGAAGATGAGCGTGGCGGTGATCGCGTTGATGGCCTTCGACGGCTGGAAGCGCGTCGTCGACACCAGGAACTGCGCGTCGGCGGGCTTCAGCAGGACGAAGTCGAGCGTGCCCTTGCGCACCTGCTCGACGACGTTGACGAGGCTCGGGTTGATCGCGCCCTCGAGCAGGCCCTGCAGGAGCGTGAACCAGCCGGTGACGACGAGCGCCTCGGGGTACGTCCAGCCGGCGATCGACGATCGGCCGGCGAAGACGACGAAGAGCGGCACCACCGCCGTCGCCGCCCACACGAGCTCGATGAGGAGATCGACGACGAAGTCGCCCCGGTACTGCATCGCGAGGAGCGTCGATGCCTTGAGCTGGATGTAGAGCAGATACGCGTAGCGGCGCACGCTCAGCCTCCGTACGCCGAAAATCGCCGGATGCCGCGCGACCAGACCCACGCCGCGGCGGCAGCGAAGGCGCAGACCATCACCCACTGCCGCGCGAGGAGGGCGACGGCCGTGGTCAGCGTGCCGTCGTAGGCACCCGTCATCAGCTCCACCGGGAAGCCGATCTGGTAGCGGAACGGCAGCCAGTCGATGACCGCGCGCGCGCCGGGCGGGAAGAGCTCGACGGGGACCAGGTACCCGGAGGCCACGAAATACGCGGCGAGGTAGATGTCCATCACCTTCACGCTGCTCTCCATGAAGAGCGCCAGCGCGCCGACGATGAAGTTCGCGAGGAGCGTCAACAGCCACCCGCCGACGAGCGCCGGCAAGAAGAGGAGCCACGCGCCGGCCGAGTGCGCCACCGCGCGCCCGCCCACGAGCGCCAGCGCCACGATCGCCACCGGCACCGACACGGCCACGCGCATCGGCATCGCGGCGATGTTCTCGACGGCGTACCCGAGGAGCGGATGGATCGGCCGGAGCAGGCGCGTCGCCAGCGTGCCCTCGCGGACCTCGAAGTTGATCTGCCACGACGCCCACGAGCCGGTGAGCTGGCGCACCACGAACGTCGCGAGGAAATACGCGATGAACTCCGCTTGCCCGAAGCGCCCGAGCGGCCCGCCCTCGGCGACGGCGCTGAAGAGGGCGAGCATGACGAGCGGCATCGTCGTCGCCAGCACCCACACGAGCATCTCGGCGCGGTACGCCACGGCCTCGGCGAACGCGACGCGGAGGAGGGTCGGCAGCGCTTTCACCGTGCCACGCACGCTCAAGGGACGGCCTCGCCGCGCGCGAAGAGCTCGCTCATGATCTCCTCGAGCGGTGGGTTCTCGACGGTGAGATCCGTCACCGGCAGCGTGCGCAGCGCTCGCTCGACCGCCTCGTTGAGCGCGTCGCGCGGGACGTCGAGGACCGCTTGCGCGAGGTCGAACGACACGATCTTGCCGATGGGCTCGACGTCGGCGCGATCGACCGCGCGCGAGAAACGGAACACGACGCGCTTGGCCGGCCGAATGCGCGCCGACAGCGCGTCGAGCTTCCCGTCGTAGGTGAGCTTGCCCTTGTCGATCACGATGACGCGCGGGCAGAGGGCGGCGACGTCGTCCATGTAGTGGCTCGTGAGCAGCAGCGTCGCGCCCCAGCGCTCGTTGTACTGCTTGATGAAGGCGCGGATGATCGCCTGCATCGAGACGTCGAGGCCGATCGTCGGCTCGTCGAGGAAGAGGACCTTCGGCCGGTGCACGAGCGCGGCGGCGAGCTCGCACTTCATCCGCTCGCCCAGGGAGAGCTGCCGCGTCGGCTTCTTCACGAGCTCGCCGAGGTCGAGCAGCGTCGTGAGCTCGGACATGGTCTCGTCGTATTGCTTTCGCGGCACGTCGTAGATGGCGCGGTTGTATTCGAAGGTCTCGCTGGGAGGCAGATCCCAGAACAGCTGCTGTTTTTGCCCGAGGATGAGCATGATCTTCTTCAAGAACGCGTCCTCGCGCCGGCGCGGCTCGTGGCCGTCGACGCGGGCCTCACCGCGCGTGGGGTGCAGGAGGCCGGCGAGCATCTTGAGCGTCGTCGTCTTGCCGGCGCCGTTGGGGCCGAGGAAGCCGACGCGCTCGCCCGCGGCGATCTCGAACGAGACGCCGCCGACCGCGAGCACCGACTTGTACTCGCGATGGAACACGGACTTGGCGGCCGCGAGGAGCCCGGGGCTGCGCTCGTGGACCTTGTACTCCTTGCGCAGCTCGGAGACCTTGATCACGCCCCGCCATGGAACGAGAATCCGCGCGGCGTAGCAAGCGGACGCGTTCCCGCCGAGCTGGGGTATGCTTTTCGGGTGAAGCGCGCGGCGTCACGGAGCAAGCTCGCCCTCGGCCTCGCGCTGCTGGCGGCGCTCATGGCGGCGGCCTGCGCGAAGCTCGCCGGGCTCGAGCCGGTGCGCTACGAGGAGGACGGCTTCGACGCCGAGCCCGCCGACGCGGCGCCGTCCGATGCCGAGAGTGACGTCCTTCTCCCGGACGCGGGCGACGCGGCGGGCGACGGCGATGCGGCGTCCGAGGCCGGCCTTCCGGGCCCGGTGATGGTGCCCGCCGGACCGGCTGGGAACGTGTTCGCGATCGACTCCACCGAGGTGACGTTCGGCCAGTACCGCGCGTTCGTCGCGGCCGTCGGCGGCGACGCCGGCAAGCAGCCCAAGATCTGCGCGGCCAACGCGGCGCTGGGCCCCCAGCAGATCGGCACGGACAACGAGCCGGTCGCCGGCGTCGACTGGTGCGATGCGCACGCGTACTGCGCGTTTGCCGGCAAGCGTCTCTGCGGCAGGGTCGTCGATGGCGGGAACGGGGGAGCCCTTCAGATCGGCGAGATCGGCAGCCCGACGGTCGCGCAGTTCACGATCGCGTGCACGAAGGCCGGCGCGCAGTTGCTCCCGTACGGCGCGGCCGAGGTGCCCGGCAACTGCAACATCGCCGACGCGGGCGGCAAGCGCGCGCCGGTCGCGACGTTTCCCAAGTGCGTCGGCGGCTACCCCGGCCTCCACGACATGGTCGGTAACATCTTCGAGTGGATCGACCTCTGCTTCCCGCAGGATGCCGGTCCAGAAATGTGCATTCTACAAGGAGGCGCGTTCGGATCTCCGGCGGGCTCCGACTGCACGAAGGCGTTCTCCGCGCAGATCGACTTCCAGAACAACGACCTCGGCTTCCGGTGCTGCTCCAAGTGACTCCCGGCCACTATCGTGGACGACGCTGAGCTCAGAAGCGCTGTTCGAGAAGGAGCGTCGCGCCGCGAGGGCTGGCGCCGACGGTGGCGCGGGGACCGTTCTCCGGTCCCGTGAGGTAAAGGACGATCCCGCCCGCGACGAGCGCGGCGCCCGTGGCGATGAGGAGCGTCGATGCCGTGGCGCTCGCGTAGGCCTTCGACTCGAGCGGATCGAGGGCGTTCTTGGCGGCGAGCGAGCAGCCGCCGTTCGGGTAGTCGCCACGGCACGACGGGTTCGCGGCGACGGCGGCCGAGAGATCCGAGCGCTGTCCCAGGGTGATGAAGCCGAAGATCGCGCCGACGACGAGCGTGCCAGCGCCGACGCCCGCGGTGACGAACGCGACGGTGCGCTGCGTGCGGCCTGGATCGTCGCGCGTTGGCTCGGTCTTGTCGGTCTTGTCGGTCTTGTCGGTCTTGTCGGTCTTGTCGGTCTTGTCGGTCTTGTCGATCGTGTCGGCCTTCGGCGGCGCGCTCACCGGCGCCTTCACGGGTTCCGGGTCCTGCGCGCGGGGTGCGAGCGGCACCTTGATCGTGCGTGTCTGGCCGGGATCGCCGCTCGCCGTCGCGTGCGCCGGCTCGTAGCCGCTCTGCGCGACGAGGATGACATGCGGCACACCGGGCTCCACCATCGCGCCCGTCACTAGGGCGGACTCCGGCACCGGCTCGTCGTCGATTCTCACAGCGTCCTTCGCCAGCGCGACGGGCGCGCCTTCCTTCGACTCCGCCGACACGATGAGCCGCAAGAGCTTCGGCTCGACTGCCGCCGCGCCGTCGTGCGCTGCGCGCGCGCGCTCGTCCTTCCTGGTGAGGGCGATCTCCTCGGCGAGCCTGTAGGCGCGCCACGCCGCGGCGTTGGCGTTGCGCGTCACCTGGCAGTCCGCGAGGTTCAGGTATGCCCCGACGCTCGCCTCGGTGGCGAGGCTCGCCTGAAACTCGACGATGGCGAGATCGCACCGGTGCCGCTTAACGTGCTCACGTCCCGCCGCGAAGTGCTTGGCCGCCTCCGAGTACGCGGGAGGTTCGGCGAACGCCGCGTCCGGTGCGAGGGCCGCGAAGGCGAGGGCAATGGCGGCGAGCGGGCGCGGACGCACGCTACATCGTCTCACGTCCTGCGGCGGGAGGCAGGCCCGTCGTCGCCGGCGGCGGGGGACGGGGGATGGGCCGGCGTTTGCCGGAGGAGGCGGTGGGTGAAGGAGGAGTGCCGGGCGGGTCCTGCGCGGCGGTCGGAGTCGGGGTCGGAGTCGGAGTCGGAGTCGGGGTCGGAGTCGCTGGCGTAGGCCGAATGGGTGACATCGGAGGTGTTGCGCGGGGGGGTGCTCATCCCCCATGCTGAAGAGATGCGCCCGCACTCCCTTCGCCGCATCCTGCTCCTCGCTTCGACCGTGATGGTTCCGTTCGCCTGCGTGAACTCCAGCTCGAGCCCGCTCGGGCAGCAGCCGTTCGACGGCGGCGACCGCTTCGACTCTCGCGTCGATTACGACGGCGCGCTGCCCGACGGTGCGCTGCCCGATCTCGTCCAGCCGCCGCCTCCCGACGGCGGCGACGCGGCAGACGCGGCGCCTACGACGGCCACCGTCACGGTCCTCGGGACCAACGCTCTGCCGAAGGCCGGCGTCGCCGTCGTCTTCCAGGACGCGACCGGCGCGGTCGTCGAAGCCAAGACGACCGACGCGTTCGGTCGCGCCTCGCGGAGCGTGGTCGACGGGAGCATGGTGACCGTCGCCACCGGCGGCTCTGGGCGTCGCGAGCTCTTCACGTTCCTCGGCATCAAGAACGGCGCACAGATCCTCGCGTTCGACGTCGACATCGGATCGACCGCGCAGCCGACCTTCTCCGTCGACGTCCCCTTGCCGCTGCCCGTGGGCACCCTCTCGTACAGCGCGCAGGCGGGAGATTGCGCCAGTGCGATCTTGGGCCAGGGGCCCGTCACCGTCTACCTGCAGCAGCGCTGCCAGAACGGCGGCAAATCCCCGATCGTCGCCTTCGGGTACGACGACGGGAGCAACAAGAGCGTGTGGTCGTTCCAGAAGGGCAATGCGCTGGCGACCGACGGCGGCGTCGCGCAGGTGACGGGCCTCCCCGCGTGGTCGTCGACCTTCGGCACCTTCGGCATCACGACCACGAACGCTCCGGCTGCGCTCCAAGCGGTCTCTTTCTCGACGGCCGAGACCGTGGGCGGGGTGCCGCTGCACAGCGACAGCGCGGGGCCGGTGACCGGGGGTACGGCGAGCGTGCAGATGCGGATGCTCCCCGGCTACGCCGACGCGTTCCAGTCGCAGGCCTCGGTCCAGACGTTCGCGCAGCTCATCGGAAGCTGGAGCTTCATTTCCAAGGCGGTCGCGCCTCCCGCGAGCGGCGCGACGCAGGCCTACGATCTCGCGCAGCTCATGCCTGCGTTCACCGGGGTCACGGTCGACGCGACCGACGCGGCGCACCCGAAGATGGTGTGGACGTCGGTGGCGCCCTTCACGGGGGCGGACGGCGGCTTCGCGCGCATTCCGTGGTCGGCGCGGACCGACGCCGGCGTCAGCGAGACCAACGGCTGGACGTTCGTCTTCCCCGCGAGCACCACGAACCTGCAGGGGCCGCAGCTTCCCGCGTCGCTCGACGCGTGGGTGCCGCCCACCGGCGTGGGGATCTCCGCGCCGGTCGTCGCCTTCGTCGAGGAGGACGACATCCCCGGTTACGATGCGCTCCTCACCAAGTACCCGTCGCTCTCCACGCTCGACGCCAACGGCGCCTTCATTCGCGCGCCGCTCCTGCCCCTGGGTGTGACGCTGCGCGCGGCGTACGCGTACAACCCCGGCTGATCAGCCGACGCGCCGCACGAGCCGCGCGGCCCCTTCGGCGAACGCGTCGGGCGGCGTGAGCAGGCTGAGGACGAGGAACGCTTCGTCTTCGAAGCCGAAGAAGTGACCGGGGTGCACGTACACGAAGTCCCTCGTGACGAGATCGATGGCCCACGCCTCCTCGCCCTGCGTGCGCGGGACGCGGAGGGTCGCAACCCAGCCGCCCTCGACGGTGAGGAGCGTCGCGGCCGAGCCTTTGCCGAGCGCGGCTCGGAGCGCGGCGAGGTTCTGGCGCGTGCGCGCGCGGATCGCATCCGTCGCGCGCGCGCGGCTCGCCAGCAGCGCGGGCAGGGCGACCTGCACCGGAGTCCCTGCCGAGAGGAAGCTGTCGCCGAGCAGCTCGAGCCGCGCGAGCGCTTCGTTCGCCTGCGCGGCGGGGCCCCCCACGCACGTCCACGCGAGCTTCATCTGCGGCAACGCGGCCTGCTTGGAGAGCCCACCGAGCGCGAAGACGAGGGCGCGCGTCTCCTCGAGCGCCGTTCGCGCGCGCGTGGTGGGGGCGTCGTCGAACGCATAGTCGGCGAACACCTCGTCGCTCACGATCGGAAGGCCCAGCGACGCGAGGCCGGTCAGCTCGTCCCTCTTCAAGAACGAGCCGGTCGGATTGTTCGGGCTCACGACGAACACCGCGCGCGTACGCGGGCCCTTGGCGCGCCGCGCCGAGTCGAGATCGACGTGCCACGCGCCGTCGTAGGCGAGCCGGTAGGGCACGAGGCGCACCGATTCGAACGCGGCGAGCAGCTCGAACAGCGGGTAGCTCGGCGCCGGGACGAGCACGTCGTCGCCCGGATCGCAGAGCAGCTTCATGAGAAACGCGTACGCCTCGCTCGTGCTCGCGGTGAGCACGACGCGTGCGGGATCGACGGGGACGCCGGCCAGGCTCGCTGCGGCGGCGGCTGACTCGCGCGCCGAACGGATCCCGAGCGGCGCCGGCGCGTAGACGAGCGCTTGCGGATCGGCGAGCGCCGCCGTGATCGCGGCCTCGTCGTAGGGGATCTGCGCGGTCGTCGGGTTCGACACCGTGAGGTCCAGCACCGCCGCCCCACGCGCGCGGGTCTCTTCGAGCGCCGCCGCGAGCGCGTTCTGCCCGAGCTCGCGCGACGTACGCCGGGAGAACATGCGCCCTCTTCTAGCATGACGCCTCCGTCGGCTACATCGCCGGGGCGGGTAACGCGCGAGGTTCCCGGATTCAGATCAGCGTGCCGCGATGGCCGCGCGTGCGTCGTCCGGGCGCGCGTCGCCGGCGACGCTCGGACGCGCGAGGAACGAGACCAGACTCGCGGTCACGACATCGGCCACCGACGGTTCTGTCGGGTTCTCGCCGCTGCCTCGATGGAGCTCCGCCCGCAACGCGTCGAGCCGCGCGGCGCGGGCCGCGGGGACCTTGCGCGGCGCGTCGCACCTCTCGTCCTGCCCGAAGCCGATGCCGTTCAACGTCACGACGTCGCCGGATCGCGCGGAGCCGCGCCGAACGCCGCTCCAGTGGCAATCACTCGACGTCCACCCGCCCCCGTCTCCGCGCTTCAGCTGGTGGCCGCCCGCGTCGTAGTAGACGTCCGCCTCGTCGTGCTCGTAGATCTGCTCGGTGCCGTCGGCCAGGTAGTCCAGGCGGTGACGCGTGCCCGCGACGTTGCCGCGATGCACCCAGCGCTGCCGCGCCGTGTCGCTACCGAGGACATGGACGAGGTATCCGGCGCCGCGGAATTGCCACGGCGACTCCGGGCGCGAGCGCGCGATCAGGTTTCCCCGACGATCGAAGTGGTGCCACTCGTCGACGAGCGTGCCGACGTTGAACGCTCCGGTGGCCATGGGCACCGGCGTCTTTTCGTCGTGGAAGAACTTCCAGCTCCCGTCACGCGCGCCTCGCAGAAAGCGCCCCTGCGCCGCCAGGTTGCCGCTCGGGTGGTAGAAGCGCCACAGACCGTGCGGGCTCTTTCCCACGAACGGCCCCTCCGCGAGGCGCTGCCCGTCGGGGTAGGTGCTCCGCCACGTGCCCGCCTCGCTCGCCACGTCGAGGTCGACGGCGCGCCCGACGCCGGTGTCGTCCTCGACGAGATCGGCGGCGTTCCAGGCGGTGGGAGGTGTGTAGCCCGGCTGCACCGACGCGAGCTCCTCCAGCGTGAAGCCCGACGACGCGACCCACGCGCCCACCTCGGGCATCGCCGCGGCGATGTCCTCGAGCACGCTGTAGCGGTGCTCCTTCGCGACCTTCTCCGCCAGCGCACGACCGGCGGAGCGCTCGATCAGGTACCCGACCGCGCAGATGGTCTGGTCGTCGTCGATGAACACCGGAGTCCGCCAGGGAACGTGCGCGTTCCTCGGCGTGGTCCCCTTGGCGACGTACTCGTCGAGGTAACCGAGCAGCTCTGCGCGTCGCCCTGCGAGCTCAGGTCGCGTCGCGTCGCGCGATCCGAGCCAGGCGCGGACGTGCGTGAAGTGGGAGTGCATCCGAAGCGCCTCGCCGTCGCCCGGTCCCGGGAGGCGGCCGTACAGGGCGGCGAAGCCGTCGTCCCCGAGGTGGTGGTTCGCTCCCTCGCGGAAGCCTCGTTCGAGATCACCCGGGGCGAGGGCGTGGCTCGCGGTAGCCAGGCTGAGGGTCAACGGGAGGAGAACGGCGGGGATCCATCGGCGCATACGAACAGAACGCGCGGCGCCGCGCGGGCCCTTCCCGGCTCGTCAGAAAACTCCGCGAGCGATCCATCGTGGGGGATCCGGCGAGGTCGGCGCCAAGTCGGCTACATTGCCGGTGTGATCCCGATTGTCGACGTCTCGAGCTTCGCGCTTCCGCCGCATGCGCGCGATCACGACGCGGCGACCCGCGCCGCCGCGAGCCTCCGCGCCGCGTGCGAAGACGCCGGCTTCTTCTACGCGACCGGCCACGGCATCGACGAGGCGCTCACTGCGCGTCTCGCTGCCGTCACGCGCGCGTTCTTCGCGCTGCCCGCCGCGGACAAAACTGCCGTCGCGATGGAGCACGGCGGCCACGCGTGGCGCGGGTGGTTCCCGCTCGGTGGCGAGCTCACGAGCGGCGCACCTGATCGCAAGGAAGGGATCTACTTCGGCGCCGAGCTACCGGCGTCCGATCCTCGCCCGTTCCACGGCGCGAACCTCTTCCCGTCGTCCCTGCCGGAGTTGCGCGACGTCGTCCTCGCGTGGATGGCCGCGATGGAACAGCTCGGGCAGTCGGTCATGCGCGGGATCGCGATCAGCCTGGATTTGCCGGAGACTGCGGAGGCCTCGAAGTGAAGACCGCGCGCGGCTGGGTCGATGCGCCGCCGCGTCCGGGCACGCTCGTGTGCAACCTCGGCGACATGCTCGATCGGCTGACCGGTGGGCGCTACCGCTCGACGCCGCACCGCGTGCGCAACACCTCCGGGCGCAGCCGCTACTCGTGGCCCTTCTTCTTCGATCCGTCGTTCGACGCCGAGGTCGCCCCGCTCCCCTTCGCGCGCGTCCGACCGGCGGAGGTCGACGCGGCCGAGCGCTGGGACCGGGCGAGCGTGCACACGCTGCGAGGGACGTACGGGGAGTACCTGCTCTCCAAGGTGTCGCGCGTGTTTCCGGACCTCGGCCGCGAGGTGCTCTCGCGAAGAGATTGAGTTTGTTTTCCTCGCGGGCGGGACGAACGGACTCGCGCGTCTCTGCCTCTACACGGAGAGCAGACGCACCGTCGGGAAGTGACGCTGCAGCTTCTTCAGATCGTCGAGGTCGGACGTGTACACGATCCCGCCCCCTCGCAGCGCGGCAGACGCCATGACGATCGCGTCCGCCAGCGTCGAGCCACGCACGGCCCCGAGAGCCTCCCCCGCCGCGCGGCACAGTGGGGCCGGCATTTCTTCGAGGACCACGGCCGCGAGGATCTCCTCGCGAACGTCCGTCCGCCCCCGCCACCACTCGGCGTAGACGACGGCCGGCACGATCGGAAGAAAGCCGCGCGTCACGATGGCTCGAAACGCCTCGGTCGCTCGAGCCTTGCGCCGCTCGAGCGCGATCAGCATCCCCGTGTCGAACGTGAAGGTCACGCGGCCCGGCGCCGAGCCTTCTTCGGGGCGGGCTCACCACGCCACTCGGCTTCGATGCGCTCCATCGCGGCCTCGTCCAGCGGCGCAACCCCGTACTTCTCGAAGTACGCCTCGGCGGCAGCGAACTTCGCCTCGCGAGACGCAACCTCGGCGAGCAGCGCAGACACGTTTCCCTTGTGGCGCCGCGCAGCGAGAGCCTTGAGGCTCGCCAGCGTCGCGTCGCTGAGCGAGAAGCTCGTCGTCTTGGTTCGGCCCGGCCGCATACTGGCACTGTAGCACATTTGGGATGCGGGCGGGAGGACTCCGGCTCGTGCTTCCTCTTCCGCTGCCGGGCGCCTCCGAGTGCCGGACTCACGGGGAGCTGGTTGGTCGCGTCGAGGCCGAGGCCGCGGTGCACGTACGCAGCTTGCTTCTTGGCAGCGGCCTCGTCGAGCTCGCGCGTGCGGCCCATCGCGATAGAACGTCACCGATGCGGGATGCGACGGCGCGCGGTCGACGCGAGTCAACGACAGCGGCCGTCGGTGCAGAACGAGTCGCGCGGCCGACCGCGCACTTTGGCCACGATCGTTTGCACGAGCCCGATTGTCCAGCACATCGGGCAACCGCGAAGCGCGATCAACGCGACGGGGAGGGCGAGCAGCGAGAGAACGGGGTGTGTCGTCGCGAGAACGCCGGAGCAAACGAACGCGCCGATGCCGATCGCTCCGCGCGCCAGGTGTTCCGCGAGGCCTTTGCTGGCGAACATCAGTTGGGCCCGCCCTCTCCGCGCGCGACGCCGCGCCGGATCAGCTCCTTGCGGAGCTCGGCCCGCGCGCGGTTTGGGGATCGACGCCGCCCTCCGGCACCTCGCTCGCGTCGTCGATCCGTTCGCCAAGGCTCCGCCGCTCGCGGGCGAACGGCCGAAGCATCCGCAGGCACGCGTTGCGCACGACCCGAAGGAGCCACGACAGCGCGCCGGGGTGCTGCGCGACGTCACGGCGGCGCGCGAGCTTGGTGAACGCCTCCTGGACCGCGTCGTCGGCGTCGAAGCCGTCGCGGCAGACGCCCAGACCGAAGCGGTACACGCGGTCGTGGTACGCGCGGACGAGTTGGGCGAGTGCCTCGTCGTTTCCCCGCGCGGCGGCCGCGAGCACGGTGACGTGGAGGGGGTCGCTCATCGCTTGATCGCGGCGGGGCATGTCGACCTTCCCATCAAACGGTAGCCCAGGCACGATCCCGCGAGCGCGGTGAAGAGCAAGTAGCCGCCCATCGCGCCGAACGTCCCGAGCCGCAAGGCGAGCGGCAACGGCGCCATGACACTGCAGGTGAGCAAGCCAGCGGCCGCGAGCGCGCGGAGAATTCGGTCGTTTCGTCCGACATTCGTTTTCATGAAGTGCCTCTCTGCGAAGAGAAGCCCGCTCGCGTCAGAAAGGATTCACGCCCCCCTGTCTTTTTGCCGCGCCCTTCCGACACTGGCGGGTGAACGCAATGCGGGTCAAGGCTCGCTGCCTGTGGCGACTCCGCCGAGGTAAAGTGTCAGCATGGCGACGCACGCGTCCCGTGCTCGATCTCGCGACGGCGTGCGCTCCTTGTCCTCCCAGAGAAGCGCGTGGATGACTCCCCAGAGCGTCTGGGTTGCGACGTAGGCGGCGGCCTCGACATCGGCGACGTGGACGTCGTCACGGCGCCCGAGGGCCCTGGCGAGCGACTGCGCAAAGAGCTCCTGGCTCGCCATGAGCATCGGCATGAGGCCGAGGCCGTGGGCAACGCGAAGGACATTTCGCGGTATTCGTGGATCCGCGAGGTAGGTCTCGATCGCGAAGTCGACGATGCTGCCCACGGCCTCCCCGAGCGGAAGTCGCTCCGCAGCGGCGAGAACACCCTCGAAAGCGTCGAGGTTGTCCTCGGTAACCTTCGCCACGACGCCCGCGAGGAGACCGTCTTTGTCGCGAAAATAGTCGTAAAGCGATCCGATCCCGACGCCCGCGCGAACGGCGACATCTTGGAGCGACACAGCGTTCCCGTCCTTCGCCTGCGTCAGCTTCTCGAGGGCGGCAGACAACAGGGAGTCGACGACGCTGCGAGAGCGGGATTGTTGTGGGCGCTTCCTGAAATGACGTTCATAGAAGCGCGAGAGGCGGGGCCTAGCCTTCGCACGCGAGGCGTCCATCCTCGGAAGGAGAGCGCACGGCCGGGCGTCTTGCAACGAGGGCATGCCGTGTCCAGGTCCGTTCCAAAACCCGAGTGCGAGAGAGCTTTCTCAAGGCCGGCAGTCGGGGCGAGGCGGAAATACAGGGTCCGGCGCCGGGCGGAAACCCGACGGCGAGTCCCCCCTCGCAGGGTCGTATATCCGCTCATGAGTGGTCGCGCGGTGGGCTGGCTCGGTCGAGCCTGTCCTGGACGCGATCGCGGAGGTCATTCCCATGTCGCATCACCGCCTCGCCGCGCTCTTCGCACCTCTCCTCGCCGTCGCCGTGGCATGTTCGTCTTCGAAGTCGTCTTCGAAGTCCGAGAGCCTGTCAGACGCAAGCACAGTCGCGTGCACTCCGAACAAGGCTCCCACCGCGTGGGGTGAGTCGATAACCCTCGCCTCCAACCTCACGCGGACGATCGGAGGGAGCTACGCATTCGCGCCGTGCGGCGACGCCACGGCCACCCGAACGCTGCGGCCCCTCGGCGTGCCCGCCGGCTCCGCGCTCTCGTACGCCTACGCCGTGGTCTTGCCGCTCTTCGACGCGAGCAACGAGGCAGCGCCGACGATCACGTCCCCCGCGAAGATCGTTCGCATCGACGCGAAGGGGGATGCGACCGACCACTACGTGTTCACCGACGCCGCGTCGTCCTTCTCGAGCGGCTTCTTCCAGCTTGGCGTGACGGTCCATGGGAAGACCGGCGCCGTCGCCCGTGGGCTGCGCGTCAGCACGGCGCTCGGTGCCGACGGAGCGCTGTACGTTTCGAACAGCGTGACCGGAAGCATCGACAAGATAACGACCGACGGCGTTCGCTCCGCCTTCGCGACTGGGCTCCTAGGAGTCCAGAACATCGCGTTTCGGACCGACGGGACGCTCCTGGCGACGTTGCCGCCCATCTCCGACAACAGTGATACCGCACCGAAGCTCATCGTTCCTCCGCGGCTCGTCGCCCTGCCGGCCGGCGGCGCGCTCGCGGGGCAGACGCCCGCCACGGTGTTTTCACTTCCGATCGACATTCCGTACGGAACCGGGTTGTCCGTGACGCTTCCCGGCAACCAAACGCTGGCGGTCGGGTTCAACATGGAGCTCGCGGCGGCCGCCGACAACGCGGTGTACCTCGCGACCTCGACCGGGCGCGACAACGGGACCGGCCTCCTCTACAAGGTCGACGCGAACGGAAGAGGGACGCTCATTTCCGACCAACTCCCCACACCCATTGGCGTCGCCGAGAGGGGGGGAACGGTCTACGTCGCGCTCACACCGATTCTGCGCGTGAACGGCGGCTCCGGACCGGATCTCGACGGCGGCGACGGCGCGCGTGGTATCCGGATCGTCACGGTCGATGCGAACGGCGCACAGCGGGCCGTCTACACGGGCCGCGTGCTGCCGGAGTACGACACGGGCTTTCTCGCAGCCGTGGTTATCGCGGGCGCGCCGGACGGCAGCCCGTCGCCGTTCTTCCGGCCGGTGGATGCGATCGGACACCTCGCCGTGGACGCCGCGGGAGATCTCTACCTCCAGGACAGCCTCGCGAACACGCTCCTCGTGATTCCGTCGAAGTGAGTCCTCCGCGGCCGGCCGTCGGCGACTGTCAGATTTACGGGCAGCTCTTTGGAGGCTTCTGGCAACGTCGCGTCGTCGTGTTGCACCACCAGCCGCCGTAGCAGCCGTTGGCCTGGCAGTCGGTCGACGACTTCCCGCACGATTGGCACGTCGCCTTCAGCGTCGGTCCGCTCAGGGCGCCGCAGCGATCGAGCGGGCCATCGCCGCCGTCGGGGCTCTCGGCCGGCGCGCAGATTCCGCCTACCGGGATGCACGCCTTGATCCCGGCGCCGCCGACGGTCGTGATCGCGCTGCACGTCTCGGCGGGATCGCAGCCGGTTCCGTCGGGGCAGAGCGTTGCGCAGAACGAGTCGCCGGAGAATTCGCCGCAGGTCTCTGCCGGTGTGCAATCGGTCTGCTCGAGGCAAGGCTGGCAGTCGAGCGCGGGATCGACGGTCGCAACGTCGGGCGCCCCGCCCTCGGGCGAGCCGCCCAAGCTGACGTCGATACCGCAACCGAATGTGAACGCGCACGCGTACACGTACGCGAGCAGCAGAAGGCCGCCGATCGCGGTGCGGCTCACGGAGCGTCGCTGCGCCGGTTCTGGAGCAGCGCCCGCACGTGCCCCGCGTGGGGGCTGTCCGGGTGCGCGGCGAGGAAGCGCGCGCCCAGTCGTGACGCGGACACGGCGTCGCCGCGCTGGACGAGGGACTCGATGCGAAGGACCGCGGACTCCTGCGTGAACGCGCCGCTCGGGAAGCGCGCGTCGTACTCGTCGACGAGCTCGAGCCCGCGCGACGTATCGCCACCCTGGATAGCCGCGCGCGCCCGATCGATCATGGCCAGCTGCTCGGCCATCGTGCTCGGCGGCACCGGTGGCTCGCGGCGCTTCGCCACCACCTCCGGGGGCGCAGCCTTCACGGGCGCCGACGCAGGAGCACCGAGCCGGGCGGGCAGCGCTGCCGCCGTCGGTTCCACGTTTCCCTCCGGGGGAACCGTTACGGGTGCCGCTGTCGCGGTCGTCACGGCCGGCGCCACAACCGTCACGGCCGGCGCCACAGCCGTCAGGGTCGGCGTCCCGGTTGGCGTCGCGGGCGCTGGCCGCAGAGGGGCATCCCGTCGTGTGGATGCGACCGTTGCGGCGGCGGCGCCGAGGGCGACCACTCCAACCGTCAACCACTTCGCGACGAGCAACCCGGCGCCCCCCGCAGCCTTCGGTGCCACGGAGGCGCCCGCGGTCGTCAGGCCGGTTGCCGCGGCGCCAGCGACGGTTGCGGTCGACGCCGCCACACCGACCATGGCAAGCAGCTTGGCGCGCGCCTCGGGCGAGGGTCGCTCCGGCTGCCAATGGGCGAGCAGCGAGCGCTCGAACTCGTCGCCTTCCTCTGCGAGTCGCCGCGGATCGGTCACGACGCGCCCGCCCGTTTGATCTGGAACCGCTTGGCGGACGCTTGAAATTCCTCGCGCGCGCGCCGCAGGCGAGATGCGACCGTGCCCGCGGGGAGGCTCAAGAGCTCCGCGATCTGCAGCGTCGTCATGCCCTCGAGCTCGAAGAGCACGAAGACAGTTCGCAGGTCCTCCGTCAGGCCGTCGAGGAGCCGCCCGAGGACCTCGCGTCCCTCCCTCTGGACCGCCACTTGCTCTGGATCGGGCGCCGCGTCGATCGGTTCGGCGAGCGCGTCCTCGGCGAGCACCTCGCGGCTGCGCGCGCGGGCGCGTCGCGCGTTGGCGGCGATACCGCGCGCGGTCGAGAAGAGAAAGCTCCTCTCGCTGCCCACCGTGATGAGGGCGAGCTTCTGCGACGCGACGAGAAACACGTGCTGCGTCGCATCCTCCGCGTTGCCCGTCGGGACGCCGAGGCCGCGAAGCGCGCGCCAGATGAAGTCGAAGTGCCCGTCGACCATCGCCCTGAAGCGGGCCGCCTGCGCGTCGTCGAGCTTCGGGCGAGCGGCCGACGCTACGGGCTCGCGCGGACGCTCCTCCCGCTCGTCGCGAGCGACAGACCGGAAGCCGCCGTGTTGTCCGATCGCCACGAGCCCCATGATACGACCCTCAGCGCGGAATGTCCGCTGGCCGCGGGCGTGATCACCAAATGAGCAAGGATGCCCCGGCGCCCACGGTCCACCCGACGGCGGGGGGACGGAAGATGGGGCCGGCTGCCTCGACGACGAAGCGATCTCGCACGAGCGGGAAGACCAGGCTCGCCTCGAGCTCGAGCCCGAGCGCGTCGACGAGGTCGAAGCGGGCGCGCGCGACGGGCGCGAGCGCGATCCAGGGAGTCGTGCGCGCCTGGGTGGGCGTGACGCCGATCCCTCGCCCGTAAAGCGTGCCGGCCTGGATCCGCGCGCAAAGGGTAAGGTCCAGCGCGCCGCGCTCGCCGTGAATCGGGCACGTGTCGATCGCTCCCGAGGCCCATGCGAAGCGTGCGCTCGGCGCATCGTCGCGCGCAAACGTGATGCGCGCGCGAAACGATGACAGCGCGAGCAGAGCGTCGCGCGCGCGTGATGCGTCGATGCTCACCGCAGGGAGACCGAGGCCGATGTCTGGAAGGGCCCCCGAGACGGCTTCTGCGCCAGCGACGAGGCGGAGCCTCCAGGGAGCCGCCGAGGACGGGCTAGCGGGAGCGGCGGGCGACGGTGGCGGTGATTCCGGAGCGGGCGCGGCGGCGGCCTCGGCAGGCGGGACCGCCGGGGGCGGAGAGGCAGGCGTCGGCACACCGGTGGCGACGGTCGGATCGACCGCGACCGCCGCGATGAGGGCCAGGGCCGAGACCAGCTCGCTGCACGCATCCGCGGCAACGTCGCGCTCCGTTTCGGTGCCGTCTCGATCTCGCACGGTCATCCGTCCCACGAAAGAGCCGCCTCGCACGAGGACGCGCACCACCAGCGTGCGCACCGCCTCGCCGTCATCGGCGATGCGCGCCCGCGGCGCCCGGGCGACGAGCTGGTCGACGAAGACGCGCTCGGTCGGGCAGGCGGAAGGCGCCGCGAAGTCGACGCGCACGCGCACGACGGGGCTCGTCTCGGCGCGCGCCCCGAGTGGCATCACGGCCAGCGCGGCACCGACCATCCAAGCGCAGGTTCGCGCGCCGCGCACGCCGAGACTCTACACCGTCGCCCCCGCCGTCTCAATTCAGGTCGCGGGCGACAGCGTGATCAAGGGGCGTTGCCGCGGACATTCTCCCATCGGCACACGATCCATGGGTCGCAAGAGCACTGACAAGCAGAGTTTGAAGCTCCCGGTCGAGCTCGTGACCGAGATGCGCGGGGAGGCGGCGCGCCTGCGCAAGTCCCTGTCGTGGGTCGCTCAAGAGGCGTGGCGCCGCGCCCGGCAGCGGATCCAAGACTTGCCCGGGGTCGACGACGTCGAGTAGTCGAATGAGCCGCGCAGCGCTCAGAACGTCTGCGTGTTGAAGTGGAACACGAAGCCGTGCGCGTTCGGTGCGAGCGGATCGCCGAAGACGGCGCCGTCGCGGCCTCCGCCCTGCCGGTGGACGAGGTGGGCCCCGCCCGGCCCGTACCCTGTCGCGAAGATCGAGATGTGATTGACGGTCGCGAGCGCGGTGATGAGGCGTTGCTGGAGCGCGTCGGCGGTGCCGGCCGTGAAGGTCGTCGAGTGCAGCCCCAAGCTCGACACGTAGTCGAGCTGCATCGTGTCGTGCCAGCCTTCGCTCCACGCGCCGTCGGGGAGTGGCGCGTCGATCTCCTCGACGAGGGCGTCCAGGTTCACGGCGACGTCGTACGTTGCGCCGTTCATCGCGACTTGCAGGTGCAGGTGGGTCGAGTCGCTGTTGCAGGAGCGCTGGGTAGTCGGCACCACGGCGACGAGGCGACCATCGATTCGCCCGTGCACCGTCGACAGCGCGGCGCCGAAATTGTTCGTGCATGCCACTCGCTGCGGAGTGCCGTCCGCGCCCCGGTCGGCATCCGTGTCCCCATCGCGAAGCGTCCCGCCGCTGTCTCCGAGCGCGTTGCCGCCGTCGCTCGAGGCGGCGGGGCCTCCGTCGGCAGCCGGCGCCGCCGCGTCGTCCCGCGGTCCTTCCGCGCTCGTTCCGGCGGAGCTTCCGCCGCAGGCGACGACCATCAGCAGCGGACAGAACGCGAACCTCATGGCCTGACGAATGTTCGCACGAGCTCGAAGCGATCACAAAAACGGACGCATCGGAGACGCGCCGAGGCGGCGTGACGGTGAGGCTGTGTGCGTGTGCGGACCATGCCGCCGGGGCGCTTTGCAGCGACGCGACCGCCCAGGCGAGGCACGCGTGCAAGAGGTCCTCGGCGTGACGCCTCTGCTGCGAGATGCGGCGAACGCGACGAGCCTCAGCGACTTGTTGACGACGTTCGGTGTGCGCCCCATCGCGCGCCGGCGGACCGCTTCGGCGCGGCGTGACGTTTTGTCGATCGCAATCGCCTTGCCGGAACATAGAACCACCGCCATGAGTCGGCTACCTTCGCTCCGCGTATTTGCCACCCTCGTTCCGTTTGCCCTCGCCGCGTGCTCCGCAAAGGGGGGGAGCACGGGCTTCGGCGACCCGGACGGAGGCGGGTTCGAGACGGACTCCGGTGGCAGCAGCGGGGCCCTGGCCGATGGGGGCGTGTTCGGCGGGGACGGGGGTAAGCCCGCTCCGCCAGACGGCTCCGTCACCGTGACGACCACGATCTACGGCAACACCGACGACAGCCTGTTCACGCTCGATCCGAAGTCGCATGCGGTCACGCTGGTCGGGAAGTTCACCGGCAACGGCTCCGAGAGCATCACCGACGTCGCCGTGAACGGAAACGGCGAGGTCTTCGTCAACTCGACCGCCTCCGTCTACAAGGCGACACTGCCCAGCGGCGCGGGGACGGTGCAGCTCGCCAAGCTCGCCGTGATCGCCGGGACGGGACAAAAGTTCTACGCGCTCGCGTTCGCGCCCGCCGGCGTGCTCGGCGCCGACGAGGCGCTCGTCGGCGGTGACGGTGACGGTGAGCTCTGGCTCATCGACGGCACGAACGGCGCCATCAAAGACCTCGGTGGCTTCGGCAACGACCCGCGCACCGACGCCAAACACAAGGGGCACATCCTCGCGCTGTCCGGCGATCTCGTCTTTTACAACGACGCGAGCAACAAGCCGACGGGGCTCGCGACGATTCGCTCCTGCACGAGCAAGGGCACGGGCTGCGAGACCACCGACGACATCCTCGTAGGCGTCGACATGGCGGCCCTCGCCGCGGCTTCCAAGGGCGCCCCGGCCGCGTCGCTCCTCTCCGGGTATTACGGCGGCTCCGGCTCGAATCCGGGAAACGGCATCGGGTTCGGCGACGTGTTCGGCCTCGGCGTCTGGGGCGGCGAGGTCTACGGCTTCACGCGCAACCAGAGCAGCACGCCGCCCACGCTCCTGACGATCGACACGACCACCGGCAAGGGCGCGGCGCTTGCGGGCGCGTCGTTCTCGTTCACCAACGGCTGGTCGGGCGCGGGCGTCACGACGAAGGTGACGGTCACCGTCCCGCCGCCGCCGCCCGTTCGCTGAGTCCGACAGCCATCGTCGGGCCTAACCCGACCGTCGTCGCGCGCCCCTGGGAAGGGGACCTGCCCGGCCCGCGTACGACGCCTCATGCTCAGGCGCGCCCTCGTCCTCGTTTTCGCGATCCTGGCCGTCGCCTGCGCCTCCTACGGATGCAGCGGCAGCGGGGCCGGCGCGGATCTCGGTGGCGACGGCGGCCCCAGCGGAGGCAGCAGTGGAACGAGCGGCAGCAGCGGCTCCAGTGGCTCGAGCGGCGTTCCCGGTGCCGACGGCGGCCCGGGCGGCTGTAAGCCCCTCACGTGCGCGCGAGCGGGCGTCGACTGCGGCCAGGCCCCCGACGGTTGCGGTGGCACGATCACCTGCGGAAGTTGCCCGACCGATCAAACGTGCGGCGGTGGCGGAACCGCGAACGTCTGCGGGCACGGCGTGTGTACGCCCAAGACGTGCGCCAGCGAGAAGAAGAACTGCGGCGTCGTGTCGGACGGCTGCGCGTCGACGCTCTCGTGCGGCACCTGCGCGCCGGGCCAGACCTGCGGCGCGGGCGGACCGAACGTGTGTGGCACCGGCAGCTGCACCCCCACGACGTGCGCGGCGCAAGGCAAGGACTGCGGCTCGATCTCCGACGGGTGCGGAGGACAGCTCGCGTGCGGCATCTGCCCGAGCGGAAAGTTGTGCGGCTCCGGCGGCGCGGCCAACGTGTGCGCGGAGGCGTGTCCTGCCGGCTGCCCGACCGGCTACTCCTGCGACGCGACCGGCGTGTGCGTCGGCGGCAACGCGAACGGGCTCGTCTTCGACGTGAAGACGTTTGCGGTGGGCGGCACGGTGACGGTGAACGGCGCCGCGCCGGTCGCATCCTCGTCGTCGGGGTTCGCGACGGTCACGTTCACCGAGCCGACGCTCGGCTACACGATCGCGGCCAGAGCGGACTGCAACGCGTCTGCGGGCAACCCGTGCGCGCTCGCGTGGAGCGCCGCGGTGTATCCGGGGACGTACCGCGTGACCGTCCATGGGACGTACCTGACGCCTCTCCCCGGCGCCGCGTTCGTCGTCAACCCTGCGCTCGTCGTGAACGCGCCGAATCCGTCGATGGCGTTCGACGTGAAGACGCTGGCGGTGGGCGGCACGGTGAC
>JANYHK010000035.1 GCA_025359105.1 Myxococcales bacterium | reverse complement strand
GTCGAGGACCTTGATCCACGGCGTTCCGTCGGCGCGGCGCGCGAAGAAGAGGTTCGCGGGTTTGAGATCGCGATGGATGATGCCGAGCGTGTGCGCTTCGGCGATCGCCTCGCCCGCCTGGAGAATGTAGTCGACCGCGGGGGTGACCGCCGACGGTCCGTTCGAGACGATCAACGCCTCGAGGTCACTCCCGTCGAGGTGCTCCATGACGATGTACGGCTCGCCGCCCTCGAGCACGTCGACGTCGAGGATGCGCACGCAGTACTCGCTGCGGATCCGGATGGCAGCACGCCCCTCGCGCATGAAGCGCTCGACCGCCTCGGGCCGATGGGCCACGCCTGGCCGCAGCATCTTGATCGCGACACGCTGCTGGAGCTGCAGGTGCATCGCCGCGTAGACGACGCACATACCGCCCTCGCCGACCACGTGTTCGATCTCGTACTTGCCGGCGAGCACGTCGCCGCTCTTGGGGAGCTCAAGGTTCACGAGGCAACACCAAAGCGAATATCGAGCCAGGCTCGCGGCTCCCCTCGCGGGTCGACCGCGGCGGCACGGGGTTCGCAGTGCGCAGGGTCATGCGCACCCCTCGCCGCTGCTCCACGCTAGGTCAAAGGCTCGCGATCGGCGCAGCTGTGCTGCTCGCGGTCGCCGGCGTTTTCGCCATCGGCACGACCGCCGGCGCCGCGCTGAATGACCAATTCGGCGCGATGTCCGTGGCCCGCGTCCCGCTTCGCGAGATGCTGCCTAGAGGCCGCACGCCGTAGCGACCGTGCGCGGCGAGTCTGCCAACTGTGGCGATGTTGCCTGCCTGAACGAGGGCGTCGTCCTGGCCGCAACGCCGGCTGGCGAGGGCTGAGATGCTCCCTTCAGCGCATCGGCGAGAGCGCGCCGGTGCCGCAGGTGCCGTCGTTGCACGTACCGCCGTCGCAGCCGCCGCCGCACATTCCGCAGTTGTTCGCGTCGGTCAGGAGGGCCGCCTCGCAGCCGTTGCGCGGGTCGTGGTCGCAATCGGCGTGAAAGTGAAGGCACGTCAGCCGGCACGCGTGGCCGTCGCACCGCGGCTCGGCCCACTTCCCCACGAGGCACGGCGTGCAGGAGGTGCCGCACGTGGCGGGGCTCGTGTCGTCGGCGCAGGTGCCCTGACAATCGTGGAACCCCGACGGGCATCCCGTCGCGCCGGCGTCGGCGTCGACCACGACCGCTAGGACCGGTGACGGCGACACCTCCGCGGTGCAGCCCGACCACACGACGGCCGAGACCAGCAGCCAGATGCTCCATAACCAACGGGTGTGCATCACGGCGAGATGCAATGCGAAGGTCGGGCCAACGCCGCTCACGCGTGGCTCATCGCGGCCCGAAGCGCAGATCGAGCAAGAGGTCGGTCACCTTCTCCTGCCGCGGCTCTGCGCCGAGGACGCGGTGCACGCGCGCGCCGAGCTCGGCCGTCGACACGCCCGGGTGCCCGACGATGAGCGGGATCTCCGAATCCTTGCGCGAAGGGCTGCCGTGCCACGATCGGTAGCGCGACGCGAAGTAGAACCGCTCGTCAGGCGTCGCACGATCGCCGTTGTGGGCGATGAGCATGACGTCGCCGGCGCGCTCGCCGTGAGGGCCCACCGCGAGATCGCGCAGGCGCGCGTCGAGGAGGACGTAGGTGGGGTGCGGGTGCTCGGCCAGCCACTGGGACACGGGGACGGTCTTTCCGTTGCCCACGTAGACCTCGAAGGGCACGTCGTCTGCCTTGAACGGCCTGGGGCGCCGCGTCAGGACGAGATCGAGCGTCCCCTTGAGGTGGGGGACGAGGGCGCCGTCGAGGTTGTTCTTGTAGAAGGCCTCGGCCAGCGGGACGACGTCCTCTTCGTACCGTGGCGGCTTGCTCCAGTCGCACACGTCCTTCTCCTTGGGGCACGTGGAGCGATCGGCGACGTACGCGAAGGCCGTCGCGCCCCCGTAGGCGAGGACGGCGTCGAAGTCGTCCTTGTCCGAGACGTCGAGCTTGAACGGCCGCACGCGAAACCCCGCGCGCTTCAGGAGCTCCGGCGGGCTCGTTTTGCCGTCGTTGAGCGCGTGCGCGTCGTCGTACTTGACCTCCGTGTGCCCGTGATCGGACGTGAGGACGACGTAGCGGTTGGCGAGCGCGTCGCGAACGCGAAGGCGGTCGGTGAGGTGCGCCACGGCCGGCTCGACGACCTCTCGGAGGTACGCGCGGCGGGCGGCGTCCGGCCCCTCCTCGGCGATGTGCGCGTAGAGGTCGGTGCCGATCAGGTACACCGTGAGGACGTCCGGCACCGGGCCCTTCTCGAGCTCATCGATGACGACCGTGACGACGTCCTGGTCGAGCCGTTCGTAGGGCCTGCGCCGGTTCACCTTCTTCGCGGACGCCGCGTTCGCGACGTCCTCGACGACCTCCTCGAATGCCTCTGCGAGGACGGTGGGCTTGGCGACGAGGATACGGTCGGCGCCGCTGAACATGGGGTTCATCGCGACCCAGACGAGGACGTTCGGATCCCGCGCGCGCATGCGCTCGTAGACGCTGGGCGCCTTGCTGAGCACGTTCATGTACTCGTCGGTGAAGATCGAGATCGTCGGCTTCGAGTCCGAGAAGGAGGCCGGCGCGGGGGCGGCGAGGCGGCGCACTTCGCGCATGAAGAACTCGTTGCCGGTGATCCCGTGGAAGGCCGGGGTCACGCCGGTCATCACCGTCGCCCACGCCGCCATCGTCGACGACGGCATCGTGGAGAGGAGGTCTCCCGCGAAGTACGTGTGCGAGAAGCCGCCGCTGTCGCCACCGAGCAGCTTGGCGAGCATCGGCAGCTCACCCGCGTGGAGCATCTCGTAGAGGAGGCCTCGGTCGACGCCGTCCAGCGCGAGAACCAGGATCGCCGGCTTGTCGGGGGAGCTCGCCGGCGCACCGGGGTCGCGCTTTCGCAGCAGCCGAGCGTCGCCCTTTGCCACGAGCTCGATCGCTTTCGCGGGCGTCGCGCATCCGATGGTGTTCGCCGCGGCGAGTGCTGCAAGAAGAGTGAGGGCGATCCGAAGGAGGCGAGTGTTCACGCCCGCGACGTTTGCAGCATCCGCGCCACACCACGGCGCAGAGAGCTCGGGCACGCGCCTTGCGACAGGCGATAGGTCGTGCTTCCACGCCGTGCAGTCGCGACGATCCTCGCCCTCCCGGCAGCTCGCCGGCGCGACGACGCGCCGCATGGGGCGGATTTGTTTGGGCGCAAGTGGCGTCTCGCCACAGCGCTCGCGGTCGGGGGCATCCTCCTCGCCCAGACCTCGGCGCACGCGGATGATCCGGCGGGATCCCCTCTCGACGAACCTGCGCCTTCGGCGAGGGGCATGAGCTGGAAGTGGTCTCGCTTTTCGACGGGGGAGTACATCGTGACCGGCGGCCTCCTTGCGTCCGTCGCCACGATAGCCATCCTCAGGAAGCCGCCCGCGTCTCCCAACTGGGAGGGACCCATCCTCTTCGACGAGTCGGTGCGAGACGCGATCCGCCTTCCGTCGACCAACGGTCGCAACACGGCACGATCCCTAGGGGACTACGCCTACCTCACGGGCCTTGCCTACCCGGTCGTGGTCGACGTGGTCGCGGTCGCGTGGCTAGGCCACGGCGCGCCCGACACCGCGGGCCAGATGGCGTTGATCGATGCCGAAGCGTTCGCGACGCAGCAGCCGGGTGGGCGGCATCCTCGTCTGCGGCGCGCTCATGGCTGGGGCGACGGTCACCGGTGCGGCACGCGTCATGGCGGACGCGCACTATGCGAGCGACGTCCTCGTCGGTGCGGCGATAGGGCTCACCTCCGGACTTCTCGTGCCGTGGCTCCACTACGGCGGCGGTTGGCGCTCGCCCGAGCTCGGCAGCCTGCGGCTTCTTCCCGCGCCGGTCGCCGTGACCTCCGGCGGCGGGATGGGCGTGGTGGGAATCTTCTGAGGTAGGGTGAGTCATGCCGAAGGATCTCGAAGACGAGGAGCGCGCTCACGAGGCGCGCGAGGCCGTGGTCGAGGCGGCGCACGACGAACGAAGCGCCCTCGGGTGGACTGCCCTCGCCGCGGTCGCTGCCATAACCTGGATCGTCATGCCCGTCGGGGTGGGCATTCTTCTCGGGACGCTCCTCGCGTTCACGGTGCAGCCGATCTTCGAGCGCCTGAAACCGCGTCTGGGCGTGCGCGGCTCGGCGCTCGCGACCGTCCTCGGCACGACCATGGCGCTCGCGGGCCTCGTCGGCGGCCTGGCGTCGCTCTTCGTCCTCCGCGGGACGGTCCTCATCAGCGCGCTGATCGCGTCACTAGGTCCCGGAGCGGAGGGTGGCAGCGTGCTCGACGCGATCGGGCGGTACACCATCAAGATCGGCATGCCGCCGCAAGAGCTCGCGACGCGGGTGAGGGCCTTTGCCGTGGATGCGGCCGGACGGGCGGAGGCGTTCGCCGAGGGGCTCGTCGCCACCACCGCGAGCGGGATCCTCGCGCTCTTCTTCGCGATGCTGTCGCTGCACTTCATCCTGCGCAACTGGCAGACGGTCGCGCGCCGAGCGCAGGAGACGTTCCCGCTGCGCCCCGACTACACCGCGAAGCTCTTCGCCGAGTTTCGCCGCGTCGGACGGACGACGCTCTTCGGCACGATCGTCACAGGCCTGGCGCAAGGGGTCTTCGCGACGCTCGGGTACTGGCTCGCCGGCCTGCGCGAGCCCATCTTCTTCGGTGCCGCGACGGCGATTGCCTCGCTGATCCCCGCGGTGGGGACGATGCTCATCTGGGTTCCTGCCGGGATCTACTTGCTCGTCGACGGTCACCCCGCGCGCGGCGTGTTCGAGCTCGTGTGGGGCAGCCTCGTCATCATCGGCATCCCCGACTACGTGATCCGCCCGCGCCTCGTCGGCGGCGAGGCGGAGATCCCTTCGCTCGTCACGTTCGCGGCGCTCTTCGGGGGCGTGGAGGTCATGGGCCTGAAGGGCCTCATCGTCGGCCCGGTCGTGATGGCCGTCGCGATCGCCGTGCTGCGCCTCTACGCGCGCGAAGCGAGCAAGCGGCGCGCCGGCGTCACGCATCAACGCCGGTCGTGATGCTGGCGGCTCACTTGCAGATCGTGCAGGACCCCGCGACGCAGGTGTGTGTCGGGGCGCAGACGTTCCCGCAGGCGCCGCAGTTGTTCGGGTCGTTGGTCAGGTCGACGCATGCGCCGCCACATGTCGTGCCGCTGCAGCACGCATCCGCTCCGCCGGCGTCGTGGGAGGCATCGACGCCCGGGGCGGCATCGGCATCGCGGGACGCGTCGGTGGCGCCCGCGTCGGCGGGGGCGGCGTCCGCGTCGACGGTGCCCACGTCGGGCGCGTCGTTTGCGCTGTCGGTCGCCGGCGCATCGATCGCGCCCGCATCCGCGGGTTGGGCGGCGCAGCCGGCCACCGAGACGCCGTTGTCATCCAACGTCACGGCGCCATTCCGCGCCAGGGCCCGGCCCGACACGCTCGCGCCGGTGGCGAGGCTGATGCTGGTGAGCGCGAGGATGCTCCCCGAGAACACCGTCGCCGTCCCGATGACCGCGGAGCTGCCGACCTGCCAGTAGACGCCGCAGGCGTTGCCGCCGTTGATGACGCGCACCGACGCGCCGCTCGCGGTGGTCAGCGTGCTGCCGGTCTTGAATACGAAGACGGCGTCGGCGCGTCCCTGCGCGTCGAGGACGAGCGAGCCGGTCAACTGCGCCGAAGACGAGAAGCAGTAGACGCCGGGCACCAGCGTTCGTCCGCCGAGATCCTGTCCCGTCATGTCGGCGCTGCAAGGCTCGCCGGCGAGGACGCCGTACGCGGTGGTCACGTCGGACTGGGCCTGCAGGGCGGCCGCATCTCCCGCGTGAACCGTGCCGCCAACCACGATCCCCGGCGGAAAGCCGGTGATCGCGAGTCCGGGGGCGAGGCCCAGATCACCGCCGATACGGGTCGCGCCGGTGTTCGTTACGGTGGTCCCGCCCAGGACCGCGAAGCTCGCGGCCACACCGAGCGACGGCGCGGTCTCCCCGAGGCCGGCGCGCGTCGACCCGGGGCCCTCCGCCGTCGTGCTGGCGCACGCGAACGGAAAGGCAGCGAGCACCGCGACGGCGGGGAGAGCGAGGGAACGGAGCGGCGTGCGGTGCGTTCGGGCGGTCATTTGCGGTCCTTCTTGAGAGCGGTGCCGTGTCTCCACCCCGAGTGCATGAGCCGCGCCGTCCACCAAGCCGCAGAAAACACGGCCCGCGCGGCCCTTTGCCGCGTCGCAGGAGCGCCACATGTCCCACTACGGTGTGGCAAACCCGTGAATTTCCCGGCCACCGATCCCGTCGAGGTTGCGGCAGGACGCGAACGCGCACGCGGGCCCGAGCTGTGAGAAGCTCGTCTTCGAAAGACGTTCACGTAGTGCCCAAACCCACCGATCCGAGGGGCTCGAGTCTCCTCGTCACGCGCCTCCCCATCCGGCTCGCGGCCGACCCCAGACGCGTCATCGCGCGCCCCTTTCTCCCCGGCAAAGCGCCAAGGATCAGCGCGATCATCACGCGGGTCCTCGCGCTGTCGGACGCCGACGTCTCGTCGATGCTCGCGACGCTCGTGGCCGACTACCGGCAGCGGCACAAGGACATCCGAGGGATATTCCGGCAGAACTACGCGGCCGCCGCGGCGCTGGCGGGCCCCCCTGCCGAGCTCACCGAGGAGCGCCGGCTCCTGCTCGGCGCCTACTTCACGAACGAGTACTCGCTCGAGTCCGTGGCCCTGTTCAACCCGTCGATGGTCCCGCATCCGGATCAGAACGGCGTTCCGAAGGGACAGGTTCGCTTCATCATGAGCCTTCGCGCGTGCGGCGAAGGGCACATCTCCTCGATCGAATTCCGGACGGGTCTCGTCAGCGCCGGCGGCGTGACGATCGATCCGACGAGCCGCTTCGCGCTGACGGCGCGCCCCGTCGACGACGCGCTCTACGACAAGGCCTCGTACGTCCTGAAGCTCGTCGAGATGAAGGCGCACAACGCGTCGGCCGACCCCATCCTCGCGTTGCTCGACAACGACTTCACGATGAGCGACCTGAAGTACGCCATCGAGAGGTGTCGCCCCCAGGGCAGCGTCACGCTCTTCAAAGAGCTGGCGGACAACATGCTCTGGCTCGCCCACTCGAACTACCAGCTCGAGTTCTCTCCCGACGCGCCGCTGTCCGAGCGGGTCATCTTTCCGGTGAGCGCCAACGAGAGCCGCGGCATCGAGGACGCTCGCTTCGTGCGCTTCACCCATCCCGATGGCCGCGCCGCGTACTACGCCACGTACACGGCCTACAACGGCTTCCGCGTCCTGCCGCAGCTGATCGAGACCGACGATTTCCGGCACTTCAAGATCAACACGCTGAACGGCCGGTGCGTGCAGAACAAGGGGATGGCCCTCTTCCCGCGCAAGATCGGCAAGGACTTCGTGATGGCGTCGCGGCACGACGGCGAGAACCTCTTCCTTCTCCGCTCGGAGAACCTCCACTTCTGGAACGAGTCCACGCCGCTGCACGCACCGAAGGAGCCGTGGGAGCTCGTGCAAGTGGGCAACTGCGGCTCTCCGATCGAGACGGACGAGGGCTGGGTGCTCTTGACGCATGGCGTGGGGCCGATGCGGCAGTACTGGATGGGGGCGCTCCTGCTCGATCTGGAGGATCCCTCGCGCGTGATCGGCTCGCTTCGCGAGCCGCTGCTCGTGCCCAACCAGGACGAGCGCGACGGGTACGTGCCGAACGTCGTCTACTCGTGCGGCCCGATGCTCCACGACGGGCAGCTCGTCATCCCCTACGCGATCTCCGACAGCTACAGCAGCATCGCCACCGTTAGGCTTCGCGATCTCGTCTCGCAGCTGAAGGGCTAGTCTTGCGCGGCATGCGCAGTCGCCCTCCCTTTGCACCGCTCGCCGCCGTCGTCGCTGCCGCTGTCGTGTCGTGCTCGCACGCCGCGAGTGAGCCGGAGCTCCCGACCGTCGTGCAGACGGCGGAAGGCCCGGTGCGCGGGCGGATCACCAGCGATCCGGACGCACGCGGGCAGGTGCGCGTCTTCCTCGGCATTCCGTTCGCCGCGCCGCCGATTGGCGGCAACCGCTTTCGCGCGCCGCAGCCCGTAGCGCCCTGGGTGGACACGCTCGACGCGAAGGGCTTCGGCCGTCCGTGCGCGCAGGTGCTCGGGCTCGCGCCCGTCTTCAACGGCGGTTCGGCCGAGGACTGCCTGTACCTGAACGTCTGGACGCCGCCGCGCGCGGCGAAGAGCCCCCGGCCGGTGATGGTGTGGATCCACGGCGGGGCCTTCATCGCGGGGAGCGCCGCCGATTCGTACTACGACGGCGCGCACTTCGTGGAGGCCACGGACGTGGTCCTCGTCTCGCTCAACTACCGTCTGGGTCCCTTCGGATTTCTGGGCCATCCGAGCGTCGGCGGCAACTTCGGTCTGCTCGATCAGCGCGCGGCGCTCGAGTGGGTGCGCCGCAACATCGCGGCGTTCGGCGGCGATCCCGCGAACGTCACGCTCTTCGGAGAGTCCGCCGGCGGCGTCAGCGTCTCGCTCCACATGCTGTCGCCGGAGAGCGCTCCTTTGTTTCATCGGGCGATCGCCGAGAGCGGGCCGCCTTCGCTCGTGGGCCTCGCTTCGGTCGACGAGGCGACGCAGATGGCCGACGATCTGGCGCGCGCGCTCGGATGCGCGGCGGGAGATTTCGTATGCCTCCGAGGAAAGCCCGTGGCCGACGTCGCGACGGCGCTCAAGTGGGACAAGCAACCGGTGGGCGGCTTCCTCGAGGGAAGCGTCAAGGTCGCCGTGTGGTGGCCGATCGTCGACGGCGCGGTCGTGAAGAGGCCTCCCGAGGAGCTCCTCCGTGACGGCGCGCTGGCCCACGTTCCGTTCCTGTTGGGAACGATGTCCGAAGAGGGCAAGGTCTTTCACGCCGGCTTCGTCGGCGACATCCCGCTCACCAGCGCAGCCGAGTACGCGCCCGCGGTTTCGCGCGCATTCGGCGCCGCGGCCCCCGCCGTCCTCGCGCGCTATCCCGTGAGCCAGTTCGCTTCGCCGAACGACGCGCTCGCGCACATCCTCACGCTCGCCTCGTTTGCGTGCCCGACGCGGCGCATGGCGCGCGCATCGGTGAAGGCAGGAAACGCGACCTTCCTCTACCAGATGACGCGCCCGTCGCACGGGGGCTCGATCTCGAGCCTCGGCCCCGTGCACGCGAGCGATATCGCCTACCTGTTCGACACGACGACCGCCCTCACCGGGGGTCCCGGCGAGGACGGCGGACCGCTGGTCACGGCGATGCAGGGCTACTGGAAGCGCCTCGCAGCGACCGGCGATCCGAACGGCGGGACGGAAGTCGCCTGGCCGCGCTTCGGCGCCGACGAGCCGCACGTCGTCCTGAACATTCCCGTGACGACCGCCGCGCACCTCGACGCGGACGAATGCGACTTCTGGGACACGATCCCCGCGGTGAAGATCGTGAGCTACTGAGGCCCGCGGGCGAGTGCGACGCGTCAAGGGCGGCTAGGATCGAAGCGCGATCGCATCCCCTCGAACAGGGCCGCGAAGCCGCCGTCGACGAGGTCCGAGCCCTTCGCCCAGGTGCTCAGCTGGAACGGGAGCGCCGACTCGAACATGATCCACACCGACTCGTCGGGCAGGCGCTGCGGCCCTTCAGCCCTGTCTTCGGTCATGCCCCAGACCGCGTCGTAGGTCGCGGTCGAGACGCCGTGCGCGGTGAGGAGCGGCGTCACGAAGGTGCAGCCGGCGTCGTAGCCGTGGGACGGGCGCGGCGTCTTCACGACACCGTTGATCTCGGTCGCCGCGTTGCGGTGCATGAACGGCGGCCGGAAGCTGTGCTCGAGCACGTCCCAGCGGCCCGGGAAGACGACGAAGTCGGCGATCGCGCGGCCATGATCGTCGAGGGGCGCGGTGAGGACGGTCAAGATCGACGGGTCGGGGTGATCGAATTTCACCGAGCCCATCGGGCTGAACATGGCCATGTCGTACGAGAAGGGGACGTGCGCGCCGTGCCACGCGACGACGTCGAAGGGCGAATGCTCCTGCGTCGCCGCGAAGAGCCGGCCGCCCAGCTTGGTGACGATCTGGAAGCCGGCGGGGCACAGGCGATCCTCGTACGACGCGGTCGGCGCCAGGAAGTGGCGCGCGTCGGCCATCCCGTTCGAGCCGATGGGACCGCGCTCGGGGAGGCGGAAGCGGCGGCCGTAGACCTCGAGCATCCATCCGCGGCCTTCGCCGTCGGGCAAGCCGATCGCAAACTTGATCCCGCGCGGGACGATCGCGATCGACCCCGGCGGCACGCGCAGCCAACCGAGCTCGGTGCGGAGCTCGAGCGTCCCTGACTGCGGGACGAGGAGCAGATCGCCGTCCGCGCTCGAGAACGCGCGATCGGACATGTCGGAGTTCGCGGCGTACATGTGCACGAGGTAGCCCGCGCCGGCCGCGGTCGTGTCGCCCGCGCCGCCGAGCGTCGCCAGCCCGTCGATGAAGTCGAGCCGTGCAGGCGCGGCGGGGATCGGCATCGGGCGCCATCGCATGCGGTTCGGCGTGACGCCCTCGAGCGGCGAGAGGAACGCGCCGGGCGCAAGCTCGACGAGCTCGCCGTGGGAGAAGGCCGCACGTACGCGGTAGAGCCACACGCGCGAGTTGTCGACGTTGCGCACCGTGAACGGTGTGCCGTTCACCAGCTCGGGGACGAGGCCGTACGGGGCGAGGCGCGGCGCGTTCTGGGTGCGCGGAAGCGCGCCGGGGAGCGCCTCCGAGTCGTGGGTGCCGCCGAAACCGGGCTGCGTCGCCAGGCGCGCGGGGCCGCGCAGGGGCGCTGCGGGCGCAGGACCCTTGGGCAACGCGTACGCGTCCTCGAGCATCGTCGTGAGCGCGGCCCGCTCGAGCGCGCGCGGACGGAGCGGCGGACCGGCGAGGAGCGCGTCGACGACCCGCGCGATGCCTTCGCGCGGCATGCCGAGCTCGGCCAGGCTGGTGGGAACACCGGTCGCGCGCGCGAGGCGCAAGAGACCGAGCGCGGGATCGACCACGCCGAGCGCGCGTGCCAGCGCGGAGAGCGCCGCCGGCGCGGCCTGGCGATGGAAGCGCACGACGTGCGGGAGCATGGCGGCGTGCGTGGCGGCGTGGGGCAAATCGAACATGCCGCCGAGAACGTGGCAGAGCTTGTGGTGAAGCCCCGCGCCGGTGTCCGAGAACGCCGCGCCCGCGAGGTACGCCCCTTCGAGGGCGCCTTCGCGCGCGTCCGCGTCGTCGGCGCGTGCCGCGAGGCGCAGCGCGCTCGAGCACAGCAGCCGCAGCGCCTGCTCGGCGATCACGTGCGCGGCGCGATCCGACTCGTCCACCCAGAGCGCCTCGACCGCGTGCGCCATGGCGTTCCACAGGCTCGCGAGCGCCACCGCTCGTGGCAAGCTCGCGAGCCGGTCCGGATCGTAGACGACGAGCGCCGGGCGTACGCGCTCGTCACGTCCGGTACGCTTCTCGCCACCCTCGGTGATGCCGTAGATCGCGGTCATCTCCGAGCCGGAGTACGTGGTGGGGACCGCGACGATGCGGACGTTGGCCTGGAGCGCCAGTGCCTTGGCGAGACCGATGGCGGAGCCGCCGCCCAGAGCGAGCACGACGTCCGCCCCGGCCGCGTCCAGCGCGCGCCGCGCCGCCTTCACGGTCTCGGTGGGCACGTGCTCGCGCGCCTCGGCGAAGACGCCGGCCGCGCGGTCGCCCAGCCGATCGCTCGTCGACGCGGCGTCCTTGGCGCGCCCCGGCGTGCACACGACGAGCGTCTTCTGTGCGCCGAGGCTCTCGATCTCGGCCTTGAGGTCGGACGACGTCCCCCCTCCGAACACGATCTTCGACGGCCCGCGACGAACCGAAAAATGGCGACCCATGGCCTTTGCCTGCCTTGTGCGCGCCCCGCCGGCGCCTATCATGCGTGCGTCTCGAGCATACGCGAGGAGAACGACCATGAAGCTTCATTTCCACCCCGTTCGCGATCACGTGCGCGGCGGCCGACGCCTACGCCGCGTCGCTCGAAGGCGAACCGTTCGTCACGATCGCCCGAGGTGACCGCGCCTCCGGAGACCGTCCTGGCGCTCCTCGACGCGCGCGTTTCGCGCGAGCCGGATCTCCCGTGGCTCTTTTTCGAGGGGGCGTCGTGGACGCTCGGGGACGTGCAGCGCGAGGTCGATCGGTACGCGGTCGGCCTCGCGGCGCGCGGCGTGGTGAAGGGGGATCGTGTCGCGATCCTCCTCGGAAACCGCCCCGAGACGCTCTTCGCGTGGTTCGCTTCCAACCGGCTTGGTGCGATCGCAGCGATCTTGAACCCGGCGTACAAGCAAGCCGAGCTCGTCGGAGTCTTCCGGCTCATGTCGCCGCGCGTGGTCGTGGTCGACGATCATCGCGCGGTCGTGGTCGCCGCCTACGCGGAGCTCGTGCCCGCCGCGGCGCCAGCGATCTCCTCGCCGGCGGAGCTGCCTGCTGCTGGCGCGCCGCCGCGCGTGGTCGTGGGGCCCGACGACGTCTGCGTCCTCATCGCCACGTCGGGCACGACCGGCGCGCCCAAGGGCGTGATACAGACGCACCGCACCTACGCGCTCACCGCCGAAGCGTTCCCTGCGTGGATCGGCCTGACACCTGCAGACAGACTTCTCGCGACCCTGCCGCTCTTTCACATCAACGCGCAGGCGTATTCGACGATGGGCGCGCTCGCGTGCGGGTCCCTCGCGCTCATGCGTCGCTTCTCCGCGTCGCGCTTCTGGGAGGAGGCGCGCGCGCTCGGCGCGACGCAGTTCAACGCCGTCGGCGCGATGATGCACATCCTTCTCCGCACCGAGGCGCGCCCGGCGGAGCGGGAGCACGCCCTGCGATGCTGCTACGGCGCGCTCGCGCTCCCGGAGGCCCAGCACCGCGCCTTCGAGGAGCGCTTCGGCATGTCTCTGACGGTCGGCTACGGCATGAGCGAGACGACGCTCGGCACCGTCTGGCCGCTCGGCGCACCGCCGCGGTACGGCACGATGGGCCGCCTCCGTCAGCACCCGCGCCTGGGCGACGTGAACCGCGCCAGGGTGGTCCTGGACGACGGCGCCGACGCCGCGGACGGGCAGATCGGCGAACTGTGGCTCTCGAACCCCGCGACGATGACCGGCTACTGGAACGATCCCACGCAGACGGCGTCTGCGCTGGTGGCGGGGTGGCTCCACACCGGGGACCTCGTGCGGCGCGACGCCGAGGGCTACTTCACCTTCGCTTCCCGCAAGAAGGACGTGATCCGGCGCCGCGGCGAGAACGTCACCGCCGCCGAGATCGAGGGCGTCCTCGCCGCGTTCGACGGGGTCGCCGAAGCCGCCGTGATCGCCGTCCCGTCGGAGCTCGGCGAGGACGACATCGTGGCCTACGTCGCGCCCCTTCCGGGACGGGCGCTCGACGTGGAAGCCCTGCGCGCGTGGGCGAAAGGGCGCCTGGCGGACTTCAAGGTGCCGAGCGCGTTCCACGTTCGGGACGCGCTTCCGCGTACGCCGACCGAGCGCATCGCGAAGCACTTGCTCCGCTGAGCAGTCTCCTGGCGGCGAGCACTACTTCTTCGGCTTGACCGGCTCCTTCGGCCGTCCGAGCTCCGGCATCTTCACGAGGTCCTCGATGTTGGGGACGATGACGATTTCGATACGCCGGTTCTTTGCGCGGCCCTTGTCGGTCGCGTTGCCCTGCGCAGGATCGTACTCCGCGTAGCCGGCCGCCGAGACGGCGTCGGACTTCACCCCCTTCTCGACGAGCAGCTTGACGACCGCCACTGCGCGCGCGGCGGAGAGCTCCCAGTTCGACGGAAATTCCTTCGTCTTGATTGGCAGCGTGTCGGTGTGGCCCGCGACCTGAAAGCGCCGGCCGGTCACGCCGCGGAGCGCCTCGGCGACCTCGCCCAGCGCGACCTTTCCATCCGGTTTGATCTCGGTCTTGCCGGTGTCGAACAGGATGTCCGTGCCGAGCGCGAGGACGATCTGGCCGCGCCTCACCGTGATGTCCAGCTTGCCCGCTTCGATCATCTTCTTGAACTTCGCGAGAAAGTCTTCGAAGAGCTTGAGGCGCGCCTCGGCCGCCGCCTTCTGGCGCCGGAGCTCCTCGAGCTCGGCGCGCGTGGCGTCGTCAGTCGCGCTGGCCTTTCCTTCGGCCTCCGCGAGCTTCGCCTTGGCGTCATCGAGCTCGGCTTGCTTCGCGGCCGCGAGCGACGCGCTCTTCGCGTCGGACTCCGTCTTCTCCGCCCGTGCCTTTTGCCCATCGGCGACGGCGGCGTCGTACTGGCTCTTGGGAACGCCGCAACCGGCGAGGAGAAGAAACAGAAGAAGAAGAAGGCGGAGCGGGAGGGGGCGGTGCATGGCGGCAAGGGTACCTCGCTTCGGCGAACATGTGCCGGACGCGCCCTCGCGGCTGTCACTCCTTGTCGCCGTCGCGCTTGAGCGGGCGACGGAGGCCGAACTCCGCGAGGCGGTTGACCAGCGTCCGCCGGGAGATCCCCAGCATGCGGCTCGCCCGACTCTGGTTGCCGGCGGCCTCCTCGAGCGCCTTCACGATGAGCGCGCGCTCCGTCTCGGGATCCATTCGCAAGAGGCGCCCCTCTCGCGCGGCAGAGGACACGCCCTCGGGGGAGGTGAGGGCACGCTTCGCGGGGCCGGGCGGCGGCGGAGCGTCCGTCGGGGCGACGGCGGGGAAGGCGCCTTCGTCGTGCACCAGGTGAGCGACGTCGTGATCGAGGAGGACGTGCTGGGTGAGGAGTTCCGGTCCTTCGCACAGCGTCAGCGCCCGCTCCACGGTGTTCTTCAGCTCGCGGACGTTCCCCGGCCACGGATGCGCGACGAGCGACGCGTTGTTGACGAGCGCGTCGGCGAAGCTCAGCCCAGCAGCGCCGGGGTGCCGCACAAGCGCCACTCGGATCGGAGCCGAAGCGCCCAACTTGGTGGCCGTGCGAACACGAGGCTCCAAGAGATCAGCGAGGACGCGCCCCGTCGGCACGGCGATGTCCTTGCTGCTCGCAATCGTCCGCCAAACCAGACGTGGCTCGCCGGGAGGGTGAGGGATCGAGGTAATCAACGCCCCCATGTTTAGCGAGGCCGCCACGAAGACACGATGTGGAAGGAACGTCGCTGTGGAAAGGTCGATAACCTCCTGACTCGAGCCGAATCCGAGGACGACCGCGACACCAACCTGCTCGACCAGATGCTTTGCGACCCTCGCGTGATCTCTGTCATCGTCGCATGAAATGACCGCGAATGGCCGAGGGGGTGCGTCACCGTGAATGCGGGGGATTCCATGCGCGATTTGCGCGAAATCCCGTCGTGCGAGTTCCACTGCGCGCATGCTCATCGTCCCGGACATCGCGGCGCGCGGGCCGCTCAGCGGCATCATCGCGCCGATCCAGATCGTCCGATCGTTCTCCGCGTCGCCCGGCTCCGCCAGGAGCTTGCACTCCGCCGTCTCGAGCGCGACGCAGCCCTGCGGCCGACAGACCGCGGCCTTTCCAAGCTTCTTTCCGCACTCCGCGGCGGACGCGCACAAGGGCGCAACCGTCGCAGCCGAGCTGCTCGCTGCCGGGGACGGCGTTCGGCGGACGGCGCGTACCGTCGCGACCGTCACCGCGAGGGCGGCCACCGCGATGGCCAGCAGGCCGATACGGGTCACCCGGCGTCGCCCGATGACCGTGCGGCTCGCCGTCGACAAGGTCGCGCTGCCACCCGTCGTGGCCTCTCGCGGGACGTCGTCCACGCGCGGGACGAGCACGTCGCTGCGCGCGCCCGCCTCGGTCGTACGCGCTTGCTCTTCGATGTCCGCCTGCCGCCGCTCGAAGTCCTGCGCGAAATGCTCGCGCATGGTCGCGGCGAGCGCGCGCTCGTCGGGCGGGTCGGGGAGCGTGGTCAGGTACGCTTCGAGCGCTGCCTGCATCTCCGCCGCAGACGCCCAACGCTTGTCGGGATCGACCTCGAGCGCCCGATCGCAGATGGCGACGAGCTCGGGCGGCGCGGTGGGCGCAGCGTCCGCGAGGCGCGGAACCTTCCCCTCCCGGAGCTGCATGTAGATCTCGAAGTCGCCGATGTCCCCCCACAAACGCTGCTTGGCCGCGCACTGGAAGAGCATGACGCCGATCGCGAAGATGTCGGTCCGGGTGTCCACCACGCGACGCATCGCTTGCTCGGGCGACATGTACGCCACCTTGCCTTTGAGCACGCCCGTCTCGGTGTCGCTCGCCGAGTCCGCGGCCTTCGCGATCCCGAAGTCGAGGAGCTTCACGTTGCCGTCCGCGGTGATGAAGACGTTGTGCGGCGACACGTCGCGGTGGACGATGGCGAGGGACTTGCCGCCGATGTCCCTGGCGGTGTGCGCGTGCGCGAGGCCCGCCAGCGCGCGCACCAGCACGAGGATCGCGAGGGGGAGGGGGAGTCCGCCGCTCGGCTCCGTCCGCTTCAGGAGCGCGTGAAACGACGCCCCGTCGAGGTACTCCATCTCGAGGAAGTGGTAGCGGCCATCGAAGCCGACCTCGTTGGTCTGCACGATGTTCGGGTGGCTCAGGCTCGCCGAAAGACGCGCCTCTTCCTGGAACATCGCGAGCGCCCGCGCGTCGTCGGCGAGGTCCGGCCTCAGGCGCTTGACGACCTTCAGCTTCCGAAAGCCGCCCGTGCGCTCGGAGAGCGCGAGGTAGACGACCCCCATGCCTCCTCGACCCAGCTCGAGGAGCAAGCGCGTCCCGCTCTTGGTGCGCGTCTCCACCACCCGCCAGGGTATCACTGCCCGGCGTCCGTGAACGTCGGCGCGCTCAGGCCGCGTGCTGCACCGTCTGACGAGGCTCGACGGGGAGGAACACGGTGAAGGTCGTCCCTTGGCCGACGCGGGTGTCGAAGGCGATTTTCCCCCCGTGCCGCTCGACCACGCTCCGGACGACCGTGAGCCCTTGACCGCTGCCGCGGCCCAGCTCCTTGGTCGTGAAGAACGGATCGAAGATCCGCGCGCGAGCTTCTTCGGGAATGCCGGCGCCGGTGTCGCGGACGGTGACGACGACCTCGTCCCCTTCGAGGTGGGTGCCGATCTCGATCGTCCCCCTCTGACCGCTCGTGCCCACGACGTCCTCGATCGCGTGCGCGGCGTTCACGATGAGGTTCAGCACCACCTGGTTGATCTCCCCGATGTTGCAGGTCACGGCGGGCAGCTCTCCGAGGTCGGTCTTGACGTCGGCGACGAGCTTGTACTCGTGGGCGGCGATGGTCAGCGTGCTCCGGATGGCGCGATTGAGGTCGCTGGCGCAGACCTCCGACGCGCCCTGGTAGGCGAACTCCTTCATCGCCCGCACGATCGACGCGATGCGCTCGAGCCCGTCGATGGATCGTTCGAGCGATTTGGGCAGGTTCTCGATCAGGTACGTCAGATCGGCTTCCTCCTCGGCCTTGGCCACCGCGGCCCGGATCTCCGGCGCAACGCGCCCCCCTGCACCCTCGCCAGAGGCGGCAGCCTCGAGCGCGGTGCGCTGCGCTTGCAGGACGCTCAGCAGCCCGGCCACCCCGTCCTTCACGAAGCACACGCTGTCGGCGACGAACTGCACGGGCGTGTTGATCTCGTGTGCCACTCCCGCCGAGAGTCGCCCGACCGCCTCGAGCTTCTGGGCCATTCGAAGCTCGGTCTCCACGAGCTCGCGCGCGGCTACCTCGCGCTGGAGGCCAGCGAGGGCCTCTTGGAGCTCGGTTTCCCGTCGCGTGAGAAGGCGCACGGCGGCGGTCGTCTCTGCGATGGCGCGCTCCCGCGAGGCCCCGGACGAGACCGCATATCCGGCGAGGAAGACGATGGCGCCCGAGCGCATCGCTGCAAGGATAAGCGCCGGATCCTCCATGTACGGGACGACGCCGGTGAGCTCACCCGCCAGGTACGCCAGTGTGACGAAAACGCCGAGCCCGGCGCTCACGATCGCGAGCCTTCGGTCGATGAGCAGGTGCGAGATCACCGGGACGCACGTGAGCCAGATGAGCGAGGCGCTGCGCAGACCGCCGGCCGTGAACGCGGAGGCCGAGATGACTACCTGCATCGACATCACGAAGAAGATCGCGACCGGTTCGACGCGCTGGGCCCTGCCCAAGGCGAGCAGCGTCACGCCGCCCACGAGCATCGCGACCACCAAGAAGAGAACCTTGGACATGTGCGCGCCGGGGCTCGCGAGGCACGCGACGATGATCGCGATGGAGAGCACGAGGGTCATCAGCGCCGTCCACGCGAGGATCCGCGCGCGGGAGTGCACGTCCGGCTCGGCGGTTGCCAGCGCACGCGAGAGCAGGCTGCGCGGCGGCGGGGCGGCCGGCCCCACGGGCGTCGGCGTCGCAGGTTTGGCCATTCCCTTTAACTACGCACGCGAAGTTGTCGAGATAATCCGAAGCCACCGGTAGGCAGACGCGGCCGCCGGTGGGACAAGTCCGGGCGGTCGTACGTTCTGCGTACAGAGGTGCTCGACGGTGGGCCGACTTAACGGCCAGGGCGATCCGACCGTCCTTGTGTGACATGCGCGAGCATTTTCACGCCGCGCTATTGCTCGTCGACGACGACGAGCCGTGGCGCAACGTTCTCAGCCGGCGACTGAAGCGTGAGGGCTTCCACGCCATCGGCCTCGGCGACGCGCGCCAGATCGAGGCGACACTGGCCTCGGGCCGATGCTCGCTGGCGCTGGTGGATTTGCACATGCCCGAGGTCGACGGCATAGCCGCCACGTCCCTCCTGAAGCGCATCGACCCCTCGATCGAGGTCGTCGTGATGACCGGGCAGGGAACGGTGGAGACGGCCGTAGCGTGCCTGCGCGCTGGAGCCGACGACTACCTGGAGAAGGGGATCGGGCTGCCGGAGCTCGTCGCCCGTATCCACAAGGGCCTCGAGCGGCGTCGCGCACGGGAGTCGCGCGCGGCGCTCGACGCCGCCGAGAAACGCTGCGAGGGGATGCGGATCGTGTCCCACGGGGAGGACTCTTGGGCGGGCGCGGGCGACGCCGTGCTCGTCGTGGACGCGTCGAACACGATCGTCGAGTGGAGCGGCGCCGCCGCGCGCATGTTCGGGTGGTCTCACGACGAGGCGTGCGGCCAGCCGTACATCGAGCTCATGGTCCCGCGCGAGGACCACGAGGAGACCCGGAAGAAGGCCGTCATTGCCTTCGCCGAGTGGACGGACCCCAACTCCGTCCACCGGTTCGTCGGGCGCCGGCTGCGGCGTGACGGGAGCGCCCTGGAGGTCGAGGTCCTGGGGGTGGCGGCGCCCACCTCGGACCGGATGCTCTTCGCCATCCAGTTCCGCGACCTCGCCGCGCATAGGCACGCCGACATGGAGCTGCGGCAGTCGCAGAAGCTCGAGGCGGTCGGTCGCCTGGCCGCGGGGGTCGCCCACGAGATCAACACGCCGGTCCAGTTCATCGGCGACAGTGCGCACTTCCTCGTCGACGCCTTCCAGAGCGTGCACGAGGTCATGGAGCGGCTCCGGGCCGTTCGCGATGCGGTGGCGTGCGGCGAGCCGGCGACGGAGCTCGCGGCCCAGACCGTCGCGCTCGAGACGGACCTCGACGTCGCCTACCTCGAGCAGCAGATCCCCCTCGCCGCCATGCGAGCGATCGAGGGGGTGAAGCGTGTCGCCACGATCGTTGCCGCGATGAAGTCCTTCGCGCACCCCGGCGGCGGCCAGATGTCCCCGGCCGATCTGAACAAGGCCGTCGGCGACACGCTCGTCGTCGCCGCCAACGAGCTGAAGTACGTCGCGGACGTCATCGTGGAGCTCGGCGAGATCCCGCCCGTCACCTGCCATCTGAGCGACGTGAACCAGGTCCTCCTGAACCTCGTCGTGAACGCCGCCCACGCCGTGACCGAGAAGGGCCCCGCGCGCGGAGAGATCCGGGTGACGACACGCGTGGAGGGAGACGACGTCGTCATCGAGGTCTGCGACACGGGGCCGGGCATTCCCGAGGAGATCCGGAGCAAGGTCTTCGAGCCGTTCTTCACGACGAAGGAGGTCGGACGTGGGACGGGCCAAGGGCTGGCGCTCGCGCGGCGAGTCATCGTCGAAGGACACCAGGGATCACTGACGTTCGACTCGACGGTGGGGATGGGCACGACCTTCAAGGTCCGACTCCCGATCGCCCCGGCCGACGTCAAGACACCGCAACACGGTGAGGGGGAGAGGGCCGCGTGAAACGAATCGTCTTCGTGGACGACGAACCGATGATCCTTCAAGGATTGGAGAACTCGCTCCGTGCGCAGCGCAAGCTCTGGAAGATGAGCTTCGTCACGTCGGGGGAAGAGGCGCTCGCGCTCCTCGCGGCCGAGCCGGTCGACGTGGTGGTCACGGACATGCGGATGCCCAGGATGGACGGCGCGACGCTGCTCAAGCACGTCCATGAGCGTTTCCCCAAGGTGGTTCGCATCGTCCTGTCCGGTCACGCCGAGCTCGAGGCGACGCTCCGGACGATCAGCGTCGCCCACCAGTACCTGTCCAAGCCGTGCGACGCCGCCACGATCAGGGAGGTCGTGGAGCGCGCGTGCGCGCTGCAGACGTTGCTCGACAATGACGTCGTACGAGCGGCGGTCAACGCCGTCGACAGTCTGCCGTCTTCGCCGCGCGTTTATCTGGAGCTGACGCGCCTCCTCGCCGCGCCGGACGTCGGGATCAAGGACGTCGCCAAAGTGCTCGAGCGGGACATCGCCCTGTCGGCCAAGCTGCTCCAGCTCGTCAACTCGGCGTTCTTCGGCCTTCGCCAGCGCGCCACGAGCGTGGAGCGCGCGGCGGCGTACCTCGGCGCGTCGACGATCCAGCGGCTCGTCCTTTCGATCGAGGCGACGCAAGGCTTCGGCGCGATCAGCGTCCCCGGCTTTTCGATGGACGACCTCCAGTCGAAGGCGCTGCGCGTCGGGAAGCTGGCCAGCTCCATGTTCGAGCGAAGGGCCGATGCGGAGGACGCGTTCACCGCCGGAATCCTCCACGACCTCGGCAGCCTCATCCTCGCCACCAAGCTCATGCCCGCCTTCGTCGAGTCGCGGCGCGTCGCCAAGGAGAGCGAGATCGCGACCGTGGAGGCCGAGCGACGCGTTCTCGGCGTGACGCACGCCGAGCTCGGCGCTTACCTGCTCGGGCTCTGGGGTCTCCCGTACCCCATCGTCGAGGCTGTGGCCTTTCACCACATGCCCGACCATGTCGAGCACACGACGTTCGGGCTCGTCGACGCCGTCCACATCGCGTCGTCGCTCGTGGATGGCTCGGACGTCGAGGTCGTCGCCGGTTACGCGAAGCGCTTCGGCCTCGCCGCGAAGGTCGCGACCTGGCAGGCCCTGGCCGAGCAGCTGGAGTCCGCGGCATGACCACGACATCGAGCGCGACAGCCAACACCGCGCCCGCGAAGCTGCGCATCCTCTGCGTCGACGACGAGCCGAACGTCCTCGAGGGGCTCGGACTGCACCTGCGACGCAAATTCGACATGACGACGGCGCCCAGCGGTGCCGCAGCGCTCGCGCTGCTCGAAGGTGGGCTTACCCCCGCGGTCATCGTGTCGGACATGCGGATGCCCCAGATGAACGGCGCCCAGTTCCTGGCGGCGGCGCGCCGCCTCCAGCCCGACGCCGTGCGCATGCTGCTCACCGGCCAGGCCGACGTGCAATCGTCGATCGCCGCCGTCAACGAAGGGCAGGTCTTCCGGTTTTTGACCAAGCCGTGCGCCCCCGCGGACTTGCTCGCGGCGGTGGAGGCGGCGGCCGGCCACCACCGACTCATCACGGCGGAGAAGGTTCTCCTCGAGCAGACGCTGCGCGGGTGCATCAGGGCGCTCGTCGACGTCCTCTCCCTCGCCAGCCCGTCGGCGTTCGGTCGGGCCAACCGGCTCAAGGCCCACGCCATCGCGCTGATCGCCGCCGGGGGCGGGCCGCCCTCGTGGCAGATCGAAATCGCAGCCATGCTCTCTCAGCTGGGGAGCATCACGCTGCCGGCGGCGCTCGTCGAACGGCTCTACGAAGGCAAGACGCTCGGCCCGGACGAGGAGGCGCTCGTGGAGCGCCTGCCTGCGGCGAGCGAGCAATTCATCACCGACATCCCCCGCATGGAGGAGGTGCGCGCGATCGTCCTCCACCAGGCCCGTCGCTTCGACGGCAGCGGGTCTCCGCGCTCCGTCACAGGCACGGGCGCGCAGATCCCGCTCGGCGCGCGCGTGCTCAAGATCGTGAGCGACTACGACGTGCTCGAGGCGCAAGGCAAGCTCGCTCGGGAGGCGCTGGATGTCATGGCCGGCCGCGCCGGCTGGTACGACGCGGAGTTGCTCGCGCGATTCGCGCAGGTCGTCGTCGGATCGGAGGACGGCAGCATCCAGGAGGTCGGGCTCCGCGGCCTCGTGCAGGGGATGGTGTTCACGGAAGACGTCCGGACCCAGTCGGGCGTGCTGCTCGTCGTTCGCGGCCATGAAGTGACCGAGAGCTTGATCGAGCGATTCAAGAACTTCCCGCCGCGACAGATTCCCGACCGCCTGCGCGTGAAGGTGGGCAGGCCGCGCTGAGCGTGGGCTACAGGCCAAGCTCGGCCCGAAGGCGAGCCACCTCCGCGAGCGCAGCTTCTTTGGCCTCCCGCTCGCGCGCCGCGCTCTCCCGCTCGCGCTCCGCGCCTTCGCGGTCGGTCAGCACCAGGTCCCGCCCCTCGGCGTCACGGGCGAGGCGGAGCGCGAGCGGTTGATCGTTCGCCGGGGCAAGCACCAGGCATCCGCCGAGCGTCACGCAGGGTGAGCGCTCTCGGTCCACGACCCGTTCCACCAGCTCCCCGTCGAGCCGATCCCATACGCGCAGGCGCGCGCCCTCCTCGGCGTCCGCGTCGAAGACGACGAGCTCGCGCACCCCGATCGACGCGTAGCGATCCATCTTCTCCTGCAGCGAGAGCGGCTCGCGCGTATCGCTCGGCGACAGCACCTCGAACGCGAGCTCCGGCGCGCCCCGTTCCCAGACCTTCCACGACTCGAACATCTCCTGCGGAGCGCCCACCTTGACGAAGCCGTCCGGCGCGACGCAGCGCCGCGGATTGGCGGCGTCGAAGTAGACGAACTGATCGCACCCGACGGAGCTGCCGGGGCCCACCGCGGCCAGCAAGATCTCGTGCAGGATCATGCACAGGTGGAGATGCCGAACCGATTGCCCCACGTCCCACTCCGGCTGAGAAGACGGAAAGCGCAGCGGCTGCGCGGGGCGGACGTGGCGGAGTCTCTCCGGCGAGGAAGACCTCGTCATGGGATGGAGTGTACCCGGTGCGCCGACCCCGCGCAGCTGCATGCCGTCCTCGATTGCGAGGCGCGTGCCGCTGGCGGTGTCGGGAAGTTTCGCGACGTTGCAGTGAGAGGGCGCCGTCCGGGACGGGCAAGCGGGTGTCCCAGGACGGTATTGCGTTTCGTCAGCTCCGGCGCTTCCTTCGGCGGAGCGCGCCGATGGCGGCGAGGCCGCCGAGCCCGAAGAGGGCAGGGGAGGAGTCCGACCTCCCGTCGACGGTGCGGCAGCTGCAGCCGCCGTCGTTGCCGACGCCGCCCGTACCGCCGGCGTCGGGATTCGTGAGGCCAGAGTCGGACCCGCTGCTACCGCTGGTCCCACTGCTGCCGCTGGTCCCGCTGCTGCCGGAGCTACTACCGCTGCTGCCGGAGCTACCGCTGCTACCCGAGCTACCGGAGCTACCCGAGCTACCCGAGCTACCGCTGCTGCCAGAGTCGGTGCCGGAACCGGAGTCGGTCCCGGAGTCGGTGCCGGAACCGGAGTCGGTCCCGGAGTCGGTGCGGGTGCCGGAGTCGGTCCCGGAGTCGGTCCCGGAGTCGGTCCCGGTTCCGGAGTCCGTGCCCGCGTCCGAACCGTTCGGCGTGCACGTGCCGGCCTGGCAGGTGCCCACCGAGCAGACGGTGCCGTTTGGCTTTGGCGGGTTGGAGCAGTTGCCGCTCGCCACGTCGCATGTGCCGACGTTGTGGCACTCGTCCTGCGCCGTGCAGACCTTCGGCGTTCCGCTCGAGCATGTGCCTGCCTGGCACGTGTCCGCCAGAGTGCAGGAGTTTCCGTCGCTGCAGCTGGTGCCATTCGTCTTCGCCGGGTTGCTGCAGACGCCGGTCGCTGGCGCGCAGGTGCCGACGTCGTGGCACTGATCGGAGGCCGTGCATGTCACCGGGTTCGCGCCGGTGCATGTGCCTGCCTGGCAGGTGTCGGACTGCGTGCAGGCGTTTCCATCGCTGCAGGCCGAGCCGTTCGCCTTCGCCGGATTGCTACAGATGCCAGTCGCTGGCGCGCAGGTGCCGACGTCGTGGCACTGATCGGAGGCCGTGCACGTCACCGGGTTCGCGCCGGTGCATGTGCCTGCCTGGCAGGTGTCGCTCTGCGTGCAGGAGTTTCCATCGTTGCAGGCCGAGCCGTTCGCCTTCACCGGATTGCTACAGATGCCCGTGGCCGGGGCGCAGACGCCGGCGACGTGGCACTGATCGGAGGCTGTGCATGTCACCGGGGTGCCGGCGGTGCATGTGCCTGCCTGGCAGGTGTCGGTCTGCGTGCAGGAGTTTCCGTCGCTGCAGGCCGAGCCGTTGGCCTTCACCGGGTTGCTGCAGATGCCGGTGGCGGGCGCGCAGGTGCCGACGTCATGGCATTGATCGGAAGCCGTGCATGTCACCGGGTTCGCGCCGGTGCATGTGCCTGCCTGGCACGTGTCGGTCTGCGTGCAGGAGTTTCCATCGCTGCAGGCCGAGCCGTTGGCCTTCACCGGATTGCTGCAGATGCCGGTCGCCGGGGCGCACGTCCCCACGTCGTGGCACTGATCGGAGGCGGTGCACACGACGGGGTTACCGCCGGTGCATGTGCCTGCCTGGCAGGTGTCGGTCTGCGTGCAGGAGTTTCCGTCGCTGCAGGCCGTTCCGTTCGGCTGCTTGTTGTCCGCGGGGCACGCGGCTGCGGCGCCGCTGCAGGTTTCGGCGACGTCGCAGGCGCCGGCCGCAGCGCGGCACACCGAGCCGCCTGCGCGGAACTGGCATGCCGCGGTGCAGCAGTCGCCGGCGGTTCCGTTGTTCGCGGCGTCGTCGCACTGCTCGCCCGTCTCGATGATGCCGTTGCCGCAGACGGCGCTCACGGCGACGACACCGACTTGCGCGGTCGCGGTGTGGACGGCCGAGGGTGCCGTGCCGATGACCGTGAACGTGATCGGCGCCGTCAGGGGAGCGCCCGCGGTGGCCGTCAGGGTGAGGGTGGAGCCGAGGCCCGCGTTCACGGCGGCCGGAACGAAGGCGCCGCTGACGCCGGCGGGCAGATCCTGGACGTTGAGCGTGATGCTCTCCGCGCTGCCCAGGGCGAGTGCTGTGTTCACCGCGAAGTTGACGGTGCTGCCGCGCCCCACGTTCTGTGAGGCCGGCGTCACGGAGATCGAGAAATCGTTCGCGCCGCAGTTCGGGAATTTCGTGGACGCGATCCGTGTGGTCCACGTGCCGAAGCCGTTGACCCGGTAATCTTCCTGCGTGTACCAGAAGGTGCAGTCGTCGCTCGGGTCGATCGTCATCGCGCTGTAGTCGCCCCAGCGGTTCGCCCCGCCGCCGGTCTCCACGCCGCCGCCGATATCGAGGATCGTCTCTCCCTGTCCCATGAGGCCGGCGCCGTCGGTCGCGAGGCGCCCGGCCCATCCGATGGACGGGCGCTGGTTCACGCTCGACGCGCCGAAGCCGAGCGCCATCCCGCGCGCCTGGTCTTGCGCGATGCTGCCGGCAAAACGCCAGAGGCCGTCGTTGGGGCCGTACGTGCCTTGCTGGGTGATCACGGGGGCCGCGTTCGGGCTCCGGACCTCGTACCAGCGGATGCCGCCGACCGTCCCGTTCGCCTGGACCGCGTGGTTGACGAGGACCGACTCGTAGGTTCCGAAGTTTCGATAGTTGAGGCGGAACATCAGGCGATCGGAGAGCGCGGAGACCTGATTGCCGGGCGCGGGCTCGGGAACGCACGCGTTTCGCGACGTCGTCGGGCACGTCGGTGTGTACGCGGCGACCGGCAGCTGCGTGGGGCCGGTGAACGTGCTGTTCGCGGGCGCGGCCCAGTCGACGTGGAACTTCCAAAGTGCCAGCGTGTTGTTGAAGTTGCCGGCGGCGTTCACGCCGAGCGCGGAGAAAAAGCCCGGCTCTCCGCGGGGCGGCTGCACCTTGCCGTCCGCGTTGCCCGGCAGGATGCCGAAGATCGTCCCCGAGTTCAGCAGGAAGCACTGCTGCGTCGCCGCGGCGCCCGCGAGCATCGACACGCGATCGTACGCGCAGACCTCATCGCCCACGAACGCCGTCCCCGCGCTGTTGAACAGGTTGAACGTCGCGTAGTAGGCGTCCGGCCAGAGGCTGAATTTGCCGTAGTCGTTGAGGCCGTTGTAGCTGAAGTCGTAGAGCGAATAGGTGCCCAGCGGATCGGGGCCCGTCGAGACGGCGACGCACTGGTAGTTGGTGGTGCCGGTGTTGTTGATGAAGTTGTGGAGGTCGAACTGCGTGATGAACCAGCGATCCGCGAACTGGTCGTAGACGACGACGGGGTCGCCGTCGTTCTCGGTGCCGCACTGGTTGCCATCCGTCGTGGGGTAGCCCGTCCAGAGGACGCGGATGGCGCGCGTCGCGGAAAGCGTTCCGCCGGCCTTGTCGTAGATCGCGATTCCGGTGTTCACCGTCTGGACGAAGTGGTTCGGCCCGACCGCGCCGTTGGTGTCGGGAGGCGTGACCTGCCCCGGGTTTCCGGCGGGCCCCTGCTGCCCGGCGAAGTTACGGATGGTGGCGGGCATCTGCATGATGGGGACGCTCGTCTGGAGCACGGGATCGGGGCGCGGGACGTGGCCCTCGAAGAGCTTCGGGTGCACCCCCATCTCGCGTGCCTCCTCCTGCTCCTCGTCGGGCGACTTGGACGGGAGATCGCGCAGCGCGAGCGACCTCTTGGCCTGCGAGACTTGCACACGCGGCGTGCGGTGAACGACCGAGAGCGACTCGTCCATCGGACCGGCGAAGTAATTCGGCGCCATCGCGCTCGCCGGCGTCGCCGCGGACGCCTTTGGAGTGGAGGGCGTCTGCAGCACGGACTGCTCCGTGCCGGTCTTGTCGGTGTTGCCGGTTTTGTCGGTCTGCGACGAGCAGGCGACGAGCACCGCCATCCCGCAGATCAATGCCCCGTACAGACGAATCCGCGCGCTTGCCATCCGAAGCCTCCTCGGTCGACTCAACCCCGATGGATTGAATACCGGGGTTCACGCCGATTCCCGACACAAAAGGGGCCGCCGCGGCGTCTTCACGCGGACATCCTCGCCAAGTTGATTACATCGGTCAGCGGCGCCGCTGCTCACTCGGTTCTTGGCCGCGCGGGCCGCGGACCAAGGCCGCGCGGGTCACCGTTCGCGCGCGCGCTTGATCTCCTCGCGCGACGGTCGCACCTCGGGCCTGGCTGCCTCGCTCGTCTCGCTCGTCTCGCTCGTCTCCCTCGGAAGGATGAGCGCGATCACCACCTCGCCACGTGCATTAACCTTGTCGAGCACGCGCGGGCGCGCGACGCCTTTGGCGCGGGCGAGATCGGCGATTTGAGCTTTGAGGGCGTTGATGAGGAGGTTCATTCGAATACTGTGCAAACGTTCAGTCTCGGCGTCAACGGTCGCCCGCGATGCCAGCCGGGAAGGGCCTTTTCCGGCGATTTGGAGCTTCTTGGACGGCGCGCCGCAAACGGCTAACGTCGTTCGAGCGACATGGCAGGTCAGAGGACACCCGCGTACTACCGGGTCACAGTCGACGTCGAGCCGCGCCTCGCCCAGCACTGGCTCGCCTGGATGCTCGACGAGCACGTCCCCGACGTCCTGAAGCAACCGGGCTTCATGCACGCGCTCGTGCTCCGCGACCTCGAGGTCGAGTCGCGGTTCGTCGTCGAGTACATCCTCGAGGACAGGGACGCGCTCGACGCGTACCTGAACGGCGACGCGGTCATGGCGCTGCGCGCGGCGCACGACACTCGCTACGCCGGCAAGGTGAGGGCGCAACGCCACGTCCTCGAGCCGCTCGCCGAGATCGCCGTCCGCCGCGACGGCTGACTTCTGCGACGCCACCCGAGCGCGCGAAGCTGTGGCAAGATCGCCGCCGCATGGCCATCGCCGATCCCCTCGCGCTCCTAGGAACGACGATCGCGGGCAAGTACGCGATCGAGAGCGTCGTCGGCGAAGGAGGCTTTGCCGTCGTCTACCGCGCCCATCACCAGCTGTGGAAGCGTCCGGTTGCGGTGAAGGTCTTCAAGGCGCTCGGTGACGTGCCCGAGGCCGATCGCGCGAAGCTGCTGGACGAGTTCGTCCGTGAAGGGGCGCTGCTCGCCGAGCTCTCGGAGCGCTCGGCGGCGATCGTCCAGGCGCGCGACGTCGGCACGATCACGACGGCCAAGGGCGAAGAGCTCCCGTACATGGTCCTCGAGTGGCTCGAGGGCGCGTCCCTCGAGACGGTGCTCGCCGACGAGAGGCAGCGTGGCGTCGCCCCGCGGTCGTTCGCCGAGACGATGCGCCTGCTCGAGCCGGTCGCCGAGGCGCTGGCGCTCGCGCACGCGCGCGGGATTGCCCACCGTGACGTGAAGCCGGCGAACGTGTTCGTCCTCGGCGATCCGCGGCCCGCGGGCCAGGGCGCCGTGAGCGTCAAGCTGCTCGACTTTGGCATCGCCAAGGTCGTGCAGGACGCGCAGAAGATGGCGGGCGCGTTCAGCAAGACCGCCGGGCAGATCACCAGCTTCACGCCGGCGTACGGCGCGCCCGAGCAGTTCAACCGCGCGCACGGCTCGACCGGACCGTGGACCGACGTGTTCGCGCTCGCGCTCGTCTTCGTCGAGGTGCTCACGGCGCGAGAGGCCCTCGAGGGGGACAACCTCATGCAGCTCGCGTTCGCCTCGGCCGACGCGTCGAGCCGGCCCACCCCGCGTTCGCGCGGTGCCGTGGTGAGCGACGCCGTCGAGCGGGTTCTCGCGCGCGCGGTCGCGCTGGTGCCAACGGATCGCCAGGCGGACGCGGGCATCTTGTGGAGCGAGCTCCGCGCCGCCGCCGTCGAGACGGCGCCGCTGCCCAACGTCGTCGCGACCGATCGCAACCCGGCGTTCGCCGCCACCGCGCCGCTGGTGCAGGCGTCGGCGCCCGAGTCGGCCAGGACGGAGATCGATCCGGCGCAGCAAGTACCCAGCGTTCGGCAGGGTGAGCCTGGTCCGCGCGGCGCGTCCGGTCGCGCCGTCGCGCCCCTCGCCGTCGGGCTCGCTGCCCTCCTGGTGGGAGGCGGCGTCGGCGCGTTCATGCTCGTGCGAAAGCCCGCCTCGCCGCCGCCGATCACGAGCGCCGCAGGCCCCGTGATGCCGCCGCCGCTCCTCGCGGCCGGAGCCGCAGCGGACGCCGGCGCCTGCCCGGCGGGCATGACGCGCATCCCCGGTGGCATGTACTTCATGGGCTCGGAGGAGCGGGACGCCGTCGACAACGAGAGGCCCGTGCACCAGGTGACGCTGCCGCCGTTCTGCATCGACACGTTCGAGGTGACGGTCGAGCGTTACAATGCGTGCCGCGACGTCGGCGCGTGCAAGAAGGCCACGTTCAACGCGTGGCCCGGCCTCGGCGACAAGGACCGCGGAATCTACGATCCGCTGTGCAACGCCGCCGCCGGCGAAAAGATGGCAAAGCACCCGGTCAACTGCCTCGACTGGGAGATGGCCGACCACTACTGCCGCGCGATGGGTGCGCGCCTCCCCACGGAAGCGGAGTGGGAGTTCTCTGCGCGTGGTCCCGACGGGCGAAGATACCCGTGGGGAGACGACGCGCCGTCGAACGAGCTCTTGAACGCGTGCGGTAGCGAGTGCGTCGTGTGGGGAAAGGCCAAGGGCGTCTCGCTCGAGGCGATGTACGCCGCCGACGACCACTTCCCCAACACGGCGCCGGTCGGCTCGTTCCACAAAGGGCGCTCGCGCTACGACGTCGAGGACGTCGTAGGCAACGTCTGGGAGTGGGTAGCGGACTGGTACGCGCCGTACGGCACGACGACGCTCCCCGATCCGAAGGGCCCCGCCAGCGGCACCGAGCGCGTCATCCGCGGCGGCGCCTGGAACGGCACCAAGCCGTCGTGGGTGCGCCCGACGTTCCGCTTCAAGGACGATCCGGCCAAGCGGAGCTACGGGATCGGCGTCCGTTGCGCGCGCTCTTTGTGACGAGGCGAGGCCGCGCTCAGTTGCCGCCGGTGCAACA
>JANYHK010000087.1 GCA_025359105.1 Myxococcales bacterium | reverse complement strand
AGTGCAAAAAAAAAGATGGAGCGATATGGACCACTTACGTGGGGCCTGAACGGTTACCTGCGAACTGGCCAGGCGGAAACTCGACCTGGGGGAAGGGTTCGCGGCGTTCAACGAACTGAGGTCGGTTTGTCGAACGGCGGTACGCGATACGCGGCTCGTCCGATGGGACAACTACATCAACCTGTTTCTTCAGATCTACCCGCGGCTCAAAACGGGCTGCCTCTGTGTTCTTCAACAACGGTCCGTGCTGGAAGGCGAACTCAGGGCTTCCGTCGACGACGGTCGCGTCTCGATCGCTAAGAAGCGGGACCCGACCGATGAGGTTTCTCCTGCGATCGAGAGCGCGCGGGTTCCACTCATCGTCAACGTCGACTTGGACTACTTTTTCCAATCGTCCAACAACGATGAGGACTCGCTCCTTGTCTTCGACTTGGACGTGGTCCGGTCGCTGTTTCGCTCGCTCGGTCGACGTTGGGAGAAGATCCGCGTGCTGACCATCGCGCTCAGCCCCGAGTTCTGCGGCGGATGGGAACCGGCGGAGGCGGTCTGCGCAGCGGCGTTCGAAGGGCTCGGCATCGTCTACCCGCTGCCTGCGCCGCCGGCGCCGCTGTTCACGGTACCCAGCGCTTCCGCGAAGTGCGGACGGCGGACGACTAAGAAGAGGGGCAAGTAGATGCCGGCGCTCGGTGACCGCGACCCCAAGGCTACGCGCCTCGACAAGCGCCGCCGCAAGAACGGGAAGATCGTCTACTACGCGCGCGTCGTCCTTGCGGACGGCTCGACGTTCCCGTGCGCGTGCCGGACGCGAAGGCGTACTCCGAGGAGCGGGCCGCCGAATGGGCGCGGTACGCCCAAGAGCAGGAGGACGCGACGGGGCGCGCCCTCGCGAAGAAGCTCGCTCGCGACGGGAAGGCCGTGGCGGGCGAGTCGTGCGCCGACTGGTTTTCGCGCCTCCACAGTTGGAAGGAGTCGAAGGGACTCGTCACCGTTCGCGACATGCGGGGACGGGTGAAGAACTGGATCACGCCGATCCTCGGCCCGAAGCCGGTCCGCTCGGTCACGCGTGCCGACCTCGAGGGCGTCGTTCGTCGTCTCGACGAGGAGATCGCGAAGCGCACGCGCTGGTACGAGGAGCACGACGAGGACGACGACGAGCCGGCGCCGGGCCTGTCGTGGAAGAGCGCGCAGAACATCTGGGGCGAGGTCACGAGCGCCTTCGACGAAGCGTGCTCGAGCAAGAACCCCGAGCTGCGCGCGCGCGAGGACAACCCCGCCGCGAACGTGCGCGGACCCGACCGCGGGATCGAGCGTTCGAAGCCGGTGCTCTACCCGTCGGAGGCAGCCGCGCTCCTCGCGTGCGAGGACGTGCCTATCTACTGGCGCCGCACCTACGCCGTCGCGCTCTACACCGCTGCGCGTTTGAACGAGCTCGCCGCGCTCGCCCCCGACGACGTCGACGTGGAGCACCAGCGCCTCGCGATCACAAAGCAGCTGGACCGGCGCACCCGCAAGGTCCGCCCGACGAAGACGCGACGCGCGCGCACCATCGACATCGAGCCCGAGCTCCTGCCGCTCCTCGTCCTCCTCGCCCGCGAGGCGAAGGACCAGGGGCGCGAGCGCCTGCTGCGCATGCCGCCCGACGAGGACCGCGCGTCCCTCTTTCGGAAGCACCTGGCGGCCGCGGGGTGCACGCGCCCCGAGCTCTTCGCCGACGACGCGATGCGTGCGCCCATCCGCTTCCACCAGACGCGCGACACGTGTCTCACGTGGATGGCCGTTCGTGGCGACGATCCGCTGCGCATCCAATGGCGCGGCGGACACACCGACTTCAAGACGACGCAGGTCTACATCGGCCAAGGGCGGAACCTGTCGCGCGCCTTCGGAGCGCCGTTCGCCCCTCTTCCGCCCTCGCTTCTCGGGGCGCCCTTGCCGGCAGGTACTGCAACGCGTGCTGCAACAAACGACGATGGCCCCGCGCAACTGCCCGAGGCCATTGTCATTTCATCGCGACCCCAACGGGAATTGAACCCGTGTTACCGACGTGAGAGGCCGGTGTCCTAACCGCTAGACGATGGGGCCTTTGTGCCGATTCGAAGGAAGACCGGGCGCGCCCCTCTCACAGAGCTTGCACGGGGCTGGGGGACAAGGATTCGAACCTTGATAGCCAGAGCCAGAATCTGGCGTCCTGCCGTTAGACGATCCCCCAAGGGATCCAGAGAGTTGGGGCACCTGTTCAGGTGTTCCCACGAAGGATGCGCAACTTAGCCGGGCTGGCCATGTTGTCAAGCACCTAGAGGAATCGCGTAGAGGAATCGCGACGTTTCCGGACGGCGAGCACGTGGCGCGGCGGCACGTCCGGTCGAGCCATCGCCGCCGGCGCTAGACTGAACAGCATGCGACGCCTTCTCGTTTTTGCCCTCGCCTTTCCTTTCGGAGCCCTCGCCGCGGGCGCGTGCGGCGGCTCCACCGCAACCGTCGACGCCGACGCGTCGATCACGTCCGACGGCGCCGCACCCGGTGACGCCACGTTCGACGGCGCCGTACCCGGTGACGCCACGTTCGACGGCGCCATGTCGAGCGACGCGGACAGCGGGACGTCCGCGGACGGAGCGGCCTGCGTCACGATCGATCCGACGTCCTACGATCGCGCGTGCACCGGCGACCCCGACTGCACCACGGTCGCGGCCGGCACCATCTGCACGGGCGGCTGCGCGTGCAGCTTCGCCAGCATCGCCGTCCGCGACCTGCCGAAGTACAAGGCCGCCACCGCCGGCATCAAGCCCAACGCATGCCCCTGCGCCGCCCCCGGCCAACCGCGATGCGTGCAAAAGGCATGCACCTTGTGCACCTTCGGCCCCAATAACCCGCCCGGCTGCCCCGACGGCGGTTAGTAGAGCGACGAGGGACTAGGGAACGGGCGGCAGCTGCCAGCTGTATGCCGTGTAGCGCAGCTCGCTCCACGCCTGCGGCGCCACGTCGGCGCCAGGCGTGAGCGGCTTGCCGGTCGGCGTGAACACGAGCCGCACGCGCAGCTTCGACTTTCCGTCGGTGAGCGCACGCGCGATCAGCATCTCGTCGTCGCGGAAGCGCCGGTTCGACGTCTGCAGGCTCGGCGCCGGCGGATCGGCCTCTCCCCGCGGGTTCGAGTAAACGTACGTGGTCGAGCCCGCGAGGTACCACGTGCCGGCGTGGACGAACGGCGCGGCGACGTCGGCGTCGTCCTTCACCCAGACCTCGGCGCGCTGATCGGCGAACGCGTAGTCGAGCTTGCGGCGCAAGAGCACGCCGAAGTTGCGCGGCGCGATCGCGAGCGTCAGCTCGGTGGTGCCGGTGGTGTGGCGTCCGGTGTCGGTCGTCGCCGGGTACACCTCTTCGGCGCCGACGTGATCGACGCCCCACTCGTAGCGCGACGTGATCGCCTCAACCGGCGACGCGTCGGGCGACACGTAGCGGTGCGCGGCCTCGTCGGCCGCGTCCCCGACGTGCAGCGCGTCGGTCTGCGCGAGGCACGCGCCCGGCAGCCCGTACCAGTATGCGACGGAGCGGTAGTGCTCCTGCGACTCGTTCTCCCCGCCGTGCTCCAGCTGGATGCGCGCGTTCTTGCCGAACGGCATCAGATCCGCGAGGAGGAAGCGGTACGCCGACTCGATCTTGTCCTCCGCGTTCTTGGCCGACGCGACGCCCGGCGCGCCGGTGGGGTGACCGAAGAGGGGCAGCGTCGAGCTCTGCCCGGTGTTCCAGTACCCGCCTCCCCCGCCCCATTCTTCGGTGCCGGTCCCCTGCCCCTGCGGCGTCTGGCTGTCGTCGAAGAAGAAGCGCGGGTCCCCCTCGAGCGTGCCGAGCGACGCCGCGTCGGAGAAGACGAACGACGTGCCGACGAAGTTGCCGCAGGTGTCGCCGCCCCCTTCGGTCTTCGTCGTATCGAGGAGGACGAGATCGCGGCCGGCGGCAGGCGCCGTGTGATCGACGTACGTGGCGTGGAAGTAGCCTGCCCAGTTCGTCGGACCGGTGAAGGGCTGCGTGCGGGCCTGCCATGCTACTCGCGCCACGGCCTCGCCTTGCGCGACGAGCTCGACGTGGGCGCTGCGGAAGAACGGCATCGGGAAATAGACCGAGAGGGCGACGTTCCCGCCAAAAAAGCGCACGTTCACCGGGAGCGCACGCACGAGGAACTCGCTGCCACTGCGGTTGTAGAGCGTGCCGGCGCCGAAGAAGAGCGCGACGGGCGCGTCGATCGACGGCGAGGCGCGGCCATCCCACGTGATGCGCAGGCGCGCGCGCCCGAACGCGAGCGCGTTCGCCGCCGGCACGGTGAAGCGAAGCGCGCGCACGGTCGCCGGCCCCGCCGCGTCGAGCACGGTCACGGCATCCGTCGTCGCCGCGAGAGCGACCTCGCCCTCGCGCGTCGTCACGTCGGCGCCGGTGGGGGCGATGTCCTGCCCTGCGCGGCGCAGCAGCGCCACGACCTCGGGATCGGGCGGCGTGTGTCCGTCCCAGGTAGGCGTGGGCGGCGAGAGGTTCTTCGCGCCCACCGGGAACGCGTCGTAGATGAAGTACCCGGTCCCGAAATGCGTGTGCCCGTAGCCGATCTTCAGATCGCGCGCGAAGGGCATCGGCACCATCATGAGGTCGGCCCCCATCGTCGTCTGCCAGGTGAGCGCGAGCGGCGGCGGGAAGATCTCCGGCGGCAGGAACGTCGGGTTCTGATCGCCAGGCGGGGGCGAGGGCGCGGTGTTCGATTCGCGCGCCACCGTGTCGCTCCCGTCGACGACGTAGTGCCAGGGGCTTCCGTGCCAGTAGTTGGCGCGCGCGAACACGAGGACGCCAGGCCCCGCGACGTCGAGCGGGATCCCCTGGTCCCCTTCGAGGCGGAGAAAGTGCGAGGCGTCCGCCGTGTCGTTGCCGCCGCCCCGGTCGTAGGTGCTGCGCATGTACGCGCGCATGCCGAGGCGAAGGGATGGCCACCGGTCCCACCGGCGGTACGCCTCGAGGCCGATCGGGATGGTCGGGTTGTCCGACTCCAGATCCGCGGGGCCAGCGCCGAGGGTGCCAGGCGCGCTCGCGTCGGGCGCCGGGGCCGCGGTCGGCACGGCCGGCGATCCGTGCGTCTCGCACGAAATCGCGTGCGCTGCGGTGGCCGCTACGGACGCTGCGAGCACGACGAGGGCCGCCTCGCTTCGATGGTCGCGCCCCCACATCGTCACGACGGTCACATTAGCACCCGCGACGCGTTCGACGTTCGGATGACGATTTTTCGAACAAACCCACCCTGCGCGGTGTTCTGCCGCGGAACCTCGGAGGACCCCATGAGCTCCACGCACTTCGGCCGTCTGGCCCGCGCCCTCGCTGCTGTTCCCATCCTGTTCGCGTTCGTCTATGCGTCCTGCGGGCAGGGCAGCGGATTCTCGTTCGCCGTCGACGTGGCGGGACTGCACCTTGCGGGCTCCACCTGCCGCTGAACGAGCGGGCGCGGGGGGGCTGCAGCGACGGGATCGGCTGGTTCGGTCTTCGCTAGCCGTAGCCGACGCCCCCGCGCCCCAGGTACATTCGCGTCGTGCGCCTGCGACGTCTCCTGCTCCCCACCCTCGTCTGCGTCCTCCTTCCCCTGCCCTTCGTCGCGTGCGCTGCCGCCCGGCAGGCGCCGGCCGCCGCGCCGCCTGCCCCCATCGAGGAGGAGCCTGCTCCTGCCCCGGAGCCGGCGCCGGTCCCGCCGGGCGTGACCGGAGTCTTGCCCATGAGCTGCGCCGCGGACGGGCCGCTCTGCGTGCCTGCCGCCGACTTCGCCAGGCGCCTCTGTGACGGCGCGTACCCTGACGTGGGGCTCGTGCTCCTCGCGAAGGACGCGCCCTTCACGCGCATGTACGTCGCCGGGGACGTGGAGGCCTGGAACGCCGACGGCGGCCGCAGCGCCCGTACGCGCCTGCGCTTCGACGAAGAGGTGCTCGTGCTCCGCAAGCGAACCCCGCCGGCGGGTGGCGTCGTCGTCGGAACGGGCGGCGGCTTCCTCGTCATGCGATGGGACGGCACCTGCTACACGCTCGAGGACGCCGAGGTGACGGCGCGCAAGCCTCCGGCCTTGAAGCACGCGTCGATCCCGTGGCGCTACCTCACCGAGCGCACCCGCGCCGCGCTGCTCGAGAGCGCGAAGGTCCAGGCCGCCTACCAGCGACGCGGCAAGGAGTGCAAGGGCGCGGTCAGCGGCGAGGTGACCAAGAGCTGCGAACAGGCCGACACGGCGCTGTCGGCGGCGATCGTCGCCGAGATCCGGGGCGGCCTCCGGGTGCCGACGCCCGAGCGCCTTCCCTGAGCGACGCCCGCGCGGCGCGTCGTTGTCGTCGGGGTCGCGGGCTTCGTCGGCGCTGCGGGCTTCGTCGGCTCAGTTCGGGCAGGGCGTTCCCAGCGGCGCCGGCGCCGGCACCGTCGCGTGCCCACTCGCGAGGAGCGACGCGTAGAAGCACCCGTACTGGTACTTCACAGCGTCGAGCTGGCTGTAGATCGCGTGCGGATCGTAGACGCCGTCCCCTTCGAACTGCACGACGACGCCCGTGGACTTCGCGCCGCCGGGACCGGTGACGTTCTGCGAGACCGGCAGCGGAAGCACCCCGCCCAGTCCCCCGAGGCCGAGCAATTCCTGCATCGACGGCCACACCGTGCCCCCCGCCTGCGCGTGTCCGTACGCGAGCGCCGCCGCGTCCTGCACGGTCGTCGGGAAATACGAGTCCCCCTTGCCGACCGGCTGGTACACCGGCCGCGACGGGTGCCCCGGCAGGGGATTTTTCGCGAGACGCGGCATGTGCGTCATCGGATCGGCGGGCTCGAGCGCCGCCTGCGCGAGGGCCAGCGTCGGGTGCATGTACGTGTAGCCTGCAGGTAGTCCGAGGATGAGGCCCAGCTTGGCCGGCAGCTTGTCGATGAACGTCGTCTGCAGGATGAAGAACGTCCAGTAGCCGCCGGCGCCGGTGGGCACCGCCGCCTGCACGCGCTCGTCGGTCGCGCTGACGAGGTTCGCGTACATCGCGCCCATCGACTGGCCCTGGACGAAGAGCTGGTCCTTCCTGAAGTGGAACGCCGTCTCCCCCGTCGGGAGCGACATCCCCGTGCATGCCGCGACGGCGCTCGGCGCGACCTGCAGGCGCCGAAGCGCGTCCACCAGGATGCGCTGCTCGATGACGCCCTGGCGAAAGATGTCGCGCAGCGACGCGACGTTGTTGATGTTGAAGTACTCGGGCAGGTCCTTGTGCGCGCCTGCGGGGAATCGCTGCGGGTTCACGGGCATCGCAGCGGCGGCCATTCCGATCCCGTGCTCGGCGACGACGTGCGCGGGGCCGAGGCCCTTGGTGTTGCACCCGGTCTTCCCGTTCCAGGTGTCGAGCTCGCCGCCCGGGCACTTCTTCGCGTCGGTCTCGGGGTGCCACACCCCGCGATCGGCGATCGCGTCGCTGACGCCGCCGGTGCCGTGGAAGTAGACGACGAGCGGGTAGCCGCCCGCGGGCATCGGCGCCTTCGGCATGGAGATGGTGACGGGCACGATCTCGTCGCGGGTCTTGGAGGGCAGTCCGTCGGCGCCCGCGTGAAACAGGCCGTCGGTGTCGTAGGGCGGAAGCCCCGACTGGAACTGCGGGTCGGTGATCTGCGCCTGCAGCTCGCAGTACCGCTCGTGCGCGGCGCCGTCGTCGGGATCGACGTGGACATTCTGGAGATCGGGGGCGACGGCCGAGGCGAGCTTGGTCGACATCGTCTCGGTGTCGCTCGCGACGTCGCCGGTCGTGAAGACCGTGGCGATCGCGACGTCCCCGCGCGCGACGCCGACTGCATCCAGCGCCGGCCAGAGCGGAGCGTACGCGTCGGCGAGCGGGCCCGCGCCCGCGCCGGCGCTCGCCAGCGCCGCGAAGGCCGCCGGCGCGCCGAGCGGCTTGCCCTGCGCGTCGCCGAGCGACTTCATGACGACGAACGCGTGCTTGTGCGCCGGTGCCAGGACGAACCCCGGGCGCGGCGCGATCGCGAGCACGTCCTCGGGCACGTAGCTGTCCTGGTCGAGCGTCTGCGCGACGACGGGCACCAGCGCGCTTCCGGCGTCGAGATCGATGAGCAAGATCTTCGCGGTCTTCTCGGCCGCGATGAGCGTCGACGGATCCTGCGGCGCGACGGGCGCCGTGAAGCGGACGTACGCGACCGGCATCTGCGCCGTGCCCTTGCGCTCCATCGCGATCTTGCGCAGCCCCTCGAGCACCGAGCTCTTGAGCGGGTTGCCGACGCCGGTGAAATCCGGCGCCCCCGCGGCCGTCTTGCGCGCGTCCGAGGGGAACGGCATATCGAAGAAGTGCTCGGGGGTCGCGAGGTTCGCGGTGGCGTCGAAGAGGGCGACCGTCCCCGACGCCGACGAGCCGCTCCCCTTCCCACACGCCACTCCGGTGGAGAGGACGACGATCGAGATCGCGACGAGCGGACGAACCTGCATGGCGTCGCCTCGTCGGCTCCGCTCAGTCGACTTTGACGTCCTTCGAGAACGGAACGCACTGCTCGGCGCCGAGGCAGACGGCGCCCTTGATCTGCAGCGTGCCCGCGGGCAGGCCGGAGATCTTGGCCGACGTCTCGGCGAAGGTCACCTTGGACTTGTCGGCGACGACGGCGCCGTTGTTCTTCACGTTCCAGGGGAATTCCTTGTTCACGTGCCACTTGCCCTTGGTGGTGACCTCGATCGAGCCTTTACCGCCCTTGACCTCGTACTGCGGCTCTTCGCCTGCGAGGCTCAGTCCGGTCAGCGCGAGCACGGCAACGGCGAGGGTCCCAACGAAAGCCTTCTTCATGTCCGGTCTCCTTGTGTCTTCGGTCGTTCCCGAGCTGGACGGGTCGGATCAGCCTAGATGAGAGTTGCGGCTGCATGACGCCTGGTCAAGATGGATCATGGGACCATCACCCGTCATGCGTCACCCGGCCGTTTCCACACATCTGCGGCACGGTAGAGTTCGCTAGTACGAGAGACGAGCAACGCGTCCCGAGCATTCACTTCTGTCGCAAAAGGTGGCCGCGAGCTCTTCAAAGTCGTCGAACGTCGGAGGTCGGGGCTCGGCCGTCGAGCGTGGCTTCAAGGCTGAAAAAGCCCACGGAAGGCGAGATCGTCCAGCAGTTCTGCCTTCTTGAGGCGTGCTGCAATCTCTGCATGAAGCGAGCGTCGGGCGATGCGCTCCGGCACCTCGGCGGCCGTCCACGCCGCGACCGCCATGATCGCGGCGGCCTGGGCCACGTGGGCGGGGACGACCTTGTCGAGCGTGTCGGCGGCGCGGTGGTGGATGTCGGGATACTTCGACTCGTCGCAGTCGAGCGAGATCGCCGGGACGCCGACCAGCGCGAACGGGCACGCGTCGGTGCCGCACTGCAGCGCCGGTGAAAGACCGCCGCCGCCCAGGCCCTCGAGGAGCTTCGCGATCGGCGCGAGGCGCCTCGTGAGATCTTCGTCTCCAGTGAGGAAGCCCTTCGGCGCGCCGCCGCCGCTGTCCGTGACGAGCACGAGGCTCAGCCGATCGAGCTCGCGCGCGTGTACGTCGGCGTACGCGCGCGAGCCGAGCAGGCCCTGCTCCTCGCCGCCGAAGAGCGCGAAGCGGATCGATCGGCGCGGCGCGACGCCGAGCGCCTGGATCGCGCGCGCCGCCTCGAGCACCTCGGCGACGCCGGTGCCGTCGTCCTGCGCCCCTTCGCCATAGTCCCACGCGTCGAGGTGGGCGCCGACGAGGACCCACTCGTCGGGCCGCTCGCGTCCGCGGATCTCGGCGACGACGTTCGGCACCTGCACGGCGCCGGTGACCGGGCTCGTGCTCACGACCTCGACGGTGACCGGGCCCTTCTCGAGAAGTCGCAGGAGGAGCTTTCCGTCTTCGCTGCCGAGATCGACCATCGGAAGCGGCCCGACGAGGTTGCGGAGGTACCAGGCCGAGTGCGCGAACAGCGCCTGATCGGGCAAGCCCTGTGCGTTCACGAGCGCGAGCACGCCGGCGTCACGGAGCGCGTCGAGCGACGCGGCCCAGCCCTTCGTCTTGTTCGCTGCATCGAGCAGGACGATCTTGCCCTTGAGGCGCGCCGCGCTCTTCTTCACCGCGTCCACGCTGAGCTCGGCGGGGTGGACGATCTCGGCGCGCACGCCTTCGTCCGGCGTCGGAGGAAACCACGCCGCGGGCGCCACGTGCAGCGTCCGCTCGGCCGGCGCGACGAGCTTCGCGCGCGCGGCGCGGCGCTCCCAGCCGTGCGCGATCGTGAACGGCTCGGCGCGCGCGCTCGTGAGGCCTGCTTTCTTGAAGGCGTCGATCGCCCATGCGGCGGCCTCCTCGTGGCCCTTGGTACCGGTCACGCGCGTCGGGTGCGCGAACGTCAGCTCGGACAACGTCTCCATGACGTGCCCCGCGGTGAGGATGTTGCCCGTGAGACGCTCGGCCGCGGGAGCGGCGCGCAGAACGGCCTCGAGATCGACGGGGACGACGGGCGCCGCCGGAGCGGGGGCGAGCGCGTCCTCCCGCGCAGAGGGTGCCGTAGCGACCTCACCGGCGTCGACCAACGGCCCCGTCTGCGCGACGGTTTTGGGCTCGCAGCCACCCAGCGCGCCGACCAGGCCGAGCAGGCCGGCCAGGCCCACCATGCCAAGCGCGGCTCCTAGCCGACGATGCCCGCCGCCCGCGCCGCGATGGTGAGCATGACGACGCAGCTGGTCGCGAGCGCGCACGCAACCAACGTCGCCCAGAACGGAGCATCCAGTCGCATCGAGATCGCGCTCATCGGGGGTCCTGCCTTCGCCGTACCTACGGAACGGACGAACGCAGTCTCCCTTGAACGCGCCCGCCAACCCAAGAAAGCGGCTCCGTCCGCGTACACCGGCGCCTCTGGAGCACTCCCTCCGCCCCGCGCACACGCCCACGTCAGCGACTCGTCATCATGAAGTAAAGAGCAGCCACGGCGACGACGGCGGCGACCGCGATCATCACGACGGTGCGGGTGTCGCGCGTCTTTTTTGCGGCCTTGGCAGCGGCGAGCGCCTTGGCGCTCTTCGGGGCTTGCGGGCGGACGGGGCGCTCCTCGCTCTTCGGGGCTCGTTCGGAGGCGACGCCGCCTCCGTCGTCCGACGACGAGCTGTCGCCTCCGTCGTCGTCTGCGTCTGCGTCTCGGCTGCCGGGCGGCGCGCTGCGTCGCTTCCCCTTGCTCTTCTGTTTGCTCGCCGCGAGGTCGGCCTTCGCCCGCTGCTTGTCGCGCTTGCGTCGCGCGCGCTCCTTCGGGGATACGCGCCGGCGCTGCGGTGGTCCGCCCTGCGGATCGGGTACCGTCTCCCAGCCTTCGTCGACGTCGTCGAGATCGCTTTGCAGATCGGCCGCTTCGTCGGCCGCTTCGTCGGTCTCGTCGGCGAGCCCCTTGTGCTCCTCCCATGCCGCGTCGAGGCTCTCGAGATCGGGCGTGGAGGCGTCGGGCTTGGGCCGTTCGGGGCGGGTCACGCCCTCACGCTAAGAAAGCCACCTGTGCCGGTCAACTAGTTCCCTGGAAATTCCGCCTTGCGCCCAGGAGCGCTCCGGCAGCGACGACCCTACCCTGCGCGTCGACCCCGTAGGGGCAGACCGCGGAGCAGATCCCGCACGACGCGCACGCGTCGCTCCCCCGCTCGTGAGGCGGGAGCGCCGCGTAGTGGGCCTTCGCGCGCTCTTTCCAGCCGTACTGCTCGTGGTACATCGCGAACTGCAGGACGGAGCCGATGCGCACGCCGTCCGGGCACTCCGCCTCGCACGCGCCGCAGCTGCGACAGTAGTCCGGGCTCAGCGCCTCGGCGTACGTCTCGAGCAGCGCGCCGTCGCGCATCCCGAAGCGATCCTGCGCGGCGCCGACGGCGAGATCTTGCGCGTTCTCGTCGGTCCCGATCGCCGACTGCACGACGCACGCGATGTCGTGCTCGAGCACCCAGCGCAGGTTCGACTGGTAGATGTTCCACTTCGAGGCCTCGTAGCCCTTCGGGATCGCCATGCCGCCGGGCTGCGACTTCATCGCGACGACGCCGACGTCCTTCTCCTTGGCCTTGGCGAGGAGCGCGGGCAGGCCGGCCGACTCGTAGTCGAGGACGTTCATCTTCACGAGGAGGACGTCGAACTTCCCCTTGTCGAGCGCGTGCATCAGGATCTTCGCGCGATCGGCGTGGTGGGAGGTCGCGCCGAAGAAGCGCACCTTGCCCTTCGCCTTGGCGATCTCCATCGCCTCGTAGAGCTCGTCGTTGTCGAGGCGGACGGAGCCCTCGTCGTGCTCGACGTGCCCGCCGCCGAGCCAGTGCACCTGCATGACGTCGATGACGTCGGTGCCCATGCGCTTGAGGCTCTGGTCGAGCGACTCGAGCATGCGCTCCTTGGGCGTCTTCGGGCCGGGGTCCCACTTGGTGGCGATGACGAGCTTGTCCCTGAGCCCCGGCGACTCGCGTAGCGCGCGGCCGATGAGCGCCTCGCTGCCGCCGTAGCAGGTCGCCGTGTCGATGTAGTTCATGCCGAGCTCGGCGGCGCGCCGGATCGGATCGGGCCCGACCAGACCGCCGGCGCCGATGCCCACGACGCCTACGTCGAGCCCGGTGCGGCCGAGCCGCCTCCTCGCCTCGAGGTGGGCTCCCTTGACGAGGTAGCCGTCCTTGTCGCGCACGACTGTGGAGGCTTTCCCGCGCGTGCGCCACTCGGCATAGCCGACGACGCCAGCCCCCGCCGCCGCGACGCCGCCCAGCGTATAGAGGAGCACCTTGCGTCGCGTCGTCGCCATCCCGAAAGGATACGGGGCGCGGCGGGCCGCGGCTACTGGGCGGCTTCGTCCTTCTGGAAGGTCGTCGCCAGCGTCTTGACGAGGTCGGCGTCGTCGAAGATCTCACCGAGCTCGCGGTTGTTGTGCAGCCCACCGCTCGTGAAGTTCTGCGAGCCGACGTACGCGTGATCGTCGGCGACGATCGCCTTGCCGTGGAGGTAGTGCGTCTTCAGGTACCCGGCCGTCACGCCGCCGGCCTTCAGCTGGGCGATCGTGGGGTCGTTCGCCGGCGGCGCGCCGCCGAAGCCCGGCTGGAAGCCCAGCAGCACGTGCACGTCGACGCCGCGCGTCTTCGCCTTGAGGAGGCGCGCGATGAGATCGGCGTCATTGAGCGACTGGTTGTAGACGAAGAGGCGGCGGGTCGCGCCGTCGACGAGCGCGACGATCTGCGCGTCGGCGTTGTCCGGCGACAGAACGAGCGCGCTCATGTCGAGCGACGTCGTGTCGCGGCGGGCGATGTCGGCGTCGAAGAGAGCGCGCGCGGCGTCGATGCTCGCCTTGCGGCCGTCCTCGATCCAGAAGTCGCGGAGCTGGTAGGGCGCGAGCGAAACTCCACCCATGCTGCTTTTCACCATGTTCCCGGTGCCGAAGACGAGCTCCTTGTCGTCCACCAGGCAGAACTTGGCGTGGTCGACGTTGCGGTGGCTGTCGAACGCGGGCGGCGTCGCGAGCACCTTCACGCCGCCGGCGGTCAGCTCGCTGCTCATCGCGTCGAAGTTCTTCGCGCCGACGGTGCGCGGCTCGAGCATCACGCGGACGGTGACGCCGCGCGCGGCCGCCGCGACGAGCGCGCCGACCATCCGCCGCTCCTGGAGCTGGTAAATCGACAGATCGATCGTGTGCTGCGCGGTCGCGAGGAGCTCGGCGAGCCGGTCGTCGCCGGAGTCCGGCATCGGTAGGATCTTCACCTTCCCGGCTCCGATGAACGCGCCGGGACGCGCGGGGCCGCCGGGGCGGAGGGCGTCGTCGAACTTTTTGGAGAAGCCGCCCACCGCGTCGCCGCCCGTCTCGCGCGTGAGCTTGGCGCCGTTCTTCACGAGCGCCGTCCCGTCCGCGATCGCGAGGACCGGAGGCGCCGGTGACGTCGTGCGGACGTCGGTGTCGACCCCGCTCGACTCGAGGTGCTGCTGGAGCGTCCATGTCGCATCGAAGCTTCCGTCGACGACGATGGCCCGCGTGACCACACCGCGCGCCGCCGCCGCGACCATCGCGTCGGACACCTTGGACGAGGTCTTCGCGCTGACCGTCACGGTGAGCGCATGGGTCGCCTGCCCCGCGAGGTCGGCCACGGCGGTGTCGGTCGCCGTCAGATCGGCCTCTTCGGCCGAGGCGCCGTCGGTGGAGGCGCCGCTGCAAGCCGCCGCGAAGGCTAAAATCAAGAGGAGGGAGGCGTTCCGGAACATGCGGTAATGTGGTCCAAGGTGGGTCAATGTGCAACAAGAAATGTTAAACAACGATGTCATGGGGTTACCGCCTTAGGGGGTGCGCCCTATGTTTCCCCGCGCTCCAAGTGAAGCTCGCCCCCGCCCTCGCCCACCTCGCGTTCGCAGCGCTCTGCGTCGGCCTCCTCCGGCCGCGGGAGGCTTTCGCCTGAGGCCTCTCCCCGCCCGTCGGTCCGACGGGAGTGACGACGTGCGGCGGCGACGACGGCGCGGGCCATGGCTCCACGCACCCGACGGTTGCGCGCGTGGCGGTCTCGTACAGCTATGCGCAGACGGTGCTCTCGTTTTCCGGCGACGTGCGCGCGACGTTCGCGCGCCACGCCGTCGTCGTGTCGGGGGAGGCGCCGGTCGGCACGCGCGGCGTCGCCCAGCTCGGGGCCGGCGGGATCGCGGACGGCGCGCTCGACACGGACGAATCGCACGCCATGGGGCCGGGCTGGCTCTTCTTCGGCGCGTACGCGCATCGCCTCGTCGACGAGCGTGGCGCCTGGCCGTTCGTCCTCGGCAGCGTGTCCGCAGGTGCGTCGGTGGCGCGCACGGTATCGACGCGCGGCGAGAGCGCGCACTTCACCGCGTACGACGTCCGCGGCGGCCTCACCCTCGGCAAGACCTGGGGACCCGTCACGCCGTACGTCGCGGGCCGGCTCTTCGGCGGCCCGGTGCTCTGGACCCAGCGAGGCCAGTCGCTCACGGGCTCCGACAAGTTCCACTACCAGCCCGCGGTCGGGCTGGTCCTGTCGCTCGCGCCGGTCGATCTGTCGGTCGAGTGGGCGTTCGCAGGCGAGCGGGCTGTGACGGCGGGCGCCGGCGTCGCGTTCTGATCCGCGTCATCGCCTGCCTCGGTGCCTCAGCGCTTTAGCGCGCGAGGGGCGTGCCGGTCTCGCGCACGTAGAGCAGATCGTCCGGCGTGGTGCCGCTGCGGTTCGCCGTCCCCGGGCACGCGACGCCGAGGCGGGGAACGACGTTGGAGACCCAGCAGTCCATGGCGTCCTTCTGGCCGCAGCGGAAGACCCTCGTCGTGCACTCGATGCTGTCGATCTCGTGCATGCGCATCGCCCTGTAGGCGTCGTCGTAATCGTGAGGCTCGCCGACGCAGAGATCCTTCGACGCGCGGCACGCCTCGCCGAGCGGCATCTTCTCGAGCGCGGGCACGAGCGCGTCGTGGCGCTCGGCGAGCCACTTGGAGACGTCGGCGAAGAACTTTGGCGTCGTGTTGAGCATCGCGACCGCCGCCTTGTCGATCTGCTCGGCGCACGCGGCGTGATGCTCGGTCGACGCGCGAAGGCTCGTGAGCGCGGCGCGTGACTCGCGGAGCGCCTTCTCGGCGCACGTGTACACCTTGCCGTAGCCGCCGCTCGCCTCACGGCACGCCGTCCAGCCACGCGACGCCGCGCTGGCGTCGCACGTGAGCGGGTACCGCGCGACGATGACCTTCAGGGTCTCCTTCGCGTCGATGTCCGCGGTCGATTCGACCGGCGGCGGCCCCGCTTCGATCTCGAGCGGTCGCCTCTCTTTTTTGCAACCCGCGGGTACGACGACCAGCAGGAGCGCGCCCATGGCGGCCGCGCAGCGCCACGGTCGTCTCATCCGACGCCTCATCCTGCCGAGGCTATCACCGGTTCAGCGCGGCGAACGCGGACTCCATTGCCTGGCTCAGGAGGGGCGCGAGGTACAAGCAGACGAGCCCGACGCCGATCGCCAGGAACGCGAGCGTGAGGTTGTAGCGGCGCTCGGAGACGAGGCCCTTGGGAGGCTTTGCGGCGGCGGTGGGAACTGCGCGGCGAACGCCGACGACCGTGGCCTCGTGGCGCCTCACCTGCGCGGGCGTCGGAGGAACCCAGGAGTCCTGAGTCACCATGATCGAGGGAAGCTCGCCCTCGGCACTCGTGCGCGGCTTCGGGGGCCGATGGGCCTGAACCTTGGGTGCCGCCAGCTTGCGTTTGGAGGCTGCGGGGAGGATCTCGGTGACCGTGTCGTCAGCCAATTCTGTACGGGGCCCACGAACGAAGATCAGCGTCTTGGAGGAGCGAGGGAAGGCGACCATCGGAGGTTAGCTAGAGCATACGATGTGCCACATGTGTGACAGCTGAAATTATTGGGTTTTTTTGGACCCAATGGATCTATCCGTGACCAGATGTAGTCAAATGGGATCCATCTGCGAGTCTTCCGCTTGACGCGAGGGCCGCGCGCGACGAGCGTGTCCCGCGATGCGCAGGACCCATCGGCTTCGCCGCTTCTTCTCTCTCTTCATCGTCCTTTACGCGGCCATGGCGACGACAGGGTGCACCGAAGATCCCAAGAAGAAGAGCTCGACGGCGCCCCGCGGCCCCGAGCCGATTCCGAGCGACTTCGTGGTGAACGGATTCTTCCCGGCGGGCAACGATACGCCGCCGCCGAGGATGGAGGTCCGGACCGACGGTGGCGCGGTGTCGCTGCCTATCGACGGGAGCGCCGGAGCGGCGCCGGCGTCGCCCGACGACTCGGGCGCCGTGCCGGGCGCGTCCAACGCGAACGTGAAGGTGCTCGAGCCGGGTGAGGAGCCGCGCGTCGCGAGGAAGTACGAGCTCAAGGCCGGCAAGACCGAGAACGTCTCGATCACGATGCGCTCGACGATGAGCCAGGAGATCCCCGGCCAGCCGGCGGCGTCGCAGAGCCAGCCCGGGATGGTGTTCGCGCTCGCCCTCACGCCCCAGGCGAGGGCCGACAGCGGCGACTTCCCGATCAAGGTCACCTTCTCGCGCGCCGAGCTCCTACCCGCCGCCGATCTGGATCCGAACCAGGTGAAGCAGATGGCTCAGGCCTTCAAGATGCTCGTCGGGCAGGCCGCCGGGTTCAAGCTCGGTTCGCACGGCACGGTCAGCGGCTTCTCTCTCGCCAACGAGCAGCTTGCCCGCTCCGAGCTCGGCGCGCTGGCGCAACAGACGCTCGAAGGACTCTTCGTCGTCCTGCCCGAGGAGCCGATCGGCAAAGGCGCGAAGTGGGAGGAGACCGGCACGACGCGACAGGACGGCGTCGCGGTCACCACGACGACGACCTACACCCTGAAGGACGTGACGCCGGACGGGATGGCGATCGCCGTCGTCACCAAGAGAAAGGCCCCGGCCCAGCCCATGGCCGATCCCCGCGCGCCGAAGGGCACGACCGTCGCCATCGACGGCACCTCGAACGCTCAGGTCAAGATCCGGCTCGAGAGGATGCCCGGGAAGGGAGCCATCGACTCGGCGACCACGATCACCGTCACCCAGGGCGGCGGACCGGGCGCGCCGGGCCGGGCGATGCAGCAGAAGGTGTCGGTCAAGCAGACGATCGACAACTCGTCGGGCTGACGCTGGAGCTCGGGCTCGAGCGCAGGTGCCTCGCGGACGTTGGCGCTAAGCGCGGCGGAGCGCCGCGTTGACGAAGGTGCGCATCGCGTCGAGCGTCGCTTCGGGGCGATCCTTGTGCGGCGCGTGACCGCACCCGGGTATCACGCAGCGCGTGCAGGGGCCGCGCACGCCCAGCTCGATGGCGTCCACCTGCGCGAGCGTGCCATAGGCGTCGTCCTCCCCTTGCACCACGAGGACGGGCACAGTGATCTTCGGCAGGCAGCTCTGGAGATTCCACGCGCGGAAGCCGGGGTCGAGCCAGGCGCCGTTCCAGCCGCGGAACGCCACGTCGACGTTCTCCCGGTGGTAGCGCTCGAGGCCGGCACGAAGACCGCCGCCCTCGAACGCGTCGCGCGCGGCGGCGATGCTCGCGACCGAGACATCCTCGCAGAACACGTGGGGCGCCTCGAGCGCGAGGCCGCGCACGCGCGGATCGCCCGTCGCCGCGTGCAGGAGCGCGATCGAGCCGCCGTCGCTGTGGCCGACCAGAATGGCGTCACGGATCTTCGCGTCGCGCAGGAGCTCCGGCAGGAGGGCCGCCTCGTCGTGCATGTACGAGAGGGGGCGCGGCAGCGGGATGGTCGGAGATTTCCCGTAGCCGAAGCGGCTGTAAACGAGCGCGCCCGTCCCCGTCGCCGCGGCCAGCGCGCTGGGGAAATCGCGCCACATCTCGACGCACCCCAGCCCCTCGTGCAGAAACACCAGGGTCGGGGCCGCGTCGGGGGGAGGGCCGTGCCATGCGGTTTCCAGCCGTTCGAGCATGGAGGTCGTGGCAAACTGTAGCCTCGAATGCGCCGCCGGTGGACCTCTGGATGCCTCGTGAGCCTCGCCCTCGCTACTCTCCTTGCGCTTGCCGCGATCGGTTGCGACCGCAAAGACGAGCCGCGCGCTGACACGACGCCGACCAAGGTGGCGCTCTCGGCCCGCGCGCCCACTCCCGTTCCCCTGACGCCGCCGCCGTCGCTTCCCAATACCGATCAGCCCGTCGGTGTCCTGGCCCCGAAGGATCAGCTCCGGACGATCCAGGCGCCCCCGGACGGCGACGTCGCCACCCAAGTGAAGGAGACGATCGAGCGCGAGGCGAAGGAAGGCCGCAGGGTCCTCGTCTACATCGGCGCGACGTGGTGCGAGCCGTGCAAGCGTTTCCACGCGTCGGCGGCGCGCGGGGAGCTCGACAAGGAGTTCCCGAACCTGACGATCCTCGAATACGACACCGATCGCGACGGCGAGCGGCTCGTGACGGCGAACTACAACACGCACCTCATCCCGTACTTCGGCCTCCCCGCGCCGGACGGGCGCGGCACCGGAAAGCACATCGAAGGTGGCGTGAAGGGCTCGGTCGCGGTCGAGGACATCGCGCCGCGTTTGCACGAGCTGCTCGCGGGGAAGTGAGCGCACCGCCCGCGGCGGCGCGCGACGGTCGCGCGAGGAGCGGCGACGGGATCGCACCGGATCCAGCCTGATTTACGGCGATTCGACGCTCCTCGGGGCGGCATGTCGTTTGCTGAAGGGGGCTCGATGCGTGCGTGCGTCGTCAAACTGGGTCTGGGAGCGGCCGTGCTCTGCCTCGCGTCTCCCGCGGCGGCCGGCGTGACCGCGCCCTTCCCTGGCGTCAAGCTCGTCGAGAGCGGCTCCGACGCGATGGCGATCGTCGACCTTTGCGCCGCCGGCGTCAGCATGCGCGCGACGAAGTACGCAGAACGAAAGGCGACCCCACAGCAGTGGGCCGAGCGGCCGGAGGTGCAGGCCGAGGTCGCGGTCAACGCCGACTTCTTCGATTTTCCGGGCTGGTCGGTCGTCAACGGGCGCGCGCGCGGCGGAGGCGAGGACTGGCCGCCGGGCACGCAGTTCAAGGAGGCGTGGTCGTACTGGCAGTTCGGTCCGAACCTCGCGGCGCTGCAGCGCGACGCGAACGTCCCGCCCGCGGCCGCGCCGGCCGTCGGCGAGATCGTGGGCGCGCACAACATAGTCATCTTCGGCGGCAAATCGCTGGGACCCGGCTTCGACGGCGATCCGACGATCACGACCGCCCACCGCCGCACGGCGATCGCGATGAGCGCCGATCGGCGCTGGCTCTACGTGTACTCGAGCAACGCGTCGATCGACGGCAACCAGCTCGCGGCGAACCTCTTCGGCGCGGCGGCTGCGGGCGGCGCGCCTTACATCGACGTCGCGGCGAACATGGACGGGGGCGGCTCGTCGCAGATGTACGTCGCCGGGCGCGGCCAGATCATCACGAGCGGTCGCCTCGTGAACAACCACCTCGGCGTGCGCGCGAAAGGGAGCGGCGCCGCCGAGCACTGCCCCTACACTCCGCCAGCGGGTGTCCTCGACGCGGTCGCGTGCACGGGCGTCGCCGGCTGGGCGCAGAGTCCGACGGCGAAGACCGGCGGGATCGACGTGCATGTCTATTACGGCGGGCCCGCGGGGACGCCGGGCGCGCAGGCGCTCGCGACGAACGCGGGGCGCGATCGCAAAGATCTCTGCACGCCGCTCGGCTCGTGCAACCACGGCTTCGTGGAGCTGCCGCCGCTGTCGCTCTTCGACGGCAAGCCGCACGCCGTGCACGCGTACGCCATCAACAGCAACGCCGCCGGCGCGAACACCGAGCTCGCGGGGAGCCCGAAGGCGATGACGTGCGCCGCGCTCCCGCTCGCGGGCCTGCGTCGCTGGGTGAAGGACGGCGCGACGTTCGCGGCCTGGAAGCTCTCGTACTTCGCGGACGTGATGCCCGCCGCCGACGCCGAGCTGGCGACGCTCGCCGATGGCGCCGCGCTCGACGCCGCTCCCGTCCTCGCGCGGGCGGAAGGCGCGCCCGCGGTCTACTGGATCGACGGGCAGACCAAGCGCCACGTGCCGGATCCCGACGCGGCGGCGGCGTGGCACTTCGATCTCTCCAAGACCCAGGTGTGGCCTGCCGCGAAGCTCGACGCCCTCCACGAAGGGGCACCGCTCGGCCCGCGCCCGCTGCTCGTCAAGGCAAGCGGGCCGGCGGTGTACCTGATGGACGTCGATCCCGCATCGGGGGGGCCTGCGGCGGGTGACGGCGGGGCAAGCGGAGGTGGTGGTGGCGGAGGCGGCGGAGGCGGCGGAGCGGGTCCCGGCGGCGCCGACGCGCCCCGATCGGGCGGCGCCGACGGAGCGAGCGGAGGCGCGGGCGGCTGCGCGGCGGCACCTGCGCGCGCGGCCTCCGACGTGGCCACGCTCCTCTCGATCTCCCCCCTCGCCCTCCTGATCCTGCGCGCCCGGCGCCGACGCCCAGGACCTCGAAGCTGAGCCAACCGTCCGAGACTACGTCGGAACATTCGGCATTCAGTTTTCCTACCGCGCGATTAGTTCGCATGCTAAACGTTCCTGCGGCGGCGCGACGTGTCGCGCGCGCACGCCCTACAACGAGGAACGTCCCATGGCAGATTTGCGCTTCGACAACCGTGTCGCCATCGTCACCGGCGGCGGCAACGGGCTCGGCCGCTCGCATGCTCTCTTTCTCGCCAGCCGCGGCGCGAAGGTCGTCGTCAACGATCTCGGCGGCGGGTTCAAAGGCGAGGGCAAATCCTCCGCCGCGGCCGACAAGGTCGTCGAAGAGATCAAGGCCGCCGGCGGGCAGGCGGTAGCGAACTACGACTCGGTCGAAGACGGCGACAAGATCGTCAAGACCGCGCTCGATGCCTTCGGCGGCGTCGACATCGTCATCAACAACGCCGGCATCCTGCGTGACACGTCGTTCCAGAAGATGACCGACCAGGACTGGGACCTCATCATGAAGGTCCACGTGAACGGCGCCTACAAGGTCACCAAGGCCGCGTGGGGCCACATGCGCGACAAGGGATACGGCCGCATCATCTTCACGACGAGCGCCGCCGGCATCTACGGCAACTTCGGTCAGGCGAACTACTCCGCCGCCAAGCTCGCGCTCGTCGGCCTCATGCAGACGCTCGCGATCGAGGGCAAGAAGAAGAACGTCTTCGCGAACGCCATCGGCCCCATCGCCGGCTCGCGCATGACCGAGACGGTGCTCCCGCCCGATCTCATCGCCGCGCTGAAGCCCGAGTTCGTCACGCCGCTCGTCGCCTACCTCTGCCACGAGTCGTGCGAGGAGAACGGTGGCACGTTCGAGGTCGGCGGCGGCTTCATGGGCAAGCTCCGCTGGGAGCGCGCCGAGGGCGAGCTGTTCCGCATCTCGCGCGCGATCACGCCCGAGCAGGTGAAGGCGAGCTGGAGCAAGATCGCCGGCTTCGAGAAGGCGACCCATCCGAGCGACATCACCGCGTCGATGCAGCCGATCCTCGGCAACCTCGGCACGGCGAAGACCAAGGGCGGCAACGAGCTCATCGATCTCGATCTCGCCCTCGGCTACGAGGCACAGGCGGTCGAATCTTCGTACGACGAGCGCGACGTGGCCCTCTACGCCCTCGGCGTCGGCGCCGCGCACGATCCGCTCGACGACGCGGATCTCCAGACAGTCTACGAGCTCCACGGCGAGGGCATGAAGGTGCTCCCGACGTTCGGCGTCGTCCCCATCCTCAACGTGATGATGAAGAACGCGCGCGAGGGCAAGACGATCCCCGGCCTCAACTACGGCTTCGATCGGGTGCTCCACGGCGAGCAGTACACCGAGGTGAAATACCCGCTCCCGACGCACGCGAAGCTCACCCACAAGGTCCGCGTGAAGGACATCTTCGACAAGGGAAAGAACGCCCTCGTCGTGACGTCGTCGACCTCGTACGACGAGGACGGCAACGAGGTCATCTACAACGAGCTCACGACGTTCGTGCGCGGCGCCGGCGGTTGGGGCGGCGAGCGCGGCCCCAGCGCCGACATCAATGTGCCGCCGACCCGCGCGCCTGACGCGGTCATGAGCGAGAAGATCCCCGAGAACCAGGCGCTCCTCTACCGCCTCTCCGGCGACTGGAACCCGCTCCACGCCGATCCGAGCTTCGCGAAGAACTTCGGCTTTCAGAAGCCGATCCTGCACGGCCTCTGCTCGTACGGCATCGCCGCGCGCCACGTCATCAAGTCCTTCTGCAAGGGCGATCCGCGCCTCTTCAAGAGCATCAAGGCGCGCTTCGCCGACACCGTCTTCCCCGGCGAGACGCTGAAGACCGAGATGTGGAAGGAAGGCAACAAGGTCATCTTCCGCTGCCGCGTCGAAGGCAAGGAGAAGGACGCGATCAGCAACGCGGCGGTGGAGCTCTACGAGAAGATCCCGACGCGCCCCGCGAAGAAGGCGGCGGCCCCCGCGGCGGCGAGCGCAGGCGGTGGCGCGGCCGCAGCAGGCGCCGGCAGCCCGGTCGCGATGATCTTCAGCGCCGTCGCGCACCACGTCGACACCCACAAAGATCTGACCAAGATCGCGAAGGTCTTCCAGTTCAACATCACCGATCCGAGCGCGAAGTGGGTCGTCGATCTCAAGGAGGGCAAGGTCTACGAGGGCGCGGCCGCGAAGGCGGATACGACCCTCGAGCTCTCCCAGAGCGACTGGCTCGCGATGGCGACCGGACAGGCGAACCCGCAGAAGCTCTACTTCGGTGGCAAGCTGAAGATCACCGGCGACGTCATGGCGTCGCAGAAGCTCGACTTCCTGAAGGAGGTCAAGCCGCCGCCCGCGGGGGCTGCGGCGAGCGCACCTGTTGCCGCGCCGGCACCTGCCGGCGAGCTGGGTGAGTTCTTGCCCGTCCACGTGTTCGCCGGCATGCGCGATCACATCGAGAAGCACCCCGAGCTCGTCGCCAAGGTGGCGACGGTCTACCAGTGGAAGCTCACGAACCCCGAGAGCTACTGGATCCTCGACCTGAAGAACGGCAAGGGCAAGGTCGAGGAGGGGAAGGTCGACAAGCCCGACACGACCATGGAGCTCACGCAGGCGGACTTCCTCGACATGAGCGCCGGCAAGGCGGATCCGCAGAAGCTCTACTTCGGCGGCAAGCTGAAGATCGGCGGCAACCTCATGGCGTCGCAGAAGCTCGAGTTCCTGAAGAGCATCGACAAGGAAGCGGCGAAGGCCGCGGCGATGAAGGTCACGGCTCAGGCCGCCCCCAAGGCGACCTCCGCGGCCGCTTCAGGTGCCGGCGCCGGCGCCGGCTCGAAGGTCCCTGAAATCCTGAAGGCCCTCGCGGATCGGCTCGCCAAGAACGCGGGCCTCGGCAAGGAGATCGGCGGCACCTTGCAGTTCCAGGTCGGCGACCACAAATTCAGCGTCTCGGCGAACGGCTTCGCCGAAGGACTGAACGACAAGCGCGACGCCACGCTCACCTTCAAGGAGGAGGGCGCCTTCGTCGACCTCGTCGAGGACGCGTCCAAGGAGCAGGATCTCTTCATGCACGGTCAGATCCGCGTCGACGGGAACATCCAGCTCGCGAAGAAGCTCGGATTTTTGAACAAGCTCGTCTGAGAGCTCACGCGCACGAACCGCAAGAAGCAGGAGCAGGAACCATGAAGCGAAGCGTGAACGTGATCGGCGTCGGAATGACCAAGTTCGCCAAGCCCGGCGCGAGCGAGGACTACCACGAGATGGCGAGCAAGGCGGGACGCGCCGCGCTCGAGGACGCGAAGGTGCCGTGGGGCGAGATCCAGCAGGCCTACGCGGGGTACGTCTACGGCGACTCGACGTGCGGCCAGCGCGCGATCTACGAGATTGGCCTGTCCGGCATCCCGGTCTTCAACGTGAACAACAATTGCTCCACCGGCTCGACGGCGCTGATGCTCGCCAAGCAGGCGGTCGAGGGCGGCATCGTCGAGTGCGCCATCGCGGTCGGCTTCGAGAAGATGGAGAAGGGCGCGCTCGGCAGCAAGTTCAGCGACCGCGCGAACCCGCTCGAGAAGCACGCGATGGTCATGAACGACGTCCAGGGCTTCACGCAGGCCCCCGGCGCGGCGCAGATGTTCGGCGGCGCCGGGCGCGAGTACCGGTGGAAGTACGGCACCAAGCGCGAGACCTTCGCGAAGATCAGCGAGAAGGCGCGCAAGCACGCGTCGAACAACCCCTTCGCGCTCTTCAACCAGGTCCTGTCGGTCGAGGAGATCATGGCGTCCGAGGAGGTGTTCGATCCCCTCACCCGCTTCCAGTGCTGCCCGCCCACGTGCGGTGCGGCGGCGGCGGTGCTCTGCTCCGACGACTTCGCCAAGAAGCACGGCATCGTGAACCCGGTGTACATCGCGGCGCAGGCGATGACGACGGACTACCCGTCGTCCTTCGAGCCGAAGAGCATGATCAAGATGGTCGGCTACGACATGGCGAAGGAGTGCGCGAAGAAGGTCTACGACGAGGCGGGTCTTGGCCCGAAGGACGTGCAGGTCGTCGAGCTCCACGACTGCTTCACCGCGAACGAGCTGCTCACCTACGAGGCGATCGGGCTGGCCAACGAAGGCGAGGCCGAGAAGTTCATCTGGGAGGGGCAGAACACCTACGGGGGCAAATGGGTCACGAACCCCTCCGGCGGCCTCCTCTCCAAGGGGCACCCGCTCGGCGCCACCGGCCTCGCCCAGTGCACCGAGCTCGTGTGGCAGCTCCGCGGCACGGCGGACAAGCGCCAGGTCCCCAACGCCAAGGTCGCCCTCCAGCACAACCTTGGCCTCGGGGGAGCTTGTGTCATGACCATGTACCGTAGGAATTAGTGAGGGGTCGTTTGCTGGTTGTCCTTTGAGCTGGCGGGCCTGCGGCCCCTCAAAACGCTGCGCGTTTCGAGCCTCCCCGCGTCGCCTGCGGCGAAGTCGTGCGCGTGCACGACGGCGGCCGTCGAGGTCGACGAGAGGAAATTGTGAGACCGTGACTGTTTTGGGGTGGGTGTTGAATTAGGATTCTGGCCGTGCAGAACGCATACATTTCGGGGACGGGGTTCTATGTGCCGCCGCGGGTCGTGACGAACGACGATCTGCGCACGCAGTACGGCATCGACACCACGCACGACTGGATTCACAAGCGGACCGGCATCGAATCGCGGCGGTTCGCGGACGAAGGTATCGGCTCGTCCGACCTCGCCGTGCATGCCTCGGTCGACGCGATCGCGGCGGCGGGGATCGACAAGAAGGATCTCGACATGATCCTCTTCGCGACCCTGTCGCCCGATCACTGCTTTCCGGGGAGCGGGGTCTTCTTGCAACAAAAGCTCGGGCTCTGCGACGGCGACTCGCCGAAGTTCGTGCCGGCGATGGACATCAGAAACCAGTGCTCCGGCTTCCTCTACGGCCTGACCACGGCGCGCGCGATGGTGACCAGCGGGCAGTGCAAGCACGTGCTGCTCGTCGGGGCGGAGACGCACTCCGCCGCGCTGGACCTCTCTACGCGCGGGCGCACCGTGTCGTCGCTCTTCGGGGACGGCGCCGGCGCGGTCGTGGTGAGCGCGACGACGGAGGACCGCGGCATCCGGGGTACCTGGCTCGGGGCCGACGGCCGCTTCGCGCTCAACCTGTGCCAGAAGGTCTGGGACATCAAGAAGCGCCCGTTCATCCCCATGAACGCCGAGGGCGTCGGCCAGGTCACCCCCGAGAACGCGTGGGCGCAGATGGACGGCAAGATCGTCTTCAAGCACGCGGTCGAGAAGATGTGCCTCGCGGTGATGCAGTCGTGCTGGGAGCTTCAGATCGAGCTCAAGGACATCGATCTCTTCTGCTTTCACCAGGCGAACATGCGCATCAACCAGTACGTCGCGCAGCAGCTCAACCTGCCCGACGAGAAGGTCGTCCACAACATCCAGCGCTACGGCAACACGACCGCGGCGACGATCCCGATCCTCCTCGCCGAGTCGGAGCGCAACGGGAAGCTGAAGCGAGGCATGAAGGTCGCGATGGTCGCCTTCGGCAGCGGCTTCACCTGGGGCAGCGCCGTCTGCGACTGGTAGCGAGTGGCGGGCCGCGGATCGCGGGGTAGCCGCGTCAGGCTGCTTCGATGAGGCCGAACGCGCACACGCCGCGGGAGCGGAGCTCGCGCCGTAGCACGGTCGCCTTGGCGGGCGCGCCGATGGCTGCGGCGACGATCCCGGCCGCCCACTCGTCGAGCATCGCGGCGCCGCACGTGGAGATGTCGTCGTTTTCGCCGCGGAGCACCGCGCGCCACGCGAGCGCGGTCTTCTGCTCCGCCCCGTCGAGGAGCGACAGGACCGCGTCGGCCGTGCCCCCTTCGGCGACGGCGACCTCGCCGAGCGTCTTCACGAGGAGCGCGTAGGCGTCGTCCTCGGCCGGCGCGGGCTCAGGCAGCGTCAACGGCGGCGTCGGCGGAGCGCCCCGCTCGATCGGGACGTGGGACAGATCGAAGTCGAGCTCCTCGACGACGATCTCCTCGTCGACCAGCGGCGGCTCGATCTCGTCGCGCGGCGCGGCGGAGAGAACGATGAGGCTCTCGAGGGGAACAGGAACGTGTCGCTCCTCGGCAAACGCGGGAACCGACTCCGACTCCGACTCCGACTCCGACTCCGACTCCGACTCCGACTCCGACTCCGACTCCGACTCCGATGCCCTGTTCAGAAGGATCTCAGGCTCCGCCTCGGGCACCTCCGCGATCGCCGGCGGGGTCGCCGTCTCCGTCAGCGCCGCGACGACGACGTCCTCGAGCTCGCGGGCTTCCATCTCCTGCGGGCCGCACACCTCGCGGTTTACCCAGATGGCGCCGCGGTGCATGGCGGGGTTGTCGTTGGGAAACTCGGCGGCGGGCGCGACGAACATCGGGGGACCTCCCTTCCCCATGTAGGCGGATATCCTCCCTGGAGCCAAGAAAGCTGCGAATCGTGGTATTTCCCGAGCCATGGCCGCCGCCAAGAAGCCCACCCGCGCCGCTCCGAAACGCAAGACTCCCCGCAAGCAGAAGGCCGACAGCGCCGGGCTCGATCCGCGCGCGTGCCTCCCCGAAGGGGGCGTCGATCTCGGCGAGACGGGCGAGGCGGTGACGCGCGCGGGCGGTGTCCTCGTGGGCGCGTACAACGATCCGCTCGGGGGTCGTCCTCTCGGGATCGCGATCCTCCCCGTGGGCGCCATCGAGCCGACGCCGTTCCAGCGCGATCTGTCCGACGCGCACCACAAGCGCCTCGCCGAGGTGATCCAGAAGACCGCGCGCTTCCTCGATCCGGTCATCGCGATCACCGCGCCCAAGGGCTCGCCCGTCGCGTTCTGGACGCCCAACGGTCGCCATCGCCTCGAGGCGATGCGGCGGCTCGGCGCGAAATCGATCACCGCGCTCGTCGTCCCCGATCGCGAGGTCGCCTGGCAGATCCTCGCGCTCAACACCGAGAAGGCGCACAACCTGAAGGAGCGCGCCAGCGAGGTCATTCGCATCTACCGCGGCCTGCTCGAGGAGGACGGCTCGCGCGCGGAGAACGGCTTCGCATTTTACCTCGAGGATCCAGCGCTCGTGACCCTCGGCGTTTGCTACGAGCAGAGCCCGCGCTTCGCCGGCGGCGCGTACCACCCGGTGCTTCGCCGCGTCGATTCGTTCCGTGACGAGCCGATCGGGAAGGCGATCAAGGTCCGCGAGAAGCTGGCGGGACTGACCCTCGAGGTGGAGAAGAACGTGGCGGCCGCAGTGCAGAAGCTTCGCGAGAAGGGGCTCACGAGCCCGTACCTGCGCTCGTTCGTCGTCGCGCGCATCAACCCGATCCGGTGGATCCAGGGAGACCTCCCCCCCGTCGAGAAGGTGCTCGAGACGATGCGCGACAAGGCCGCGCGCTTCAACACGGAGAAGGTCCGGCAAGAGGATCTCGCGCGCATGGGCGGCGGCGTGCCCGACGAAGACGCGTGAGGAACGTGGCGCGGTTGTGCGACATCGCCCCATCGTGAGCGTTCACGAACGCGCGAGGTGTCGCGAGCGCCTTTCGCGAGCGCCGTTCTAACGAGCGCGCGCACGCGGCGGATCGTGACGCGCGCGGCGACGGCACGCCCTTCGCTATGCGGGCGGGCATGACACGCTTGCTCGCCTTCGTCACCGCCACGCTGGTCGCGACCAGCCTCGTCACCGTCGCGGGTTGTTCGTCCTCGGACACCGCGGAGCCCTCGTGCTCGTCGACCGGGCAAGCGCTCAGCGTGTGCGCGGCTGGACCCGTGGTGAAGGGCGTCGACGTCTCCGTGTATCAAGGCACCGTCACCTGGTCGAAGGTGAAGGCCGCCGGCAACGTCTTCGGCATCGCGCGCGTGAGCGACGGTCTCACCCACATCGACAACACGTTCCCGACGAACTGGGCCGGCATGAAGAGCGCGGGCGTCATCCGCGGCGCCTACCAGTTCTTCCGCCCCGGACAGGATCCGATCCAGCAGGCCGATCTCATGGCTGCCAAGCTCGGCACCCTCGAGGACGGCGACATGGCGCCCATCATGGACATGGAGACCGCCGACGGCGTCTCGCCCGCGACCATCCAGGCCAACATGAAGAAGTGGCTCGACCGCGTGCAGCAGAAGACGGGCCGGACCCCCATCATCTACACCGCCGCGTTCATGAGCTCGAACGTCGGCACCGGCTTCACGGCCTACCCGCTCTGGGTCGCGAACTACGGCGTCTCGTGCCCGACGATGCCGTCGAACTGGGCACACTGGAAGTTCTGGCAGAGCTCGTCGACGGGCAGCGTCGCAGGCATCAGCGGGAACGTCGACGTCGACGAGTTCAACGGCACGCTCGCCGATCTCGTGAAGTTCAACGGCGGCGGCACGACGCCGGCCGACGCGGGAACGCACGACGGCGGCTCACCCGACGGCGGCGTCGCCCACGACGCCGGGCCCGCGCCCGCGCCCACGCCTGCGCCTGCCGGAGATCACGGCGGCACGATGGGGAGCGGCAACCCGCCCAAGACGGGGACCGCGACGCCCGCTAGCGATCCCTGCGCTCATCCGTGACGCTCTTGCAGCAGCGAAATCCGAGGTGGTAGTTGGTGTGGAGCGCCTCGTCGAGCTTCTCGACGTGCCACCGCGGGTCGTAGTTGCAGTGGTCCGGGTAGGTGTCGTGTAGCGCGCCCTTGGGGTGCGGCTCGTTGTGCTTGCGCGCGACGTCCACGTAGAAAAACGCGCTCCCCTTGAGCTGCGTGTAGACGACGTCGCCGGCCTTGCGCGTCATGATCTCGGCGACGTTGCCGTGCTGGTCGAAGACGCCGAAGCGCGAGCGGCACCGCGGGAAGCTGCCGGAGGGCTCGGTGTCGGAGCCGCACGTCTTCCACGCCGTCTCCGCGTCCTTCACCCAGCAGACCCAGTTGCGGCCATCGGGGCCCATCGGGTGCGGCTTGTTCGTGTTGCAGATCGTCATGTCCAGCTCCGCGCCGTACGCGTAGACGCTGTCTTTGCCCCCTTCGGGATCGCCTTTGCACGCGAGGTTCCACTCGTCGTCGGCGCAGAGGCGCTTGCCGCCGATCTTGCAGACGTTCTCAGCCATCGACGGGCTGGCCCACACGAACGGCAGCTCACACGGCTGGTTCGGGAACTCGAAGATGTCCACGCACGTCTTCGCCTTGGTGATGTCGCCACCCTTGTAGATGGGCACCATGTTGTCCGCGCCGCAGATCCGCCGCTGCTCGTCGGTCTGGAGGACGACGTCGCGGAGGCCCTCGAGGCACGCCTTCTTGGAGATGGAGTGCGCGGCGACCTCGGGGTTGCCCTGGCTCATCCGCCCGCGCGTCATTCCCACGGCGAAGGCCATGTACTTGGTGTCGGCGCCGAACGGGAGGAGCTGGAGCAGATCGGCCTGGGTGGCCTTGTGGAGATCGCGCGCGTCGTCGGACGCGTCGATGGGCGGTGGCCCGCTGTCCGTCGGCGGGGCGTCTGCCGCCGTGGCGTCGATCGATGCCTCGGCGGACTCTCCGGCGTTGGCGTTGGCGTCGGCATCGGCGCGCGGGGGCACGCGGCCGCCGCGCTTGGGGCATCCGACGAGGGCCGCGGCGACGACGGCGATGCAGAAGGCCACGAGGGTGCGGCGCACGTACTTCACGTACCCGATCCTCGCCCCATCCCGAAGTTTGTGACGAGGTCAGCGAACGGTCTGGGGAACCGTCGGGGCCGCGCCGTCGTCGAGCACGCACGAGGACAGGTCGAAGAACATGAACTCGAGGGCCTTCTCCTGAGGGGTGAGGTCGGCGGTGTGGCAGCCGTTCGGGAACGGGAGGCCGGCGGCGTCGCCGTGGCCTTCTTGCATCACGTGCAGATCGGCGAAGACCGCGCGGCCGCACTGGTCGGCGGGATCGGTCGCCGTGATGGGCGTGTTGAACGAGACGTAGCTCGGCGCCTGGGTGGGGCCGTCGAAGATCCAGCCCGTCGCGAGCTTGTTCTTGGTGCGGCCGACGTCGAGCGGCGCGCACGACAGCGGGACCTGCCCGTAGGTGGACGAAGCGCCGGTGACCACGAGCCACTCGGCGAACGCCTTGCCCTTGGGGAAGGTGTCGTCGACGAAGTTCGGGCCGAGGTTGCACTGGCCGCCCGGGGTCCAGTCGACGGCGTCGTCGGTCTCGCCGGGGACGTCGGTGAACCAGTTGTAGTGGTAGTGCGAGCCGAAGAAACGGCCGCCCTTGTCGAGGAAGTGCTGCATCGCCGAGTAGGCGCCGGGGCCGCGCGCGTAAGGCTTGCACTCGCACGCGTTGATGACGACGTCGTACTTCGAGAGCTTCGCCTCGTCGGTCCAGAAGTCGTAGGCGCTCGACGAGCCGGGGACGCCTCCGCCGCCAGCGCCGCGGTACAGGTGGACATGTCCGTCGCCGTCGCCGGCCGTGAACTCCTTGTCGTCGATGCCGATCTTCCGGAGCAGGCACTCCATCGGGTCGCAGCCCGTCGAGAGCGCGACGCGCGGCATCTCCCCTTCCCCGCGGTTGCGCGGGAGCCGGAAGGTGGCCTTGTCGGAGTACGAGTTGTCGCGGCACGCATGCACTTCAGGGAGGTTGATCTGGCGGCGCCACTTGCCGATCTGCACGACGACCGGCACGTCCTTGCCGACGGGGACGTTCTCGAGCACGAAGTGACCGTGCGTGTCGGTGAGGGCCGCGACGATCGGCTGGCCCGAGAGGACCGAGCCGCAGCGCGCGCAGGTCGCGCCGGTCTTCTGCGGCTCGAGCGGCGCGTTGGGGACGTAGACGATGACGTTGTAGAGCGGGTTCTTGCCGGCCGGATCGAAGACCGTGCCGCTCACCGTCGTCTTCGCGGCGCCGTCGCAGGTCTTCTGCCGGCACTTCAGGTTCGTGCAGCCGACGCCGGCGGAGCCGGAGAACGCCGGCGCAGAGGAGTAGCCCCCGTCCGCGTCGTCGTAGCCCGCGTTCCTTACCCCGCGCGCGCATCCGGCGAGTGCCAGCGCCGACGCCACGATCGCTACCCCAGTCGCCACCCGAGCTGCTCGATGCTTCATCGCGTCCCACCTCCGTCCGAGGTCCGCGGTCACCACGCTAAGGTGAAGCTCGATGCATCGAAGACGCTACGACTATGGCTACGGTAGGAAGTACAGCTCGCCTCAGTCTCCAAGTAAACCGAGCGGCGTATTTTGGTGGTGGCGAGTGGGACGCCAAGGCGTTGACACGGCGCAATCTCGGCGACGCGTGCGGCAGAGCTGGGCAGGCGGGATCGGCCCAAGGTGCGGCCACGCCCCCTGTCCAACGCGCGTGCGGGCCCACTTCGTCCTGTTCGCCGCCGTCCTCTGCGCGTGCGCCGGTAGGCCGCGCGAGGCGGCGCCGCGCGCGATTTCCGACATCGACGCCTGGCTGCTCTCCTACGCCGGCGCGTTCCGGCGCGCCGAGCCGGTGCTCCTGGGGATGCTGGCGCGGACCGATGCGCGCATCGCTGGGCGCTTCTCCGGGCGGCCAGGCGCGCGCGGACGCTTCACCGATCCGTTCCTCTTCGACATGCGCCGCCGCGGCCACGACGATGTCCTCGGCGAGGCGCAGCGCTGCGCGATCCCGAGGGATCTGCTGCCGGATGCAGGGCCGCTGGCCGAGCACCGCATCGAGCAGGAGCTCCTCTTTCGCCTCATCGACGAAGAAGATGCGCGCCTCGACCGGGAACGGAAGCTCCCGGCGTCGGCGGCGGATCTCGTGCGTGCGCTTGCAGCGTCGTGGCCGGCGCTCCAGAGCGCAGCGGAGCGCGGGGTCACCGACTCGCTCGTGGCGTGGCGGCTCGACCAGGTGCGCGCGTGGCTCGCCCCGAACGTGTTGTCGGCGATGGAGCGCGACGACGTGCTCGACGCGCTCGGCGACCTCGCGCAGGCCACGGAGCGGGCGCCTGCGTCGCGGACGGAGTCGGCGATCCACCGCCTACGCGACGACGTCGCGAGTCTGCAGGTCGCCCCGCTCGGGCTTCGTGGCTGGGACGACGTCGCGCCTCCGCTGCGCGTGCACGTCGGCGTCGTGAGCAGCGAGGCGAAGCTCCGCGCAGCGTTCGCCGGTGCGCGCGCCCGGCTCGCCGCACAGGTGGAGGTCGCGTTCGGTGTACTGGGACCGGTGGCCGCAGAGGAGGTGCGGCGCATCGCCGGAGCCAAGGTGGCGCGGCTCCCGGAGTGCCCCGTCGTGCCGTCGCTCGCCGGGGTGCGGACTCTGGCTCCGCCGCCCGAGCGCGCATGGGTCTGCGCGGCGGTCTTCGGCGCCCGCGAGGGAGAGTCGGAGCTGAGCGAGCTCGTCAGCCTCGTGGCGCTCCACGATCTCGTCACGGTCGGCGCGTGGGCCGTGGATCTGCACGGCGAACAGCGCGATCCGGCCCTCGCCCGCGCGCAGAGCCCCCTGGCGTCACGCGTCGCCCCGGCGACGGAGGCGCGAGCGCTGCGTGAGGCGGCCACCCACCCCGTGGGGCCCATCGGTGGTGCGGCGGCCGTGGTGCTGCTCCTCGCCGACGGCCCCGCGCACCTGCGTGAGCGCGCCGACGCCTGGGCGAGCTTCGGAGACGCGCCGCTCGACGTCGTTGGTCGCGAGATCTTCGGGATGGCTCACTTCGCGTCGGCGCAGCAGCGGAAGCCCGTCGAGTAGTCGTGGTACGAGGCGGCGTGCGCGTTGGTCGTGTACGTGCAGCCTTCGCCGTGCTGCTTCGTGTCCTGGTAGTACCCGCCGTAGAACGTACCGCTCGGATCGGCGACCCACTCGTGGAGGTTGCCGACCATGTCGTAGACGCCGTACCCGTTCGTGCATCCCGGGTGGTCGCCCGTCTTGGCGAGCGTGCCGTCCAGCTGGTTCAGCGACGGCGTGTTCATGAAGTCCCACGCGTGGCGGCTCGGCGCGAACGCCTGCGAGCCGAACGTGGCCAGGATCGGGCTTCGACCGTGATCGTTGCAACGCTTCGGCTCGGCGCGGTTGGCGTAGCCGTAGACGAGCGTGCTCGGGCCGAGGCACGCTTTGCGCCACTCGGACGGCTTGCAGAGCCGCTTGCTGGCCCGGGTGCACGCCTGCTGCGCCTCGACCGCGCTGATGTACCCCTGCGGAAAGACGTTCGGCCGGCTCACCGCGCGCACGGCGGCGCCGGTCGCGACGGGGTAAAATGGAGAGTGGGCGCGCTCCTCGCCGGTCGGGAGCACGTCGACGAGGCTCGCCTCCCAGCGGTCGATGCAGAAGCGCCCCGTGCGCTGATCGATCGGTGCCATCTCCGGTGCGCAGCCGGTGTCGAGCGTCTTCTGCTCCCGCCCTGCGCGCGCGAGGCGGCCCGACTTGGTCGCGCCTTCTTTTCCGCTGCCACTGCCGGCGCTGCCGCCGAGGTTCGCGGTCACGCGCGGGCCGTCCTGCTCGGGTAGGGGCGTCGCGGCGCCGCACGCAACCGTCGTTGCCACGAGCGTCGTGGCGAGAACAATCCAACCTGACCGTATCGAGTGCAAGACTCGGATACGTCTAAGCACCGCGCGTGCCTGCGCAGCGGTCGCACGATCGCCTGTAAATCAAGCCACATCGGCGCGGGCATGGACAGCGTTCTGCCCACCGCGTGCGCGCGCGCGATCACCAGGTCCCTCCCGGTGGCACGGAGTGCCGATGGCGGCTCTCGGGTCGATGCGGACTTAGAGCCCGACGACCGAGAGCTCGAGCAGCTCCGCGGGGCGCTCGGGATCGTCCACGTCGATCACGGCGAGTACGCGGTCGGAGCCCTCGAAGAGGATGCCCTCGATCTTGTCGGTGAGGAGCGCGCCGCGCTCGTCGCGGACGAGCCCATACCGCGGCGCGGCGCCCAGCTCGCCGAGCGCGACACCCGACACGGGTCCGTCGCGCGTGGCGTCCGGCGACGCTTCGGCGCAGGCCACGTAGAAGATGCGCTCACCGAAGGCTGCGAGATCCGTGAACGTGAGGCGCGCGCAGCCGGTGCGGCCCAGGTCGTAGGCGACCACGTCGGTGAGGCTGGGAACTGCGGCGGTGCTCGGCGACGCGAGGAACGCGAGGAGCGCGTCCGTTCGGAGGCTGCAAACGGCGTCGATAGGGTTCAAATCGCCGCTCGGTGCGCCGTTGCCCCGTGAAGCGAGGAGCACGTGGTCGCCGGCGGCCACGGCGCCCTCGACGTTGAGCTCGCTGCCTGCGAACGCGACGCACGCGCGCAAGGCTCCGTAGAGGCGGGACGCGTCCCGCACGTCCACCTGGCCTGCGGGATCGAGCACGCAGATGCGCTCGCGCGCCGGCGTCGAGCCCGAGCCGAAGGCCAGGAGAGCCCCGCCCACGACGGCGCACGCCTCGAGGTCGAGCTTGTGGTGCTTGTTGCCGAGCGCGTCGCCGAACAAACGACGACCGCCGGGGCCTCGAGGCAAAGGCAAAGCCGTCACCGCGCCGCTGTCCTCCACGAACGCGACGAACGACGCGTCGTCCTGGATCACCGCGAGGCGCGCGCCGAAGCGGGCGACGGCCGATCCGGCCCGCACGTGCGCCGGCCGATCGGCCTCTGCATCGGCACCGGCGGAGTAGCGCAGCGCCCGGCGCGATCGCACGCGGACGTCGATGGCTTCGTCGAGGTGAGCGGTGCGCAAGAGCGGACTGGACGTCACGCCGACCAGGTTATCAGCTGCGCGCTGCTAGGCCTTCACCGCCTCGAGGTCGATCGAGATCTCGACCTTCTCGCCGACGAGCACGCCGCCCGCCTCGAGGGCCTGGTTCCACTTCAGGCCGAAATCGGTGCGATTGACGCTGCCCTTCGCGTGGAAGCCGATGCGTTCGCCGCCCCACGGGTCCTTGCCGCGCCCGCCGTACTCGACGTCGAGCGAGACGGGCCGGGTCGTGCCGCGGATGGTCAGGTCGCCGGAGAGCTTGTACTCCTCGCCGCTCGTCTTCTCGATCTTCATGCCCTTGAAGGTCATGGTCGGGTGGCTCGCCGCGTCGAAGAAGTCCGGCGACTTGAGGTGCCCGTCGCGCTTCTCCTCGCGGGTGTCGATGCTGTTCACGTCGATCGAGATCTCGACCTTCGATTTGGTGAAGTCCTCGACGTCGAGGTCGAGCTTGCCCGTCCACGCGTTGAAGTGGCCGTTCACTTTCGCGAACACCATGTGGCGGACGCTGAAGCCGACGGTCGAGTGCGAGAGGTCGATATTCCACTGAGTCATGTGCGTAGCCTCCGACTCCCCATCAGCACACCGCACGCCAAGTCGAAGTAGCCCGATTTGATTCGGGATTCACGAAAGTCGCCCATGGGTCGACTCAAAATGACGTGACAGGCGCATCATAACGACATGCGCGCTCAGGACCTCGATCTGCGTGAGTTGCTGCGTTTCGAGCCCGAGGGGGGGGTGATGCTCTTCGGGGAGCAAAGGGTCGTCCTGTTCGATCCGGGCGCGCTCGGCCTCCTGCGCAAGCTGCTCGTCGACGCGCTGGGCGCGATCGGCGCTCGATCCATGCTCACGCACCTGGGCTTCGCGCACGGGTGGCGCACCGCGGAGTCGATGAAGGGCTCGTTTCCGTGGGACGACGAGCGCGAGTGGCGGACCGCGGGCGGGCGGCTCCACAAGCTGATGGGGCTCGTCGACTTTTCGCCGGTGAAGGAGCCGGATCCGAGCGCGCCGTTCGCCGAGGCGATCTGGCTGGACTCGTACGAGGCGGAGCAGAGCCTTTCGATCTTCGGTCAGGCGGAGGAGCCGGTGTGCTGGATGCTTTGCGGCTTCGCCAGCGGGTACCTGTCGTTCTCCAACAAGAAGCCCATCTTCTGCTTCGAGACGCGATGCGTTGGGCGCGGCGACGCCGTGTGCCACGTCATCGGCCGGCCGAAGGAGGAGTGGGGCACCGAGCGCGCCGCGGAGATGCAGTTCTTCGAGAAGACGTGCATCGAGGGGAGCCTCGCGCGCGTGACGGCCTCGTTGAAGAAGGCGGAGCGCACGCTGCGGGAGCGCAAGCGCGTTCTCTCGCGCACCGAGCCCAAGGACGTAGACCCGTCCGGCATCGTCGCGCGGAGCGAATCCATGAAGCGCGCGCTCGATCTCGCGCGTCGCGTGGCGAAGGTCGACGCGACCGTGCTCATCACCGGCGAGAGCGGCGCCGGCAAAGAGCGGCTCGCCCAGCTGGTGCACGCCGAGTCGTCGCGCGCCGCTCGGCCGTTCGTGGCGCTCAACTGTGCCGCGGTGCCGGAGACGCTCCTCGAGAGCGAGCTCTTTGGTCACGCGCGAGGTGCTTTCACCGGAGCGGTGGGCGACCGCGCCGGTATCTTCGAGGCGGCGGACGGCGGGACGCTGATGCTCGACGAGGTCGGTGACGTGCCGCCCGCGATGCAGGCCAAGCTCTTGCGCGTGCTGCAGGAGCGCGAGGTGCGGCGCCTCGGCGAGAACAAGAACCGCAAAGTGGACGTGCGCATCATCGCGGCGACGAACCGCGACCTCGCCGCCGACGTCGCCTCCGGACGCTTCCGGCAGGATTTGTTCTACCGGCTACGCGTCGTCGAGGTGCGGATCCCGGCGCTGCGCGAGCGGCGCGAGGACATCTTGCCGCTCGCGCGGCTGCTCCTCGGCGAGGCCGCGCAGCGCCTCGGGGTCCGCGCGGCGACGATGGCACCCGAGGCGGCGGCCCAGCTCGCGCGCTACGCGTGGCCGGGCAACGTGCGCGAGCTGATGAACGCGATGGAGCGCGCCGCGGTGGTGGCCAGCGGCGCCCGCGTCGACCTGGAGGATCTGCCCGACGAGGTGCGCGCGGCGCGCAGCAGTGTGCCGCCGGGAACCGGCACGCTCGGAGATGTCGAGCGCGAGCACATCCTCGCGGTCCTCGCGCAGAACCACGGCAACAAGGCGCGCGCGGCGGAGCAGCTCGGGATCGGTACAGCGACCCTGTTCCGCAAGCTCCGCCGCTGGGCGGCCTGAGCGCGATCGAGCGAACCGCTAGGTTCGGTCGGGACGCTGGGGCCCTGCCGGCGTGGCCGGGCCCGGGGCTGCCAACGGAGGGGCGACCGCGTATGCGTCGGTGGGCAACGACGCGGCCCGCGCACTCTCCATCGCGTTGACGAGATCTCGAGGGGTTAGCCGGTCGAGGCCGTCGGACTCGGCCATAGGCTGAGGTCCGGGGATGATGCCCGCGATGTCGGGATCGCCTCCTCCCGGGCTATCCGTCCGCGTGGATTTCTCCTCGCGGCGCTGCTTCTTCACAGCGTCCTTGTCGCGCTGCTTGTCGAGCCGAGCCCGCTCTTTCTGTCGCTTCTGGAATGTCGTGCTTGATGCCATATTTCTCTTCTCACCGCGGCTTGATGACCACCAACCAGCGCCGCACGGTCAGAGGAGCCCGCGCTCAGGACGCGAACCATTAACCTAAGCACGAACGACGCACGCGCAACAGTCCGCGTACTTAGCACGACCGAGAGGATTTTTCCGCCTCCTTTTGCCTTTGCCAGGCCCGCCCGGCGCGCAGGCCCCCGCGGGGGTATTTCACGGGCGTGATCGCGCTGTCCCCCTTTGGTCCGGCCGCGCCGTCGCTCGTCCCAGACAGCGTCAGGGGCCGGCGTCCGGGAATCTCTTCGAGAGCCACGCCTCCACTTCTTCGGGGTGGAAGTCGAACGGACCGGTGCCTCCCTTGTAGCGAATCACCCCGTCCTCGACGACGTAGAGGCGCTCAGGCCATCCGGCGTAGAGCCGGTTCGTCTCGTTTTCGATCGGATCGACCAGCAGCGGGATCTCGTAATGAAAGCGCTTCACGAAGTCGTTCGCGATGCCCACGCGCTCGTCGGTGGTGTGCGGCTGGAGGTAGCAAACGCTCTCCGTTTCGTTGGTGGGCATCTGCCACTCGTCGGTCGGGTGGGCTTCTTTGATGTAGAGCGTGACGAAGTCCGCGCGCGCTCCGAAGCGCGCGTGCAAACCCTGGAGGCGCTCGACCGAGCGCCGGAACGGCGGTCAGGTGAAGCTGCCGAAGATGAGCACCGTCGGCCTGCCGCCGAACCGTGCGGCGAGGTGGACCCGCTCGCCGCCGAGCGCGACCATCTCGACGTCCGGCGCGCGGTCGCCGACCTTGAGCTTTCCCTCCTCGCGAGTGTCGTAACGCATCATGCCCACGATGTTGTTCGGGCCGATGACGATCACGGCGGCGGCGATCCCGACGAGAAGGAGCGCGCCGGCGGCGAGGAGGAGCTTCTTGCGCATGGCGCGAACGATAGCCAAAAATCGACGGGGCCGATCACGGAAGGTCGAAAGGCGGCCACTCAGGGACGAACCTTAACGAGAAAGAGCCTAGTCATCATGAACCTGTCCTTGTCCTTCTTTCGTGCCACCCTCCTTGCGAGCGCCTGCGCGTTCGTCGTCGTCGCTTGCGGCGGCAAAGAGCCCATGTCCCTCGGAGAGAACCTGACCACCAAGTCATGCGAGTCGGCGGGCGGCGCCTGCAAAGGCCTCACCGCGGGCGCCTGCGCCAAGTGGGGTGACGCCAACACGTACGCGTGCGGCGACGGCGGCGTCGGCGTCGGGTGCTGCCTGGATGGTGCCCTGGATAGCGGCTCCGACGGCGCCGCGGATGGCGCCGTCGCCGACTCTGGCGACGCGTGCGCTGCGAAGGGTGGGCAGTGCGTGGCTGTCATCCCCGGAGCGTGCGCGGCGGGGACGGTCGACCCGTCCGTGAGCTGCGGCGGCGTGGGGGCGAGCTGCTGCATCCCGTCGTCGAGCCCCGACGCCGGCCCCACGCAGTGTGTCCAGGAGGGCGGGCAGTGCGTCGGCCTCACCCCCCAAGCTTGTCCCGGCGGCCACACCGAAGCCGGCAAGTGCGGCACCGGCGTCGGCGTCACCTGCTGCAAGCCCTGATGCCGCGGCGGCCGCACCCTCGACGCGTCGCGGCGGCGCTCACCGGCGCTCTCGTCGTTCTCGCGGCGAGCGCGACGGCCAAGGACGCCCGCGCGGAGGAGGCGCTGCGTTTTCGTGCGCCCTCGGCGTGCCCGGCCGAGGCGAAGGTCCTCGTCGACTGGCGCGCGGAGCTGGTTCGACGGGGGACCACCGAGGTCGAACCGGCGGCGATCACCGTCGAGCAGCGCGGTGATCGATTCGTCGGCCTGCTCGAGATCGGGGCGGGCGCGACGCGGCGCGAGCGAACGTTGAGCGCGGTCGACTGCAGGGACCTCATCGAGGGGCTCGTGCTCGTCCACGCGATGGGCGCGGTCGCTGCTCCTGCTCCTGCTCCTGCTCCTGCTCCTGCTCCTGCTCCTGCTCCTGCTTCACCTCCGCCCGTCCGTCCGCAGGAGCCGGCAGCGTCCGAAGACAGCGCGGCCCCGCGGGGACGCGCCTACGCGGCGGTCGCCGCGGGCGTCACGTTCGGGCTGCAGCCGAGCGCTGGGCCGACGGCGCGCATCGCCGCGGGGTTCGCGCTCGGCCGCTTCTTGCCCGAGGGCTACGTCGCCGCGTCGCTGCCAAATCACGGGACGTTCGACGAGCGACCCGCGAGCGCGTCGTTCGTCGCAGCGGCCGTGGGCGCCCGCGGCTGCTTCGTCCTCGTCGAACGGTTGCGCGCCGGCCCGTGCCTCGGCGTCGAGGGCCTCCTCCTTCGCGGGAGCGGGGACCACGTCGACACTCCTCACGCGAGGACCAGCACCACCTTCGCGCCGAGCGCGTCGGTGCGCGCGTCGTTCGGCCTCCTCGGGCCCCTCTCCCTGGCGCTCGACGCGACCGGGGCGCTGCCGCTGGAACGACCCGAGTTCACGCTCGATGGCCGCGCCGTGCACCGGAGCTCCGTGCTCGTCGGGCGCGGCACCGTGGGAACGGAGCTATGGTTCTAGGGATGTCGACGTCGCCTCCGCTCATGCGCTCCGCCGATGCGGCCGACCGCGCCCGAGCGGAGCTGCGCGATTTCGAGGCGATCTACGATCTCACCGCGGAGTTCGTCTGGACCAACGCGCGGCGGCTCGGTGTCCACGTGGACACTGTGGAAGACGTGGTGCAAGACGTCTTCGTCGTCGTCCACCGGCGCCTTGCTGAGTTCGACGGCCGCTCCAGCCCCAAGACGTGGGTGTGCGGCATCTTGATGAACGTCGTCCGCGAACGTCGACGGCGCTTCCGTCGCAAGGAGGGCCACGAGAAGGCGGACAGCGCGAGCCGCATCGTTGCGACGAGCAGCCCGCCCGACGAGCAGGCGGCGGCGCTCGAGGCGCTGCGCCTCGTCCAGGCAATCCTCGACGAGATGACCGACGAGAAGCGCGAGGTCGTGATCCTCTCGCAGCTCGAAGGCATGAGCATCCCCGAGATCGCCGAGGCGACCGGCGACAACGAGAACACCATCTACGCGCGTCTCCGGGCGGCGCGACGGCAGTTCGACGAAGCATACGCGCGCGCATGCCGCGAGACCGGAGGCGAAGCGTGAGCCGCGAGACCGACGAGCTATTTCGGAAAGCGCGCGGAGCTGGCCGCCCGACGGCAGGCGAGCTCGCGAAGGTGCGCCGCCGCGTCGACGCGAAGCTGGCGGCCGCCGGGTTGGCGCTCGCCGGCGCGGCGGCGACCAAAGGGGCCGTCGCGACAGGCTCGGTCGCGCCGAAGGCCGTGGCGGGTTTGACGGCGTCGGTCATCGTCAAGCTGCTGGCCGTCGTGGGAGTCGTGGGCGGCGCAGCGGTGGGCGGCGTCCTCATCGGGAGCGAGCGCCCGACGCCCGCGCCGACGGCAACGCCGACGGCGATCCAGTCGGTCACCGTTCTACAGGCCTCAGCCGCGCCAGTTGCGCCGCCAGCGACACCTCCGCCGCCGGTTCGTACGACCACGACCGCGACCACGACCGCGACCGCGACCGCGACCACGACCGCGACCACGACCGCGACCGCGACCGCGACCACGACCGCGACCACGCCCGCGACCACCACCGCGCCCGCGACCACGACCGCGACCGCGCCCACAACCGCGACCCCGACCCCGACCCCGACCCCGACCCCGACTCCGACCCCGACTCCGACCCCGACCCCGATCCCGACTCCGACTCCGACTCCGACTCCGACCCCGACTCCAACCCCATCGGGCACGGCAGCAGACCGGCTCGCCGAGGAGGTCGCCATCCTCCGGCGTATGGACAACGAGCTGCGCAGCGCAAACGGCTCGGCTGCCCTCGCCGCCGTC
>JANYHK010000082.1 GCA_025359105.1 Myxococcales bacterium | reverse complement strand
GTCGCGTGCTCAGCGAAGCTTGCGCAGGTAGTCGGCGAGGCTGTCGAGCGTCGTGTAGCCGATCTCGACGGCGCCGAAGCCGACGCCGGCTGCGCGCTGCTCCTTCGTGGGGTGGAGCTGACGCATCGTCACGACCGTCTTCTTGTCGGCCTGCTCGTCGAACGTGACGGTCACGCGGAAGCGCGTCTCGTCGTCGTCCTTGTCCTGGCCGTGATCGAACACGAGCAGCTCGGGCGCGCGCATCTCGAGGAACACGATGCGATTGCCGAAGGTCGTGCCAGTGGGCACCTTCATCGGGTTCGTGGATCCGGCGACCATGTCGAAGAGCCACCTGCCGCCGACGCGTGCGTCGATCTCGCGCGTCGTCGTGGTGAAGCCCTTCGGACAGAACCACTTCGTGAGGTGGCCTGGCTGCGTCCACGCGTCGTAGACGAGCGCGCGCGGCGCCTCGAACACGCGCGACAGGACGATCTCGCGATCCAGCGACCAGGTTGTGTCAGGGCTTTTTGCGACCATGGCTCCTCTTCTTGTCTTTCTTGGGTGGGGTCGGTTGAAGCTTCTTCAAGTAAAATCGCGGCGGCGTGCAGCTCGCGGTGCGCGGCGCGGAGCCAAAGTTTCTGCGGACATTTCACGCGACCGTGACGCGCTGAGCCACACGTCTCGTGCGCAGTCGAGGTCGTGCATGTCCCTCCAAGGTACGCCGCGGCCTGCGATGTGCGTGGTCTGATCTCCCGATCGAGACGCTCCGAAATATGCAACGGTAGGACGATTGCCCTGATCTCTGCGCGCGGGGCTCGTGCCCACACCCAAGCCGTTCACTTCCTTTTCCGAGGTCTCATGTCGAAGACGCGCTTGAGCACGTGCTCGTTCACCGTCGGCCTTCTCGCACTCGCCGCGGTCCTCTCCACTCCCTCGAACGCCTTGGCGCAGACTGCGTCCGGCTTCGCGCTCGACCGATTCGGTCCATCGGAGCGCGGAAGCGACTGGTTCGCCAACGAGTCTTTGGACCTGCGGGGGCACCTGCGACCTGCGCTCGGCGTCGTCATCGACGGCGCGTACCGGCCGCTCGTCGTCTACAACCCCGACGACTCGGTGCGCTCGAGCATCGTGCGAAACCAGGTCTTCGGACACGTTGGCGCAGCGCTCGTTCTCTGGGAGCGCCTGCGTATCGGGATCAACGCCCCGATCGCGATCTTCGCGGACGGGCATGCGGGAACGCTCAACGGCGTAGCCTACGCGCCGCCGGATACGCCGAGCTTCGGGGACCTGCGCATGGGCGGCGACGTTCGGCTCCTCGGTCGGTACGGCGACGCGTTCACGCTCGCGTTCGGCGCGGCGCTCTTCCTCCCGACGGGCTCGCGCGCCAACTTCACGGGGGACGGCAGCGTGCGCCTCGAGCCGCGCTTGGCCGCCGCGGGCGACGTGGGCCCCCTCGCGTATTCGGCGCGTGTGGGCCTTCAATACCGCGGGCTCGACGAAAGCATCGGCAACGCCCGGCTCGGAAGCGAGATGAGCTTCGCCGCGGCCGTCGGCATCCGCGCGCTCGATCGAAAGCTGCTCCTGGGGCCCGAGGTCTTCGGCAGCACCGTCATCGCGCACTCGGACTCGTTCGGAAAGCTGGCGACGCCGCTCGAGGGCTTGGTCGGCGGCCACTACACCCTCGGCAGCGACTGGAAGCTCGGCGCGGGCATCGGCGCGGGGCTCACCCGTGGCCTCGGCGCGCCCGTTTCGCGCGTCCTCGCCTCGATCGAGTGGGCGCCTGCGTTCGCGCCCCCGCCCGAGCCCGTCCGCGATCGCGACGGCGACGGTGTCCTCGACGACAAGGACGCGTGCGTCGACGTCCCCGGCATCAGGACCGACGATCCCAAGACCAACGGCTGCCCACCGCCCGAGGCTCCGCCTCCGCCGCCCGATCGCGATCACGATGGCATCCTCGACGCCGACGACGCGTGCGTCGACGTCCCGGGCGTCAAGACCGACGATCCCAAGACCAACGGCTGCCCACCGCCCAAGGACACCGACGGCGACGGCGTCCTCGATCCGGACGACGCGTGCGTCGACGTCCCCGGCATCAAGACCACCGACCCCAAGACCAACGGCTGCCCTGATCCGGATCGCGACAAGGACGGCGTCCTCAACGACGAAGACGCCTGCCCCGACGAGTCTGGCCCGAGGGATCCCGATCCGAAGCGGAACGGCTGCCCGAAGGCCTTCATCCAGGGCGGTCAGATCAAGATCCTCGATCAAGTGCGCTTCGCCACGGCGAGCGCCGCCATCGTCCCGGGCAAGGACAGCGAGGATGTATTGAACGCGGTGCTGAAGGTGCTGAAAGACCACCCCGAGATCACCAAGATCGAAGTCGAGGGGCACACGGACAACCAGGGTGCCGCAGGCTACAATCGTACGTTGAGCGGCAACCGCGCGGCGTCCGTCGTCAAGTGGCTCGTCAAGAACGGCGTCGACGCCGGTCGCCTCTCCAGCGCGGGCTTCGGCCCCGATCGGCCCATCTCCAGCAACGACAACGCCGACGGTAGGAAGGCAAACCGCCGCGTCGAGTTCCACATTCAGGAAGGGAAGTGAGTCGGTCATGAGCACAAAGCATTTTCGTTGTGCGTTGGCTGCGCTGCCGGTCCTCGTCGCGTTCCTGGGCTGCGAGAGCGCCCCGTCGAGCTACGAAGGTCCGGGCATCGGTCACGTGGAGAGCGCCGTCTTCACAAACGGCGGCTTCGAGACGGGGACGGCGGGGCAGCCGCCGCCGGCGCCGTGGGCCGTTCAGACCTTTTTGGGCAACAACCCGACCGGCGTCAACGTCCCGACGGTGACCCGTTCCGATCTCAACCTGCAGACCGGCGGCACCGCGCTGACGACCATTCTCCGAGCGCCGGGCGGACCGCTCACGCAGACGGATCCCGGCCTCGGCGCCGGCGCGTCTCTCCGCTGGCCGAGGTACGGCAACAACTGCGCGGTCGTGAACGGACAGGGCACCGGCAACAACCACAACGTGAACTCGCTGACCCAGACGATGACCGTGGGCGCCGGGGACGTCGATCCCACCGACGGCAAGGTGCACGTGCGCTTCGTCGTCGCGCCGGTGCTCCAGAACCCCGCGCACCCGGCCAATCAGCAGCCTTGGTACTTCGTGCAGCTCACGAACGTGACCCGCGGCAACGCCATCCTCTACAAGGACTTCAACCTGAGCGCGCAGGCGGGCGTCCCCTGGAAGACCGTCAACGGCGGGACGGCGAACGAGATCGACTACACGGACTGGCAGCTCGTCGACATCTCCCCCGCGGCCGCTCAGCTCGCCCAGGGCGATCAGGTCATGCTCGAGGTCATCGCCGCCGGCTGCTCCCTCAACGCGCACTACGGCCAGATCTACGTGGACGGTCTCGGTCAAGCGATCCCCGGCCTCTACATCAGCGGCACGGGGCCCGCGCAGGCGAACGCAGGCTCGAACATCACCTACGCGCTCCGGTACCGCAACGGAGCCGCGGCCGCCGAGACCGGCGTGGTGATCGATCTGACGACCCCGCCGGGAACGACGTTCCAGTCGATCGTTCCTCCCGCCGGTGCGACGTGCGTGACGCCGGCCGTCGGCGCGGCCGGGACCATCGTGTGCACCTTCTCCGGGCCCGTGCCGGCCGGCGCGACCGGCACCTTGGGGATCACCCTCGCGATCAACCCGGCAGCGACCGGGGCGATCGTGGAGGGCAACTACGACATTCACTCGATTCAAGAGCCGCCCCTGCTCGGCAACCACATCGTCACCGTCATCGGGTGCGCGACCGACACGGATTGCGCCGCGGGGAACTGGTGCCACGAGAGCGCTCCAAACCAGTGCTTGCCCACCCTGCCCAACGGCACGGCGATCCCCACCGATCCGCCGCACACCGGCCCCGTGCTCAACGGCACGTGCACGCCCGCGGCCGGAGCGCTCGTGTGCACGTCTGGGATTTGCGACACCGCGGACAACCGATGCGGCCTGCTCAACGGCGACGGGCCGTGCACGGCGGTCAGCGGCGGCGTCGTGTGCCGGTCCGGCGTGTGCGATCCCGATCTCAAGTGCGGCTACGCCGTCGGTGATGGCCCCTGCACCGCCGCCAATCAAGGCGTCGTGTGCCGTTCGGGCGCGTGCAGCGTGAACGGTCTATGCGAGCCCGCAGGCGGGTGCAACGTCGACGCCGACTGCAGCGGTGGCAACTGGTGCCTCGAGAGCACCCACGTCTGCACGCCGAAGCTCCCCAACGGCGCCGGCATCCCGACCGATCCGCCGCACGTCGCCCCGACCCTCAACGGGACGTGCACCGCGGCCGCCGCCAACCTCGTGTGCGTGAGCGCGGTCTGCGATACGAACGACAACAAGTGTGGCCTCCTCAACAGCGACGGCCCCTGCACGGTCGCGAACGGCGGCGTCGTGTGTCGCTCCGGCGTCTGCGATCCCGATCTCAAGTGCGGCTACGCGAACGGAGACGGACCGTGCACGGCCGGCAACGGCGGCGTCGTGTGCCGATCCGGAACGTGCAGCAAGAACGGCCTCTGCGAGCCCGCGGGCGGGTGCAACGTCGACGCCGACTGCACGGGCGGAAACTGGTGCCTCGAGACCACGCACGTCTGCACGCCGAAGCTCCCGAACGGAAGCGGCATCCCGACCGACGGCCCGCACACCAGCCCGACCCTCAACGGCACCTGCACAGCTGCGGCGGCCGCCCTCGTCTGCGTGAGCGGCGTCTGTGACGTGAAGGACAACAAGTGCGGCTTCCTGAACAGCGACGGACCCTGCACCGTGGCGAACGGCGGCGTCGTGTGTCGCTCGGGCGTGTGCGATCCGGATCTCAAGTGCGGCTATGCCGACGGCGACGGGCCGTGCACGGCCGGCAATCAAGGGACGGTCTGCCGTTCGGGCTCGTGCAGCTCGAACGGCCTGTGCCAGCCGGCCAACGGCTGCAACGTCGACGCCGATTGCAGCGGCGGCAAGTGGTGCAACGAGAGCGCGCACGCGTGCACCGACAAACTCCCCAACGGCACGGGCATCCCGACCGACGGCCCCCACACGAGCCCGACGCTGAACGGGACGTGCACGGCCGCCGCGGGCGCGCTCGTCTGCGTGAGCGGCGTCTGCGACACGAAGGACAACAAGTGCGGCTACGCCAACGGCGACGGACCATGCTCCGGCGCGAGCGGCGGGACGGTATGCCGCTCGAAGATCTGCGCGACCAGCGGCACCAACGCGAACGTGTGCGTCGCGTGCGTGGACGACTCGGCGTGCGCGAGCCCGACGCCCGCCTGCGACGCGAAGAACACGTGCGTGCAGTGCAGCCCCGGCGGCAACAAGAGCGCCTGCGTGAACCCGAAGCCGATCTGTGACCCCACCTCCGAATCGTGCGCTCCCTGCGACGGCGATCACGGAGAACCTTCGAAGGATCCTTGCGGCGAGGGCGCGCCGACGTGCGAGCTCACGGGCACGGGTAAAGGTAGCTGCGGAAAGTGCACCACGAACGCAGACTGCAACGGACACCCTCTCGGCACGGTGTGCGACACCGGCACGGGCGCGTGCACGACCGGTTGCCGCAAGGACAGCGACTGCGACACGACGAGGCAATGGTGCAACGCTCCGGTCGGCGGCGCGTCCGGTGGCACGTGCGTCAACAAGATCCCCAACGGTGAGCCCCTCCCGTCTACGCCGCCCGAGGTGGCGACGTGCACCGACGCCGTCGGCGTGCGCGTGTGCGTCTCGGCCAAGTGTGATCCGAAGGACAACCACTGCGGCCTGGCGAACGGGACCGGGCCATGCACGTCACCGACGACGTGCCGCAGCGCCATCTGTGATCCGGACGGCAAGTGCGGAAAGGTCGACGGCGAGACGTGCACCGCCGCCGCGGACTGCCGCTCCGGTGCATGCACCGGCGGCGTGTGCGGCGGCTCCGCCGCTGGAGCGCCGGATGGCGGCGCCGGCGCCGGTGGCGGCGGCGGCAACTCAGCGACCGACAACGGCAAGCTCGAAGGCGGTGGCCTCTCTTGCTCGGCCGCGCCTGGCGCTTCGGGCTCCGGCGGAGCGGCGCTGTTCGGACTCGGGCTCGTCGCCCTCGGCCGAACGTGGCGCCGTCGCCGCCGCGGGTGAAGCGAAGAGGTAGCCCTGGCTAAAGGAGCGGCGAGAGACGGCGACCTCGCCAGTTCTCCGCCGCCGTGGACCCATTTGGCCGCTCCATCTCAATTCGTCAGGCGCGCGCAGATCGCCGAGGTGGCGGCGCAGGGGATGTCGGTCGTGGCGGTGGTGTTGAAGAGAGAGCACGTCATGCGCCACGCGTTGGCCCCGACGGCGATCGATTCGCGAACGATCGCGTTGACCGGCGCCGCGGCGCCGCCGCTCAGGACCACTGTGCCCGCCGGGCACGTGCATAGGGTGGAGGCGCCGGTCGCGCCGAAGACGCAGTTGGACGGGCCGGCGATCGTCTGGACCCCGACGCCGAGGAGGCCCGACACCGTGGTGAGGCCCGCGTTGATCTGCACCGTGGACCCGGTGACGTTCACGGTGCCGGCCGCCGACAGCGTGGCGGAGTTGCTGGACTGCAGCTGAAGCTGATTGCCCGCGGCGATCTTGGTGTTCGCGCTCGACTGCGACGAGATGGTGTTGGCGGTCAGCGTGATCCCGTTCGACGCCTCCACGAGTACGTCGGTGCCCTTCACCGTGGTCGCCGCGACGGTCGACTGCAGGAGGAGCGGCGACGACACCGCGCTCACCACCGCGCCCTGCCCGGCGCTGACGCCCGTGACGAGCTGCCGTGTCCCGTCGTCGACGACGTGGTAGTTCGCGCCCGCGCCGTTGCCGCTCAGCACCGTGGTGTTCGGCGGTGGCGGGGCCGACAGGTTCCCCCCTCCCACGCGCACCCCGCCGCCGACGCGGCCGTCGCCGGTAACCCAGAAATTCGCGGTCTGCGGCGACGTGCCGTTCCAGATGTAGCCGCTTCCTCCGTCGGCCGGGCCGGGCGGACCCGGTGGTCCGGCGTCCCCGTCCGGACCGGCCGGGCCTGGCTGTCCGTTGGCGCCAGCCTCGCCGGCAGCGCCCGGCGCGCCGCTCGGTCCCGAAGGTCCGATCGTGCCCGGCGCGCCGGGTGCCCCCGCGTCCCCGGCGGGACCTTGCGCGCCGCTAGGACCAGGCAGCTCCTGCGAGCCGCAACCTGCAAGGACGACGAGGGCGATCGTGACGACACGGCGCATGCGAGACCTCCAAACGGGTTACGGGATCCGGGATCCGGGATCCGGATCCGGATCCGGCGAGAATAACCTAGCAGCGGAGGTGGAAGTCCTCCCCCATCCCGAACCAGCCGTCGACGACGACCGGATCGAGGCCGTCGGGATGGAGATGGCCGGTGAAGGTGCCGAACGGCCCCCGATAACGGCTCTCGACGACGATCGCGTTGACGCGCACGTCGCCGGGCACGCTCGGCATGAAGGTCAGATCGACCCGGCCCGCGCGGTCGCGAACCCGCCACGCCTCACCCGCCTCACGCACGTGCTCGCGCGTGAACTCGACCGCGGGCAGGATGCCGAGGCGATCGCCGCGCCACGCGCAATTCTCGTTGTACGTGTCGGGGTCCCGGCACTGGTTGCGCGTGAGGTTGAAGCCCAGCGCCTGACCCTCCACGTAGCTCGCGCTGGTCACCCAGTCCCAGCGCATCACGTAGGGGTAGTAGCCCTTATGATCGTCGAGGAGCACGAGCGAGTCGTCGGGGCGCAGCGTGTAGGTGCGTTCGCCGACCGTGAGCGAGCCCTGGATCGGGAACATGCCCTTGTGCGAGTACATGCCGCCCGGGCCCTCGAAAGGCAGGCTGACCACCTGCGACGCGCCGCGCTCGCAGAGGACCTCGATCCGGCCCGCGACGCGCGGCAGATCGCGGGTCGCAACGAGCTCGACGTCCATGGAGACCTTGCCGCGCGCCACCTGGTTGCGAAAGGTCAAAGCGCCGCGACGATCCCGATAGGAGTTCGTCGAGTCGAGGATTTGATCGGCGATCTCGAAGGCGCCGGGGCGCAACTTCCACTCGTGCTCGATCTTCTCGCCGCGCGCGCGGTCGTAGATCTTTGCCTGCATGAGCGACATCAGCTTGGCGTCGAACAGCGCGAAGCTCGCGAAAAGGTCGGGACCGGTGATCTGCAGGGCCTGCCACTCTTTCAGCCGCCATCGGCGGACTGCGCGAGGCAACCCATGGAAGCGAGCGTCCAGCAGGTTGGCGCGCACGACGGGCGTGCTGAACCGACCGAAGCGCTGCCGGCCGTCTTCGACCAGGAGGGCGGGCGCGGGGTCCAGATTCGCGGTCACGTCTTCCCATACCATGACGCTGTTGGGCCGTCGGCCGTCGCATCGGGGCCCCGCCCACGACGTCGACATGCACGCAGGCGAGTCGCCGCTGAACCGCTGCGTCTTCGGCGGGCTCGCGCTGCTCGAAGACGGGAACCGCGGGCCGCGCCGTCGTCTGCACGATCTCGCACTGACGGCGGGCCGGTTCGCGACCCACCACGCTCGAATGGCGGTGAGCCGCCCCTCGCCGTGTCCGGAGCGGCGTGACCGGCGGATGCGCTAGGCTCTCCCAAAGGCCCCGCCGCTCGCAGGATTCCCTTGGTCATGACCTCCTCGATAGAGATCCACGCCAACCGCCTCTACACGCTCCTGGCCGGTGGGGGCCTCGCGCTCGCACGGACCGACACGGGGTACGGCCTCGTCGCGATGAAGAGCGACGCCGTTCGTCGAATCTACGAGCTGAAGGGGCGCCCCGCGCACAAGCCGTGCGTCACCGTCGGCACCATGACGATCCTGGCTGACGTCGCCGCGGGCATCGCAAAGGACACGGGCACGTGGCTCGCCGGCGCGGTTTCGCGCTGGCCTCTCGCTGTGATCGCGAGGACGAATCAGCGCTCCGCTCTGCTCGCGAGCTTCGAGCCCTTCGTCGCCTCCCAGTGCACCAAGGGAGACAGCATCGCCACGTTCTTCGGTGTCGGCGAGGTCATCTCTCGCGCCGCAAACCTCGCATCCCAGAACGGGCAGCTCATCGTCGGCTCGAGCGCGAACCTCTCCGGTACCGGGAACAATTACAGCCTCGACGCGGTACCCGAATCCATCCGCAGCGCAGTGGACCTCGAGATCGACTACGGCCGCGACCTCCGCTCGGACGAGAAGTTGGCTTCGACCATTCTCGACCTCACCACGGAGACCTTCCTTCGGCAGGGGGTCGCGTTCGCAGCGGTCCGTGAATCTTGGGAGGCGTTTCACGGCCAACGCTCCTCGGGGTGAATGCCGTCAGGTTCCCCTCGCGCGGACCGGTTCGTTCGACAGCAAGTCGACAGCGGCGTCTACGCCTCGGCCAGTGAAGTCGTTCGCGAGGCACCGAGCCCTGGGATCGATGGTTCGCGCGCTACCTCGTCACGAAGGAGTGCGGCGAGGGGCATCGGGCGAAGTGCCGCGTGGTGGCCGCGAAGTGGATCTCACCCGTCATCGGCGACAAGCCAATGGCCGCGCTCACGCGGGACATGGTTGAGGACGTTCGTGACCACCTTGATCGCGCCGTCGACGCCAATTCGCGCTCCTCTCCGCGTTCGCCGCGTTCCCGGCTACGCTCGCGTGCCAGGCGACGACCGACGAGGCGCCGGCCGGCGTGAGCTCCGACTTCGCGCTCCGCGTCGGCGGCGGGGCGCTGTCTCCGCGCGAAAGTTGGTGGTCACGCTCTCGCACAAGACCGACGCCTCCGGGGCGCTCATCGTCGCCGGCGGCGGAGACGCGCGCTTCCTTCCTTCGCAAGCCACGAACTCGACGACGATCACCGTGAGCGTCGCGATTCCGGCCGGCGCGACACCGGGCGACTACGACGTGCTCCTCGGCATGCCCGACGTCTGGCCCGCCACCCCACGCGGGCCGGCGGTCCCGCTTCTGGTAACCTCCGAGAGAATGACCGACGAGGATCGCACCGACCTCCAGCCGCGGTTCGACCTCAACCTGACGACCCATCGGCGCAAGCCGGTCCTCGAGTGGCGAGACGCGCAGGGGCCGCACGCCGTCGAGATCGACGGGCGCGTCACGCTCGGCTCGTCGGAGATGGTCGGCGCCGTGATCGCCGATCGCACCGTGTCGCGATTGCACGCCGAGCTCGAGGTACGGAGCGATGGCGTGTGGATCCGCGATCTGGGGAGTCGCAACGGGACCTACGTCGCAGGCGTGCTTGTGCAGAGCGCGCAGGTTCCGTTGGGGAGGCCCTGCTCGCTCGGGCAGACCACGTTCACGATCACGCTCCCGGAGCAGGCTCGCACCGTCCCGTTGTGGCCGGAGGAGCGTTACGGGCCGCTCTACGGCATCTCCGAAGCGATGCGCGAGCTCTTCGTCCGCCTCGCGCAGTACGCGGCGACGCAGTCTCCCGTCCTCGTCCAAGGCGAGACCGGCACCGGTAAGGAGCTCGTCGCCGAGGCTATCCACGAAGCGTCGGCGCGGCGCGACGGGCCGTTCGTCGTCGTCGACTGCGCCGCCCTGCCCGAGACGCTCCTCGAGAGCGAGCTCTTCGGGCACGCGCGCGGATCGTTCACGGGCGCGACCACTGGGCGCACCGGGGCGTTCGAAGCGGCCGACGGCGGCACCGTGTTCCTCGACGAGATCGGGGAGCTGCCCCTCGCGATGCAGCCGAAGCTCCTCCGCGTGCTCGAGTCGCTCACCGTACGGCGGCTCGGAGAGACCGAGCGCCGCCGCGTCGACGTGCGCTTCATCGCGGCGACTCACCGCGACCTGCAAGCGATGGTCGCGGGCGGCGGCTTCCGCGAGGACCTGTACTTCCGCCTGGCGGTGCTCCCCGCGTTCGTGCCGCCGCTGCGCGCACGGCCCGAGGACATTCCCGGGCTCGTCGGCAACTTCTTGGCGCGCCGGCCCGATGTCACGATCGACCCGTCGCTCATGGCGCAGCTCGCGGCCCACCCCTGGCTCGGGAACGTGCGCGAGCTGCGATCGTTCGCCGAGCGCGCGATCGCGGTCGGACTTCAGAGCGCGTGGGCGCTCACGCGCGGCGAGGAGGCCCCCGGAGCGCGCTCACGGCTACCCCCTCCCGCGCGGACTCCCGTCGTCGCCGCGCCACTCCCCTTCCCGGCGGTGCCGGTCGGCGTGCCGTTCAAGGAGCTCAAGGATCGTTACAACGAGCACCTGGAACGCTCGTACCTCACCGGCATGATCGAACGCCACGGTCGGGACGTCTCGGTGATCGCCGCGGCGTCGGACCTGGACCCCACCTACGTCCGACGGCTGCTGCGCAAGCACCAGCTGTGATGCGGCGCGCGGGACGGGCGTCCCGACGCAGGACGACAGGCCCGGCCGGCTAGCGACGCCCGGGCGCTGAAGCAGCCATTTTCACCACGATTTGCGCGCCGGACCGCCGAGCATGCGCAGTGCAGCGGCGTAGGGACCACCGAAAGGACTGCCCCCAATGCGAACTGCCCGCATGCTCACCATCGCGTCTGCGATCGCCGCCGTCCTGATGCCGTCCGCGATCGCCTGCTCGTCGTCGTCGACGACCGAGGGCGCAGGAGCGAGCGCCGACTTCGCGCTCAGCTTGGGTAGCGGCACTCTTTCGATGGGCGTCGGGGAGAGCGTGACGCTGCGGGCGTCGCCCGTCGGCGCCGACCGCACCCCGTTCGCCGGGCTTTACACGCTCGCGTGGGCGAGCTCCAACGCCGCGGTCATCAGCGTCGCCGGCGACGGCAACCTCAGCGCACGCGCCGCGGGCTCCGCCACCGTGACCGCCACAGCGACGCGCGTGGACACCGGCGGCACCGCCACCGCCTCCGTCGCGGTCAACGTCGGCGCCAGCTCTAACGACGCCGGCCGCGGCGGTCACGCGCGGCACCACCGTCGGATTCGCCGTGACGATGCGCAACTACGGCTGGGCGCGCATCTACAGCCAGCGACAACTCCAAGTACGCCTGCGGCGCTCCGGTGCGGCCGACATCGTTTGTCGGTTCACACCCTCGTTACGCTCGCTCCCCTCGCAGGCGACGGCCGGCTCCCCGATTCAGGCGGCGTGCCCGATTCCGAGCGACGCCGCGGCTGGCGCGTATTCCGTTCACCTCGAGATCCCCGACGTCTACGCGGGCGCGGACGCCTCGTACAACGTGAGGCCCGCCAACGCGAGCGCCGGCGCGCAGAGTTGGGACGCGCAGACCGCGCGTTTCGGCACGGGGACGACCATCACCGTGAATTGACGAAGGGCGAGCGTCCGTGGACAGGTGCTAGGCTCGACCACGTGAAGCGCGAGCGGAGGAAGGGTTACGCGCTGCTCCTCCTCGGCTTCGTCGGAGCCGCCGGCTGCTTCTTGCGGAGCATCCCCGATCTGACGGGTGGCTCGGAGGACGCCGGCCTCGACGCCGCCGCGCCGGACGTCGAGGCCGGGAGCGCATGCCCTCCCTCGAAGGCCGGCCCGCTGCTCGTCCCTGTACCGGCTGCCGTCCCGTTCTGCATCGACGCGACCGAGATCACCTTCGGCCAGTACAACGCGTGGACGCCGCGGTCGCTCGCGACGCTGCCGCCCGCGTGCGCGGGAAAGCCATCTTTCACCGATGGAACGTCCGGGGACCCGCGCATGCCCGCCAACGTCGCCAGCTGGTGCGACGCCTATGGCTTTTGCGCCTACGCCGGCAAGCGTCTCTGCACGACCGCGGAGCTCCGCTTTGCATGCAGCCGCGGCGGGGCGCAGAGCTGGCCGTACGGCAACACGTTCGACAAGTCGGCCTGCAACGGCGCCGAGCTCGGCCTCGACGCCACGTGGCCATCCGGCAGCCACCCGAGCTGCGAGGGGGCCTACGCCGGCCTCTTCGATCTCGTCGGGAACATGGACGAGTGGTCGGACACCTGCGCGACGCCAGACGACGCCGGAAACGGCGGGGACGCGATGTGCGAGATCTTCGGAGGCTTCTACAAGCTCACGGGCGCGACGTGCTCACCGTCGACACAGCAGGTACGCGAAGGGTCGAACGCCGGCTTCCGTTGCTGCGCGCCGTAGGATGACGCGGCGACGAGGCGGGCGTGCGCGCCCGCGGGACGGTCGTCCCGGCGTGGGGACGGCAGGCCCGCCGCGCTCGACCTTCGCTCGTGAGAACCTCTGATTCTTTCGACGAATTCTCGGAGCGTCCAACGGCACGCGCCCTGCAACCGGTGAGGGAGCCACGACGGGACGGGCGCGTGGCCCCGCCGCGCGCGCTGAGAGATGCAAGAAGCCACCCGAAAGGAACCGCATGCGAACTGCCCACGCCCTCACGCTCGCCTCTGCGATCGCCGCCGTCCTCCTGCCGTCCGTCGTTGCCTGCACGTCGTCGGCGACGAACGAGAGCACGGGCACGAGCTCCGACTTCGCGCTCAGCCTGGGGAGCGGCACGCTCTCGATGGCGGTCGGCGAGAGCGTCACGCTCCACGCGTCGCCCGTCGGCGCCGACGGGACCCCCTTCGCAGGTCTCTACACGCTCGCGTGGGCGAGCTCCAATGCCGCGGTCGTCACTGTAGCCGTCGACGGAACGCTGAGCGCCAAGGCGGCGGGGGCGGCGAACGTCAAGGCCACCGCGACACGCGTCGACAACGGCGCGGTCGCCACCGCCACCGTCGCGGTCACCGTCGGCGGCGGCTCTCCTCCTCCTCCTCTTCCTCCTCCTCCTCCTCCTCCTCCTCCTCCTCCTCCTCCTCCGCCCGGCGTCGCGTACACCGGTGTCACCGACGCGATGTGGGCCGAGATCGCGTCGCAAGCTGCGGCGTTCGGCGACGCCAACGATTGCCGCGGCCGCGTCGCGGCCCTGCCGACGAGCGGCGGCGTCACGCTGCACCCCGGCGACGACATCGAAGCGGCGCTGGCCACGCACGACGTCGCGTTCCTGAGCGGCGGGACCTACAAGCTCCCCGGCACCCTCCACCTCGACACCGGCAAGAAGGTCATCGGCCTGCCCGGCCAGATCGTCACGCTCGACGCGAGCGCCGCCGACGAGGCCGTGCACATCCGCGGCAATGCGGTGCTCGCCAACGTGCAGCTCCGCGACGCCGGCAACCTCGGCATCCTCTTCTACGACACGCACACGGGCTCCGGCACCGCCGGCGCGCTCCTCTACCAGGTGTCGGTCGGCCGCACCGGCCTGCCGTCCGCCGACAACAAAGACGGCATTGGCATCCACGTCACCGAGAACGCCACGGGCAACTGCATCGTCAGCACCGAGGTCTTCGATTCGTACAACGAGATTGGCTACAACGACGTGACGGCCAACGGCGGCGACGCCGACGGCTACCACAACGTCTACGGCGCCCACGACAACACGTTCGTCGACTGCCACGCCTACCGCAACGGCGACGACGGCTTCGACATGTGGGAAGGCGGCGTCGCGTTCGTCTACTTCAGCACCTCGCGCGACGGCGGAAAGACGACCGGAAAATCGATCACCGGCGATGGCAACGGCGTGAAGCTGGGGCGAGGAACCGCGAGCCACAAGCTCTACAAGGTCGACGCGTCGAACAACAAGGCAGACGGCTTCGATCTCAACGCCAACACGCTGCAGCCCGTCCTTGTCCAGTGCACGGCCACCGGCAACGGCGGCCAGGACTTCGCTGGGATCACGCCGTAGACGGGCCTCGCGAGGACGGTCAAAAGAGGGGAGGGGGAGCGAGACGCGTGAGCCCAATTCGGGCGCGTCCCGTCGCCGGGATGTATCCTACATTCCAGAATGTCGATCGAGGCGCCCTCCTCTCAATACGTCCTCCATGGGGAGATCGCGTCGGGCGGAATGGCCACCGTACACTTCGCCAGATTGGCGAGCCCGACCGGGTTCGGGCGGATCGTTGCGATCAAGCGGATCCGCCCGGAGCTCGCGAGCGACCACGAGGCACGCGACATGCTCGCCGACGAAGCCCGGATGGCGGCGCGTGTGAGACACCCCAACGTCGTCCAAATCATCGACGTGGTGGTGCGCGGTGACGAGCTCATGCTCGTCATGGAGTACGTCCTGGGCGAGTCGCTGGCCCGCGTGCTCGCGCGCGCGAGACAGCTAGGGCACGCCCTGCCCGTGGCGGTGGCGGTTGCGATCGCGTGCGACGTCCTCCAGGGGCTCCACGCGGCGCACGAGGCGCGCGACACGGACGGCGAGCTCCTCGAGCTCGTGCACCGCGACCTGTCCCCGAACAATGTGCTCGTCGACGAGCATGGCATCGCGCGCGTGCTCGATTTCGGGATCGCCAAGGCGCGCGGCCGCGCCCGCACCACCGAACCGGGCGGCCTCCGAGGAACGCTCTCGTACATGGCGCCCGAGCAGGTGCACGGCGAGACGAGCCAGCAGTCCGACATCTTCGCGGTCGGCATCCTCCTGTGGGAGATGCTCGTGGGCGCGCACCTCTTCGCGGGTAAGACGCGGAACGAGACGCTCGCGGCCGTTTTGAGCACGCGTGTCGATCGGCCGAGCCGACGAGGCGCCCTCGTGCCCACCGCGCTCGAGGATGCGGTGATGCGCGCGCTGGAGCGCGAGCCGAGCGCGCGCTTCGCGACCGCGCTCGAGATGCGACGCGCGATCGACGACGCCGCGCCGAGGGCGCGCCAGGACGCCGTCGCCGAGTGGCTGGGCGGCCTCGTGGGGGACGTCCTGGAGCGGCGGCGGGCGGAGGTCCGTGCGATCGAGAGCGGCGCGACGGCCGTGAAGCCGATCGCGCTACCGGGGCCCACCGATTCGTCGCCCACCACGTTGGAGCCGGCGCGCGTCGGCCGCCGCCCCCTGTTCTGGATTGCGGTAGGTTCGGCGTGCGCGCTCGCCGCCACCGCCGTCGCAATTCCGACGCTCGCCCGCCGCCCCGCGGGCGACCCTGTCATCGTCGCGCCGCCGCCGCCGCCGCCCGCAAAGGCGGAGGCGCCCGCACCGTCCCCGGCGGACTCGATCGACGAGCCGGCCGCGTCGCACGGAGCCCCGGTGACGCGCCGCCCACCTGCCCGGCAGCCGCCGCGGCCGACGTCGTCGGGGAACGCGCGCCGCGCCGGTTGCAATCCCGCGTACGTGGTCGATTCGGCGGGCCACGTGGTGTGGAAGCGAGAGTGCTTCTGACTCGATTCGAGCGCAGGAGGCGTGCGCGCGCTCGGCGCTTGGCTTGGAGGTGGGCGACGCCTGCCGTACCATCCATACGTGCAGCTCCGCCACGCGCTCTTCGTCGGCTTGGTCACGTCGGCTCCCGCCATCGCCCGCGCGCAGCCGTCCATCACAGAGTGCCTAGGTAGCTCCGAAGGAGGGCAGGTCTCGCGCGACCAAGGTCACCTCCTCGCCGCGCGGGCGCAGTTCGTGACCTGCGGCAGCGACGCGTGCCCGGCCGTGGTCAAGGTGCAATGCGCCAAGTGGCTCGGCGACGTGGACGCGATGGTGCCGACCATCGTGGCCAGCGCCCGCGACGCTGCGGGCGGCGACCTCGACGACGTGCGGCTATCGGTGGACGGACGGGTGGTGGCAACCCGGCTCGACGGCTTGCCGTTCTCGCTCGATCCAGGGCCACACATCCTGTCGTTCGACGCGGGCACTCGTCACGCCGAGGTGCGCGTGGTCCTGCGCTCGGCCGAGAAGAACCGCCCCGTCGCCGTCCAGCTCGGCGAGCGGTCCAAGCCAACTCCCCCGCCGCTTCCGCCGTCGCCCTCCCCGGGATCTTCGCGCCCGTTGCCGTGGGCGTCGATCGTCCTGGCCGGGGCTGGCGTTGTCGCGCTGTCGTCGTCGGCGATCGTAGGATTCGGAGCCGGCTCCGATCTGTCCGCCCTCGAGGCCGCACCGTGCGCCGCGCATCGGACGTGCTCGGCGTCGGACGTCACGTCGGTGAAGACGCGCTTCGTCGTGTCCGACGTCGCGCTCGCCGTGGGCATCGTCTGCGTCGGGGCCGCGGGCGTCCTCTTCCTCGGACGCGACGCGAGCGAATCGCGCGCAGCTCTGTCGCGCGGCGAGCTCCGATTCTGAGCGCGTCACTTTTTCCACGAAGCATGCCAATGATGCTTCGCAATGCAACATGCAGGCGCACGGCCTACCGAAACGACCGCTGAGAGGCGGAAGGGGAGGTAGGGTCCACCAATGCCGATCTGGGAACGCGTCGGTGATTCGGCGACGATCGCTCGGGACTACGCGCATCAACTCCACGCCAACGCCCTCGCGCGCGCAGGACAGGCTCCGTGAACGCAAGTGGAAGCACCGCACGATCAACGACGCGATCGATGAAGCGTTCGCCCGCCTGACCAAGCGCGGGATCCTCGCGCTGCAGAACGTTGGAGGCACCCATGCCACGGCGTGGGCCGAGGTGCTCGCGGAGATCGATCGTCGCGCGACCCGTGCCAGGAACACGCTTGGTGGGACGTACTTTCATTCCCAGGACACCGAGCGTGGGATCGCCGGCCAAGGCTTGTCGCTCGGGTTCGGCGCGGTCAACGGTGAGCCCGATGACGATCTGAAGATCGCGCGCGCGGTCGTTACGGCCCTCCGCGACGAAGGCGTTGCCTACGAATGGGATGGTAGCCGGGATACCCGAGTCCGGATCCTGCCATTCGAGTGGCGGAAGCGCCGAACTACCCGGCCACCACCACGACAGCCGCCGGTCGCGTGGCAGACGTACGTTCATCCAGATGGCCGGACGTGGAGTGTCGCGGGGCTCAACAACCATGTCCACATCCGGATCGGGTATCCCGACGGCGAGGTGGTCGAGCGGCGGACTCCGGATCCCAACCTCGCCGGCGCGATCGCCGCTTTGGTCGAATCCCAGCAGGCCGACGGGTTCGAGCAGTCGGAGGTGGAGTCCAAGCTTCGACTTTTGTAGACACACCGTTGGTGGTCAGGCCCGCCGGTGATCTGTCGGGCTCCTCTTGCGGCGTTCTGCCAATGACGAAACCCGCGTGCGAATCCGGCGTGTTTCTTCCCGGCGCCGGGCGAGACGAAGACCGTGCAAATCCCGTTCGTGTTCGTGCGGCAATGAACGTACATTCGGCACGATGGATGTCCGCAAGCTCGGCCTGATTCTCGTCGCGTTCTCGGCAGTGGCGTACGGCGCGTGCGTCGATGACTCGACCAACAACGGCGGCCCCGACGCGTCGGCGCCGCTCGATGCTTCGGTCGACGTCACCACGGGCCGCGACACCGGCACGACCGCAGACGCCGCGGGCGACGTGGAAGCGGACGTCGCCACCGCGGACGCAAGTGACGCCGGCGCTGGCAACGATGCCGCCGATGCCGCGGATGCCGCCGACGCCGCGACCGACGCGAAAGACGCGGCCGACACCGGTCCCGGCTTCGACGACGCGGGCTGCCCCTTGCCGACGGGGCTCGTCGTCGATCCGGCAGACGCCGGTCTGCCGGCCACGGGTCTGGCGCTGTGGCTCCGCGCGGACATGGGCCTGGCGACGCTCGACGGCGGCGCCGTGTGCCGATGGGACGACATCAGCGGCAAGACGCACCCGTTCGCACCAGGAAGCGCAACCCCTCCGGCGCTCGATGCGACAGGCATCAAAGGAAAGCCCGGTGTGTCGTTCATCGGTCCCAACCACCACCTCTACCGCCCCGACGTGATCGGCCTCGCCGCCACGTCGGGCCGAACCATCGCCGCGTTCGGACGCACGGTCGACACGACGCGGCGCTTCCAATACTTCATCCAAGGCGCGACCGGCAGCGCCGGCACGTATTTCGGGCTCGACGCGAACACGTTCAGCACAGCGGGGAGCCGCGAGGGCGTCTACGTGACGAACAACGCTTACGACTCGAACGTCGCCACCTCCGCGAACCCGCGCAGCCACGTGTTTTCCATCAGCAGCTTCACGCCGGGCGGCGCCCTGCCCGGCGTCCTCGCCTACGCGGTCGACGGCGTCGACACGACGCTCACGCGAACCGCAGGCGGGCTCGGCAACGGAACGGTGGAGGACTTCTCCACCGCGAACGTGACGGCGATCGGCGCCGGCGTCGCCGGCTTTACCGGCGCAGAGCTCGGCGAACTTCTCGTCTACGACCACGCCTTGACGCCGGCGGAGCGCCTCGCCGTCTCGCAGTACTTCGCGGCGCGGTATCCATGAGATCGTTCAGGGCTCGTCACCGTCCTCGTCGGGCTCGGCGGTGACGAGGAGCGGCATCTCGTTCGCGCGCGCGAAGTCCATGATCTGGGCCGCCTTCGTCTCGGCGATCTCGCGCGTGTACACGCCGGCGACGCCCTTGCCCTTCTCGTGGACGGCGAGCATGAACGTCAGCGCCGACGTCTCGCTCATGTGGAAGAACCGCTCGAGGACCATGACCACGAACCATTTGGTCGTGTAGTCCACGGACTATGCGCGGTTTTCAGCTGTTCTCCGCCGCCGTGGGCCAAGTGAAGGCGTTGGCCGGGGGAATGTGGGTCGTCGACGCAACTCATCGGGTTCGACTGGTAGACGCCCGCTTCCGACCGTTGTGAGGCCGATTCTCGAAAAAAAACTACGGCGCGGAAAAGGCGAGCTATTTCAAACGGTCGGCCGAGTCGGCGCCCCTGTCGGCGTCATCAGCACGTTGCGATCGCGGCGCGCCCGGCGGCACCGATCACGGCGCGCAGCGGTCGACCTGGCGATCGTCGGCGTGACGACCGCGGCCCACCTGAAGCCCGCGAACCTCGATCGCCTCGCCGAGGCACGACGAAGCATGACGCCCAAGCGCTTCGAGCGACTCAAAGAGAAGCTGCGCGCCAAACTGCGCTGACGTCGGAGTCGGCGCCGCACCGCAGCCCTCGTGCCACACGGAGACTGCAGATCTCCTGACCATGTTCCCAGAGGTCGCAGAGGATGCCGATTCGCACTTCGGACCGCAGGTCTGCCGCGACTGGGTCCTGGCGCGCGGCACCGATCTGGCGAACCTCTGGTATCGCGGCCCCGAGGGCGCCGCCGTCGGCCCTCGGACGGATACGTAGGATCGCTCTCCCCCGACTGCGTCACGTCGTCGATGTCCAGCGAGCGGTCGTCGCGGTTTGGGCGATCGTCGCCGCCGGCACGCTTGGTGCTCGAGGCGGGCGACGCCCGCTTCGGGCATCGAAAGGAAAACATGAAGGTACTCATCCCATGGATCTGCGTTCTCGCAGCCGCGACGTTCGGCTGCGGGGGCGACGCGGAGGACCCCGTCCCCCGTGACCCCGGCACGTCGAGCACGGCACCACCCGAGCACGCGGGGTCGCCCTCCCGCGCGTGGGTCGCGATCCGCCTGCGCCGCGATCGCACGGCAGACCCGCCCTTCAGGGGTCCGTGGCCGCGGTGAGCTCGAGCAACCCAATGTTCTCCTGTCGCGCCCGCACCGTGACGGCGATCGAGCGCCCATCGGGCGACACCCGCGGGTTCCCGCGCCACCGTCCGTCGGGCGCCGTCAGAACCCGGGCGACGCCGGAGACGTCCAGGATCGCGAGACCTGTCGTCGCGGGAACCGTCGAGGAGAACGTCGCGACGACCCTACGACCGTCGGGCGCGAAGGACATCGCGGAGACGAGCCGCGCTTCTGCAGGCATCGGCAGCTCACCATCGATTGTGCCGTCTGGCCGAACCACCGTCGCGCGCGCGCCGAAGCTGGCAGCCACCCGGCCATCACGCGCGAGGGCAAAGGCGATGAGCGGCGCAGCTTCGGATCCCAACGCCCCGTGCGGGTACGCCGAAGTTCGTCCGGTGGCGGGATCGAGCCACCGAAGCGTGCCGTCCTCCTCGGTCACGCATCGGCCCCCCGCGCACGAGAAACGCGACCCGCAGCTCGGAATGTCCGGGTGCGAGGACCGGCGGGGCACGCCGCTCAGCGCGACGCGATCGCTGCCGTCCTCCAGAGACGTGCTGACGAGCTCACACGTGGACGGCACCGCGGCGGCATCGCCTCGCCAGAAGAGCGCATGCTGCGCGTCCGTCAGCTCGACCCCTCGCGCAGAGTACGATGGCGGGCCGAGGCTCACCAGCTGCGGCGTTTCGGCGAACACATCCTGCACGAAGATCCCGACCTTCGCGCCGCCACGCCGGTTCGACACGAACGCGAATCGCGAACCGGACGTCCAATCGACGAGCGCGTCGTTCGAGTCGGATTGCGTCGCTCGTTCGAGCGCGCGAACCAGGCGGTCTCCGGTGGGCGACAGGCCGCCGACGAAGACGTCGTCCTGCATTTCGTTCAACACGAACGCGAGCGTATCGCCCACGACGACGATGCCCCACGGGTCCGCGCCCGCCCAGCGCCGGACGACGAGGGGATCCGCGACGGGCTCGACGTTCCGATCGAGCACGAGCTCGGCCAGGACGGTTCCCCCGGCGCTCGCATCGCGCCGCGTGAAGAGGAGACGATCGTTCGACCGCCACGCGAGGCCGGACGACCCGTCGCGATCCAGGAGCTGGCCATGAACGACGGCGTGAGGCGCTGCGCCGTCCAGTGTCGCGACGTAGATCTCCTCCTCTCCTCTGTGCGGACCGAGCGTCAGCAGCGCCAGCCGCCCCTCCGTCGGGGCCCACGCCACGTCGAGGATGTGACGCTCCGGCGGGATTGGAATATCGACGGAGAGTGAAGCGTCGGACTGCCCTTCCAGACCCTCGACGCGCAGAAGCGAAGGCGACACGCGCAAGGCGAGGCGCGTCGCGTCCGGGGAGAGCTTGGCAAGGACGGCATCGGTACGAATCCGTCGACGCGCGCGGGTCTTGACATCGATGGCATCGAGCGGATTGCCCGCGCTTCCGACCAGGATTTCCCGGTCGCCGGGGAACCAGTCGAGCGAATAGGCGTACCCCACGGGACGCTCGACGGGCCCGAGCTTCGAGCGGTCTCCGCTCGCGATCTGCTGCACCCAGAGCGTGTTGTCGGCGACGAACGCAACGCGGCCACGATCGTGTGACAACGCGATCGCGTTCACGACGACGTTCTGCTCGAGCGAGGTCACCCTTCTCTCCGTCCACGTCGAGGGCGGGGCTCCGGTGAGCGTCGTCGGGGCGCGAGGCGTGCTGGAGGGGGTGCGCTCGACGCCGAAACGAACGGCGAGCCAGCCCAAGCCGATCGCGACGGCCGCCGGCGCCGCCAGCAGCGCCCATCCCCGCTTGCGGCGGTGTCCGCCGGCGTCGATCGCTCTCAGCGCGCTCGACAGCTCGGAGGCGTCGGCGAAACGCAGGGAGGGATCTGGCTCGAGGCACCGGTGTACGAGGCGCGCCGTCGCTTTGTCGGTGAGGCGCCGCAGCGAAGCGATCTTGCGCGCGGTCCAGTCCCCCGTTTTGGCCCGCCCATGTTGCTCCGACGGAGCGGGGAGCACGAACGGCGCCTTCCCGGTGAGCATCTCGTACAGAACGACGCCGAGCGCGAACACGTCCGCGCGCGCGTCCACGGGCTCGCCGCGCGCTTGTTCCGGTGCCATGTAGATCGGCGTGCCCATGACACGACCCCGCGCCGTCGACTTCGAGCTCGCGGGCAGCGTCGGCGCAAGGGCGACGGCATTCGCCGAGGTGCGGCTCTCGCTCTCGCCGACCAGCGGTTCGTCGACGTCGATCACCTTGGCGAGCCCGAAATCGAGGAGCTTCACTCGTCCGTCGCTGGACAGCATCACGTTCTCGGGCTTCACGTCACGATGGACGACGCCGGCCTCGTGGGCGCACGCGAGGCCCTCGACGATCTGCCGCGTGATGGAGAGCGCGTCCTCGGACGGCAGGCGCCCGCGCTCGATGCGCGCCCGCAAGGTCTCGCCGTCCACGAACTCCATGGCCAGGAACGCCGCCTGGGGCACATTGTGCACGTCGTAGATCGTCGCGATGTTGGGGTGGTGCACGGCGGCTGCGCTGCGGGCCTCCCGGAAAATGAGCTCCTTGTTGCGATCGTCGACCAGGTATTTCGCCGCGAGCACCTTGAGGGCCACCGGGCGGCGGAGCTTCTCGTCGATCGCCTTGTACACGACGCCCATCCCGCCCGCGCCGAGACGCTCGACGATGTGGAAGTGGAGCAAACGTCGGCCGGTGAGGTCCTCGCCCGGAGGATCGAGCCGCTCGCGCGGATCTAGATGCGTCGCCGAATCCAGCGTCGCCGACGATTGCCCCTTCGCTTCCGCCACGCCGGCCCAGGTTAGCAGAGACGGCTTTGCGCGTTCATGCCCGAAACGCGCGATGCGCCGACGTGCTCGCGTATGCTCCGCGCGGATGTCTCTCGGAAGGACCCCGACGTCGCGCCCCTCGTCTGGCCTCGCGACGGGGCGTGAACGACGCTAGATCGTGCATCCCCAGCGACGGCGAGAAGGTAGCGCAAACGGGGGAGCGCCACGAAGGGGCGGCGGCGAGTTGACAGATCCACGGACTAGGGGGCATCCTCCTTCCTGCTGCTAAACTCGACTGCGTGGTGGAGCCCGAGGCGGCGAGTTTGCGAAGCACGGCGGCTGTCTCCGTGCGCCTGCGCTCGCGAATTCCAATGTTCTTCGTGGGCTGGGTTGCGTTCATCGCGACGCTCGCTGTTGCGCTCGTCGCGACCGCCTCCCTCTTGCCGCATGGCGCCGATGGTGTCGCGGTCGTGCCGCCGGGATACGCGTGGTGCTTGCTCGGCCTGCCTCTCATCGGCGCGCTCGTCGCCCTCCTGGTGGTGCGCCGCTTCGCCTGTCCGCGCGTCATCGTGGGGTCGGACGGCGTTCGTATCGTCGGGAGTCCACGCCAGGTGTTCATCGCGTACTCCGACGTGGAGAAGATGGAGCACCTTCCGGGGACCGTTCGCTTGCACCGGAAGAAGGGAAAGGCACACGACTTGGGAACGCTGCCTGACGACGACACGGTCGCAGTCGCCCTGGCGCGCGCCATCGCCGATGCGTTTCGTGGCTACCGCGGCGCTCGCCCGAGCATCGCGGCGCTCGGCCGCCAGGGGCGCTCGTTCTCCCAGTGGAACGAGGCGATCGTTCGCGTCGCCGGGGGCGCCGGCACCTTTCGCGAGCCGTCGTTCGACCGCGAGGACCTTCAGGCCATCCTCGGAGATGGCGCCGCTCCTCCCGATCAGCGAATCGGCGCGGCGCTCGCGCTTCGTGCACTTGGTCCCGACCAAGCCGCGCCGCGCATCCGCGTCGCCGTGTCGGCCACGGCCAACGAGCGACTTCGTGTAGCGCTGGACGCCATCGTCAACGAGGAAGCGAGTGAGGAGTCGCTCGTGCTTCGGGCTTGTGAGGAGCGGTGAGGAAGCGCCGCGCAGCCGCGCACGCGCACGCGAGTCGAGCGGGATCGCGTGGTCGGGGCTCGGGTGCGCGTGCGCGGCTGCGTGCGCGGTCGAGGCCCGAGGAATGGGGCTCGGGGAGTAGCTTCCCGTACCCGCTACCTTTTCGCGATCAACCGGCCTGCACACTCCTGAAGGTGGGATCCCATGAGCTCGGCGCCCAGAAACAACACCATGCGTGCGTGGATCATCGAAGACGCGGGCGGTCCCGAGAAGCTCGAGCTGCGCGAGGTGCCCAAGCCCGAGCGTGTGACGGGCTCCGTCCTGATTCGCGTGCGCGCTTTCGGGCTCAACCGCTCCGAATGGTTCACCCGCCGCGGTGACTCCCCCTCGGTGAAGTTTCCACGCGTGCTGGGCATCGAGTGCGTGGGCGAGGTGGTGGCGGCGCCCGGCACCGACCTTCAGCCGGGCCAACGCGTCGCCGCGATGATGGGGGGCATGGGCCGCGCCTTCGATGGCTCGTACGCGGAGTACACCCGGGTGCCGCGGGCGCACGTGTTTGCGTTGTCGACCCAGCTCGACTGGCCGATCCTGGGGGCGCTGCCTGAGATGCTGCAGACGACGCACGGCAGCCTTCACCTTGGCCTGGAGATCGAGCGCGCGAAGACCCTCCTCATTCGCGGCGGCACGTCCTCTGTCGGGTTGGCTGCGCTGGCTTTGGGAAAGCGGGCGGGCCTGCAGGTGGCGAGCACCACCCGCGGGGAGTCGAAGGTCGCGATGCTGCGCGCGGCGGGCGCCGACCACGTGCTTCTCGAGTCCGAGTCGCTCCACGCTGCGGTGCGCGAGCGCTTCCCGGGCGGGGTGAACAGGGTGCTCGAGTTGATTGGCGCGAGCACCCTGCGCGACTCCCTTCGCTGCGCCGCGCCCGGTGGCGTCGTGTGCATGACGGGCATGCTCGGCGGCCAGTGGATCCTCGAGCGATTCGAGCCGATGGGCGCCATCCCCACCGGGGTGAAGCTCACGACGTACTCGGGTGGCTCGGAGGACATCACCGCGGCCCAACTTCAGGAGTACGTCACGCTGGTCGAGCGGGGCGCGATTCGATTGAAGGTGGGACCGACCTTCCGCTTCGAGGCGCTGCGGGAGGCCCACCACGCGATGGATGACAACACCGCCAACGGCAAGATGGTCGTCGTCGTGGAGTGACTCGAGGGCCCGGCGCTCCCAACCTGGTGCTGTCTCGCAAGGGCAAATAGATTCATCGCTTCCGCGCGCTGCTATGGTGCCTCAATTTGCCGCCAAGCTGAGGAGCTGAACGGAGAGCCCGCCGCATGAAACTCGTGTCCTTCCCCACCTCACCGTTCGCGCGCAAAGTTCGCATCGCCGCGATCGAAGTGGGGGTGGCCGATCGCCTCCAGCTCGTGAACGCCAATCCGCTCGCCGACGACGGCGTGGTGGCCGGACATAACCCTCTCGGAAAAATACCGGCGCTCGTTCTTGTCGACCGCACGCTCGTCGACTCGCCGCTGATCTGCGCCTACCTCGACAGCCTCCACGATGGCCCGAAACTTCATCCGGACGGTGACTGGCGCACGCTCCAGCTGCAGGCGCTCGGCGACGGCATGATGGACGCCACCGTGTTGCGGCGCCTGGAGACGCTGCGCCCCGAATCGCTCCGCTCTGCGTACTGGATCGCTCGCTACGAGGCAGCCGTGCATCGTACGCTGAGCGAACTGGCCATCCACGTGAGCGCCCTGCGCGATACCGTCACCATCGGCAGCATCAGCGTTGGTTGCGCGTTGTGGTACCTCGATCGTCGGTACGCGGCGGTGAACTGGCGGGACCGCCACCCCGACCTTGGCGCATGGTTCGAAGTCTGGAGCGCCCGTCCGGCCGTCGCGGCAACGGCTCCACCTCTCGGCCATCCCGGGGCCACCGAAGCCCTGCCCAACGGCGGCGAGACACCGCGCTGACCCTGGGCGAACCTACGATGCGAGCCGACGCGGCCGCGGCCGGAGGCGGTGGGCGCCAGACTAGCGTTCATCGCTGCCGGTCATTTTGAGGCCCGGCGCGCGGGCAGCCTCGGCTCCCACGGAGGCGCCGCGGCGAAGCGCTCGCGCGCGAGGTCGACGAAAGCGCGAACGCGAGCCGGCAAGAAGCGGTGTGCGGGGTACAGGAGCAAAACGGATCCAACGTCGATCGCGCGCGCACCGAGAACCGGGACGAGCCGCTTGTGTCGCAGGTCGTCCGCGCAGCAACGGGCAAACCTCCTGGCTACGCGCTGCGGGCCTTCTTGGACGGAACGGCCCAGAGCTTTCCCTTGCGCTTCACGAAGTCGAACGTCGTGGGTTCGCGAACGAACGCGGCGACCGCGGCGCGCGCGGCGGCGACCGAGACGCCGTTGGCAACGCGGAAGCCTTCGAAGGTCGCCTTGGGGATGGCGACGGCGAACGCGTGATCGAGCTTTGCGTCCTTGCCGTGAACGTCGAAGCGAAGGGAGAGCTTGCCGGACCACTCGATGGCCGCATGCTCGAACGAGGGGCCACGGCCTGCGGGCTTGAAGCGGATCTCGTGGTTGCCGGGCGTGTTGTGACCGATCGCGTAGAGACCGAACGCGCGTCTCTTCGGGAGGGGCGCGGGATCGACCACGAAGGATTTCCTGGCGAGGCCGGAGGCGGAGAAATCGAGCGGCGCCTTGCGCGTGCCGACGAGGAAGCCCGTGTGCTCTTTCTCCCACTTCGTCGAGGAGAGCACGCCGCTCCCGTAGTTCTCCCAGACCATCTTGGACTTCCAGTCGTCGTCGCCATCCTCGTCGTCGTCGTCTCGCGACTTGTCGTTCGCGTCGAAGTCGGCCGTCTCGAGGTGCAGATCGAACCAGACGCCGGTCTTCGGATCGAGACGGCCGCTCCACGCGAGCTTCTCGATGGCGTGACCTTTCGGCCAGGGGTTTCCGGTGAAGCGAATCGTGCCGAGCGTCGGGCGCTTTGCCATCCCGCAAGGCTACGCGGCCTTGATCTATCTGTCCCACGTGAGGTGGAAGAGGAACGTCTCGTTCAGCGGCCCTCGGGTCCTTGCCGGTAGGCGCTCGTCGGGGCCGATGGCGTCGATGGGGGGGCCGTCCGTCTTCACCGTGAAGGGCGCGATGGTCTCGGGGCGATCATTGGGCAGGGCGTACGCCTTGCTGGTCGCGTACTGCTGCGACTCGAGACGGAGCGTTCGGCTCGAGTCGTTCACGATGACCCAATCGAGCCTGCCCTGCGCCGGCTCGATGCGGATCGTCGTGCCGTTCTGCAGCGTGTACGTCATGCCGTAGTACAGGCGTCCCCGGGTCTTCTGGACCGGCTGCCCGGGGGCACCAATCTTCACGATGGCGACGTGCGAGCCAAGGTTGTCGATCCGGAAGCCGCCGAGGAAGCACGCCACGATGCCGCTTGAGAGGAGGAGGTGGCCCCACCATCGCTTGGGCGGGAAAAAGCGCCATGCGAGCGCGAGCACGACGACCAGCGACTCGACGACGTACATCAAGCTTCCGCCGACGGCTTCGGACAGAATCATCCCGGCCGCGACACTACCAGAGCATCCGTCCAGGGCCCTCCCGAATCCCTCGACTCGCCGCCGTCCCTTCGCGGCGCTCCACGAGCCCCTCTCCACCGCACCGCGGGGCCTCCTGCCGCCGGCGCGCTCGCAGCCGCGCTCGATCGAGGAGGGCTCAATCCTCGAGCGCTACTTCGTCTCCGACGGCTTCGTACTGCCGCCACTGCAGACGCGAGGAGCCCGGGATCACGCACTCCGTCGAGCCCGCCGAACCGAGCGAGCGAAAGCGCGTGGGCCCGCTCCACGTCTTCCACTTCGAGGAAGACGACGTCGCTCACTCGCATTACTTGGCGAGCTCGGCCAGGATCTCCGCGTTGCTGTTCGCAAACCGTTCGAGCGCATCCGCCACACGCTGGCGATCTCGCTGGTACGAGGTGTCGGCGGACAGATTTCCGACGCGACGAAACGTGTTCAGAACCTTGGCGGCCTGTTCGTCCGTCATCGCGTCGATGACGTCGTCGAACGACGCCCCGGCGGCTGCGAGGAGCACGCGCGCGCGCTCAAACATGTTCCGGATTTTCTCTTCGTCCGTCGCGCCGCGGCATCGGGGCGCGCTTCGCCTTCCGGCGAGCCGTTCGGATCGAGCGTGGCGTCATCGACCATGAGCTAGCCGCCGTCCTCGGCGTCGCCAATCCCGTACCTCTCCAGGAGCCGACGGAGCACGAAGCGGCTCGCGAGCCCGAGCTCCCTCCAGACGCGATCCTTCACGCCGTTGTGCTTGACCATCGCCGCGCGCAGCTGCTCCTCGGTGATGTCCGCGCTGTTGACCGCTGGGGCGCGGGACGACACGCGCGCCGCCCCCGCGGCGAGATCGCGCCGCACGTCGTCGGTCAGCTGGGCCACGTCGCCGGGGCTCGTCGTGAGCGACGACCAAAGGAGGGCGTCGAGCTCGCGCACGTGTGTAACGTAAGTGTGGGTCACGATGGCGCGCACCAGATCGAGCGAGAGGCGAGGCTCGCCGCGTCTGCCGTCCCAGCCCGCGAGGAAGCGTTCGCCGATCTCGCGATCCCTCAGCGCCGCGACGCGAAGGAGGTGGCGAACGAGGAGCGCGATGTCCTCGACGCGATCGTTGAGACCAGGGAGCTCGAGGCGCAGCCGCAAGCGAGCTGCGAGATCGACCTTCAAGTGATCGATGGGTCGATTCGTCGCGGCGATGAGGCGCAGGTCGGTCTTGCGGCGGCGCGCGTCGCCGAGGCGTTGGTACTCGCCGTGCTCGTCCAGGACACGCAAGAAGTGGGTCTGCAGGCTCTCTGGGAGCTCGCCGATCTCGTCGAGGAACAGCGTCGATCCGTCCGCCTCGCCCATCAGGCCCGGGCGCTCCGGCATCCCCGCGTTCGGGTAGCTCGCGACGTTTCCGAAGAGCTCCGCGTCGATGAGCCCCGAGGGGAACGTCGCGGCGTTTCGCGCGACGAGCTTTTTGATGGCGCGCGCAGACTGCGCGTGGATCGCCTGCGCCGCGAGCTCCTTGCCGCTCCCGCTCGGGCCGAGCAGGAGGACGTGGCCCTCGCGTCGTGCAATGAACGCGAGCCGATCGCGCAGCCCCCACGCCGCGACGCTCTCGCCGACGTAGCCTTGCGCATCGGGCTCGCCGAACGCCTGTGGTTCGCGCACGTTTCTGAGCGGCGCGACCTCGCGCGGCCGCCGAACGCAGACGAACAGGAGCTGGCCTTTGATCTCGAGCGTCTCTCCCGGGCGCACGACCGCGCGCGTCACCTGCTTGCCCCCGACGACGAGCGCCCGCTTTCCGGTGCCGACGACGCGCATCCCGCTCTCGTGGTTCGAGAGATCGAGCTGCTGACGGGACACGAAAGGATCGTCGAGCGGCTCGCCCACGGCGGAGGGGAGTCCGGGGCGATGACGGGTGAGAAGGATGCGCGGCGCTGCCTCGTCCGCGCGCACCTCGCCGCGCCCGAACACGTGGGTGGCGTCGCCGATCGGCGCGAGCGCTTCGCCGACGCGCGCCGGCTGCGCCGCGCACCACGCGAGGACCAGCACGTGCGTCGTGGAGACGGCGTCCGGCCCGTCATTCTCACCGGACTGCGTCACGCTCTCGGCGTCGAGCGTCTTGGCGTCGGTCATTCCGGCGCAGCATAGCCGAACGTACGCCGCGCATAGCCTCGGGCGCTTGCGCGCGTGCCTGGCACCGTGCCGCACCGTGCGGCATGCGCGTAGGCGCCGCAGAAGAAGCCTATTTTCGCGTGTCTGGGCTTCGATCCGCATGGCACGCGCGGTGCTTAGGGGGCAGCACCAGCGCGAAGGAAGCCGAGCGGTGCGCCCTCGGCGAGTGCGCAAACGAATCGAAGTCCAACAGGGAGAAACGAACGTCATGAAGATCATCGCGAAGACTCTCGCCACGCTTGCGGCGGCCACCCTCATCGCCTGCTCGGGCGCGCCGAGTGATCCTCCGCCGCAAGGCCCCACGGAGCCCACGTCCGCGCCCGCACCCGCACCCGAAGGAACGGTCTCGCCGCAACGGAAGCCGCGCGACCCCGGCGGAGACTACTGCCCGCTCCCCATGCAAGCCTGTCAGCAGCAGGACTTTCCGTACGGCACGTACTGCGCCTTCGTCTGCACCTATTAGCAAGGAGAGAAAGAACGATGAAAGCTCGATTCGTATTCGTCCTACCCGTCGTGTTCGCGGCCGCCGGCCTGATCGGCTGCGGTGACGACGCAGAGCCGCGCGACCCGCACGGCGGCGGCGCGCAGAGCACCGTTCAGGTGCAGCCGGCGCCGATACAGCCCGCCCAGATCATCAACCGCGGACCGTGCGGAGTTGGAACGAGCCCGACCTGTCCGTAGACGGAGGGACACGCGGGGGGGCGGCATCCGTCGGTCCGCCGAGACCGCGAAGGTGTTCCCCCGGTCTACGCCAGCGCGAGCCACGGGCCCGCTCCGCAGCCCGGTTGCAGGATCGAGCCACGCCAAGGAGCCGCCCCCGAGCAACGCACAGCGCCCGGCGGCGCAGTCGACGCGGCTTCGGCACTTCAGGCGGCGGCCTACGAAGTCGGTTTCGCCCGTCGCGGCGGACCCTCGGTGCGCTTCACGCGCCCAACTAATTGTTTACATGCAGAAAAGTATCGGCGAAACGACTGCGCTCCGCCCATCGCCGACCCGGTTGAGAGATCCTGTTCAAGGACGAAGCGCGCACGCTGGCGCAGGGCCTCGTTTAGCTCACGCCTGACGGTTTCACGCGCGCCGCGCGGGAAGCTTGGCGGCTGTTTGTTTGACACGGGCCGCGAGAGCAGGCGCGCGCGACGCGAGGGCGCCGAGCGCGTCGTGCAGGGCACGGAGCGTCGCGGCGTCGGTGGTCGCGACGTGCTCCACCGCGCGGGTCGCGCGTTCGAGGTGGAGCAGCGCTTCCTCGGGGTTCGGCGCGCCCTCCGACGCACGAACGCACCACGTGACGGCGCGCACGGCGTCTCCGCCCACCGCGGCCTCTGCGAAATGACCGGCGACCGCGTCGAGCGCCTCCCCTTCGGGTGAGGGCGTGCGCGAGAGGATCGCGTCACCGGCGGCGACGTGCAGGCGCACGCGCTCTGCGATCGCGAGACGACGGTAGAGGACGTCGCGAACGAGCGCGTGCACGAAACGGTGCTCTCCGGCGCGGGTTGCGGCTGCGCCGCCCGCGACTTTGGCGACGACGCGGGCGGCGATCGCCTCGTCGAGGAGCGGGAGCAACGTCGCGGCGTCCACGCCCGACGTCCCGGCGAGCGCGGCTATGGTGAAGGTCCGCCCGAGCACCGCGGCGACGCCGAGCATTTGTGCGCACGCGGGGCCGAGGTCGCCGATGTGCAGTGCGATGGCGTCGCGCATGACGTCGGTCGAGAGCATGGCGGACGTCGCGCCGGCGACGGCACCGTCCGAGGAATCCTGGCGCACTCCATGGAGGAGCTGCGTGACGAGCAGCGGATTGCCGTCGGTCTTGTCGAAGATTCGGGTGACCGCGTCGTCGGAGAGGGCGCGCCCGTGACGGAGCGCAGCGAGGCGCGCGACGTCCTCGCGTGAGAGGCCGCCGAGGACCACGGCGCGACGCGCATCGGCCCTCGCCAGCGCCCCCATCGTCCGCGCGAGGGCGGAATCCGGCGCGCCCGACGCCGAGCGGTACACGAGGACGAGGAGCGCCGCCGCCGCGCCGAGCTCGCGCGCGACGAGCTTCGTCAGCGCGAGCGAACCCTCGTCCGCCCACTGCATGTCGTCGAGGACGAGGAGGAGCGGGCGGCGCGCGGCGATCCCGCGTACGAAGCGAGCCATCGCGTCGAACAGACGGAACTCCGCCTGCGCCGACTCGTCGCCGCCCACTGACACGACAGGAGTCGCGTCGAGCAGGGCCGCAAGATCCGCGTGGCGCGCGAGCTCGGCGCCGACCTCGGGGTCCCGTGCCAGCTCACGAAGTGCCTGGATGAAGGGCCAGAGCGGCGGCGCCGCCGTCTTATCGTGACAGCGAACGCTGACCACCCGATCGCCTGCGGCCGCGGCGCGCGTCGCGAGCTCCGTGACCAGGCGCGTCTTGCCGGCGCCGGTCTCTCCAGTGACCAGCGCCACGCCGCCGCGCCCGGCGCGCGCCTCCCGCGAGAGCCCTTCGAGCGCCCCGAGCGGCTCCGCGCGCCCGACGAGCTCACCTTGACCGGCGCTTTCGACCGCGCCTGCGGCCGGGACTCGCGCCGACTCCTTCGCTTCGACCACCGGGAGAATGAAGCGGTATCCGCGCGCGCGCACCGTCTGGATGACGTGCGGCTCGTCGGGATCGTCGCCGAGCGCGCGACGCGCCGCGAGGATCGCTTGCGCCAGCGCGGTGGGGCTCACGACCGTCCCTGGCCACACTTCGTCGAGGAGCTCTTCCCGCGTGACGACGCGATCGCGGGCCCGCACGAGGAGAAGCAGCACGTCCAGCGCCTGCGGCCGGAGCTGCACCTGCTGATCCCCGCGCCGAAGCTCGAAGATCGTGTCGTCGAGCTCGAAGTCGCCGAACACGTAGCGCATCCGTGCCCATGATACTCTGGTCGCGTGGAGAATCCGCCTGGAGCTGCCCTCCGGCATTCGTCCACCGTGCGTCCGCTCATGGAGCTGGGCCGGGGAGGAATGGGGGTCGTCTACCTCGCGGTCGCGCAGGGGGACGCGGGCTTCTCCAAGCTGAGCGTCGTCAAGCGCCTCCGGGCCGAGCTCGCGAGCGATGAACGCGCGGTGTCGATGTTCCTCGAGGAGGCGCGCCTCGCGATGCGCCTGCACCACCCCAACGTGGTCCACACCCACGAGGTGGGCCTCGAGGGGAAGAGCCCGTTCCTCGAGATGGAGTACCTCGAGGGGCAATCGCTCGACGCCGTGCGCCGCAAGACCAGCACGACGCCGAAGGCGCTTCCGCTCGACGTCTCGGTCTGGATCCTCGGACAGGTCCTGGGCGGCCTCGAGTACGCGCACGAGCTCGCGGACCGGGGCGGCAAGCCGCTCCACCTCGTTCACCGCGACGTGTCGCCGCACAACGTGATGCTGACGTACGACGGCGCGGTGAAGCTGCTCGATTTCGGGATCGCCAAGGCGGTCGACTCGACGCTGGAGACCCAGTCCGGCGTGGTCAAGGGCAAGGCGACGTACATGGCGCCCGAGCAGGCGCGGCGCGGCGAGGTGGACCGGCGGGCCGATCTCTTCGCGGTCGGCGTCATGCTGTGCGAGGCGATCACCGGAGCGCGCTTCTGGGGAGATCAGAACGAGTTCGAGATCTTCTTGCACCTGCGCGAGCTGGAGCTCCCTCCGCTTCCGAAGGAGCCGCCCGCCCTCGCCGCGATCTGCGCGCGCGCGCTGGCGCCGTCCCCGGAGGACCGCTACCCGACCGCGGCCGCGATGCTGACGGACATCGACGCGTACCTGGCCGAACGACGCGCGACCCTCGGGCCTCGCGCGCTGGCCAAGCTCATGACCGAGATCTTCGCCGGCGAGCGCAAGGCCGCGCGCGACGAGATCGAGGCGCGGATCGCGCGCGACGAGACGCTGCGCCTCTCCGATCCACCGGCCCTCCGCGAGGTAACCGGCGACGACGGCCGCACGGGGATCGGGACTACGAAGCTGCGCCAGCGCTCGGAGATCCGCGGCCTGCAACGCATCGCGTGGGCGGCCATCGTCCTCGCGGCCGTGGCGAGCGTCGCCGCCGCGCTCGTCACGTGGCGCGCACGGGCACGCGTGCGCGCCGCGGCCGCCACGAACGAGCCGGTCGCCAAGGCGCCAGGCTGCACCTCGAACCGCGCCTGCGCGCAGGCCGCCGGGCGACCCTCGGTGTGCCGTGCCGCAGACGGCGCGTGCGTCGCCCTGGAGACGACCGAGTGCAAGCTCCTCGCGGAGCCGGGGGACACCGACCGCGACGACGCGCTCCTGGTGGGGGCCATGTTCCAGCTGAGCGGACCGCTCGCGGAACCGATCGGCCAGCCGAGCATGCGCGCCGTGGATCTCGCGCGACGCGACTTCGTCCAGGTCGCGCGCGGCCTCCCCTCCAAGGCCGGCGACGCCCCTCCCCGTCCGCTCGTGATCGTGTGCTGCGACGACGCCCTCGACTCCGAGAAGGTCGCGCGTCACTTGGTCGAGCAGCTGAAGGTCCCGGTGGTGATCGGCTTCGGGAGCAGCCACGAGCTCATCGGCTTGGCGAGCTCCCTCTTCGTTCCGCAGCGCGTGCTCGCCGTGCCCGCCGAGAACTCCAGCGCGCTCATCACGGCGATCTCCGCGCCGCCCGGAGAGCCGCGCCTCGTCTTCCGCACGTCGCTCAGCAGCGCGGCGGTCGTCGAGCCGATCTGCGCCCTCGTCGCCAACGTGCTGGAGCCGGCGCGGCGCGCGGAGCTGGGACGCTCGACGCGTCCCCTCCGCGTGGCGATGCTCCGGCGAAAATCCGCGTCGGGGCTGGCGGTCGGAGACGCGCTCTTCGCGGCGCTGCGCTTCAACGGAAAGACCGCGCTCGAGAATCAGGTCGGCGCCTCGTTCCGGGAGCTGTCGGTGGCCGAGCCGAGCGACGCCAACGCGGCGGACTCGTATGGCGGAGCCGCCCGCGAGCTCCTCGGCTTCGTGCCCGACATCGTCCTCTACGCGGGCGGCGACGAGCTGACGGAGACGTTCTTCAAGCCGCTCGAGAAGGACTGGCCGCGCGGCACGCCTCGACCGACCTACGTCGCGCTGAACGGCCTCACGGGGGTCACCAAGGAGGCCGCGTTCTTCACGTGGCTCGGTCGTGACGTCGAGCTCCGTCACCGCTTCATCGGCATCGCCGCGCCGGCGAACACCGCGACGAACGCGCGGTTCACGACGCGCTACAACCAGGCCTATCCCGACCATGCGACGACGACCAACCTGTCGCCCGCCGCGCCGTACGACGCGTTCTATCTCGTCGCATACGCCGCGTTCGTCGCGGGCGACGGCGCGCTGCGAGGCCCCGATCTGGCACGATCCATCGCGTCGCTCCTATCGCCGGGCAAGCGCATCGAGGTCGGCCCCACGGCGATCCTCGACGCGGTCGCGACGCTGCGCGCGGGTGGCCACGTCGATCTCAACGGCGCCGGCGGGCCCCTCGACTTCGACCTCGCGACCGGCGAATCGCCCGCCGACTTCGTCTTCGTTTGCCCGGGTCGTGACGCCAAGGGCAACGCGGGCGCGGAGGTGGAGTCGGGCCTAAGCTTCGCGTCGGCCGATCACGCGCTTCGGGGGACGATGCGCTGTCCGTGAGGCGAGCTCACGAGCCGAGCGCCAGCGCTACCGCCAGCGCGACGAGCCCACCGGCGACGACGAGCCCGAGGATCAACCAGGCCGGCGTGCGCGCGCGCGCCTCGAGTGAGTCCTTTTCCGCGCGCCCGGGCAGCGCAGGGCGTGGTCCGGCCGGGACCATCCCCCCCACGCGCTCGACCGCCGCGCGCATCTCCGCCGCCGTGGCGAAGCGCCCGTCGGGGTCCGAGCACATGGCCTTCGTCACCAGATCGCGGATCGGAGCCGGAATCTCGTCGGGCAGCTTCGCGAGCGGGCGCCCCATGACGAACGCAGCGAGCGCGTCGTGATCACGGAACGGCGCGCGTCCGGCGAGAGCGCGGTAGAGGAGCGCCCCTGCAGCGAAGACGTCCGCGCGACGGTCGACCCGCTGCCCCATCGCTTGCTCGGGCGCCATGAATTGCGACGTCCCCTTGGCGATGCCGCTCCGCGTCGGGACGCCTGCGCGATCGCGGGCCTTCGCCAGCCCTAGATCGATGAGCTTGGCGACGCCGTCCTTCCCGACGAGCGCGTTGGTCGGAGTGACGTCGCGGTGGACGACGTCGAGGAGCGCGCCGTCGTCGCCGCGAAGCTCGTGGACCGCATGAAGGCCCGCGCACACGTCGGCGACGACGCGCAGCGCGAGGTCCTGTGGCAACAGCTCGCCGCGCTCCTCGGCGTCCCAACAGAGGCTCTCGAACGATGGGCCGTCGACCCACTCGAAGGCGATGTACATCGTCCCGTCCTCCTCACCGACGTCGAGGACGCGCGCGACGTTCGGGTGAGAGAGGCGCGACGAGATGCGCGCCTCCTCGAGGAACATCGCCCGAAACGCCGCGTCGCCCGCGAGCTCCGCGCGGATCGTCTTGACGGCGACAGGGAGGCGAACGCCGTCCGATGAGACGCGCTCGCCTTGCCAGACGATCCCCATGCCGCCCGTCGCGACGTGGCGGAGGAGCGTGTCGCGCCCCATGCATGCACCCGGCGAGAGCTCCTTGGGCACGGAGCGCCCCTACCTAGACCTAGTTCGGCCAGTTGACCGGGTCGTGCGACTCCGCGACCGGCGCATGGTAGACGGTCGGGACGGCCGTGCCTGGGGTGGTCCCTTCCTTCCAAACATAGGCGCAGTTGACCTTCTTCGACTCGACGTGGCCGTTCCCCGACCAAGCCATCGTGACCGAGTTGCGATCGTCGACCTCGTCGGCCTGCGCCGTGCCGTTGTAGTAAAACTGCTGATCGCCCACCTTGTAGTGGGTGAAATCCTTGTACGACGTGTCCAAGGGCAGATCGCGGACGAGGAACTGATGCGAGACGATGCCAACGACGTTGGCCAATAGCGCGTGCTCGTAGTTGTAGACGTCCGGCTCGTAGAGGCAGGGACCACGTGGATCACAGTTGAGCCCCGGGCCGCCCCAAGTAGGGGTGCCTGACGCCTGGTTGCTTATCCACGGCGTCGGGAACGGAACCTTGTCGTCGGTCATCCCGTACTGGACGCCGTTGGCATCGGGCAACTTGATGACGATGCGCGGGTTCGCGTCGAACCAACCGTTCGCCGCGGAGTACAGTCGACACGTGCTGAGGGTCCTGTAGTCGGGCCCCGTGACGGTCTGTCCAGGCCCCACGCTCGACGGCGAGAGCGACTGCGAGACCCTGAGGCTCGGCGACGCTTGCTCATTCGAGCTGCCCGGATTGGCCGAGCACGCCGACATCGCCACAACGACCGGAAGGGCCAAGAGCCCCAGAAGCACCTTCTTCATCGACGCACCCTCCTGGTGACAGCTCGTCGCACGCGCGAGCTGCACTCGAGGAACATAGCCCAGCCGGTTCGATCGTTCATTGAACAATCGATGAACGTTCGGTGAGCGTCGCGCGCTCAGGGTGGTCGCTTCGCTTTCCAGGCGAACGTGCCGAACAGCCTGTCGAACTCCACCGCGTAACACGGCGAGCTCGCGATCGAGGGCGCCACGTGGGCCTCGTAAATGGCGGAGCCCGTTGGGGCGCGGGCCTGACGCGAGAGCGCGATGTCGACGGTGCGCGGAGCCTCCGAGCTCGCCTCTCGGCCCAAAGCCACGAGCCATCCACTGCCGAACCCGCTCGCCGACGCGAGAACCCGCGCCGTCGTGTCCGCGCGGACATAGGACGGTTCCATCGCGAGCCGGTAGACCGCCGGCGACGTCGGGCACAGCGTGTCTTTGCCCGGTGCGAGCTGCGCCGTCGCGTCGACGAACCGGTCGGCGGCGGCGACGGCGCCACCGGCACGAGGATCGAGGTCGAGCAGCGACTGGATCGTCGGCTTGTGGAGCGACGTGCGTTTCCCCGCCCGCGAGGCCTCGTTGCCGACGAGCGCCGCGAGATCGGCCTTGAGCTGCCACACCGAGTGAGCGCGGAGGGCATCGGCGCCGAGAAACACGGTCCCTACGCGCTCCGTCTCCGTGGTCCAGGCAAAATACGCGCGCTCGTAGACCCAGATCTGGTCGTCGTCGCCCGGCCCCCGCGGATCCCCGCCCGGCCGCCCCACTTGCGTCGCGGCGGTCGCCGGCAGCCGCGACGCGTCGCGTGGGGCGGCGGCGGCACCGGCGGCGATGGCGTCGAGGACTCCGGCGACTCCGGCCGCGTACGTGTGTCCCGTGGCGACGAGGCGATGTGCGAGATCTTCTGGCGTTGCTAGGGGGCCTCCTCCAGCCGTCTCCGATCGATTCGTCGGTACGACGATCGCCGCCGCCGCGCCGACCGCGCCGTTGTCGAGGAACGTCGCGGAGCTGCGCCTCGCACGATCTTCCGGCGCTTCGTAGACGATCGCCACGGGGACGGCCTCGACCTCGAAGGCGCCGGCGCCCGCCCACACGTGCGCGTGCTCGAACTCTTGGAGGTGCTGCCGGCGCGTGCAGCCCGGATCGGCGGGCGGGCACGCGCAGAAGGCGTTGTCCTTCGCGCAGTGGACGGGGTCTGCGTAGCCCGTCGACGGTCTGCCGTCGTTGGGCAGGCGCGGGCCGCTCGCGATCTTGTCGCCGCACTGGACGGCGAAGGTGAATCGACCAGACGCCTCGCCGATGTCGAACGCCACGAAATCCTGCCCCGTCGCCGGCTGGCGCGGATTGATGAGCGCCCCCGCGCCGGTCTGCGCCGACGCCCCGAACGACAAGCTCGCGGCGACCGACCGACCCTGGCGGTGCGCCACGTCGAAGCGCATCGTCACGTGCTTCGCGAAGGCGCCGACTGCGTAATGGGTGACGTGCTGGATCGTCTTGAAGCCGCCCCCCGCGATTTCACGTGTCGTCTTCGGAAACGCGCCCATCGTGAAGACGCCGCTCTCACAGTCGAGGCTGCCCACCGTGAGGACGGCGTTCTCGTTCGGCGTGGGCCCCAGCGCGGACTCCTTCTCCTTGATGCGCTGGTACGCCGACGCAGGCGTTGCGCCCGCGTGCGCCGCGCTCGCAACCCACGAGACGAGGGTCGCGAGCGCCACGGACCAACCCGCCGGCTTCATGCAGCAGCGCCCCGTCACTTCCCCGCGGTGAGCGCGCCGTCGATGCGCGCGAGGAGATCGACGTTGCCGCTCGCTTTAGGCGTTCGCTCGCGGATCGCGCGGAGCATGCGCTGCCCGCGCTCGGCGGAGTCTGGCCTGCGCTCGATGAGGTCCACGAGCTTGGTGTCGGCGCGCGGCGAGGTCTCTCCGGCCTCGACCGCCCGCGCGAGGGCCTCCCACTGCTCGTCCGTGAGCGACTGCTCGCGGAGGCCGAGGAACGCCGCGCGGCCGACCTCCGGAGACGCGTCTTTCGCGAGCGCGAGGAGCGGTCCCGACGCGCGCGGATCGTCGAAGCGACGCAGCGAGCGCGCGACCTCGTCCCTCACGCCCGAGCTCGTGTCGGTGAAGCGCGCCGCGATGGCGGGGAGCGCGTCGCTCGTCCGCGCGTTTCCGAGCGCGCGAACGAGGGCGATCGCCCAGTCCTTCGTGGGCGCGGCGGCGAGGTCCGCGCACAGGCGCTTGTCGAGCTCCTCGCTCAGCGCCGGGCTCCCTTCCATGTGCTCGACGATCGCGCCGAGCGTGACCGCCGACGCATACCCCATCGCGTTGTCACCGGACTCCCGCGCACGGGTGTAGGCCTCGGCGACGAAGCGCGCGGACTCCGGCGTCGGATGCGGCACGAAGATGAAGCGCTGGATCATCGCGGCCCGCAGCGGCGAGCTCAGGGTCACCGCCTTCGACGTGAGCGCGCGCCGCATCGCCTCTTGCGCCTGCTCGGTGCCGGTCGCAGACAGGACGTCGAGCGTCAGCTGCTTTCCGAAGTCACTGACGCGCGGCTCTTCGAACCACGAGACGAGGTTGGCGAGCGACTCCGGGTGAAGGCGCATGAAGGCCGAAGCGCGCGCGACGAACGACGGATCGACCTTCTTGCCGTTGCCGTAGAGGAGGAGCTCGACCTCGATCGTGCCGAGGTCCCAGCCCTCCGACAGACGCCGATCCCGCCCGCGCTCTCGCTCGCGCGCGAGCTCCTCAGAGATCGCGCCGGTGTCGAGATCGCCCGTCCGCACCGCCGCGACGTCGAACGTGCCTTGGCTTGCGACCGCCGCCTTGAACGTCCACAGCGAGATGAACGTCACGTCGTCGTGCTGCGCCCGCAGCTCCTCTCGATCGTCGATGAGCCGCACGAATCCCTTCGGATCCAGCTCGATCGACGCCTTCGAGCCCAGACGCTGATCCGCCTCCCCTTGCCCGACGAGCGAGGCGACGCCCTCGTACGACAGACGCACGCGGTGGAGCACATCCCCCTCGTCGTCGTAGCGCACGTGCGCGAGGCCGTTGCTCGTCGGCTCCTTCGCCATCCACGTGCTCCCCTTCTCTTCTACCGGCAACGTCACGCGCATCATGTTCGTGAGCTGCGAGAGCAGCTCGCGCGTCGAGGCCGGCGTGTCGTGGTGATAGGAGACGCCGTGCACGACGCCGAGCGAGTCGACGCGCACGATCGCCTCCTGACCTGCCAGTGCCGCCGCCGCGAGCTGGCGATCGCCTTCGCTGATTAAATCCTGCGCACCGAGGCGCAGCGAGTACCCGCGAATTTGCTCGAGCGTGTAGACGAGCGACGTCACGCCCTCCGCGTCCGCTCCGAGCGAGCGCACCGAGACGTCGCCCTCGAAGATCGCGCCGCCCGCGACGTCGCCGTTCCCTCCGCCTTCGCCGCCGCTTCCCATCAGCGTGCGGCGCGACGCCGAGTCCCATTTCACGGTGTAAACGAGCTTGCTGCCCGCCGGCCACGTGAAGAGGTGATGTCGCGCGACGGCCTCCGCGCGTGGCGGAGCGGCGCCGCGCGCGGAGACGAGCGTGATGGCGCCTACGAGCGCGCCCACGAGCACGAGCGCGCGAAGCGGTTGCGCGGCGATGAAGCGACCCATACTGCGGAGACCGGCGTGCGAGATCATGCGCGTCTCCTACAGGCCCTGAAGGCTCTTGGCCGGGTTGGTGAGGCCGGTCTTGCCGAGGAGCGACAGGGCGGGCATGTCCACGTTCGTCGACGTGTTGAAGAGCGGCACGGTGGAGTGGAAGCCGTCCCAGCTCATGATCTCGATGTCGAAGAGCGTGAAGAAGAGGAGCTCCGCGTAGACCGACAAACTGCCGTCGAGGGTGTGGAAGTCCATGTTGAGCGTCGAGTTGATGTTCAGGCTCTTCGGATCCAGGCGAATGCTGTTCGTCGCGGGGAGCCCGATACCGAGGAGCGTCAAGTTCACGTCGACGCCGACGCCCGCGAGACCCGCGATGCTGGCGTACGCGTCGATGATCCCGTCGAGCTCCGCCTGCGGCTGCAGCGACGAGTCGAGGCCGATCGAGGCTGGTCCCTTCTTCGCGGGCCACGGGTACCCGCCACCGGCCACCTTCGCCCCCTCGTGGCACGAGTTCTGGTGGTATGGCGCCGTCTTCATGTCGACCGCGTAGGAGTAGCCGACGCCGACCGACATCTCGAGGGTGACGAACGAGATCTGGAACGGGATGGTGAAGAGGTTCCACGAGTTCGCGCCGGACGCGAACGGTACGGTCTTCACGTTGTTCGGCGGAGTGAGATCGACCTTGGTGGCGTCCTGCGCGACGATCGAGTCGCCCGCGACCACGAAGTGCGCGTCGAACGCGGCGTCATGGAGGTAGGTGTCGACGATCGGATCGGCGCCGGGGGCCTCTCCATTCGCCTGCGGGTTCGTGTAGTCGTGCGCGCCGGCGACGATGTCGGCGGCGAGAATGTCGAACTTGTCGGAGCCGAACGCGAACGCGTACGCCTCGAAGCCACCGTGCGCGCCGATCCCGAAGTCGCACACCTCGTAGTGCTGGTCCTTCTCGACCTGCTCCCAGCGCACCGGGATCTCCCAGCCGATGTCGTACGAGTAGCCGACGCCGAAGAGGTCGTTGCCCCACACCTCGGCGTTGTGCCGGTCCTCACCGAAGGTCGCGAACGTGTCGCCGGTCTCCGGCTTCATCGGCACGAGCTTCGACCACGCGGTGACGGGGCCCTTCTCGAGGACCGGAACGTCCGCGATCTCGTTGTAGAGCGTCTGCACCTCCGTCTTGATGGCGCCGAGCATCAAGAGCTCGCCGTTCTTCTGATCCGAGTACTTCTTGAGGTTCGCCGGCGTACTGATCTCGGGGAGCCAGGCCTTGCACGCCTTGTAGTCCGCCTCGCGCTGCGCGTGCTGGACGTTGTCGATCTGGTTTTTGACCATGTCACGAACGCCGTGGACGAACGTAGCCGGATCCCAGTCGCACGCCGCGTCACCTGCGAAGCAGCCCGTCGCCATGGGCGCGGGGTTCGTGTCGTTCGGCGCGAGGATCTTCGGGGAGTCGGCGCGCGCCCACTCGTCGAGGACCGCGTTGACGAGGTTGCAGGCTGCCATCGTCACGTCGGCCTGCGTCGAGAGGCTGGGGGCATGGTTGATCGCCGGCCCGTTGATCGGCGTCATCGGGAGGCCCTTCCCGGCCCCCGCATAGGAGCCGTCTTGCCGCGCCGTGAAGCCCGCCACGAGCTTGTCGGGCGCGCTGCACTGGAGACGCGGGTACTTGTACGCGGGGTCCAAGGGCGGCGCCTTGCCACCTTTGCCCCACGCGCGAATGTCCAGGTCGGAGGGCTTCACCGGCACCAGCGAGGCCATCGGCGTGGCCTTCGCCGTCATCGTCGCGCCCGCCACCGTCGGCTTCGCTTGGACCGCCGGCTGCACGAGGGTTCGCGTGACGCCGAAGCCCGTCATCGCCGCCGAGGCGCTCTTCAAGTCGGCGTCGCCCGGCGCGCCGGCGATCTTGAAGTGGATCTGGTTCTGCGGCAGCGCCCAGTACAGCGTGTCGAACGTGTCGCTGCGCTGCTTCAGGAAGTTCTTCCGCTTCTCGAAGTCGCGGATCACCCGGACGGGGCGGTTCTTGACCGCGTTGTGCATCGCGCGCTCGTACGACCACTCGTCGGGGTAGGCCGTGACGCCTGCTGCCGGGACGTTCTTGGTCGGGAAGGACTTGCCCACGTAGTAGGCGGGCTTCTTCAGCTCGGCCAGGAGGCGCTGGATGCTGGCGTACTTTGCGGGGTCGGACCGGAAGGACTCGATGACCAGCGGCGTGATCATCGCGGCGGAGTCGTAATAGGGGTTCTTCGTCATGTAGTACCCGACGGACGGGGCCGTGCTGAAGATGCCGCGCAGGTCGCCCTTGTCGTCGATCTGAGAGGTCGCCTTGCCGCCGCCCGCGATCGGGCCGAAGTAGCCCGGCTTGACGAACGCGATCGGGGGGATCGATCCGGCCAACTCACACAGGTGCAGATCGTCGGCGCTGACGGGCTTCTTGTCGCAGTTGGGGGGCTGGCCATGGTCGAAGGCCTCGAACAGCTTCTTCAAGAAGTCGCGCTTCGACGGATCCACGTCGGAGCCCGTGAGCCCGCGGCCGGCGACGCCGACGTCACGATCGAGGGCGATCGCCGCCTTGCACGAGATGTCGCCGCGGCACGCGGCCATGTGATCTTCGAACGACTCGACGTCGTAGAAGCGGTTGTAGACGAAGTCCTCGCAGTCGTTGATCTTGGGCGGCGTCGCGTGGAGGGGGCGGTGGTACGCCTTCGCGCACGCGATGAGATCGTCGCCGGTCTTGTTCGTGCACGCGCTGTAGGCCGCCATCGCGTGCGCGTACGTCTCCTGCGCGGCCCAGATGTTCTGCTTCGATTTCGGGATGGCCTTCGGCGGGCCGATCTTCTTGGACGTATAGAAGTGCTGCGAGCGCGCACCGATCTGCTGCTGCGTCATCTGGGCGACGAGCGGCGGAGCGCCGACGTTCTTCGCGGGGACGTTGGCGATCGTGGTCGCGAGCGGCTTGGCCGCGACAGCGGGCTGGGTGCCTTGCAGCCAATCGGTTCGGAGGCCGTAGTTGGAGACGTGGGCGCTGTTCTTCCCCGGATCGGACGAGTAGACGGTCTTCGTCGGCGACGGGACGCGCTCCATGTTCGCGGGCGCGGTGTGCGGCTGGCGCGACGCGTTGAAGGCGGCGGTGTTGACGCAGGCGCAGTGCTCGGCCCACACCTCGGCGCAGCCCGGGTTCTTGGTCGACGAGTACGCCCCGCCGCCGTGCGCGCATTCGGCGTCGGACGGCGCCGGACACCCGGCGGGTGGGGTCTTGCTCGGGCCCGGCGGGCACGTCGCGGCGGTCGCGTCGTGCAGCGAGAGGACCGAGAAGCCCGCCAGCGCGAGAGAGGTGAAGATCGCGGAACGAACGCCCTTGTGTCGACGAGGTTTGACCATCGTTCATCTCTGTCATGGACGGGCCTCCTCCTTCATTGAACAGACGTTGAACTTTCGAAGAACGCCGACGCGTTTCCATGAAGATGCGCGGTTGGCGTAAGGTTCCTTCATGAAGAGGCCCACGGCGCGATCACTTCGCCGGATCGCGCTCGGCCGGAAGAACTACCTCTTCGTCGGCGACGTCGCATCCGGCAAGAGCCTCGCGGGGTTGTACTCGCTCGTCGCCACCTGCGAGTCCCGCGGGATCAATCCCTTCGATTACCTCGCCGACGTGCTCGCGCGCGTCCAGGATCACCCGGCGAACGCGATCGATGAGCTTCTTCCCGGCGCCTGGGCGACGTCGCGCTGATCGCCCCAGCCGCGCGCTGTCACGACGTCGCTCGCCGTTCCATGCCCGTACGGTTACGTCTGAATGGGCGATCGGCGGGTAGCCTGCCCAAAGGCGTCCCACCAAACCATGACCACGTGACGCGAGCACGCCGCGGTGCCCTTCTGGTGATGCCACCAACGTTCGCCGAGCGTGCGCATCGCGACGCCGACGAGGAACTCGTGAAACGTTTCGGAGGGGGACGGAGATGGATCTTGTTCCAAACGACACGAGCACGCTTTCCCTTCCAAACGATGGATCGGATGTGCGGAACGTATGGCTCCTCGCTCGAGGCGGGCGGGAAGGGAGGCGTGGCGAGGATGTTCGGTGCCGGCGCGCCTGTTCGCCCGTTAAGGCAGCATCGTTTGTACTTCTGCCCACTCCCGCACGGGCAGAGCTCGTTTCGGCCGGTCTTGGTCAGAGTTCCCACGCGCTCCTACCTACAGGCGAACGTCGACGTACACTCCGCGCCGGAGCTCGAGCAACCACTCCTTCCGCGCACGCGCCATCGCGTCGGCGTACGCGCGCGCGTCCTCGGAGGGCCGCACGCGCCCACGCACGCGGAGCTCGAGGAGCTTCGCTTCGAGGATCTGTCGCCGTAGCTCGTCGCGGTACGCCTGCTCACCGAGCCCCAGACGCTTCGCCTCCGCGACGAGCTCGGAAACAGAGAGGCGCGCTTCGGTCGCGATATTCCGGAGGGCGGCGTCGATCTCGTCGGGGGTCACAGCGAGGTGAGCGCGGTCCGCGGCGACCTCCTCGAGCCGCTCGTCGATCATGCGCTCGAGGAGCTCGCGGTGAAGCGTGCTCTCCGCGGCGGCCCGTCGCGCGTCGTCGCCGACGGCATCACGAATACGCGCCAGGTGCGGCTCGGCTCGATGGAGGAGATCGGAGAGAAGGATCGGCCGCTCGCCAACGACCGCGACCACCCGCTCCACGATTGCGCCATGGGATGAGGGCGCCTGGAGCATCGTGGAGAACGCGAGGAGAACGCCTGCGAGGCAGTGGGTCGGCTTCATGCGACTGATTGTACCCGCCGCGCTTGGTTCTGCGCGCGCGACGGCGACTTCATGGCCACGTTCGCCTGACACCGGCGTGGGTGAGCCTTGTTGCAGACCGGCGGCCCCACGTGGGGTTGCGACGTCAACGGGCGCGCCCGCGCTTCTCCTCGGCATCCAAGTCATCGAATAGCTGTTGCTGGTCGTCTTCGACCGTCGCCACCGACGCGGTGAACGAGAGGTGGTCCCCCTCGACGAGGGACCTGACGTCTACCGCGCTCAGACCCTGGTTCGCGGCGAGCTGTTCGATCGAGACGTCGCGCTCCAGCAGCTTCACAGCTTTCGCCAGGAAGTCCGGCGGCTCGGGGGGCGGTTCGAAAGGCTCGGTGATGCCCTGCTGCCGGAGGTGCATGCATGCGCGGCGGTAGCTGGCCTCGGAGAGCACGTCGAGGTCGTAGGCCCGGCGCACCAGCGCGGCGACGGACACCTTCCACCGCGCCTTGAGCTCGTAGAAATGCTCCCAGTTGAGCCACCTGGGACACTCGGCCAAGAAAGGCTCGCGAGGTACCAAGAAGGCTCCCGCAAAACGATGCGCTTCGCGTTCGATCTCCTGGCTGCCCGGCGCGGCGTCGGCATGCATAACGAGATGCCCGAGCTCGTGGGCTGCGTCGAACCGTGTGCGTGATGGGCCGTGCTCCGCGACCAGGAAGATCAAGGGCCGCGCCTGGTACCAGGCCGAGAAGGCGTCCACCTCGCGACAGGTGTTGGGGACGAGACAGACGAGGATGCCCTGGCCCTGGAGAAGCTTCGTAACGTTCGGAATGGGACCAAGACCAAGGCCCCAGCGTTTGCGCACGTCGTTCGCGCAGAGCTCGATTTCCTCGGCCGAGTGAACCGCCCGGGCGACAGACGTTACTTGCTCGGTCGGAAATTCGACGTGCTCCTCGAGCGAATCGACGAGCTCACAGAGCAGTGTGCCAATGGAGATGAGACGCCGCCGCTCTCTCTGGCTGGCCGAACGAAGCGTGCGAAAATGGCAGGCGTCGACCGACAACGGCGCGGCAGCCGCCGGTCGCGCGAAGAAGTTCACTGGAACGCCAAGCACGAGGGCGATGGCCGCGAGGGTCCTCGCATCGGGCCGGCTTCGACCGACCTCGAACTGGCTGATCGCGCTGGGAGTCTTGCCCACGCGTTCGGCGAGCTCCCCGCGCGTGAGTGCGCGGAGCTCGCGAGCGAGCGTCAACCGCGGGGCCTGGAACCGATGCGCAGCGAGATGCAGGTCGTTCGGCCCAAGCGGCGGGGTACGTTCATCCTTCCCCTTCGGCATCGCTCCTCCGAACCTTCCGGCGAGGTTCCTTCTCCTCGACCGTTTCCTCCGGCGTCAGGTTCTGCGGCAGGTTGCTCGTCGGCTCGGTGGCGACCGCGCTCCCATCGCGCTGCCAGAGGCAGTAGGTGTACGCCCACTCTTTGATGTGCTCCTCGTCGGCGGTCTTGCCGATGCAGAGGTAGACGGCGCAGACACCGTCCTCGTGGTTGCCCATGTGGGCCACGACGAGGCGACGGACGCTCTTGAGATCGGGGCCGGCGTCGGCGAACAGCGGCAGCTGGCGCGACACCATGGCAGTAGCGCCTTTGGCGTTCGGGAAATGCGTCCAGATGTCGTC
>JANYHK010000073.1 GCA_025359105.1 Myxococcales bacterium | reverse complement strand
CGAAGGCACGGCGGCCCGCCTCGGTTTGCACCGAGCTATCCTTCTCGTACAATTGATTGCTGTAGTCGAGGATGAAGATCGCCTTGATGCCGTGTTTTTCGAGGTGCCCGACAAGACGATCGATGCCGTTGGGCAGTACGTGATCCCAGGCGGCATCGATGCGCACACGCACCTCGACATGCCGTTCGGCGGCACGTCCTCCGTCGACGTCTTCGAGTCCGGCACGCTCGCCGCGGCCCACGGCGGGACGACGTGCATCGTCGACTTCGCCATCCAGGCCAAGGGGGATCCGCTCCGGAAGGGGCTAGACACCTGGCACGCCAAGGCCGAGGGCAAGGGGGCCGTCGACTACGCGTTCCACATGATCATGACGGACGTGAACGACTCGACCATCGAGGAGATGGGGCAGCTCGTGTCGGAGGGGATCACCTCCTTCAAGATGTTCATGGCCTACCCGGGCGTTCTCTTCGTCGACGACGGGCAGATCTTCCGCGGCATGCAGCGGGCGGCAGACATCGGCGCGCTCATCTGCATGCACGCCGAGAACGGCATCCCGATCGACATCCTCGTCCAGCAGGCGCTGGCGAAGGGGCACACGGCGCCCATCTACCACGCGCTCACCCGCCCCCAGATCGCCGAGGCCGAGGGGACCCATCGCGCCATCTGCCTGGCCGAGATGGCCGGCGCGCCCGTGTACATCGTGCACCTGTCGGCCGAGCGCGCGCTGAAGCAGGTCACCGAGGCGCGCGACCGCGGTCTGCCCGCCTACGCGGAGACGTGCCCGCAGTACCTCTTCTTGTCGGAGGACGATCTCGCCCGCCCCGGCTTCGAAGGAGCGAAGTTCGTGTGCACGCCGCCCCTGCGCCCGAAGAGCATGCAGGAGGACCTCTGGCGCGGCCTCCGCACCCACGATCTCCAGGTCGTCTCGACCGACCACTGCCCGTTCTGCATGAAGGGGCAGAAGGATCTCGGCACCGGCAGCTTCGCCAAGATCCCCAACGGCATGCCCGGCGTGGAGACGCGCATGTACATGCTCTGGGACGGCGGCGTCCGCGCCGGCCGCATCTCGATGAACCGCTTCGTGGAGATCACGAGCACCGCGCCGGCGAAGATCTTCGGCCTCTACCCCAAGAAGGGAACCGTCGCCGTGGGGGCCGACGCCGATCTCCTCGTCTGGGATCCCGAGAAGAAGCACGTTCTCAGCGACAAGACCCTCCACATGCGCGTGGACTACACGCCGTACGAAGGCCGAGAGGTCGTGGGCTATCCGACACACGTCCTCTCGCACGGCAAGGTCGTCGTCGAGAACGGGAAGTACACGGGAAAGACGGGCGACGGCCGCTTCGTGAAGCGCAGCACGTTCAGCCTCTGACGGGGAGCGCGATCGCGACCGCGTCACCGCCGAGCTCGGGCGTCCAGCCGCGTTTACCCGCTCGCTAAAGGGCTGCCGCGTCACGCCGTTCAGGGCCTTCGTGACGGCAGCCGTTTTCGAGAGCTTCTTCTCCCAGTCGCGCGAGGCGCTTTGCGTGCTCGACGCGGAGGGACGAGTCCACCACGTCAACGCCTCGCTCCTCATCGTTCTGGGGTGCGCGGAGGCGGAGCTCGTCGGCCGGCCGTGCGTGGAGCTGGTGCACCCCGACGACCGCGAGCAGACCACCAAGTCCCTCCAGGGCTTTGCCGAGCGCGGGATCCGCGGCGTCTTCGATGCGCGCTGGCGGCAACCCGACGGCTCGTACCGCTGGATGTCGTGGCAGGCCGATCCGCACGGCGAGCTCCTCTACTGTCGACTGCGCGCCGTCACCACCACGGACGAGCCGCTCGCGCAGACGTTCTTCGACGCGTTCCCGTCGCCGGTCGTGGCCTTCGGGGACGACGGCACCTGCGTCCTGTCGAACGAGGCGCACGCGCAGCTGCTCGGGCGCGCGAGCTCCGAGATCGTGGGCAAGCGGCTGGACGAGCTCGCGTACCCGCCGAGCCTGCGTGAGGCGTTTCGCGCGCAGGTCGAGCGCGTCGTCGTGACGGGAGAACCGGTGCTCCTGCGCGAGCTTCGGTTCCTCGGGCAGGACGGGCGGACCACGTGGTTTCAGGTGCGGTCGCTCTCGGTGCGCATCGGCGGGCGGGCGGTGGCGCTGCTCGTCGCCGAGGACATCAGCGAGCGGCGGGCCGTCGAGACCGCGCTCGCGCGCAGCGAGTCGAGCTTCCGCAAGCTCATCGAGCACGCGCCCGACGCGATCTTCGTCCATCGGAGCCAGTTCATCGTCTACGCCAACCCGCTCGCCGGGAGGATCCTGGGCTACGCCGACGCCCTCGACCTGGTGGACCTTCCGTTCCGCGAGCTCGTCGCCGTGGACGATCGCGCGCTGCTCGATCGCATGGGTGGGGCGCCGAGCGAGCTGCGCATGTTGCGCCGCGACGGGATGGTCATCTTCGTCGAGGCGACGCAGCACTTCGTCGACTTCGACGGGGCCGAGGCGACGCTCCTGTTCGCCCGCGACATCACCGAGAGGCGGCGCATCCGGCTGCAGCTCCAGCACGCCGATCGCATGGTCAGCGTGGGCACGCTCGCGGCCGGCGTGGCGCACGAGGTCAACAACCCCCTCGCGTACGTTCTGGCGAACCTCGACTTCGTCCAGCGCGCGGTCGGGGAGATCATGGCGCTCGCCGAGGCCGAGCCGATCGTGGCGCGCCTCGAGGAGTTGCAGCCGGCGATCCAGGACGCCGTCAGCGGCGGGCGGCGTGTGCGTGACATCGTGGCCGATCTCAGGACGTTCTCGAGCCCCGCCGAGGACGCGCGCGCGCGCCCGCTCGACGTCCGCACGGTGCTCGATACCGCGCTTCACATGGCGGACAACGAGATCCGCCACCGCGCGCGCCTCGAGCGTGACTACGGCGAGGTACCGCGCGTCCTCGGGAGCGACGCGCGGCTGTCGCAGGTCTTCCTGAACCTGGTCGTCAACGCCGTCCAGGCATTGCCCGAGGGGCACGACCACGTGCTGCGCGTGACGACGTCGACGGGGCCCACCGGCGCGGCGGTGATCGAGATCCAGGACTCCGGCGTGGGCATCCCCCCCTCGGATCTCGCCCGCGTGTTCGACCCGTTCTACACGACGAAGCCCGTCGGCGTCGGGACCGGCCTCGGCCTGTCGATCTGCCACGCCATCGTCGACGCGCTCGGCGGGTCGATCGAGCTGGAGAGCGAGCCGGGGAAGGGGACCATCGCACGGGTGACCCTGCCCGCCGCGACGCCGGCCCCCCGCTCGCGCACCGTGGCGCCGGCGCCGACGTCTGCCGCGACGGGCGGGCTCCGGATCCTCGTCGTCGACGACGAGCCACCGATCGGGCGCGTGCTGCAGAAGATCTTCGGACGCGAGCACGAGGTCACGCTGTCGACGTCGGGAGAGGACGCCCTTCTTCGCCTCGAGACGGAGAGCTACGATGTCGTCTTCTGCGACCTGATGATGCCCGGCGTCAGCGGCGCGGAGGTCTACCGTCAGAGCGTCGCGGCGCGGCCTGAGCTCGCCGCGTCGTTCGTGTTCATGACTGCCGGCGCGTTCACACCGGCGTCGCGTACGTTCCTCGACGCGGTGCCGAACCGCCGCGTTGCCAAGCCGTTCGACTTCGCCGAGCTGCGTCGCGTCCTTGCGGCCGTCTCTGCCGCGTCTCGTTGACGGTTAGGCGATTTGTAGGAAACCGTCGGGTAGAAAGCGCCGTCTCGTCGTGTAGAAGCTGCCGGCAGGGATGACGGACGCGGCGAAGATTGGTCCTTATACGGTCGTGCGCCGTCTAGGGATGGGCGGCACGAGCGAGGTGCTCCTCGCGACCTCGCGTGGTCCGTTCGACTTCGCGCGCTACGTCGTCATCAAGCGGCTCTTGCCTCGCTACCGCAAGGACCCGACGATGGCCCGTATGCTCGCCCACGAGGCGATGGCCTACGCGCGCCTCAGCCATCCGGCCATCGTGCGCCTCTACGAGTTTCTCGCGGATCAAGGGGAGCTCGCGCTGGTCCTCGAGTACGTCGACGGGATCACGCTGGCGCGCCTGCGGAGCACGCTGCGGGCACGGGGGCATCGACTCGGCGACGACGCGGCCTACTACGTGGCCAAGCGCGTCTTCGCGGCGCTCGCGGCGGCCCACGCCGCCCGGGATCCAGCGACGGGGGTGCCGGCGCCGGTGGTGCATCGCGACGTGTCGCCGGGCAACGTGCTCGTGCCGCGGGACGGCTTCGTGAAGCTCGCCGACTTCGGCATCGCGAAGGTGAGCGGCACCCTGAGCGACACGCACGACGGCCTCATCAAGGGCACCGACGGCTACATGGCGCCCGAGCAGGTGAGGGGGGGCATCATCACGCCGGCCACCGACGTGTACGCGGCGTGCCTCGTGCTACGTGAGCTGCTCACGGGCCGCCCGGCGTTCACGCGCGGCGCCGCCACCGAGCTCGAGTTCCTGCGCATGATGGCCGAGCCCGAGATCCCGCCGATCGAGCTCCTCCGGGCAGGGTTGCCGGCCCCCGTGGTGGACGCCCTTCGCCGCGGTCTCGCCGCCAATCCGGCGGCGCGAACGCTCGACGCCGCCGAGATGGTGGCGCTGATGTCCCGCGTCGTGGACGGCGAACGCGGTCGCGCGGCGCTGGTGCGCATCCTCGAAACCATGACGCCCGCGGAACCCTCGGCGGCAGTGGAGATGGAGGCCCCGCATGCCCGTGCCCCCTCGGAGGGCTCGGTTCGCGCGCAGGTGCTGGGGACGCCGTATGCCTACGTGCCGTCGCCCCCGTCCGTCGCCCCCACGACGAACTTCGTTTCTTTTGCGCCACCGCGCCTCGCGCCGGTGTGGGGCCTCCTCATCGGCGCGGTCGCCGGCGTGGTGCTGGTCGCGTGCAGCGTCGCAGCCTGGTCGTTCTCGAAACCCCCGAGCACTGCCGCGACCGCCTCGGCCCCGTCCGCAACCCCGACCACGACGGCGGGTGCAGGCGCGCCCAGCGCAGCACGCAGCCGCGCAGCCGCCCCGCGCAAGACGCGGGCTCGGTAGCGCGTCTAGCGGCGCCTCATGAGCAGCGCATAGACGGCGGCCGAGCCGAGACCACCGGAGAACCACGCGTAGTCGAAGAGGACGCGCAGCGGATCGAAGACGAGGCCGATCCACGCGAGAAAGCACCCCACCAGCGTCGCGCCGACGGCGATCCAGTTCGTGCCGTGGCTCGTGTAGGAGTACTCACCCTCGCGCCGATAGAGGTCCGCGAGCGCGAGGCGCTTCTTTCGGATGAACCAGTAGTCGCAGATGAGGACGCCCGCGATCGAGCCGAGACCCCCGGAGTAGCCGAGCAGCCACTTGAAGATGTAGCCGCTGGGATCGGCGATGAGCTTCCATGGCATCATGAGGATGCCGACGACGCCGGTGATGAGCCCGCCGGTGCGGAAGCTGATGCGGCGCGGGGAGAGGTTGGCGAAGTCGTTCGCCGGGGAGACGACGTTGGCGGCGATGTTCACGCTCAACGTCGCGACGACGACGGTGAACATCGCGATGGCGACGACGATGCGCGACGTGAAGTGGCCGACCAGGTCGACCGGATCCCACACCGCTTCGCCGTAGATCACCGCCGACGCGCTGGTGATGAAGACGCCCATCGCGGCGAAGAGGGTCATCGTCGTCGGCAGCGCGATGACCTGGCCGATGGCTTGCTCGCGCTGCGAGCGGCCGAACCGCGTGAAGTCCGGCATGTTCAGCGAGAGCGTCGCCCAGAAGCCGATCATCGCGGTGACGCTGGGGACGAATTTCTTCCAGAAGTCGCCGAAGGTCGCGAAGTGGTTGGGCGCCGTCAGCATCGGCCCGAGCCCTTTGGCCTCGGTGATCGCCCAGACGACGAGGAGCATCGTCATGACGAGGACGTACGGAGCCGCCCAGTTCTCGACTTTACGGAGGACCTCCATGCCGCGGTACACGATGAGGATGTTGAGCCCCCAGAAGAGGAGGAAGCTCACCCATTCGGTGAGGCCGTGGCCCGCGATGGGGCTCGCGTTCAGCTGCACGTACAGACCCGGCGCGAGCGAGCGGAAGAACGTCGAGAGCGCCTGGCCGCCGATCCAGCACTGGATCCCGAACCAGCCGCACGCCACGAGGGCGCGCATGACCGCAGGCACGTTCGCGCCGAAGACGCCGTAGGCCGCGCGCGCGAAGACGGGGAAGGGGATGCCGTACTTCGTCCCTGGGTGCGAGTTGGCGAGGATGGGCAGGAGGACGATCGCGTTGCCGACGAGGATGGTGAGCAGGGCCTGCCACCAGTTCATCCCCGGACCCCTGGGCTCGGGAGCGACCAGGCCCGACGCGAGCATGTACGTCGGGATGCAGTGCGCCATCGAGATCCACAGCGCGGCGTACGTGTACGTCGTCCACGTGCGTTTCTTCACGCTCGTGGGGGCGAGGTCCTCGTTGTAGAGCGCGGGATCGTCCAGGACGACCCCCTCCTTCAGCTCCACGCGCCCGTCGGCGTGCTCGAGTTGCTCCTGGAACATTGTGCTCCCGCTCTTAGCCGGAATTTCGCTGGATGCCGTCAGAATTTGCACGGCCCTGCGGCAAGGTCGCCGCAGAAGGCGTCCGCCGCGGTGGCGCGTCCTTTGCTCAGTGTCGGGGGGGATGCGCTCGACGCCGCGGGCAATGACCCGCTACGCGGTGTCGGTCGCATCCCACCTCCCGCCTCCCGTTCGCAGCTACTTGCGCTTGCGGAAGGGCGACGTGAGGCCGAGCCAGATCCGACGCAGGCGGTTGCCGACGCGGTCGAGTGAGCGGCCAAGCGCGTTGCCGTTCTTCCCCGAGTGCGCGCGACGCGCGAGGTTGGCGGGCCGCGCGGCGGGGTGCACGCCGTAGACGGCGTAAAGATCGATGAGATCCTGGACGAGCTCGCTGATGCCGCGGGTCTCGAGATCGTGCGCGGAGCAGTAGCTGTCGGGCTTGTTGCGGATCATGCACTTGGCGATGATCCGCATGACGTGCGGGTCGATGAGCTCGCCGTTGCCGTCGAGGTAGTGCTTGTAGGTGAAGAAGCGATCGGCGGGCGCGACCTCGACGCCCTGCTCGTTCTGCTTCGGCGCACGCAGCGAGTTGATGACCGAGTACTCGTGCTGGAGGTACCCCTCGATCGTGTTGTTCTCGTCGGCGCGCTCGTACTCGATGAACTTGTGGAACGCGTCGTACAAGGTCTTCGGGTTCGCGTACGCGCCGCTTATCAAGTAGTAGAGGGTCGCTCCGAGCGAGTAGATGTCCGCCGGCCGTCCGACGCTCTTCTGGATCTTCGCACGGACGTTCGACTCGCTCGAGTCGCGGTACGGCCGCGCGAGGACGAGGCGCTTGCGCGCGCGATCGGCGTAGAGGATCGGGTACTGGTCGCCGCGGTTGAAGAGCGAGAACGTGTCGTTCTTCGCGATCTGGATGTAGAAATCCTCGAAGTACTCGACCTCCGGCACGCCCTGCTGCGTGACCACGAGGAGCTCGATGATGTTCGTCTCCTGCTCGGGGCTCTGGAAGAAGAGCGTCCCGGGGACGGCCTTCATCTGCGTCATCCCGAAGTTCACGTCCTCGTCGCGGAGCTTGGCGACGTTGAAGTCGGCGAGGCGGACCTCCAGCGTCGAGCCTCGGAGGTTCGGGTTGGGGAGGCCCACGAGCACGTTCGCCGGCTTGATGTCGCGGTGGCACATGTTCCGGATCAGGTGCGCGTACTCGACGGCGCTCGCGATCGGGATCATGTAGTCGAGGACGCGGAAGATGCGCTCGCGCATGTCGCAGGCGAGGAGCTCGTCCTTCTTGCCCTTGGCGCGCGAGCCCTTGAGGCGCTCTTCGAGGCTCATCTCGAGGCGCTCCAGGATCATGAACTCGCAGTCGACCTTGTCGCGGATGCCGGGCGGGATGAACTCGGCGTCCTCGAACTCGCCGCTGGCCATGAGCTCGACGATGTTCGGATGCCCTTGCACGCGCTCGAGGAGCTCCTTCTCCATCTGGAAGCGCATGTGGTCCTCTTCGGACACGCCCTTCTGGAGGATCTTGATGACGACGTCGCGCCGGTAGTCCGTCTTCGACTCGAGCCAGCGCTCTTCGCCGAGGTAGACCTTCGCGAAGCGACCGCTGCCGAGCTCGATCGGCATGCCGCGCGGATCGAGGACGAACGAGTAGGCGCGCCCGCGGGTGACGTGGCTGGTGGAGGGGCGGTAGCCCTTCTGCTGCGCCTCGGACGTGTGCAGCGCCAGCATCTGCGTGCCGCCGGAGAGGGGATTGCCTTGCTGCTGCGCCTGCTGTTGCTGCGCCTGCTGCTGTGCTTGCTGCTGCTGCAGTTGATGCAGCTGCTGAGTGTGCTGGGACTGCGGCGGCGCCGCGTGCATCATCGACGACGGCGGGTGGTGTGGCGGCGGTGCCGGCATCATGCCGAGGGGAGACGGCGAGTTCGCATGCGCGGTCTGCAGGATGCCCGACGGCGTCATGCTGGCGGGGTTCGGCGGCGGAGGCCCCACCGGAAAGGCTTGCGACGACGGCGGTCCGCTGCTCGGTCGCGCCTGGGCCATCCGCATCGACGGCGGCGGTCCGCTTTGCTGGCCTTGCTGGCCTTGCTGGCTCTGCTGCTGTTGCTGCTGGCTCTGCTGCTGTTGCTGCTGTTGCTGTTGGTGTTGTTGGTGGCCCTGGGGGATGGGTGGCATCCCCTGGTGCTGCGGGTTCGGGCCTACGGACGTCTGCGGCTCGCTGTCACGCGGTGCGCGCGGCGGCTGCGCCTGCTGCTGCTGCTGTGGGGCGGGGCCGTTGCCGAGCGGTTGTGGCGTGAACGCGGTCGGCGTAGAAATGTGGACGAACTGGCCGCGCGGCCCCGGGGGGTGCATCGGGCGGTTCGAGGGGCGCGCCACCGGACCGGGCCCGCTGCCCGGCATGCCCATGTGCGTCTCCACCGGCGTCGGCTCGTCGAGCAGGTCGTCCTGGACGACCGTCGGCTGAGACGGCTGGCGCGACGGCGGTGGCGCGTTCCTTTGGCCCACGAACTCTTCGTCTCCCACACCAGGCGCCCGGGCGCGTTACGTTACGCGCGCTTGCACATGGCCACTAGCTCGCGATCGCTGCCGAGGTGCACGACCACGGCCGACGATGCATTCTCGTAGGGTATCACCAACTCCTCGCCGTCCACGAGAAACACGCGGCCAATGTGAGATGGTGTGCCGAAGGACCAGGAGATACGCCCTATCTTCTCGCGCTGCGCGGAGACGAGGTCGACCGAGCCGTCCTGCGTCGCGACGACAGCGGGGGTCGGACGCGCGGTCCGGTCCGTCCAAGCGACGAAGCAGTTGAGCCCCTTGATGTTGATGCGGAGCGGGGCGTTGTTCACCGCGATCATAGAGATGCGAAAACGGACCTCGCCCGTCGGCGTCGCGCGCGTGAAGTCGAGGGCGTCGTCCACCTCGACGACGCGCACGCGGTAGTGGCCGACGGAGCGGGCGCTCTCGGTGGCGGCGGTCGGCACCTCGGGCGCGTCGGGCTTGCGGACGACCGACTCGAGGTCGACCGTCACCGAATCCATCTTGGCGCGCATCGGGGGCAGCTTCGGCGGGGCCGACGCCTTCTCGGGTCGCAGCGCGGTGCGGAGGCGCGTGAAGAGCTCGGCCGGCGAGCGGATCCGCTTGGCGGAGTCGGCCGCCATTGCCGCCGCGAGGACCGTCACCACCGGCCCGTCCGTCATGCGCTCGCGCAGACGCTTGTCGAGGAGATCGTCCGAGCGGACGCGCGCGTTGAAGGTGCCGCGCACGTCGGGATCGTCGAACGGGGCGCGCCCGGACAGCATGAAGAAGGTGAGGAGGCCCAGCGCATACACGTCCGTGTAGGGGCCCTCCGGCGCGCCACAGAGCTGCTCGGGCGCGGCCCAGCGCGGCGAAAAGAGCGCGATCGTGCTGAGCGCGGCCGGATCGTCGTCGTCGGCGGGCGGCGCCGGATCGCCCGGGCGGCGGTGCCTCTTGAGCTCGGTCCGCGCGATGCCGAAGTCGGCGAGCTTGGGTACGAGCGTGTCACCGATGCGCGCGAAGAGGATGTTCGACGGTTTGATGTCGCGGTGGATGATCCGGTTCTCGTGCGCTTCGGTGACGGCCGCGGTGATGGGGTCCAAGATGCGCTCGATGGCTTCGCGGTCGATCGGGCCCGCACGGCGCACGCGCCCCTCGAGGTTGCCGCCGTCGAGGTACTCGCTGATCTGGAACGGCCGCCCGCTGTCGCCCAGGTAGCCGAAGTCGTAGATGCGTAGCGTGTTGGGGTGCTGCAGCTTCGACAGGGCCTGCGCCTCCTGCAGGAAGTGCGAGTAGGTGGCCTGGTAGACGCTGCCGCCGGCGGTGCTACCCGAGCCCTCGAGCACGAGGCGGAGCAGCTTCACGCAGACGACGCGATCGAGCCGTTCGTCGAGCGCGCGGTAGATGCTGGCCATCCCGCCCGAGCCTGCGCGATCGATGATGGTGTAGCGATCGAGGAGGCGCTCGCCTTCCGGCAGCTCGCCAGGGTCGGCCTTGTGCGGCGCCTGCGTGTCGGGCCCGTAGGGCATCTCCCTCTAGCGTATCAGGAAAACTCGGGTCAGCGTGTCTCCAGCTCCCGGGCGAGCGACTCGGCCCCGTACACCGTCCGGAGGGCCTCCCCCATGGCGGCGGTGTCGACGCTGACGGCGCGCTGGGTGGTCTCGCCGTACACGAAGCGGTTCGGGAGCGAGCTGAGGTTGCCGTCGAAGACGAGCCCCACGATTTCCCCAGCCGCGTTGACCACCGGGCTGCCGCTGTTGCCGCCGATGATGTCGTTGGTGGACGCGAAGTTGTAGGGCGTCGCGGGCTTGAGCTTGCCCTTCGCGTCGAGCCAGCGGGGCGGCAGCTTGAGCGGCTCGGTGCCGGTGGCGTGCGTGTAGAGATCCGCGAAGGTGGTCGCCCAGGCGACGGGCTTGCCGTTCTCGGTGTAGCCGGCGACCTTCCCTGGCGACAGGCGGAGCGTGAACGTGGCGTCGGGCGCGACGCTCGTGCCCTTCACGGCGAACTGCGCCTCGGCCACCTTGCGCCCGAGGAGGACGAGGGGCGCCTCGACGTCGTCCTCGTACTGCTTCCTGATCTGTCGCGTCTCGCCGTCGATCCCGCGGTAGAGCACGATGAGCGGATCGGTGGAGGCCGCGATCGCGGCGCGACCCCCAGAGAGGAGCTGCCGGCGCGCGCCGACGTCGGTGAGCTGGCTTACGGCGAGCATCTCGCGCGCCGCCTGATCAGGCGTGCGGCCGGCGAGCACCTTCTTGACGATCGCGTCGTTCGGCCCGAGATCGCGCGCGAGCCGGTCGAGCCACTCGCGGACCTGCACGAGCTCGATCCCGCCGTACCGCGGGGCGGGGGAGAGCAGCCCGAGCTTCAGCGAGTCCAGGTTCGAGTCGCGGTACTCCTTGAGGCGCTTGTCGTTGGGCACGCTGGTCTCGCCTGCGAGGCGCACGAGATGGCGCGCGACGCCGAGCAAGCTGTTTGCCGGAAAGCGCGCCTCGAGCACGGCGTGTCGCTTGAAGATGCGCGCGTACTCCCTCTCCACCTTGGCGGTCTTTTCGAAGACGTCGCCGTAGGCGGCGACGAGCTTGGGATCGGCCAGGATGGCCTTTTTCATGGCCGCCTCGTCGTCGGCCTTCTTCTTCATGAGCGCGGGATCCTTGAGGCCGCGTTGAAATCCGCCGAGCGCCTTCAGGCTGTTGCCGACGCTCCAGAAGGTCTTCTGGATCTGCCGCTCCGACTCCTTGCTTTCTTTGCCGTACGCGGCGAGCCCCGCGCGCTCGCGGCTGAACGCGTCGAGGAAGTAGGGGTACACGACGTCGCGGAGCACCTCGAGTTGCGAGACGGTGAGCATGCGGCCGGTGCTCCCCGGATGCCCGCTGATGAAGACGGGCTCGCCGTCCTTCGGGCCGGCGACGCTCCAGCGCAGGTACTCCTTCGGCTGGACGACCTTGCCCCCCTCGTAGATACGGAAGATGGCCATGTCCAGATCGTGGCGCGGGAAGGTGAAGTTGTCGGGATCGCCGCCGAAGGACGCGATCGCGAACTCCGGCGCAAAGGCGAGGCGGACGTCCGTGTACTTTTTGTACGTGTAGAGATCGTACCGGCCACCGGCGTAGAGCGTCACGACGTCGCAGCGGTTCCCGGTCTTCTCGGTGCAGCTCTTTTCGATGCGGCTCTGCTCGGACTTCATCGCCGCGTTGGCGTCGGAGTCGCTCGCGCCGGCGGGCACCGCAGCGCGGACGCGCGCGGTGACGTCCTCGATCCCGAGCGTCACGTTGAGCTCGAGGTCGGGGCAGGTGATCTCCGGCCCGTCCTTCCCCGCGAGGTAGCCCTCCGCGTGGTAGTCGCGCGCCGCGCTCGCGACCTTGGCGATGCAGTCGGCGCCGACGTGGTGGTTGGTGAGGACGAGGCCGCCAGGGCCGACGAACGAGCCGGAGCCGCCGTTGTTGAAGCGCACCGACGCGAGCCGCACGCGATCGAGCCACGCGTCGTCGAGCTTCACGCCCAGGGTCTTCTGGATGGCGTCGCGGGGGAGCAGGTTGAACGGCCACATGCCTTCCTCCGCGCGCGCGGAGGGAGCGAAGGCGAGCGTCGAGATGCCGGCAAAGAGGATGCTCGTGAGGGCGAGAGAGCGGATGCGCATGGCCCGCGGTGTAGCACCGCGCGCCCGCTTTGCATGCTCTCTGGCGCCCGCCCGCGCGTACGCAGCTCCGGCCCCAGCTCCTACGCAGCCCCTACCCCGCAAGAGCGCGGACGAGCTGCCACTCGGCGAGGAACTGGTCGCGCGCCGCGTTCGGCATGACGCGGGCGAAGTACACGTTCGTGGTCTCGGCCAGGATGCGCACCTGCTCGACGAGCGCCTCCCACGTTGTCGAGAACGGATCGCTCATCGCGATCATGACGTCGGCGACGTCCTTGGAGAGCGCCTCACGGTCGGCCCACAGGACGCGGTTCTCAGGGAAGATGGTGTACGCGCGCCCGTCGATCTTCTGCAGGACGAGGCCGCAGTGAACGAGGCCGCCGGTCTTGGCCGAGCGGGGGGGCTTCGGGGCCATCGAGCTCGTGCGGGCGGACCGTTCCAGCAGGCGCACGACATCGGAGGAGCTCATCATCTACGTGGTGAACTAGCACACACTTCCACCCACGCAACCCGGATGTTCAGCGGCGCGCGAGATCCACTGCGCGCCACATGTACCAGCTCGCGACCGAGCGAAATGGGCGCCATTTTTCCGCGCGCCGCTGCATCTGCGCGGGCGACGGCATCCCGCGGGTGCGGAAGGTCGTCTTGAAGCCGAGCCGGACGCCGTAGTCGGCGACGGGCAAGACGTCCGGTCGGCCGAGGCGGAACATGAGGAGCATCTCGACCGTCCAGCGGCCGATCCCGCGGACGACGGTGAGGCGGTCGACGATCTCGTCGTCGGTCATGCGGGCGAGGGCCGGCAGCGTGGGGACGGTTCCGTCCTCGGCCTTGGCGGCGAGATCGCGCAGCGCGGCGAGCTTGCTCCGCGAGAGGCCCGCCGTGCGCAGGTCGGCTTCGCTGGCGCCGAGGATGTCGCGCGGCGTGAACGCTGGACGCGCGAAGAGCGCCTTGACGCGCCCGAGGATCGTGGCGGCGGCCTTGCCGTGCAGCTGCTGGTAGACGATCGACTCGGCGAGGGCGAGAAACGCGCCGTCGGTCTCCTTCAGCTGCAGCGTGAACGGCCCGACGCGCCCGATGAGCTCCGCGAGCTTGTCGTCGTTCGCACACAGGTGGCGGACGGCTTCTTCGCCGTCGTACGGGAGCCGGGCGCCGCTCGCGGCGGTGAAGAGGGGCGCGTCCTCCTTCTTCTCCCCGAGCGTCACCCCTTCGAGCGCGAGGAGCTTCGCCTTGGTGAAGCGCCCGCCGTACGCCGAGAAGCCGCCCGCGCGATCACCGGCGGCAAGGACGCGGTGGCACGGGACGAGGAGCGGGAGCGGGTTATGCGCCATCGCCTGGCCCACCGCGCGGAGGGCCGCCTTCGAACCCGCGCGTGCAGCGAGCTCACCGTACGTCACCGTGTCGCCTGCCTTCACGGCGCGCAGCGCCTGGTAGACCTTTGCGTGGAAGGGAGGCACTCCCGACAGATCGAGCGCGTCGCCGTCGAAGCGCTGGGGCTCGCCCGTCAGGTGGCGGGTGAGGCGCTTCACGGTGTCCTTGAGCCACTTCGGCGGCGGAGCCTCTTCGTGCCCGGAGAGTCGCGCTCGAGCGTCGGCCTCGGTGCGCTCGGGGAGCTGGAAGCGGACGACGCCCGCGTCCGTCCACGCGATCGCGCACGGCCCGATCTCGGTCGGAAACAGGTGGAATCGCACCATCCCGTCAGCCTCGCCCTGGTCCGAGCAGGCGCCCGCTATTGGCGGCCGCTCCGCGCACGCCGCGGTGGAGCACGATGCCGCGGCCAGCCTGTCGTCCGTGAGAGAACGCCTCGTTCCTCTGGGCGCCGGTGTGGCGGACGTGGCGGACGTGGGGGTGGCGCGTGCGCAGGAACGCGGAGAGATCGGCGTCGCGCACCCAGACGAGCCCCTCCACCTTGTGCTGCGCCGCGCTCTTGGAGAGCTTCTCGGCGAAGCCGGTCATGACGCCGGCGAGGAACGTGCGCCTGTCGCGGTTGCCGAGGATGCCGTGGGCCGATTTGTGCTCGCTCCAGAGGCGCTCGGCCGTCGCGCGCATGAAGTCGTGCACGTACTCGGCGATCTCGAGGTTGGCGGGTGTGCCGCACGCCTCGAGCACGCTGCCGCGCTTGCCGTCCCTGGGGCGGTAGACGGGGACCCAGATGACGTCGACGAAGAAGTGCTTTCCGATGACCATCGCGAGGATGCGCTCGGCCTCGGTCACGCGCCCGGTCGGCGCGCCGAAGTGCTTCCACCCGTAGCCGCGGGCGGCGGCGTCGCGCCGCACCTCGAGGTTGTGCTTGAGCATGAGGCGCTGCGCGGCGGCGGCGGCCGCCTCGGCCTCGTGCTGGTTGGGGCTCTCGGCGAGCGCCAGCAGGCGTGCGATGCGCGTCGCGATGCGGCTCTCCGCCTCGCTCGGGGCCTGCGGCATGCCGGCGGCGGCGGCGTCGATGCCGAGGCGCGCGCACGCGGCGCGGAAGGCGGGACCGTGCGGCGTCTCGCTCGTCTCGCCGAGCGTCTCGTTCACGTACTGGTGCGCCATCTCGTGCTTGAGCACCTCGATGACGATGCCCCACGGCTGCTCGAGCACCAGGGGCCGCGAGATCTCCAGCGTGCGCGTCTCGCGTTGCCAGCGCCCGAGGTGGCTGCGCGTCGGCACGAGGACGAGCTGCGGCGGGCGGAGCCCCTCACGAAAGTAGAGGCGATTGACGTGCGCCCATTCGAGGACGAGCTCGCGCACGAGGAGCGTCTCGAGCTTCGCCGTGAGCTCCGGATCGGCCATCGTCGGCCAACCGTTAGCACGCGCTCGGCTACTTTGCCTCGGCGAGGAGCGAATTCTCGAGATCCAGATAGAAGGCCACGAGATCGGCCTCGCGGTGCCCCTGGCGGAAGAACCGGTAGACCCGCCCGACCGGCCACACACGCAGGCTCGGGCCGACGGTCATCACCCAGCGTCCCGGCTCGTCGCCCACTACGTCGGTCCACTCGCCGCCCAGGATGCGGGCGAGAATTTCGCTCAGGAGCGCGCCGTGGCGCGTGAGCTCGGCGCTGAGCTTCTTCTCGGTCTTGGCGTCGACGCCGCCGTCGCCGAACCGTCGGCGCAGGTGGCGCTGCATCGTCTCGATCGCCATCGCGTTGGTCTTGAGCGTCGTGCCGTACCAGAGGCGGTAGTCGCGGCCGAGCGCGCGGGCCTGCCGGGTCATGGCGATGCGCACCTGAGCGGGCGTCGTCGGGGTCGCGCCTTCGGCGAGCATCTGGTCGGTGGTGCCGGCGGGCAGCGGCAGTGTCTCCACGATCTCGGAGCTTCCCAGCCGGAACGGCGAGGCACCGCGAGGGGAGGATGTGAACGTCATCACCTCGCGCGCCGTCTCGAGCACCGTCGGTGAGTCCGGTGGCCTGGCGTGATGCGCGGCCGGAGCGTCGTCGGTGACGAGGACAGCCCGGATCGACTCGGCGACGGGCGGGCTCGACAGCGCCTCCTGCGCGAACGGCGGCATCGAGGCACCGGCCGGCGCCTCGCGATCGGGCTCCGACTCGAGCATGACGATCGGCACGGGCTGGATGGCGTCGACCGGAGGTGGCTGCGCGGACTCGTTGGTCGGGGACGTCGTCCTCAGGATCTCGAGCGCCACGAGGGCCACGTTGTCGGGCGTCGCGAGGTTGGCGACCAGCTCCTTCGCCAGGTGCCGCGCGTGCCCGACCTCCCCCGCCGCGAGCCACGCGCGCGCCGCGAGGATGGCGAGATCGGGGACGCTGTTCGAGCGCTCGGCCATCGCACCCAAAAACTTCGCGACGTCGCGCAGATGCGCTTCACCTTTCAAGAGATCGGTGTGGCGGCGGAGCTCGTCGAAGAGCGACAAGATGTCGGGCGTCGCCGCCTCGGGCGCCGGCACCCTGGCTCGCGGTTGCGGCGTGTGCCGGAGCGCGGCGGTTGCGGTCTCGATCGAGTCGATGACCGGCGACCCGTAGGCGGGGGTCTCCGGCGGCCGCGACACCTGCGCGGCGAGCGCGCGAAGGTGTTGGCGCGCGGCTGGCGCCTCCGTGGCACGCGCGCGCAGCTGAGAGACGAGGTCCTCGCGCAGCTCCTCTTCGTCGTCGGCGGACAGGAGTGGCGGCGGCGGCGGCGGAACCCGCATCGATCGCAGCACCCACGGCAGGCGTGGCGCGCTCTCGAAGCGGATCTTGCTCCATGTGCGCATGCCCGACCGCTGCTTCGCAGTGTGCTGGGAGGTGAGCAGGCGCACCGGAACGTCCTCCGGCACTTCCTCGACCACGAGCAAGAGATGGAGCGCCTGCAGCACGACGCCTGCGGTCGAGAGCGGGCACGCCTGCGCGAGCGAGCGCAGATCCAGCCACGTCCCCGCGTAGGTGTGCGACTCCGCCGAGAATGAGCCGCCCTCGAACGCCTCGTAGCCCGTGAGCTGCTCGAGCACCTGCACGACGAGCGGCGCGCGAGCGAGCGAGCGCAGGTGCGCGGAGCGGAACGCCGCGAACGTGTCGCCCGCGAGGACGGTGTTGATGCCGAGCGCGCGCATCCGAGCGCGCGCCAGGCCCGCCGTCGTCAGGTACCCCTGTTCGCGCGCGCCGAAGCCGAGCTGGGCAGTGACGATGACGTCGTCGGGGTCGAAGAGCGCGTACTCCGATTCGAGCAGCCCGTCGTCGCACGTCGAGACGACGCGCTCGCCGACGACCAGGCTACACATCGGGGTTTTGCGCTGGCTGGGCACGACCCCCCAATCCTAGCCAGATCGGCGCTCCGGGCCGAGAATGCGGCGTAGAGGCGGGCAGCCGCGCGCGGATGGATTGCCCCCGTCCCCCGGCCCGCGGTAGTACTGTCGGGCCATGGTGGAGGCGAAATCCCTCGGTCTCGTTTCACGTCTCTCGGCGCTCGCGCTGGCGCTTGGTCTCGGTCTCGGAGCCTGCGGGGCGAGCGGCTCGTATGTCTGGGTCGGCGAGCTCCCCAAGGAGTACACGGCCCGATTGACCCCGGGGGACTACCTGATCGGCGACGGCGACACGGTGAACGTCCGCGTCTTCAACCAGGAAGCGCTCTCTACGCGCGCCAAGGTGCGAATCGACGGGCGCCTCGCATTGCCCGTCCTGGGTGACATCGAGGTGCGTGGCAAGCGCCCGACGGCCCTGAAGGCGGAGCTCGAGGGGCGCCTCAAGGACTACGTGAACGCGCCGAGCGTCACGGTGACCGTCGAGGACTACCAGCTGATCGTGATCGCCGTCCTCGGCGAGGTGACGCGTTCGGGCAACTACCCCTTCGATCCCCGCGCGTCGGTGGCCCAGGTCCTGGCCCAGGCCGGGGGCCTCACCGACTACGCGTCGCGCGATCGCATCTTCGTCGTACGGTCCGCCCCACGGCCGATGCGCGTCCGCTTCACCTACGAGGAGATCTCGCACGGCGACCCAAAGAGCGCGGGCTTCGCGCTGCGCGATGGGGACCTCGTCGTCGTCGAGTAGCCGTCACTCCGGGACGACGTACTGCGGGTAGACGTACACGCAGAGCATCGCCCACACGAGGACGAGCGCCGCCATGGAGAGCTGCAGGTTGCGCAGCGCGCGCCTGGGCGGCGCCTTCGTGGAGAAGAACATGGGCACGACGATGGTCGCGATGACGATCGCGACGGGAATGAGCTTGACCACGGCGCTACACCGCCTCCGGCGTGCCGGTGGCGGGTGGCGCGGGCTTCTTCTCCGCCCACACGCTGGGCCCGGCGCCGACGGGCACGCGGAGCGCTGCGGCGAGGCACGTTGCCATCGTGTAGTCGGTGATCGCGGAGAAGGAGCCCATGTCGCCGTACCACTGGTCGGCGCAGATCAGGATCTGCATCATGCCGACCACGCCGACGAAGCGGTCCTCCGCCCGCGGGGCGTAGCGCGCCGTCCGCGCGTGAAAGAACGCCGCCGTCGGCAGCATCATCCAGTACCCGAGAAACCCCAGGTACCCCGTGTACGCGAAGAGCCCCAGGACGCTGTTGTGCGGAACGTAGGGCCATAGCTCGAAGGCGTGGATCTGGTACTTGTTCGAGATCTCGATGTACTTGTGCCCCCACCCGTTGCCCAGGAGCCACCCCTGGTTGGCCGTGGCGATGAGGCCGAGGTTCTCGACGTTGCGCGCCTTGGTCGAGTTGTCCTGCGCGCTCGACACCGACTCGAAGGCTCGGAGCGGGCGGAAGAAGCCCTCCGGACGCCCCCACCCGATGACGGCATAGAGGAGGAGCACGGGCCCGGCGATCGTGACGATGCGACGGATCCGGCGCTTGACGACGCCCATCGGCGTCAGAAAATACATGGCAACGAGGGCGCCGCCGAGGCTGATCCAGGCGAGCCGCCGGTGATTGAGCTGAATCGCCAGGAGGAGGATCGGGATGGCGAAGGCCGCCAGGAGGCGCACCCTCCGCGTCGGGAACTGGAAGAGGCGCAGGATGATGAAGACGAGCCCGACCGTCCACAGCACCGTGTCGTCGTGGAGCGAGAGATAGTCGCCGAGCGCTCCGAGGTTGACGCCCCCGGGGCGCACGTAGAAGACGAAGAACGCGATGGCCATGACGGCGTGGTAGAGGCCGGCCGCAAGGACCGTGTAGAGGAGCGCGACGTAGTGCTCGGCGGTCTGGAGCACCGCGGCCAGCGTGAAGGCCAGCAGGATCGACGAGAGCAGCAGGTACACCTGCCAGCTCGCCGCGCGCCCGTCGCCGCCGCGGGCGAGGCCCAGGGCGAAGGACGCGAGGATGGTCCCGAGCGCCACGAGGATGGAGCGGCGCATGGGCCGAAGCTGCCGCGCCCCGCTCTTCTGCTTCAGCGACGCGTACCCGAGCACGAGGAGCATGCACACGTCGAAGGGTCGAATCGTCCTCAGCAGGGGGTCGAAGAGGACGCCGTTCACCCACTCGAACGGGGCGAACATGAACCGGGGGTAGATGTTCATCGCCGTCCCCTCGTTCACCAGCATCAGGAAGACGAGGATGTGAACGACGCGACGCACGGGAAAAACGTACGCTAGAACTTGATCTGGGGCGCGTGGAATGTCGCCTGCGCGAAGGCCATTCCGCTGACGAACGCCGTCCCGCCGAGCGAGTCTTGCCACGCGTAGCGTCCGCCTGCACCGACGGTGAGGAGGCGGCTGACGTGGTAGTCGGCCTCGACCGTTCCTTGCACGACCCGAATCGGCCGAACGAAGGGCGACGCGATCGAGTGGGTGCCCGCGAGCGCGGCGAGGAAGGTGAAGCGCCGGTACGGGAGCGTGAGCGAGAGCGTTCCCGTGGCGCGCTCGTCGAGGATGCCGGTGCGCGTGTCGAAGAGGGGCGCCAGCTGCGCGTCGAAGCGGACCACGGTACGGATGCCGTTGACCTCGTGCTCGTGCAGGAAGCCGGCGAGGCCCACCGGGTACACGCGACCGACGTACGCGTCCCCCGGGCGCAGGCGGATCCGCAAGGCGCTCGCGCCGCCGCCGATCCATGCCTGGGTGCTTCGCGTCACCTGGCGGCGCCACGACTCGCTCAGCTGTGCGGACTCGGCGATGGGCGAACAGGTGTCGGCCGCCGTGACGCCGGCGATCACGGGATTGCACGCGCCGGCGGTCGCCGTCCCGCGCTGCGCGGCCACGCGCGAGTCGAGGACGTCGAGGCGGGTCATCGAGTAGCTGGCGAGCGCATCGGCGCGCGGGCCCCTGACGAAAGGCAGCGCGGCGCGCGAGCTGGTGTCGAGGCCGCCGCCCATCGCGTACGCGAGCGACGAGGTCGCGGTCCAGCGGCGCGTGACGGTGAGCCGCGCGACGAGCGCCGTCGTCGAGCTGCCGGAGTAGAGGGTGGTGGGGGCGGCCAGCGCCTGCGCTCCCGGGGGGGCGGTCGTCGGCGGCGGCGGCGTCGGGCCCGTCGGCGCCGGCGCGTTGGCAGCGGGGGCGGCGGGCAGGGTGAGGAGCAGCCCCGGGTTCTGCACGCCATACGTGACGGTCTCCGTCACGCCGACGCGCACGCGGCGATCGTGCCACGCCGCCCCGACGTCGCCGTACTGGAAGAGCTGCGGGGCCACCTGGGTCTGGATGTCCGGCGCGACGGTGACCGCGGTGTAGCCGAGGGTGTAGTCGTACTGGTGGTCGCGGAGGCCGACGCGGGCGGTCGGTGTATCGACCAGGTCGAACGACGGATCCGGCGTCGCCCCTTCGGTGTGCCGCGCGCGGACCTCGGTGCGGTTCGACACGTCGACCGTGCCCACATAGTCGGCGTAGACGACGACGGCCGCGTGCAACATCGGCCCTTGTGCGTAACACGGACCGCGTTCTTCGTCGCGAGGGCGCTGGCCGTATGGTATCGTTTTCCTTCGAACATGGGCACGAACGCAGGCGGCGAAGTCCCGTCCGACGGCCACGACGGGGGCGGCGACGAAGAGTTCGACCTGGAGCAGTTCAAGGAGCTCGCAGGGTTCCTGGCTCGCTCGCCGCGCCGCCATCCGCGCCTGGCCGCCGCCACCCTCCTCCTCACGCTCGCGCTCGGCATCCTCGTCGCGATCTACTGGCCGCGCACCTACGGGTGCGAAGTGCGGATCCTGGCGCTGCGAAACCTCGTGCTCCCGGCGCTCGACAACCCGACCCGCCAGGTGCCCCACGACGCCGACGCGCCGACGCGGAACGCCGCCGACGCCATCCTGCAGCGCGACAACCTGATCAGCCTGGTGAGGCAGCTCGATCTCGTCAAGCGCTGGGAGCTCACGCGGCAGCCGATCCTGCGGCTGAAGGACAAGATCACCGGCGTCTTCGGGACCAAGAACGACGTCGAGCGCGAGCGCGACATGGTCGATCTGGTCCTCAAGAAGCTCACGGTGTTCGCCGACGACTCGTCGATCACCATCTCCGTCGAGTGGCCCGACCGCGAGATGTCGTTCGAGATCGTCTCCTACCTCCAGAAGAACTTCGTCGAGGCGCGGCACGACACCAACGTGAAGGTCATCGTCGAGGCTCTCCGCATCCTGGAGGAGCGCGCCAAGCCCCAGGCCGCCGAGGTGGACCAGGCGCTCGCCGAGCTGACGCAGCTGGACGTCGACCGCAACCGCGCGCTCCGCGGCGTGCGTGGCGTGCCTGCGACCGATCACGGCGCCGCGGTCCCGGTACCCGCGCCAGCACCGGCGGCGGGACCGGGCGGCGGCGCCGTCACGCCGCGCCCCGCAACGCCCGTGGTGGACGACACCCTGGCGCAGGAGCTTCAGGAAGTGCGTCGGAAGAGCCGCCTCATGAAGGAGGATCACGAGCGCCAGATCGCCGAGGCGCAGCGCCAGCTCGTCGACGCGCGGGCCACGCTCGGTCCGATGCACCCGACGGTCGTGGGCCTGAACGAGAAGATCGGGCAGCTGGCCGAGACGCCGGCCGAGCAGAAGGCCCTGGAGGCGCGAGAGCGCGAGCTCGTCGCGCAGATCGCCGCCGGCGCCGTGACCCCGAGCGGCGTGCCGTCGTCGCTGCCGCGCGCGCCTGCGCCGCGGTTCGTGCCGGGGGCGAATCCGCCGCCGGTGGCGCAGCTCCCGCCGTACCCGGGACTTGTCCCCGCGGACCTCCGCGACGATCCGCAGATGGCGCACGCGCGGCAGAAGCTCCAGACCGCGTCCACGAAGTACAACGAGCTGCTCTCGCGCATGGAGGCGGCGAACATCGAGCTCGCCGTGGCGCGGGCGGCGTTCAAGTACCAGTACACCGTCGTCCGCCCGCCGGAGCTGGCGCGCGGGCCGCTGAAGCCGAACGTGGCCGTCGTCCTCTTCGCCACCTGCGTCCTCTCGCTGCTCCTGGCGTTCCTCCTCCCTGGCGGGCTCGACTTGATGCGTGGTCGCTACATGGAGTCGTGGCAGGTCGAGCGCAGCTTGAAGCTCCCCATCCTCGGCGAGCTCACGGCGCCGCCCTGATGGCGAAACCTCATGCCCTCGGATGATCCGTCCAGCACGTCGCAGTCACCGCCGCCGTCCTCCGGTCGCGCCGGGGCCCTGGTCGTGCGCCCGACCGCGGGGCCGCTCGCCGACGACGTGCACATGCAGCGTCTGTGGCTCTCGCTGCAGCAACGGCAGTGGCGCTCGCTCGTCCTCGTGGGCGCCAGCAAGGGGGTGGGCACGCTGGTCGCCGCGAATCAGCTGGCCAAGATCGCGTGGTGGTACACCGGCCAGCCGAGCGCCGTGTTCGACATGCGCGACCTCAGCCTGCGCCTCCTCGAGCACCAGCTCCGCGAGATGGCGGCGAACCTCCACGGCGCAGAGCGCGTCTTCATCGCCGTGCGCTCGACGTCCGAGAACCCGACCGCGGCGCCGCTGGCGCGCGCGGCCGACTCGGCCGTGCTGTGCGTGCAGCTCGGCAAGACCGACGCCAAGAGTGCGCAAAAGACGCTCGAAGTGATCGGCCGGGACCACTTCATCGGCACGATCCTCGTCTCGGCGGAGGACTCCGCCGCGGAGCCGCCGCCGTTCGACGGCGCAGCCGAGCGGCGTCGCGGCAACGGCAACGGCGACGGCGCGGACGGCTGACGGACGCTCGCGGCGCCGGCTCCACTTGATTGGTCGCCCCCGAAAGACGTAGAAGTGGTGACGATGCGCGCGAACAACGCCGTGCCCGACCCGCCCACTCGTCCATGGGCGCGCTCGAGGATGCTCAACGTCTGGGTGGACAACCTGAGCATGCAGGAGATCCTGTCCAAGCTGGACGAGGGCATCGTCTTCACGCTCAACCCCGACCACCTCTACCACTTGCAGCGGAACAAGGCGTTCTACGAGGCGTACCGCAAGGCCGACTTCATCACGTCGGACAGCAAGTACGTGTACTGGGCGCTCGGGTGGATCGGCCGGCGCATCAAGGAGAAGGTGAGCGGCTCGGACATCGTGCCGAGCTTCTGCTGGCACCACCGCGACAACCCCGACGTGAAGGTGTACTTGCTCGGCGCCGCGCCCGGCATCGCGCAGAAGGCCCTCGAGCGCATCAACGAGCGGTGCGGTCGCGAGATCGTCGTCGGCGCGCACTCGCCGTCGATGAAGTTCGTCGGCGATCCGGAGGAGATCGCGCGCGTCATCGACATCGTCAACGCTTCGGGTGCCAACGTCCTCATCGTGGGGCTCGGGGCGCCCAAGCAAGAGATCTGGATCACCGAGCATCGCGCGCGGATGCCGCACGTAAAAGTCTTCATGGGTGTGGGCGCCACGATCGACTACGAGGCCGGCGTCGTGAAGCGCGCGCCGCGCTGGATGACGCGCCGCGGCCTCGAGTGGGTGTATCGGCTCACGACGGAGCCGCGCCGCTACTGGCGACGGTACCTTCGCGACATGGAGTTCTTCGTGCTCGTCTCGATGGACGGGCTCGGTCTCTACAAATCGCCGATGCGCGGCGTCGACGGCGAACAAAGGACAACCCGATGATTCGAACTGCCATGGTGGGCCTCGGCAAGATGGGCCTGTCGCACCTCGCCATCCTCCGCGCGCACCCGAAGGTGGACATGGTCGGGGGCTGCGACTCGGTCACCTACCTCACCGACGTGCTCACCAAGTACACCGGGCTCAAATGCTACGCCGACTTCGACAAGATGCTCGACGAGGCGAAGCCCGAGGCCCTCGTCGTCGCGACGCCTTCCAAGCTCCACGCGGCCATGGTCGAGAAGGCGCTACGGCGCGGGATGCACGTCTTCTGCGAGAAGCCGTTCGTCCTCGACGTCGCTGACGGTGAGCGCCTCGTCGAGCTGGCGGAGCGTCAGCACCTCGTCACGCAGGTGGGCTACCACTACCGCTTCGTCGGCGCCTTCAAGGAGGCCGCGCGCGTCGTCAAGTCGGGGGCTCTCGGCCGCGTGCACCATGTGCGCGCCGAGGCGTACGGACCGGTCGTCCTCCGCGACAAGGGAGGCACCTGGCGCACCGCGAAGAGCGAGGGCGGCGGCGCGCTCTACGACTACGCGTGCCACGCCATCGATCTCGTGAACTTCATCGCCGGCGTGCCCACGTCGGTGGACGGCGTCGTCCGCCGCGGCGTGTTCTCGCAGGGCGTCGACGACGAGGTCTACTGCACGCTCAACTACGCGAGCGGCCTCAGCGGGCAGCTCTGCGTCAACTGGAGCGACGAGAGCTTCCGCAAGATGTCGACGAAGATCTCGGTCTGGGGGACCAACGGCCGTATCACCGCCGATCGGCAGGAGTGCCAGATTTACCTGCGCGAGGCGCACCCGAGCCTGCCCGAGGTCGGCAAGGGGTGGACGATCCGCTACACGACCGATCTCACCGACGAGGTCGCGTACTACCTCCGCGGGGAGGAGTACTCGGCGCAGATCGACTACTTCGCGAAGAGCATCGAGGAGAAGCGCACCCGCGGCGAGAACACCTTCCGCTCCGCGCTGGAGGCCGACCGCGTCGTCGACATGATCGTGTCCGCCGCGGGCGGCGCCCGGCCCGCTGCCCCACCACCGTCCGCGCCCCGCTCGCGTCGGCACGCGCTCTTGCGGCGAATCTTCGAGCTGGTCGAGGCAAGGATATGAAAATGGATCGCGTTCTCTTCGGCGACAACCAGTTCTTCGGCGTGAACCACATGTCCGAGGAGAAGGCGCGCGCGCAGGCGATGCGCTTCCAGCACCTGCCGGCCGTCCTCGATGTGCTCGACGCCGCCTACCAGGAGGGCATCCGCACCTTCATGTGCACGACGCACGACCGCGTCGCCGAGATCTGCGACCACTTCCGCGCCAACCGCGCCAAGTACCCCGACTACGTGTTTTACCCGTGCATGCCCTACGCGCACAAATACGCGAACGCGGTGACCGAGCTCGGGATGATCGACGCGCTGCGTAAGTTCCTGCCCGACGAGGGCGCGCTGCGCTCGATGTTCAAGGGCGGCGTCGCCGTCGCGAACAAGGACGTCGAGGCCATCATGCAGCTCCTCGTGGACGCCGAGATGAAGATGTTCGCGGGGCTCAACACCCCGGTGATCTTCATCCAGAACGTCGTCACCGATCTGCTCCTCGGGCTCGGTATGAAGGACGCGTTCCGGCTCTTCCACGACCACGTGAAGAAGAAGTACGGCGCCGAGGCCGGCTACATCACGATGAACGTGCCGCGTCTGCTCGACGTCCTCGACGAGCTCGGCATCGACAACCCGATCGTCTGCGCCAACATCAACAAGATCGGCTTCCGGATGTGCGGCGGCATCGAGCTCTACGAGAAGACGATCCGGACCCGCCGCTTCCGGCCGGTCGCCATGTCGGTGCTCGCGTCGGGGGCGATCGCGCCGCGCGAGGCGATCGCGTACGTGTGCAAGCAGCCACAGATCGAGTCGATCGTCTTCGGCGCGTCGGGCCGCGGAAACATCCGGCAGACGAAGGTGCTCATCGACGAGCTGTCGCAGAAGCCGAGCTGATCGCCGCCGGCGCGGGCTATCCCCGGTTCCTGAGGGAGTCACGCGCAATGGCGATCATCTCGCGCAGGCGCAGCGCGCCGGTCGCGAGCACGATCGCGAGGTAGAGCAGGCCGTCCACGACGAGCCGCACCGGACCGAGCGGGGCGAGAGCGCGGTGCGCGAGGTACACGACGCCGTACGCCGCCAGGCTCTTGGCGATCGCCCCCACGCTGCGCCGGTCGAACGCGACGCGACCGACGATGCCCATCATGCATCCGGTGACGAAGATCTCCGTGCCCAGCATCGCGAACGCGCAGCCGGCGCCGCCGCCGCCGTCGCCCCAAAGGAGGAGGGCGGGCTTGATGAAGGCCACGTTCAGGATCACGTTCACGACCAGGCCGAGGAGGGAGATCTTGGTGAGCGTCCAGGCGCGTTCGAGCATGATGAGGACGATCGCGTAGACGATGGCGACGTAGGTGAGGACGAACATCGTCGCCAGGATGCGGAGCGCTGGGACCGCCGGCATGAAGGCGTCGCCGAAGATGAGGTGGATCCAGAAATCCGCCCCGAGGTTGATCATGAGCGAGGCCGGTATGGCGACGGTCAGGATGAGCTCCATCGACCGGCGGATCTGCTCGTGGAACTCGTCCTTCGAGCGCGCGACGGCGCGCGCGAACATCGGCATGAGCACCCAGCCGATGAGCGGGGTGATCAGCAGCGTGAGGCCGGCAACGGCGACCGACGAGCCGTACCACCCGACCTCCTGGGTGCTACCCATGAACTCGAGGAGCGACACGTCGAGCTTGCCGTAGGCCGTCGTGGCGAACGTGTTGAGGTAGTACGGAAAGCACGCGATCAGCATCGCCTTGGTCGCCGGACCGTCGATGCGGAAGCGCAGCGCGAGGTGCTTCTGGGAGAGTCGGAAGAGGACGACCGACTCGATGGCCTCCGACGCGAGGTACGCCGCCGCGTAGGCCCAGAGGCCGGCGTTCGTCGCCATCCCCGCGAGGACGCCGATCGCCCACACGATCTTGGTGGCGACGGCGAGGACGCTCATCGCCCCCACGCTCCCCTTCGCGTGGAGCATCGCCGACAGGGTCGCGTTCGCGGTCACGAAGAACTGCGCGGCGCCGTACAGGAAGACGACCTGCTGCACCTCCGGCGAGCGGCCCGCAAGGCCCATGACGAGCCCCATCGCGCCGAAGATGCCGGCGGTCATGGCGCCGCGAATGACGAACGTGCCGCCGAAAAAATCGCTCGCGTGGCTGGGGCGAACAGCGACCTCCTTGCGGATGTAGGCGTCGGCGCCCAGCCCGAGGAGCGTGAAGAACGCGGTCGTGAAGCCGTCGGCGAAGTTCAGGGTTCCGAAGCGGATCGGCCCGAGGTACCGCGGCAGGAGCAGGCGCATCCCCAGGGCGATGCCCCACGTGAAGAGCAGCGAGCTCCCCAGCTTCAGAGCGTTGCGGATCGCGAGGAGGGCTGCGCTGGGCGCGTCCGTATCGGGGGCGAGGTCGACCTCGGGCTTCGCCATCGGAAAGTCGTGAAAGGTTACCCGGATGGGAAGGGCGCAGCGTATGTTAATTCTGCATAGGGCGCGATGCGAGGAATCTTGCTCGGAACGGACTTGGTGGACGTGGCGGAGGTCGAGCACGCGCTCCGGACGTTCGGGGACCGCTACCTCGCGCGGATCTACACATCCACCGAGATCGCCTACGCGCTGGCGTCGCCGTCCGAGACGGCCCGTCGCCTCGCTGCCCGCTTCGCCGCGAAGGAGGCGACGATCAAGGCGCTCCGTGCCAGCGACGTCGGCGTCGACCCACGGTCGATCGAGGTGACCCGAGCCCCCGACGGAGCCTGTGGCGTCGCTCTGTCGGGCGGCGCAGCGGTGGCCGCTCGCCGCGCCGGCGCGCATTCACTCGCCGTCTCCATGAGTCACGAGGGAAGCTTCGCCATCGCCGTGGTCGTGGGCGAGCGCGCGGGGGGATCGGTCAGTCGCCTCTCTACACATGCGCGCCGGCGAGGAGCCCACCGTCGATGAAAGACCAGATTCGAGCCATCCTGAAGGAGCACGCCCGCCTCGCGGTCGACGTCGACGCCCTCGCGGACGACGGCGACCTCTACCAGGCGGGGATGACGTCCCACGCGAGCGTCAACGTGATGCTGGCCCTCGAGGGGGCGTTCGACGTCGAGTTCCCCGATCGGATGCTGCGCCGGGGGGTGTTCGAGAGCGTCGCGGCAATTCGCGACGCGTTGACGGAGCTCACGAAGGATCGCTGAGATGAGGGATCATCCGTTGAAAACCGAGGAAACTGTATCGTCGCCGCTCGAAGCCGTGCAGCGCATCGCCACGGAGATCGCCGGCCCGGCGGCCGACGCCGTCGACCGTGAGGCGCGGTTCCCGGTGGAGGCGATCGACGCGCTCAAGAAGGCGCGAATGATGAGCGCGCTCGTCCCCCGCGAGCTCGGGGGCTTCGGCTGCGGGATGATCGAGCTCGCCGCGATGTGCGAGGCGCTCGGCCAGCACTGCGCTTCGGCCGCCATGGTCTTCGCGATGCACCACATCCAGGTGGCGAGCGTCCTGCGCCACGCGATGGGGCAGCCGTATTACCGGGACTACGTCACCGAGCTCACCCGCGGGCAGCTTCTCGTCGCGTCGGCTACCAGCGAGGTGGGCATCGGAGGTGAGATGCGCGCGAGCAAGTGCGCGGTCGCGCCCGGCGCCGGCGGCCGCTTCACGCTCGACAAGGACTGCACGACGATCTCCTACGGCGCCCAGGCGGACGACATCCTCTTCCAGGCTCGACGTAACGCCGACTCGCCACCGAACGATCAGATCTTCGTCCTCGTGCGGAAGAAGGACTTCACGCTCACGCAGAAGGGGGCGTGGGACACGCTCGGCATGCGCGGCACCTGCAGCCCGCCGTTTCTCCTCCAGTCCACGGGCGAGGACGGCCAGATCTTCGCGACGCCCTTCGCGGACGTCGCCAGCGAGACCCAGGTGCCGTTCAGCCACGTGCTCTGGTCCAACGTATGGCTCGGTATCGCCGTGGGTGCGGTGCGGCGCGCACGCGCGTTCGTGCGCCAGCAAGCGCGGGCCAAGCCGGGGACGGTGCCGCCGAGCGCGCTCCGCCTCGCCGAGGTCGCGAGCATGCTCCAGTCGATGCGCACGAACGTGCACGACGTCGCGAGCGAGTGCGAGACCCTGATGAAGGACGACGTGCAGGGGACCAAGGCCCTGTCGTCGATCGCGTTCGCGCTGAAGATGAACAACCTGAAGGTGTCGTCGTCGCAGATGGTGGCCCAGATCGTCCACCAGGCGCTCCAGATCTGCGGGATCATGGGCTACAAGAACGACTCGAAGTTCGCGGTCGGGCGCCACCTGCGCGATGCGCTCTCGGCGGCGCTCATGGTGGGCAACGATCGCATCTACGCGACGAACGCGTCGATGCTGCTCGTCCTCAAGGACGACTGAACGAGGACACGCGAATCATGGGCGCAACGTACTCCTCGCAAGAGCTCTACGACGGGCTGGTCGGCTCCGGGCTCATCATCCCGGTCGGCGTGCCGGGAATCTTCGGACGAAACGCGGTCTTCGAGGACGTGCTGCGGCGATTCGACGACCACGTCTCGCGCGTGGCCAAGGACGACGGCGCCGAGAAGATGCTGTTCCCGCCGACGCTCGACCGCAAGGTGTTCGAGAAGAGCGAGTTCCTCGACTCGTTCCCGCAGCTCGCGGGCACCATCTTCTCGTTCAGCGGAAAGGAGAAGGAGCACGCCGAGCTCTCGTCACGCGTGCACGCCGGGGAGTCGTGGGGTCACCTCCAGACGATGACCGATCTGGTGCTCACGCCGGCGGCCTGCTACCCGGTCTACCCGAGCTTCACCGGCACCGTCCCGGAAGCCGGCCGCCTCGTCGACATGCAGAACTGGGTCTTCCGGAACGAGCCGTCGACGGAGCCCACGCGCATGCAGGCGTTCCGCGTCCGCGAGTTCGTCCGCGTGGGCCCGCCCGACGTCGTCGTCGCGTGGCGCAACATGTGGCTCGAGCGCGGCGTGACGATCATGCGCTCGCTCGGCCTCCCCGCGAAGTCGGAGGTCGCGAACGACCCGTTCTTCGGCCGCGGCGGCCGCATGCTCGCGGCGACGCAGCGCGAGCAGCAGCTCAAGTTCGAGGTTACGATCCCGGTGATCTCCGAGGAGAAGCCCACCGCCGTCTGCTCCTTCAACTGGCATCAGGACCACTTCGGGAAGATCTTCGACATCAAGACGGCCGACGGCAAGCTCGCCAACACCGCTTGCCTCGGCTTCGGGATGGAGCGCGTGTGCATGGCGCTCTTCAAACACCACGGGTTCGATCCGAAGACGTGGCCGGCGGCCGTGCGGGAGAAGCTCTGGCCGTGAAGATCGCGGCGCTCGGAACCCTCGACGCGAAGACGTACGTGCCGCACGAGCTGCACGGCCCGTCGCGCGCGTGGGGCGAGTCGAACTGCTACATCGACGTGTGGATCGAGGTCTTGCACGCGCTGGGGTGCGACCCGCATGCGTGCCTGGGCTTCGTGATGGGGCTCGACTGGGAGGGGGATCAGTTCACCTTCTTCAAGCCACCGCACGAGGATCTCACGTCGCTCTACGGCATCGACGTCCAGGAGCTGAACGTCTATCGGCCCCTCGTCGAAAACGCCCAGGAGATGCTGCGGGGCGGCAAGCTCGTCCTCGCCGAGGCCGACGCCTTCTTCCTGCCGGACACCGCGGGGACCGACTACCGGACGCAGCATACGAAGACGACGATCGGGATCCAGGAGATCGACCTGGAGGCGCGGACGCTCGGGTACTTTCACAACAGCAGCTACCACGCGCTCGGCGGCGCCGACTTCGTGAGCCTCTTTCGCCTCGACGCCGCCCCCGACCCCACGTTCATGCCGTTCTTCGCCGAGTTCGTCCGAACCGCGCGCGTCGTGAGGCGGGATGCACCCGACCTCGTGCGGCGCTCGGTGGAGCAGCTCCAGAAGCACCTCGCGCGTCGCCCGAGCGACAACCCGATCGCGCGCTTCTCGGCGAAGCTCCGTGACGACGTCGAGCGTCTGAAGGGGGAGGGGCTCGGCGCGTACCACATCTACGCGTTCGCCACGATCCGTCAGCTCGGCTCGGCGTTCGAGCTCGCGTCGCTCTACCTGCGCTGGCTCGGACGGCACGGAGAGGCGGGGCTCGAGGAGAGCGCGGCCTCGTTCATGTCCATCTCGGACACGAGCAAGTCGCTCATTCTGAAGACGGCGCGCGCGGTCGGCGCCAAGAAGGCGGTGGACCTGGGGCCGATGCTCTCGGACCTCGAGCGCGCGTGGGCGGACGGCGTTCTGCACCTCGCGCGACGCTACGACGGCTGATCATGGCGAGGATCCGCGCGATCGATGGGACGACGACGGCGCCGGTGTCGGACGGGTGGACCTGCGCCGCGCTGCCGCCGGGCCAGATCGACGGTCCCGCGGGGCTCGCGCAGGCAGCCACACAGTGGTCGAGCGCGCGCGTTCCGTGCACCGCGGCGAGCGCGCTCGCAGCGGCGTCGGCGTGGAGCCTCGAGACCCCGCGCGACTTCGACGCGGAGGAGTGGTGGTTTCGCGCGGAGGTGGACCTCGCGCCCCGTGATGCCGTGGAGAAAGTCCTCCTCCGCTTCGACGGGCTGGCGACGCTCGCCGACGCTTGGCTCGACGGCGAGCACCTGTTTCGTTCGGAGAACATGTTCGTCGAGCGAACGGTCGACGTGACCGGCCGAGGCGGCCGAGGCGAGCTCGTTCTCCGCTTCGCGTCGATCGCCGACGAGCTGAAGAAGCGACGCCCGCGACCCCGGTGGCGCGCGCAGATCGTGGCGCAGCAACAGCTGCGTTGGATCCGCACGGCGCTCCTCGGTCGCATCCCGGGGTGGGCGCCGCCGGTCGCGCCCGTCGGGCCGTACCGGCAGATCGCGGTCGAGCGACGCGCGCGCCTGGCGGTGGTCGGGGCCGACGTGAAGACGCGCGTGGATGGGCGGGCTGGGGTGGCGGACGTCGTCCTGTGCCTCGCGCCGATCGGCGCGGTGCGCGTCGAGGGGGTCTCGTTCGCGATCGGGGCGGTGGCGACGGAGCTCTCCTGCGAGGTGGGGAGCGACGGCGTCGTCACGGCGCGTGGCACCCTCACGCTGCCCGGCGTCGCGCTCTGGTGGCCGGCGACGCACGGCAAGCCTGCGCTCCACGACGTGAGCGCGGGCGTGCGCACATCGGCCGGCGCGGTACGGCTCGACCTCGGCCGCACCGGGTTTCGCACGATCGACCTCGAGCGCGCCGGCGGCGCCTTCGGCTTCCGCGTCAACGGCGTCGAGGTCTTCGCGCGCGGCGCGGTGTGGACGCCGCTCGACGTCATCGGTCACGCCGACGGCCCCGACGCGCTGAGGGTGGCGCTCGAAATGGCCGCGCGGGCCGGCATGAACATGCTCCGTGTCGGCGGCACGATGGGGTACGCGCCGCCGTCGTTCCATGACCTGTGCGACGAGCTCGGCATCCTCGTCTGGCAGGACTTCATGTTCGCGAACATGGACTACCCGATCGCCGACCCTGCGTTCGCCGACTCGGTGCGGACCGAGGCGACCCAGCTCATGGATAGGCTCCAGCTGTCGCCGAGCCTCGCGCTCCTCTGCGGGAGCTCCGAGGTTGCCCAGCAAGCTGCGATGCTCGGATTGCCCGAGAAGGACTGGTCGGGGCCGCTGTTCAGCGAGCTGCTCCCCGGCATCGCCCTGCTCGCGCGCCCGGACGTGCCGTACATCGCGAGCACGCCGGAGGGCGGTGTGCTTCCGTTCCGGGTCGACGAGGGGGTGTCCCACTACTACGGCGTCGGCGCGTACCAGCGCCCGCTCGAGGATGCGCGTCGGTCGCGCGTCCGCTTCACCGCGGAGTGCCTCGCGTTCGCGAACGTGCCGTGCGACGAGACGATCGAAAGCCTGCTCGGCGACGGCGAGGCGCCGACGAACCACCCGCGCTGGAAGGCGCGCGTGCCCCGCGACCGCGGAGCGTCCTGGGACTTCGACGACGTCCGGGATCACTACGTGCGCCGGCTCTTCGACGTGGACCCGACCCTCCTCCGCAGCACCGACGCGCCGCGCTACCTGGAGCTCGGGCGCGTCGTCACCGGCGAGGCGATGCTCGCAGCGCTGTCGGAGTGGCGCCGCGCCGGGTCGGAGTGCCGCGGCGCGCTGGTCTGGCTCCTCCGCGATCTCTGGGCGGGGGCGGGCTGGGGGGTGGTCGACGCGAACGGGCGCCCCAAGGCCGCCTACCACTACCTGTCGCGTGCCTTCGCTCCGATCGCCCTGCTCGCGACCGATGAGGGTTTGAACGGTGTCTCCTTCCACGCCGTAAACGACGGGCCCGTGCCGCTCGACGCCGAGGTGCGCGTCGCGCTCTTCCGGGGCGATGTCAGGGTCGCGGAAGGGGTTGCCCCGATCGCAGTGCCCGCCCATGGCGTCACCCACGCGGCAGCGGACGCGCTGCTCGGCCGATTCGCGGATACCGCCTACGCGTACCGTTTCGGTCCGCCCGGGCACGACCTCGTCGTCGGGACCCTGGTCGACCGACCGACCGGGGCGTGCCTCGGTCGTGCATTCCATTTCCCGTGTGGCTACCCGCATGCGCGCGCGGGGGACCTCGGCGTCGAGGCCGTCGCAGAGCCGGCCGGCAAAGGGGCGTGGCGCGTCACGTTGCGGACGAAGAAGCTCGCCCTCGCCGTGGCGTTCGACGCGCGCGGCTACGCCGCCGAGGACGAATTTTTCCACGTGGAGCCAGGCGGCGAGAGGACGGTCACGTTGCGCAGCACGTGCACCGACAAGCCGCCGGGACGCATCGTCCCGTTGAATGCTGCGTCGCCGACCAAGATCGTGGCGCTCTAGCCATCGGCTTGCGCAGCGCGTTCGCGCGTGGGAAGGCTAAGTGCCGATGACGATCGCGGGCCAAGAGAGTCTTAACCGAGCGACCTGGTCCAAGGTCTCTGCCCAGCGCGATCTCCTGCGGGGCGCGGAGTTCACAGATCCGGGCGAGCGCGCGGCCCTCGAGCACGTGGTCACGCACGTTCGCGGCCGACCCATCCTGGACCTCGGCGTCGGCATGGGTCGGACGGTACCGATCCTACGGCCCCTGGCGAGTGAGTACCGCGGCGTCGACTTTCTGCGGTCCATGGTCGAGGCGAGCCTCCGCGCCTACCCCGACGCGTCGATCGCGGTCGGAGATGCCCGCTCGCTGGCGGAGTACCCGGCGGCGCACTTCGCGATGGTGGTGTTCAGCTACAACGGCGTCGACGCCGTGTCCGCGTCCGACCGCCGCCTCGTATTCCGCGCGGTGCGGCGGGTCCTCGCGCCGAGAGGCGTGTTCTTCTTCTCGACGCTGAACATCGACGGCCCGTCCTTCCGGGAGCGCCCGTGGAAGATCCGGGTGTGGTCTCCGCGCAGCGTCCTCGGGTACGGCCGGCAGGCCCTCCGCCAGCTCGTGGGCGCCCCGCTCGATCTCGTGAATTGGATGAAGATCCGTCGCGGCGGCGACCGCGGCCCCGGCTTCGCCGTGGCGCCCCTCAGCGCGCATCACTACGGCGTGCTCGCGCACTACACGTCGCTCGACCGGCAGCGCCAGGAGCTCGACGAGGAAGGCTTCGCCGCCGATCCCGTGGTCTTCGACAACGCGCGGGGCGCCCGCGTCGGCGCCGGGAGCGACACGCGCGACGTCGACTGGTTCCACATCGTCGCGACGCGCACCTGAGCGCTGCGGCTCAGCGACCCACGAGAAGGCGCAACGGATCGTCCGCGATCACGGAAAGCTCGCGGTCACGTAACGTGTGACGATGCCATGCAGCGCGTGCTGCGAGTCGATCGGGGTGAAGGTGTGGTCGGCGCCGTCGACGATCTCGAAGTGGAAGTTCTTCCGCGAGGCCATCTTGCGAACGTTGCGCCCGAGGTGCTGCTCGATCATGTCGAGCCCGCCGTCGTCGAAGCTGAATACGAGCAGCGAGGCGACGCCGCGATCGGACATGGCGACGAAGGCGCGCTCGACGTCACTCTGCGGCGCCCGCTCGCCGGCGAACCGAGCGCGCAACGACACGGCGCGCGCCACGGCCTGTGCGGCGACGCGCTCGCGCAGCACGCCGACGACTCCGCGGACGTCGACCCGACCCCCGAGGAGCCGCTTCCACATCGCCGGCTCCAGGAGCGAGCGGGCGTAGTAGCGGGTCGACAGGAAGCTCTTTCGCATGGAGAGCTCGAGGGTGTCGCCCTCCTTCCACTCGAAGGTCTGCGGGTTCAACAGGACCTGGCCGACGACGCGCGGGTCCTCCACCGCGGTGTGGAAGGCCAGGTAGGCCCCCGAGCACAGCCCCATCAGGATGAACCGCTTCGCTCCGCGCGTACTCTCGAGCAGATCCATCGCCGCCTTCACGTCGACGACGGAGTCCTTCGAGTAGAGGCGATTGTCGGGGGCGCCGGGCGCGATACGGCTGTCGCCGAGGCCGGCCACGTCGAAGCGAAAGCCGAGGTACCCGAGCGCCGCGAGGTCGCGGGCCATCGAGACGTACATGCGGTTGGGGCCGACACGATGGTTCGCGCCGACGTTGAGGAACAGGATCGCGGGAGGCCCCTCCGCCTGCGGGCCGGGCTGGCCGACGGGGTCGGTCACGATGCCGAAGAGTCGGTCCCCGGCGCCGAACTGCACGGCCTCTTCGCGGACGACGGCGCCCGACGCTGCGGTCGCGGACAGCACCGGCGCCGACGAGGTCCCGCGCGGCGCACCCGGCGTCGCGTCTGCGACGTCTCCGGCCGCAAGCCAGCCCACGATCTCGTCCAGGGTGTCCGTCGGGACGATCGTGTCCTGAGGATCGCGCATCATGAGGTCGTAGCCCGAGTCGGCGGCGACGGTGACCTCGGCGCCCGTCGCCTTCAGGTGCGCGGCGAGACGTGCCTCGCCGGACGGGGGGCCCTTCGGCACGACCAGCACGCGTCGGGCCGCTCTCTCCTCCGGGCGCGCGAGTAGATCCAAGGCGGTCATATCCGCCACCGTGGCCGGGTCGAACAGGTAGCCGGCGACCTCCTCGCCGCCGACCGGGCTCGGCTTCGGCGCGTCCTTCGCCTTGATCAGCCGGAACGCGCGCAGCTCACGAACGTACGCGCGTCCCGAGGCGCACGGGGCCCACAGGACGAGCGCGTCCACGTCCTGCCGCTCCGTCGCGGAGATCGCCGCGAGCGTGGCCCCGAAGCGCACACCGAAGAGGGCCACCGCGCCGACCCCGGAGCGCGAGCGGAGCTCGGATGTCGCCGCGGCCACGCTGTCCAGCCACGCGCGCACGCGGTTGGGCGTGTCCGGTCGTCCGCTCGAGTCGCCGGTCCCTTCGTAGTCGAAGCGGAGCGCGGGGAAGCCGCGCTCGGCGGCGCGCTCGGCGAGGTGCCGGTAGGCGCGATGCGTGCACATCGCGTCGTAGCCGAGCGGATTGCACAGCACGAGCCCCGTGGACCGTGCGCGAGCGCCGCCGGGTGGATGGTAGAACCCGAACAGGCCGCCGCCAGCGGGCCCGAAGACGACGGGCGTGGGGCCGGCCGTCATGGTCGCCTCCTACCCATCGTGCTCCTGCCGCCGCGCCTGGGGTTCTGGCGCGGGCGGCGGATGCCACTCGGCGGCCTGACGGGCGTCGAGCTCCTCCGTCGCTCGCTTTTTGCCCTTCAGAAGGCACGCGATCTGGTAGCTGCGCAGAAACTCCCGGAACTCGGGGGTCCCGTAGCGCGGCTTGCCCTTGATCATGCTGTCCAGGTAGCCGTGCATCATCGCGATGCCGCCGACGACGCGCGGCGGTCGCGTCATGCGGTAGACCGCGCTCGCGAGCATGTACACCGGCGCCGTCCCCATGAAGTACTGCCCGAAGCCATGGCGCACTCGGCCGGTCCACCAGTTCTTCTGGCTCGTCCCCATCGGCCGCAGGTGGACGAAGCGGAGCTCTGGGGCGTCCCAGGAGACGGCGATCCACCCGAGCTGGCGGCAGCGGTGGCTGTCGATGCCGTCCCACATCACCTCGCGCACGAAGCCGCCGATCTGGGCAAAGCACGTGGTCCGGTAGAACTTGGTCATTCCGACGGAGTGCTCGTCGCCGATCATCTCGGAGACGAGTCCTACGGCGCCCGGATCGGTGAGCGGGAAGCGGACGGCCTCGTCCGCGGTTCCCTCGGGGAAGAAGTACGGCTTGCCCGAGCAGGTGCCGATGCGCGGCTCCGCCTCCATTCGGTCCATGAGGCCGGCGAAGTAGCCGGGCGGCAGGTCGAGATCGAGGTCGAGCTTGCAGACGTACTCGAACTCCGACGGGTCGATCGTCTCGTAACCGGAATAGAAGGCGTCGATGACGCCGCCGCCCACCTTGCGGGCGCCGCGATCGGCGCGGGTGACGATCTGAATGTACGGAAAGCGCGCTGCGTACTCCGCCAGGAGCTTCGGCGTCTCGTCCTTCGAGCCGTCGTCCACGATGACCCAGAGGGCAGGGGGCGCCGTCTGGCCGGTGACCGCGTCGAGCGTCCGGCGCGCGTATTTCGCTTCGTCGCGGCAGGGGGTGATGAGGCAGTACTTGCGCGAGGTCATGCGAATACCTTGTTCCGATGGCACCAGCGGACGTGCGCGTACAGCGACCACACCCGCGACCAGTATACGCCGGGCGCGCCGTCGCGGAACGCCCGCCAGAGGCGCTCGACCGGCTCCGCGCATAGCCCCGCGGCGCGAACGGCGGAGGCGTCGCGAAGCGTCTCGTCGACGGATTTGGTGAGCCCCTGGCGTATCCAGCGGTCGAAGGGCAGCACGAAGCCGGTCTTCGGCCGATTGAAGAGCGCCGGGTCCAGGCCGCGCAGGCCCATGCGCCGCAGGGCCGCCTTCTTGCGCACCGGCGAGTACCGCGCGGCTTCGGGCAGGCGCCCCACGCTCTCGAGGAGCACCTGGTCGACGAGCGGGAGGCGCTGCTCGATCGACGCAGCCATGCTCGCCGCGTCGTTGTCACGCAGGAGTCGCTCGCCCAAAAAGAGCCGTTGCTCCATCACGCTGATCGCGGCCAGTGGCGAGCGCCCCCGCGTCTCGCGCACGAGGCGCGCGCGCATCGCGGGGGGCAGACCGTCCACGAGCGTTCGCTGCGCCTCGTCGCCGACGAGATCGCGCTGCGACGGAGGCAGAAAGAGCGCGTACGCGAGCTGGTAGAGCGCGAGGAGATCGTCGCCCTTCGCCACCATGGCTGGGAGCTTGGCCCAGCGCGTCTGGCGAGGGAAGACGCCCCGCGAGGGTTGGGCCACGGCGATCGCCCGCTCGGCGAGGGCGACGAGCACCCCGCGCGGGATCAGACGCGCCCGCTGCGACCAGCGGTGGAGGGGGGGCAAGTCACGGAACGACGTGTACCCGCCGAAGAGCTCGTCCCCGCCCGTCCCGACCAGCGCGACCGTGAAGCCGGCCTCGCGCACGGCGCGCGACATGAAGTAGGAGTTGAGCCCGTCGAACGTCGGCTGATCGAGGCTGTCGAGCGCCCCCTCGAGGCCGGAGACGAAGGCCTGCTCGGTGAGCACGACCTCCTGGTGCTGGGTCCCGATCTCGCCCGCGATCTTGCGGGCCCACACGCCCTCGTCGAACTCCTTCTCCTCGAACGCGAGCGTGAAGGTGTGCACGCCGCCGCGCGCCGCGCGCTGCGCCAGGTTCGCCACCGCCGACGAGTCGATGCCGCTCGACAGAAAGATTCCCAGCGGCACGTCGCTGACGAGGTGCAGGCGCAGGCACTCCTCGAGGACGTGCGTGAGCTCCTCTTCGCTCATCGGCGCGCCGCGATCCGGCGCCGGCATCGACCAGTACTCCTGGGAGACCGTCTGCTTGCCGGCCGCGTCGTAAACGCGCAGCTCGCCGGGCGAGAGCGACTCGATCCCCGCGACCGCCGTCTGGGGGCCGACGATGAAGCCGTTCCACACGACCGACGCCGCAGCCTGCGGGTCGAGTCTCGGCGTCCCGAGCAGGCCGGCGGCGAGGAGCGCGCGCACCTCGGAGGCGAACGCGAGCGACCAGTCGCCAGCGGGGTCGGGGTTCGTCGCGACGTAGAGCGGCTTGATTCCGAGCGGATCGCGGGCGAGGAGGAGCTCGCGCCGCTTCGGGTCCCACGTCGCGAACGCGAACATGCCGCGTAGCGTGGCGACGGCGCCGCGCCCCTCCACGGCGAGCGCGCGCAGGACGACCGCCGTGTCGCCCGTCGACGTGAACGCCTGGCCGGCCGCGACGAGCCGATCGCGCAGCGCCTGGTAGTTGTAGACCTCGCCGTTGTAGACGATCACCTGCCCCGTCAGCGCATCGGTCATCGGCTGCGCGCCGGCCGGCGACAGGTCCAGGATCGCAAGCCGACGATGCGCGAGCAGCGCCACCCTGCCGCGCTCGTCGGGCGGCGACTCCCAGCTGCCTTGCGCGTCGGGCCCGCGATTCACCATCGCGTCGCTCATGCGTCTCAACGCGGCCCGGTTGCCGTCGCTCGGGCGCCCGAGAATTCCCGCGATTCCACACATGGATGGCGAGCGAAAGGAGACCACAGGAGGGGTCCAGTGTCACGCACCTGGCGAGACGCGGGTATGCTCGGGCGTACTCGCATGCGCATCGCTCTCGTGACACCGTCGTTCTATCTGGACTACGAGCCCTGCCGCATCCTGATCGACTCGGTCCACAAGTACCTCCCGCCGGATCTCCAGCACTACGTCATCGTCAGCCAAGACGATCTCGCGCTTTTCCGCGGCTGCGCGGACGCGCGCACGCACGTCATCGTCCAGGAGGACGTGGTCGCGGAGCGGTTCTGGCGCGTCCCGTTCACGCGCAAATGGCGTGTCAACCCCCGCACGCTGCCGGTTCGCGGTTGGATCTGGCAGCAGATGGTGAAGCTGTCGATCTCGGCGATCGACGCCGACGCGTACATGATCATCGACTCGGACACGTTCTTCGCCGAGCCGTTCGATCCGAGCTCGCTCGTCGTGGACGGCAAGGTCCCGTTCTACCGCGAGGAGAAGGACTGGTACGAGACCAACCCGAACACCCAGGAGTGGACGAAGGTCAGCCGTCGTTTGCTCCAGCTGCCGCGCGCGCGCAGGCCGCAGCGGGTCGGCTATGTGAACCCGTGGGGCTTCTGGCGGCGCGACGTGCTCCTGAAGCTGCACGCCCATGTCTCGCGGGGGGGGATCGGCGGCGGCCCGACTGCGTGGCTCCGCAGGGTCGCGCGGAACCTGAATTTTTCGGAGTATTTCCTTTACGGCATCTACGTCGAGGAGGTCCTCGGCATGGTCGCCGCGGGGCACTACGCCATCGACCGTCACATGTCCCTCGACCACTTCCCCGACACACCGCTGAGCCGCGCCGAGCTCGTGGAATTCGCGAGCAAGCGCGGCGACAAGGTCATGGTCATGATCAACGGCAAATCGCGCACGTCGACGGGGGACATCCGCTCGGCGTTCGGCCTCCTGCCGCCGGCGTGACAGCCCCGGGTCGTCGTGCCATGCTCGCTTGCATCATGCGATGCCGGTACCTCGTCGCGATGCGGGCCTGGCCTCTCGGGGCGATCGCTGCGCTCCTGGCGTGCACGCCGACGCGGACGACCGGTAGCGCCCCGACCGCCGACGGCGTCGTGACGTCGCCGCCGCCGCGGATCGCCGTGCCGACGCCGCTCGCCGCGGTCCCGATCGCCGCGAGCGCCGCCCCGTCGCTCCCCGACGCGGCGCCGCCCGTCGTCTCGGCCGGTGCCGGCATCCTGCCCGACGAACGGCTCACCGTGTGGAACCCCGGCCTCATGTCCGTAGGCGGGATCCCGGCGCGCACCGCCATCTTCAAGGCTATCCCGCCGAGCGGCGGCGACGACACGGCCACCATTCAGGCGGCGCTCGACGCGTGCCCGCCCAACCAGGTCGTCCAGCTCGAAGCGGGCACGTACAACATCACCGGCCTCGGCCTCGTCGTCGCCCGCTCCAACGTCGTCCTCCGCGGCCGCGGTCCGGACAAGACGCGCCTCGTGAAGAAGAAGGGCAACGGCTACCCCGTCATCATCATCGGGCGTCGCTGGTACAAGTACACGCAGCCCACCGATCTGAGCGTCAGCGCCGCAAAGGGGCAGTACTCGGTCACGCTGGTCAAGGACCCGGGCCTCAAGGTCGGCGAGCTCGTGATGCTCGACGAGGTCACCGACGAGTCGCTCACCTACTGGGGCGACAACGCACCGAAGGGCTCGCCGCCCCGCGGCTGGTTCTGCCGCCCCGATCGCCCGATGGGCCAGGTCGCCGAGGTCGCCAAGGTGAGCGGCACGACTGTGACGTTCACGACGCCGCTGCACATCGGCCTCCTCAAGGCCTCCTCACCGCAGCTCGTAAGGTTCGCGACCGACGCCGATTTTCCTGCGATGGAATCGATCCGTTACTCCGGGATCGAGGACCTCTACGTCTCGCACGGTGAGGGCGGCGACGGCGGCGGAAATATTCACCTCTTCGCGACGTCGTACTCCTGGGTGAAGAACATCGAGTCCGATCTGAGCGAAGGGCAGGGTGTGAACTTCGACGGCGCGTTCCGCAGCGAGCTCCGCGACTCGTACGTCCACAGCACCGTCGACCCCAACCCCGGCGGCGGCGGCTACGGCGTCGGCGTCAACAGCCACTCGGCCGACAACCTGATCGAGAACAACGCGATCTGGGCCTTCAACAAGGTGGACGTCTTCCGCGCGAGCGGCGGCGGCAACGTCTTCGCCTACAACTACCTGGAGGACGGCTACGGCTCCGGTTACCCCCAGATCGCCGAGGTTGGTCTCAGCGCGTCGCACTTCACGACGCCCCACCACGAGCTCTTCGAAGGCAACCAGGCGTTCAACTTCGACAGCGACACCGGCTGGGGCAACTCCATCTACATCACCGTCTTCCGCAACCACTTCACCGGCAGGCGCCGGTCGGTCCCTCCCATCAAGGTGACCGACGAGATGAACCACCGCGCGGTGGGTCTGACGATCAACCATTGGTGGTACAGCTTCGTCGGCAACGTGCTGGGCACCGAGGGTCAGTCCCCCGCGCCGGCCAAATCGTTCGTGTACGAGAAGAACGACGGCTTCGGCGACTGGACGCGCGCAAGCATGTGGCAGCTCGGCTACGAGGGGCAGAAGTGGTCGCCGCCGCAGGACGTGAAGGTGGTCGCGACGACGATCCGGCACGCCAACTTCGACTACGTCACCAAGCAGGTCGTCTGGGACGCGCGCTTTCCACGGAAGCTCCCGGCGTCGTTCTACCTGCCGGCCAAGCCCGCGTTTCTCGGCGACGAGCCGTGGCCGTTCGTGGATCCGGAGCGGATGCCGAAGATGGGGATCCTCCCCGCGCGTCGGCGCTTCGACGCCATCCACGGACTGAAGTAACCGCGGGGCCGTCCGTCCTCAGAGGTCGTTGGGCGTTCCGTTGTCGAAGCGCGTTCGCGCGGGCAAGATGCCAGGCAGCGGGTTTGCGCCGGTGGCGCCGTCGACCCACGGCCAGGGGTTCGCGCCGAAGAACGCGGGCTTGCCGGCAAGGTACAGGGAAGGCCGGAGCGGCTTCGGGCTTGCCGGCGCCCCTGCCCCGGTGCCGCCGATGCCGTGCCAGCGGACGCTCTTGGTGCCGTAGTCGTAGTTGGCATCGCGCAGCGTCGTCGCTTGCACCTCGGTGTCCTGCGTCTTGGGCCAGGTCTGCCCTTCGTAGCCGAGCTGCCACATCGGCGTGAACTGGCCGTCGCTGCCGAAGGGACCGCCGAGCCACTCGTACTGGAACGTCTTGCCCTGCGGCGCGGGGCTGAAGGCGGCCGGGTACGCGAAGCCAATCTTGGGATTCTGCAAGTACCCATCGGGGTAGCCGATCACGTTGCCGACGAAGTTGTGCCAGCGCTGGTGGATGGTGAGGCCGATGCCGCGCCGGTTGACCTCGTCGGTGAGCTTCACCTTCACGCCGTCCGCGGTGCCAGGGCGGATCGAGCGGCGGAGCGTCGTCAGGTGGTTCCTGAAGACCGTGTAATACATCTGGCTGCCCCAGTACGAGTCGCTGTCGAAGTTGAACGCCTGGTTCCCTTCGAAGAGCTCGTAGTGCGAGCCGGCCATGTGCGATCCGTTCATCCCGACTTCGGGGATCGTCGGGTAGCCGGAGCCGTACGCGTCCTCGAAGTAGTTGTACGCGACGACGTTGCCGCCGCCGGTGGAGCGCATGACGCTGACCTTGTTGAAGTTCCAGGAGATGTTGTTCTCGGCGAGCGAGTCGGCGGTGTACCGATCGAAGATGAGCGAGTAGCCGCCGCCTCCTGGGTTCGGATCGGCGCTCGTGTGCAGGTAGGAGTCGCGGACCTCGGAGCGGAACGCGCCATCGAATGCGAAGCTCGCGCCGTTGCTCAGGCTGCTCTCGAGGTGCTTGCCCCAGCAGTACGCGACCGCGAAGAGGCGGATGTTCCCGCCGCCGTCGCCGCCGCCGCCGCCGGTCACCGCGAGATCCTCGATGCCGCTCCACACGACGGGCTGTACGACGTTCTGCCCATCGGTGATCCGGGCGACGTGCGCCGCGTGCGCCGTGCGAAACGCGGTGTGGAACTTGGTCGTGAAGGTGAGCGTGTTGCCGGTGATGGACTTGATCTCCATCGATTGGCCGATCGGCCGCGAGTCGGCCTGTGGCCCCTTGCGCCCCTCGCCCCAACCCTGAAAATCGCCGTTCTGCTTGTCCGGGTTGTAATAGGTGATGCTCGAATCGTACGTCTCGTCGACGTGGACGATTTCGCCCACCTTGAGGCCGGGGTTGCTCTTCAGCGTGAGCGTGTCGGTCTCCTTCGCGACGTCGGCGACGAGATCCGTCTGCTGGCCCCACTTGTAGAAGCGCGTCCCGATGATGACGACCGCGCTCGACGGCGTGCCGGCGATGATCGTGCTGCTGGGCCCGGAGCCGCGCAGGGTGATCTTGGACGTCTTGATCGCGAGGCCGCTGCCCGATACGTGGAAGGTGCCGGGTCCGAGCATGACCACCTGCTCAGGCGGGCACGTGTCGAGCGCGGCCTGGATGGAGGACGTGTCGTCGCCGCCGCTGGGCGTGAGGGTCTTGTAGATCGTGGTGCGCGCGGGGATGCCGCCGTTGTACGTGACGCCCGGCTGCCACGTCGTCGTCCGGTCGGCCGGTAGCGTGTAGAAGTCGCCGGGGGGGAGCCCACCGCTGCTCGTGCTCGTGTCGGTACCGGGTCCATCGCCTGCGGCGTCGGAGGGCGGCGATCCTGCGTCGGAATCGCCGCCCCCGACGCCAGGGGAGGAGTTCCCTCCACCGCACGCGGCGATGACGGCCGCGGCGAGCAGGAGAAGCCGATGTTTGGTGCTGTGGGACATGATCCTGGCTCCCCTCGTGCGCTTCAAGCCGGAAAGTCTATCACGCCACGCGTGCGGCGCCGCGGCTCGACAGGAGCGACGGCGTCATGCAATAACGGCGCGTCCTCCCTGACTCACCCGCTCGCTTCGCGCCCGCGCTGCCCATGGCCAACGACAGGCTCCGCCTCCTCTTCCTCTCGCAGTTTCCCCCGAGCCCGCCGACGTTCGGCGCGCAGCGGCGGATTCAAGGGGTGATGGCGGCCCTCGCCAAGCGCCACGACGTCTTCGGAGTGTCGCTCATCACGCCCGATCTCGACGCCGCGGAGGCCGCGCAGGCCATGAACGAGTACTGCCGTGAGGTCGTGCTCGTACCTGCGCGCCCGTGGCAGGGGAGCGCCAAGCGTGTCATGCAGCTCCGCTCGCTCCTGTCGCGGCGCAGCTTCGAGGCGCGCTCGTTCGATCTGCCCGATCTCCGTCGCGCGCTCGATCGTGTGCTGTCGGCGAACGTGATCGACGTCGTGAACGTGGAGCTCCCGTTCCTCGTCGGCCAGCGCCTCACGAAGGCGCCGCCGGGGGAGCGGCCGCCGCTGCGCGTGCTCGACGAGCACAACATCGAGTTCGATCTCGCCCGTCAGCAGGCCAGCGCCGAGCAGGGCCTCGCACGGCGTGTGCACAACCTCGCCAACTGGCCGAAGATCCGGCGCGAGGAGCTTGGCGCGTACCGCCGGTTCGACGGCGTGACCTTCTGCTCGGACGTCGACGAAGCGCGCGCGAAGACCCTGGTGCCGGGCCTCCGCTCGACGGTCGTGCCGAACGCGGTGGACCTCGAGCATTTCCGGCCCGATCCCGGGCTCCCCGGTTCCGACGGACGCACCGTCATGTTCTTCGGCGCCATCAACTACTTCCCGAACGTGGACGGCCTCCGCTACCTGCTCCGCGACGTATGGCCGCTCGTCGAGCGGAGCCATCCGGAGGCGCGGCTCAAGATCGTCGGGCAGCACCCCACGCCGGAGGTCCTCGCGTTCCGCAGCCCGCGCGTCGAGGTCACGGGGCGCGTGGATGACCTGCGCCCGCACCTGTCGAGCGCCGCCGTCACGATCGTGCCGCTGCGGATCGGCGGCGGGACGCGGTTCAAGATCCTCGAGGCCATGGCCATGGCGCGTCCGGTCGTCTCGACGTCGCTCGGCGCCGAAGGCATCGACGCGCAGCCGGGACGCGACATCCTCATCGCGGACGATCCCGCTACGCTGGCGGCGGCGCTCGGCCGGGTCCTCGACACGCCCGCGCTCGGCGTCGAGATGGGGGCCCGCGGGCGCGCCCTCGTCGAGGAGCGGTACTCCTGGACGGCGGCGTCGATGCGACTGGAGACGTTCCTGCGCGAGCTCCTGGCCGCGCGCGTTCGTGGCCTTCGATGACGCCTGCGATGGAGCCGCACACCCTCACGCCGGACATCTCGGTGGTGATTCCGACGTTCCGCCGTCCCGCTCTGGTGGTCGAAGCCGTGGAGAGCGCGCTCGCCCAGGAAGGTGTGACCGTCGAGGTGCGTGTGGTCGACGACAGCCCGGAGGGCTCGGCGCGCGCGCCCGTCGAGGGCATCGGCGATGCACGCGTCGTCTACCGCCACCGCGACGAGCCGACCGGGGGCAATCCTTCCCGCGTGCGGAACGACGGGGTCTCCCTGGCGCGCGGCAGGTTCGTACACTTTCTCGACGACGACGATCGGGTCGCTCCTGGGGCCTACCGCGACATCGTCGCGAGGTTCGCGAGCCGTCCGCGCGTAGGCGTGGTCTACGGTCGCGTCGAACCGTTCGGCGACGATCCCGTCGCGGTAGCGCGTGAGCGGCGGGGTTTCGCCCACGCCGCCCGGAGCGCGCGCGTCTACGAGCGCCTCGGCTCCTCCAAGCTCGTCGTCGCCAACCAGCTCTTCGCCGGTACGACGTTGTTCGTGAACTCCGCGTGCCTCATCCGTCGCGAGCACGTCGTCGCGCTCGGCGGCTACGACGAGGAGCTGCGCGTCGTCGAGGATCTCGAGTTCTACATCCGCGCGATCCGCGCCTTCGGGTGCGCGTTCCTCGACCGTCCGGTGGTCCAGTACCGGACGGGGGCCCCGTCGCTCATGAACGCCGCGATGGCCGACGGTCGCGTTCCTCTCGCGTACGAGCGCATCTATCGGAACTACCGCGCCTCGCGCGGCGCGGCCGAGCTGCTCGCGCTCAAGGTGATAGGCAGAGCGGTGCTGCGGTGGCTCTGACGCGCCCGCTCGTGATCGAGCGGATCGAGACTGCCCATGAGCTCGCGGCGCTCGAGCGCGAGTGGCGGGCGCTCGCGGCCGCGCACGGCGAGGGCCTGCCTTTCCGCACGTGGGAGTGGAACGACGCGTGGTGGCGCTGGTTTCACGAAGACCACGTCACCGTGCGCGACGCGCTCTACTTCCGCGCGTTTCGTAGCGCCTCTGGCCAGCTCGTAGGTGTCGCGCCGCTCATCCTCGTCCGCCGTCCCGGCGTCGGCATCTCGCTCATGCGTAGCCTCGAGTTCGTGGGGGCGGATCCCAACGTGACCGAGCTCCGCGGCGCGCTCGTCGACCCTGCCTGGGAGGCCGACGTCTACGCCGCGCTCGCCGCGCACCTGGCCGCCAACCGGAGGGACTGGGACTGGATCCGCTGGCAAGGGCTCCGCGACGGGAGCGACGGCCTGCGCGCCGTCCTCGCCGCGCCTGGCGCGGAGCTGCCCCGTGAGGCCGCGGCACACTGGCTGCGCCTCGACGGAACCTGGGAGACCTTCCGCGCGAGCCGCCCCCGCAACCTCAAGGAGTCGCTGCGCAAGTGTTACAACTCGCTCAAGCGCGACGGGCACGACTTCGAGCTCGACGTCGCTCGTGAGCCGGCGCCGCTCGCCTCCGCCCTCCAGCGATTCCTGGAGCTGCACCACATGCGCGCGAAGGCCGACGGCCTGCTTCACCACGAGGACGTGTTCCGCGACACGGCGTCGCGCAGCTTCTTCCTCGACGTATGCACGCGCCTCGGCGCGCGCGACGCCGTTCGCGTCTTTCAGCTCCGGATCGGAGGAGCGGTCGTGGCCTCGCGCGTCGGTTTCGCGCTCGGCCACGTTCTCTACCTGTACTTTTCGGGCTACGACCCGACCTGGTCGCGCTACAGCGTCATGACGACGACGGTGGCCGAGGCCATCCGGTACGCGTTCGAGGAGGGCTTCAAGGTCGTGCACCTGTCGGCCGGCACCGACGAATCGAAGCTGCGCTGGCGACCCGAGCGCACCGTCTACCGCGAAGGCGTCGAGTACGCGCCGGGCCTGCGAGGCAAAGGGGCGCGGTGGTTCATCGAAGCGGTCGTCCCCGAGGCCACCGCTCGCCTCGGTCGCAACGCGCGGTATCTGCTGGGTCGCCGCCGCGGCACGCGTACCTGACGCCGCCCGCGAGATCGCGTGGCCTCGGCCCAGCGGCCGTGCGATGATTCTCTATTCGGCCATGGAAAAGTTCCTTCGCAAGGCGCGCGGCTTCGCCCATTCGACGACTCACTTCGGAGGGGCTCTCTCCGTCGCCCGCAAGCTCGCCGGCGGGTCGCGCCTCGGGCAGCGCGCGGTGGGCCACCTCGAAGGGTGGATGGGCAAGTACACGGACTACCGGACGCGCGCGTTCGATCGCAAGCACGGCACCGACACCTTCGAGCGCGCCCAGCTCGCCGATCTCCAGGTCGCCGGGCTGGACCCGCGCTTCGGCGACTGGCTCTACGGTCCGATCAACCCCGATTTCTTCGCAGAGATGATGCGCGCGCTCCCGCTCCGCCTCGGCGACTACGGATTCGTCGACGTCGGGGCAGGGAAGGGGCTCGCCTTGATGCTGGCGAGCGAGTACCCGTTCCGCGAGCTGCTCGGCATCGAGTTCTCTCCGGAGCTCGTCGAGGCCGGGAAGAAGAACGTCGAGAAATACGAGCGCTCCACCGGACGCTCGCTCCGCGTCGAGTGGGTCTGCGACGACTTCATGGCCCACGCCCTCCCGCCTCGTCCGTCGCTGTTCTTCTTGAACAACCCGTTCCCGCATTCGATCGCGACGCACGCGATCACGCACATCGAGAAATCGATCGCTGCGCACCCGCGCAAGGTCGCGCTCATCTACCGCAAACCCCACGGCGAGACGGTCAAGCAGCTCGACGCGTCGCCGCACCTGCGTCCGCTCAAGTCGACACCGTTCTGGCACGCCTACGAAGCGGTCTGAAGGACGCTCAACCTGTCTCGTGCCGGGCGCTGCGGCGAACGTCGAGGGGAACGGGGCGCGCCGGGTTGCCGATCGCCATGCGCCCCGCCGGCACGTCGCTCACGACCACGCTGCCCGCCGAGACCACCGATCCGTCGCCGATCGTCACCCCGGCCTCGATGATCGCGCCGTGCGCGATCCACACGTCGTTGCCGAGGGTGACCGGCGCCGTGGCACCGCGGACCGAGTCGCCGATGCGGACCATCGCCCCGAAGAGGCAGCGGTTGCCGATGGTCACGCGCTGGCGCGCCTCGATCGACACGCCGTAGTTGAATCCAGTTCGCTCGCCGATCACGAGCTCGGCGCCGCGGTGACAGACGATCTCCGACGGGATCATCCCGTTCAGGAAGAACACGAAGTCGCTGAGAACGATGCGCCCGTCCGCCACGACGTGGACGGGCCCGTAGGCGCGAACCCGTCGGCCCCGCTCGCAACCGCGGAACAGGGCATGCGCCCGGGCGAGCGCGACGGTGCCGTTCACCAGGTGGCGGACGCTCCGCGGTCGGGCCGCGGCGTCCGTGAGGAGCGACCACGTCCGGTCGACGAAGGCGTCCCCCTTCGTCCCGTCCGTCATCGCGCCCCCCGCGCGCCGGTGTCCACGACCTGGCACGGCACGCCGCGCACGGTGCTGTGCGCCCTGACGCGGCGGGTGACCACCGTCCCGGCACAGATCTGCACGTGATGCTCCACGTGTGCCCCCGCGAGCAGGATCGATCGGGCGCCCATCTCGACGTCGTCTTCGACCACCAGCGGGGCCGGCGCGGGGCGCTTGCTCCGATCCCCGGTCGCAGAGTGAAAATGTGCGTCCATGAGCCGGCAGAAGCCGCCGAGGCGGACGCGGTCGCCGATGCGCACGGACTCCTCTGCCTCGATCGAGCTGCCGCCGCCGATGACCACGTCGTCCCCGATGACGATCTCGGAGGTGGGCCTGCTCGCGTGTAGCTCGATCGGCGCCAGGCGGGCGTCGAGCACCACGCGATCGCCGAGCCGGATCACGCCCAGCCCGTGGATCCAGACGCGCCCCAGCACGCGCGGGGCGTCGCCGACGTAGGCGCACCTGCGGAGCCGAAAGCGCGCGAGCATCAGGCCTTTCGTGCCTCGGCTCGGAGCAGGAGGTCGACGAGCGCGTCGAGCTGACGCAGCGTGAACGGCTTGCTGAGGTACTGGTCGGCGCCGGCCTCTTCGGCGAACGCCCGCGCCTCGGGTGAGGTCGTCTCTCCCATCATGACGATCGGAAGCTCCTTCAGATGCAGCTCGTTGCGCACCATCTCGCAGACCTCATACCCCGACTCGCGCGGCAAATGCAGGTCGAGGAATAGCAGGTCCGGTTGCTTGCCCTTGAGCGCTTCGATAGCGGCGTGGGAGTCGCTCACGGCGTCGACCTCGAAGCCGCGCCGAACCAGGTGGCTCTTAACGGTTTGCCGGAGCGTCGGCTCATCCTCGACCACGAGAATTCGCTTCTTCGCGGAAGCGGCTTTGAGCTTGGTGCTCGAGCGGCGGGCGGACCCCATCGTCCATGTAGAGTGTATCCGCCGCTCCCGAAAGTCACCGCCCCAAACGGATGACACGGCGGCGCGCACGCGTCAGGAGGCGCCGCGGCCGGTCAGGACGACGGGCACGGTCTTCAGGATGAGGCCGAAGTCCTGCCCCAGGCTCCAGTTGTCGATGTACTGCATGTCCAGGTACATCCACTGCTCGAAGCTGATCTCGTTGCGCCCGCTGACCTGCCAGACGCAGGTGAGGCCAGGACGCACACTGAGGCGCCGCCGCTGCCACGCCTCGTACTGCGCGACCTCCTTGGGGACCGGCGGGCGCGGTCCGACGATGCTCATCTCGCCGCGGAGGATGTTGACCAGCTGAGGCAGCTCGTCGATCGAATACCTGCGGATGAAGCGGCCGACGCGGGTGACGCGCGGGTCTGATTTCATCTTGAAGACCGGACCGGCCTGCTCGTTCTGCGCCAGGAGCTTTTCCTTGAGCTCCTCTGCGTTCACGACCATCGACCGGAACTTCAGCATGTTGAACGGGCGGCCATGCATGCCGACGCGCGGCTGCTTGAACAGGATGGGGCCCTTCGACGTCAGCTTCACGGCGAGCGCAGCACCGATGAGGAGCGGCGACAGGAGCCAGAGCGCGATCGCCGACAGCAGGACGTCGAACGCGCGCTTCAGGGCGGTCTGCACCGGCTTCGGCTCGACGGACTGGTAGTGGATGTAGCCGTCGGAGATCGCCTTCGCGTCGACTGCGCGGGCTCGGCCGAAGCGGAAGCCGGCGGCGGGGAGGGCAAAGGGCACGCCGAGCTTCTCGCAGACACGGATGACGCCCTGCATCGTCTCCGCGTTCTTCACCATGTTGCCGGCGATGTAGACCTCGCTCACCGGGTGATCCTTCAGGACCGACTCGAGGGCGTCAACGTCGCCGAGCAGCGGTGCGGGGATGCGGGGGACGGTCGCGTCCTCGCGGAAGCGGAGGTAGCCGACGAGGTTGCTCGGCTGCGCGCGGTTCGCGCGGAGATCCTCGCCGGTCACGCGACCGAGTGCGCCGGCGCCCACGACCAGTACGTCCTTCTGGGACTGCTCGCCGAGAGAGCGGACCGATACGACGAACAGGCGCAGGAGGAGCATCGCGGGCAGAGCCACGTCGACGTACTGCCCGAGGGAGAGGTTGGGCATCGTGCGCGCGGGAACTGCCAGGCGCAGGAGGAACAGCTCGATCACCGTTCCGATGACCAGCACGGTCGTGAGCGCCAGCTCGCCGACGAGGCCTTGCTTGTGCCAGATGTCGTACTGACGCAGGACACGCGCCGCGAGCACCCAGCCCACGATCGCCGCGGAGGCGACGAGGAGCGGCTCCGACCACGTCCCGGCGCTCGCGAGCACCGCGGCGACCGCGAGCGTCGTGCAGTCGCCGGCCAAGTGGACCTTGGAGGTCAGGCCCGGTGCCAGGTTGTTCAAGCGGGGTGTGTTCATGGCCGTACCGTCATCGCCGACGAGTTGGGAGCGCGGAAGGTGCCGGTCGGCGGCCCACGCGCGCGTCGTCCCGGCACTCCCCCCGGGGCGACTGGTCTGGGCTCAAGGTGAGGATGAGGTAAGGGACCTTTTCTGACCGAGCCTATGAGGGCGCGCAACCCACATTTCGACATCTGTGGACAGATCAGCGCAACCATGCGGAACCCCTCGGGGTTTCGACGCCGGAAAAAGTTGCCCCTGTCTGGCGCCCGCAAGACGCTGAAATTGCCCGCGGAAATGGGCGATGCCACGGTGACTTAGGCCGAACTTAGCGGTCCCCGGTCAGGCAGCGGACGAGGCCCGGGGATCACTCCGCGGACTGGACGAATGTACCGCGACTTGGCGCGCCGCGTCATGTGGCGCGGGTACCCCGGTCAGTGGACCTGGCTGTGCCGATGCACGGCGCGGTTCAAGAACGGAACGAAGGCGTCGGTCGCCCGCTGGTTGCCCGAGCTCGCGGGGTGGCTGTCCTGCCCCGCAGACGGGTACGCCGCGACGTTGGCGGCGCCCTCGCCCGTGAGAAGATCGAACAGATCGAAGACGACGACGTTGGTGAGCGCGTAGCCGGAGAGCCATCCGCTCGGCGACTTCATCCAGTCGTTGAACGCGCGGGCGTGCGCGCCGGCGTCGGAGGGCGAGAGCCGGCCGGAGAGCCTGCGCTTGGCGGCGCGCGCGAGGTGACGGTACGCGGGGCCGGGCGGATCGTCCGCGAGGGGCGGGGCCGTGAGGTACACGAAGAGGACGCCCGGGTGCTTCGCCAGCTCGGGGAGGACTGCGCGCATGGTCGCCTGGGCGTTCGCGACGGTGAGCTCGGGTCCGCGTGGATCGCCGGGTGGCGCGCCGGCACCGACGAAATCGCTGTTGGGAAAGCACGACTTGAAGACGACGACCTGGTTGGTGCGGCCGGGCGGCAGCGGCCTATCGTTCTCGTCCACGGCGAGGACCTTCGGCATGTCGTCCCTGAGCTTGGGGAGCCAGTCGAACAGATCGGTCTTCTCGCCCACCACGCTGCCGTACGACGCCTCGTGCACGGCGTAGCTGTTCGCCGTGAGGCGCGCGCGGAGGCCGCCGCCGTTCGGGTGGCGTTCGAGGATGCACGAGGCGCGCTCGCCGGCCTCGGCGCCCGGCTCGGCGAGCCACTGGCCGCCGCACGAGTGGTGGATGAAGAGGAGGTCGACCTTGCCCGGCGGAGGGCCGTCGGGCACCGCCGACAGATCGAGGGAGGGGCCACGTGCGCCGCGCCCGGGCGCGGCGCCTCCGCTGCCGACCGGGTAGAGGAGCGCGCCCGCGGCGGCGGCGAGGGCACCGGCGGCGAGGAGAAGGCGACGGAGATTCACGGGTGAAGGTGTAGCGCTACGCCTTCTTCCTGGCCACGAACGCGGCGATTCGGGTGATCGTGTCGAGATTGTCGGGGAGCATCTCGTCGTCGGCGACGGTGATGGCGAAGGTCGCCTCGAGGAAACTGATGACCTCGAGGACGCCGGTCGAGTCGACGATGCCTTGATCGAGGAGCGACGTGTCGTCCGCGAGCGCGCCGGGATCGGCGACGTAGAAGTTGGCGACGATGAACTGCCGTACCTGATCCTTGATTTCCATGCCTCAGACCTTCTTGGAGATCACGACGCGCACCTGACCGGCGCCGTCCTTCTCGTGCTGGGTGGCAGTGTACGAGGTCGCCCGTCGAAAGAGGATGTCGACTTGGCGCTCTTGCCCGAGGCCGATCTCGAAGAGGAGGGCGCCGCCGGGGCGCAGGAAAGGTAGCGCCTCCTTGACGACGCGCTGGTGAATCGTCAGGCCGTACGGGCCGCCGTCGAAGGCCTCGCGAGGTTCGGCGGCCAGGAGCTCTTTCCGGTCCTTTTCGAGGCGGCCCGTGGAGATGTACGGCGGATTGCAGACGACGAGATCGATCTCCCCCTCGAGCCCGAGGCCGGCCAGCGGCGCGAACAGATCCCCTTGCGCGACCGTAACCCTAGCGCCCAGGCCCAGGGCGGCGACGTTCTCGCGCGCCACCGCCACGCAGCCATCCGTCAGATCGCTGGCCCACACCCGTGCGTCCGGCGCGTGCGTCGCGATCGCGCACGCGAGGTTTCCCGAGCCGCAGCACATGTCGATGACGCGTGGCGGGTCCGCGCCGGCCCCCGCCCCCAGGCTCCCCCTCGCACCCTCTAGGGTGCGCAGGGCCGCGCGGGCCAGGATCTCCGTCTCCTCGCGCGGAACGAGCGCGCCGGGTGCGACCGAGAGCTCCAGGTCCATGAATCGGATGCGCCCGTCTGCGTAGGCGCGGCGGACGCGCTCGTCCTCGTCCGTCACGTCAGCCCCGTCTTCTTGATCTTGCCGGTCGTCGTCTTCGGCAGCTCGGGCACGAACGCGACGTGCTTGGGCACCATGAAGCTCTCGAGCCGCTTCTGGCACTCCTTCTGCAAATCCTTCTCGGTGAGTGTCACGCCCTGCTCGAGGACCACGAACGCCTTCACGGCCTGGCCGAGGATGTCGTCGGGTACGCCGATGACGGCCGCCTCCTTGACGCCGTGGACGTTCATGAGCGCGTTCTCGACCTCCTTCGGCGCGACCTTCTCGCCGCGGCTCTTGATGATGTCGTCCATGCGCCCGACGAAGTAGAGGTAGCCCTCCTCGTCCGTCTTGCAGAAGTCGCCGGTGTAGAGGACTTGCTCTCCTGGCACCGGGCCGGGGCGGAGCTTCTTCGCCGTCGACTCCGGCTTTTCCCAGTAGCCCTTCATCACCGTCGCGCCGCGGATGACGAGCTGGCCGACCTCGCCGGGGCCGACCTTCTGGTCGTTCTCGTCGACGATCCACAGCTCGGTGTTCGGGATGGCGATGCCCACGCTGGTCGGCTTCCGATCGATGTCGGCCGGCGGCAGGTACGTGCAGCGCTTGCACTCCGTGAGGCCGTACATGCTGAAGATCTTCGCGCCCGGGAAGAGGTCCTTGAGGACCAGGATGTGCTTGACGGGCAGCGCGGCCGCCGTGTTCGTCACGTAGCGGATGTTCGAAAAATCGTAGGCCTTGAGGTTCTTGAGCTCGGCAAGGATGGCGTAGATCGTGGGGACGCCGGGGAAGCCGGTGACCTTCTCCTCGACGACGACGTTGAGCACCTGCGCGGGGTAAGTGAACGAGCGCTCGAGCACGAGGCGGGCCCCCATGCGAAACGCCATGATCATCTGGTAGAGGCCGTAGTCGAAGGCGAGCGGCAGGACGCCGAGGATCACGTCGTCCTCGACGTTCTCGAGGTACGTCGTGATCGACCGCGCTGCGGTGAGCATGTTGCGGTGCGTGAGCATGACCCCCTTGGGATCGCCCGTGCTGCCGGAGGTGTAGATGATGGCGGCGAGATCGACGTCGACGTTCTTGCGGGCAGGCGGCGCGTCTGCTTTGCCCTCCGCGAGCGCAGCGTCCCACGCGACGACGCCGGGGAGGCCGCCGGTTCGCTCGGCGTCGACACCGCCCGACACGAGGATGTGCCGGAGGTGCGGGGATTTCGAGGCGGCGTCGGCGAAGGCCTGCGTAAGGTGCCCGTCGGTGACGAGGGCCACCGCGCGGCAGTCGTTCAGGAGGTAGGCGAGCTTGTCGGCCTTCGTGAGCGGGTTCACGATCGACACGACGGCGTTGGCCTTCAGAATCCCCCAGAACGCCACCACCGTCTCCGCGGTGTTGTCCGCGAAGACGACGACGCGATCGCCCCGCACGACGCCGCGCTGGACGAGCGCGTGGGCGAGCTGGTTCGCGCGGCGATCGAGGTCGCGGTAGGTGTGCCGCTTCTTCTGGCAGACGAGCGCGACCTTGTCGGGCAGGCGGCGCGCGGAGTCGGCGAGGTAGTCGTGGAGCTGGGGGACGCCGTTCATGGGGCTCTCTCTACGAGTGTCGTCAGCCTAACCGCTTTCGGCTCGGCGGGGGGATGGGCAACGAAGTGGGCGTGGAGCAGCTGCGTCGACAGGACGCCTACGACCGCCATGTTGTCGGCGTTCGAGAACTGTCCGTCGTCCTTCTTCGCCTTGCACTTGCTCCAGAGCTGGCCGACGGCGCCGGGGTCGAAGATGCCCGCCGCGGTCACGCGCGCGTCGCTCATGGCGTCGCCCACCCATTGGGGCGCGTGGATGCCGACGAACGAGAGCGCGTCGGGCGCGCGGTACGGCTGCTTCTGCCGGCGGACGATCTCCTCGGGCACGAGCTCCGCCGCGGCGCGCTTCAGGACATGCTTCTCGTCGAGGACCTTGAGCTTGTAAGACGCGGGCAGCGAGCACGCGAGTTCGACGACGTCCGCGTCGAGGAAGGGGAAGCGGCCCTCGACCGAGTTGGCCATCAGCATGCGATCGCCCTGCGACGACAGGAGGTAGCCCGACAGGAGGGTCCGGATCTCGAGGTATTGATCCTGCGCGAGGTGGCCCCACGTGGGCAGCTCGGGCGGCAGATCCGCGAGGAGGCGCGCGACGGGATCGAAGCCCTTCGTGGCGTCGCGCATTGCCCTGGAAAACAGGCGTTTCAGGGCGCCGGTCGTGTGCCAGCGCGTGTCGTGCGAGAAGCCGGGGGTCTGCCACCGGTCGAGGTTCTTCCCGAAGAACTGGCGGGCCATGGCCTGCTGCGTCACCGGGGAGCGCGCGAGGTACGGGTAGAGGCGCTCGAGCAGCCGCGGGCGCGCCTGCGAGGTCGGCTCCTTCGCCCAGAAGCGGCGGACCTTCGCCTCGCGGAACAGATCGTAGCCGGCGAACATCTCGTCGGCCCCCTCGCCGGTGAGCACGACCTTGATCCCGCTCTTTTGGACCAAACGCGACAGGAGAAAAAGCGGGGCCGGCGCCGTGCGGAGGATGGGGCGCTCGGTGTGGAAGACGACGGCCGGGAAGGCCTCGGCGATGTCCTTGCGCGAGACGACCACCTCGTGGTGCTCGGTGCCGAGGCGCTTGGCCATGGTGCGCTGGAAGCCGGTCTCGTCGTACTCGGCGTCCTCGAACCGGAGGGAGAAGGTGTGGAACTTCTCGCCCTTCACGCGGAGCCCGAGCGCCGCCACGAGCGAGCTGTCGAGACCGCCGGAGAGGTAGCTGCCGACCGGGACGTCGGCCCGGAGCATGCGCAGGCGGGTCGCGTCCTCGAGCGCCGCGCGCACCTGGACGACGGCGTCGTCGAGGGTCCCGTCGAAGACGTGATCGGGCGGGAAGCGCGCGCGCCAGTACGCGTGTTCGCGGACCTCGCCCCCTTCGTAGGTCCGCACGTGGCCGGGGCGGAGCTCGGTGATGCCCTGGAAGATGCCCTGCGGCGGGACGATCGACCAGAACGTGAACGTCTCGTCGAGCCCGACCGGATCGAGCGCGCGAGGGATCGACGGATCGGCCGCGAAGATCCCCTTCACCTCGCTCGCGAAGACGACGCGCCCGGCGTGCTCGCACACGTGGAGCGGCCGCACGCCGAGCCGGTCGCGCGCGAGGACGAGGCGCGCGCGCGTCTCGTCCCACAGCGCGATGGCGAACTGCCCGTTGAAGCGCGCGAACGCGTCGTCCCCCCACGCCTCGTACGCGTGGACGATGACCTCGGTGTCGCTCTCCGTCCGGAACACGTGCCCCAGCGCGACGAGCTCGGTGCGGAGCTCGACGTAGTTGAAGATCTCGCCGTTGAATACGATCCAGACGGTGTGGTCCTCGTTCGCGAGCGGCTGCTGGCCCGTCTTCAGGTCGATGATGGACAGGCGCGCGTGCGCAAGGCCGGCGGGGCCGCGGCGGTACACGCCGAACTCGTCGGGCCCGCGATGGCGGAGCGACGCCGCCATGCGCGCGAGCGCCTCGCGCGTAGGCGGCGCGGCGGCGGCGCTCGTGGCGACGATACCCGCGATCCCGCACATCCTACTTGGCGATCTCCGCCACGTCGTGGACGAGCAGGGGACGCGCGTGGAGGTAGCGTGTCGTCATGCGCTTCCTGTCGATGTCCTTGTAGATGCGCTCGACTTGCTCGGCGGTGATGCCGACGGCGGGGGCGACCTCTGGCGCAGCGACGCCATGGTTTTTGCCGTACAGGCAGAGGTCCATCTTGTCGTAGGGGAGCGCGAAGTAGAACTCCTCTTGCGTCTGCGGCATCGAGTAGGTGTCGGTCGTCGGCGGGCGGCTGCAGATCTCCGCCGGCACGCCGAGGTGGGCGGCGAGCGCGTACACCTGCGTCTTGTAGAGGTGCGCGATCGGCTTGAAATCAGCGGCGCCGTCGCCCTGCTTCACGAAGAAGCCCTGGTCGTACTCCAGCCGGTTCGGCGTGCCGGAGACGGCGTAGTTGAGGCGATCGGCGTGGTAGTACTCCATCATCTTGCGCACGCGCTGCTTGAAGTTCGTCGCCGCGACGAGCTGCAGGAAGGGGGCGAGGCCCATGCGGCTCGTCTTCGTCTCGCCCGAGGGGCTCTGGATCGTGAGCTGGAAGACGTTGAGTCGCTCGCTCTCGAGGAGCGAGGGGAGGGTGATCTTGCACTTGTAGCCGGGGCCGTACTCGGGAAACGCAGTGCGCACCGCCTCGTCCTGGCGGCGGTAGCAGCCGGCCGCCTCGACGGTGGGCGCGATGTCCTCGAGAACGGTGTCGATGCCCAGCGACTCTGCGAGCAGCCGGCCGAGGCGCAGCGAATCGCCCGACGAGTCGCGCTCCGGCATGAAGACGCCGAGGACCTTCTCCTTGCCGAGGGCGCGCACCGCGAGCGCGGCCACGACCGAGCTGTCGATTCCGCCGGAGAGCCCTACGACCGCGCCGCGCCGCTTGAGCGTCCCCATCACTTGCGCACGGACGCTGTCGGCGATCTCGCGCGCCACGACCTCGCGGTCGATCTCGAGGACATCCTTGGAGAACAACATGGCCCGAAAGTAGCACAGGCGCTGCGCGAGATGCCCTCGTGGCCCCGACGGCGAGGCGGGTCTCCACACCTTGCGCGGCCGTGACCATGAGGCATCTTGTTAAGGATGTCTTCTGGCGAGGACGGTCAGGAACGGCGTCGCTACCGGCGTATCCACGCGCCCGTCTATTGCCGCCCTGCGGGCCTGAAGATGATGTCGAAGCGCCAGGAAGCGATCGACGTGAGCCGCGGCGGCGTGCGCATCTACAGCGACGAGCCGATGAAGGTCGGCGACCGACTCACCATGGAGCTCTTCGTCGAGGGGGCCGTCGAGGAGTGCAGCTTCCAGGCGAGGGTGGCGTGGGTGGAGAAGCTGCCGAAGGGGGCCGTCGCGCGGTTCGACGTCGGTCTCAAGTTCATTCACCTCGAGCCCGCTGCCGAAGCGCTCCTCGCGAAGGTGCTCGGCGAATAGCTTGCGCGGAAGCGAGTCAAGGTCGTGATGACGCCATGCGTTGTCCAGAAATTCCTGCCCGGACGCATTTTCAGGCTTGCGGTGGGGTGATGCGCCACACTAAGGCTCCTTGCGAGGGGTGTAAGCGTCGCGAAACATGTCGGAGCCGAAGAAAACCCTAGCTGAGCGCGTGCTCACGATGCTCACCGGTATCGCGCCGGTATCGACGAGCAAGTCGGGGTTTCGGCCGAAGGTTTCGGCGGGTGACGCGGAGGACGCAGGGGACCCGCGCGAGCGACGCCAGTTTCGTCGCATCGCCGCGCCCGTGTACTGCCGGGCGGCGGGGCTCAAGATCTTCTCGAAGCACGAGGAGCCGATCGACGTCAGTCGCGGCGGCGTTCGCGTCTACAGCGACGAGCGACTCGAGGTCGGCGCTCGGTTGACGATGGAGCTCTTCCTGAAGGACCAGCCGCAGGTGACGTTCGACGCCGAGGTCGCGTGGATCGAGCCGCTCGGCCCCGGGGCGCCGTGCAAGTACGATGTGGGTCTCAAGTTCCTCCACCTCTCGGCGGAGAACGAAGCGCTCCTCGCGGAGGTCCTCGAGTAAGTCGGCCGCGTCGGCGTCGCGTCAGCGTGAGCGCGCGTCGTAGGCTGCGAACTCGGTATGGATCGCGCGCTCGATCTCGGCGTAGTCGACCTCCACGTCGAGGCGGGCGAGCACCGAGTAAAAGCCGAACTGCAGGCGGTTCATGAAGAGCATCTCCGGCGGCATCGTGAAGAGCTCGTCGTTCTTCACGTTGCGCGCCACGCCGGCGAGGCCCTTCGTCGAGGCGACGAGGCTCGCGGTGTACGGGCGCGTGATGCGAAACGGTGACGCGAAGATCGGCTCGAAGCAGCGGCGGATGTAGGCGCGCGCGGCATCCTCGAGCGGACCGGGCTTGGCGCCGATCATGCTCGACACGCGCGTGGTGAAGGCGGGCTCGTCCTTGCGCGTGGCGGCCTCGTGCATCGCGCGTGCGCCGGCGAGGGCTGCGGGCTCGATTCTCTGAACGCAGCCGTAGTCGAGGAAGGTGATCCGGGCGTCGTCGTGGAAGATGTAGTTGCCGGGGTGCGGATCGGCGTTGAAGCGCCCGCCGACGAGGTTGCCGCGGTACACGTAGCGCCAGAGCGTCGCTGCCCAGGCGCGGCGCTCCGCTTCGCTCGCGGCGCACGCATCCTCGAACGTACGGCCGGTGACCATCTCGGTCGTGAGAACGCGGCGCGACGAGCGCGACGCGACGAAGGCGGGGACGCTGATCTGCGGATCGCCCGCGTGGAGCTCGGCGAAGAAGCGCAGCTGCTCGGCCTCGTGCTCGTAGTCGAGCTCCTCGCGGAAGCGGGCCTTGAGCACGTCGAGCAGGCCCTTGGTGTCGAGCCTGCGGCCGCCGAGCGCGCCGATCATCGACTCGACGAGGCCGGCGTTGGAGAGATCGCTCTCGACCGCCTTGGCGACACCCGGGTGCTGCACCTTGACGGCGAGGACGCGGCCGTCGGCCAGCCGCGCACGGTGGACTTGCCCTATCGACGCGCTTGCGAACGGCTCGTCGTCCCACTCGACGAAGAGCTCCGCGATGGGCTTGCCTAGCTCCGCCTCGACGAGCGCGCGGACCTCCGCCGGCTCGGAGCGGGCGGCTTGCGAGCGCAGGTGCGAGAGCCACGACTCGTACGAGGCGCGGTGCTCTTCGGGGACGACGCCATCCACGTAGCTCGCCATCTGGCCGACCTTGGCGGCGAGGCCACGCATGGACGCGAGCACCTGCGCCGTCTTCTCTGCGCGCGCGGCGCCGCTCGACAGGCCGATGGCCGCGACGCGCGCGATACGGCCGATGCGGCCGGTCGGGACCTTCGACTTGCGCTTGGCGGGGATCGGGCGCGGGGGGACCGAGGGAGGGGCGGGAGGCTTCGACTTCACGGACGCAGGCAACGTAGGGAAAGACGCCGCGGCTGTCGATGCCTCGGGCTGCTCAGCTAGGGAGTCGGCGTCGGAGTCGGCGTCGGAGTCGGCGTCGGAGTCCGAGCCGGAGTCGGCGTCGGCGTCGGCGTCAGAGTCGGCGTCGCATGGCGGACGTGATAGACGGGCAAGGCCAATGACCGAGCCCGCTTACGATCCGTCCGCCCGCATCGCCGACGAGCTGAAGCTCCCCGTCACGAGCGTCCGCGCCGTTGCCAAGCTCCTCGCCGAGGGGGCGAGCGTCCCGTTCATCGCCCGCTACCGCAAGGAGCAGACCGGCGGCCTCGACGAGGTGCAGATCCGCGACATCGAGGAGAAGAACGCCTACTACCGCGAGCTTCACGATCGCAAGGTCGCGATCCTGAGCGAAATCGAGGGGCAGGGGAAGCTCACACCCGCGCTCCGCGCCAAGATCGAAGGCACCTGGGTCAAGGCCGCGCTCGAGGATCTCTACCTTCCGTTCAAGCCCAAGCGTCGCACGCGCGCCGCGATCGCGCGCGAGCGCGGCCTCGAGCCCCTCGCGCTCCGCATCCTCGCGCAGCCGAGCGACGGCGAACCCCACGCCGAGGCCCAGAAGCTCGTCGACCCTGCCAAGGAGGTCCCGGACGCGAAGGCGGCCCTCGCCGGCGCGAAGGACATCGTCGCCGAGGTGCTGGCGGACCGTCCGGAGATCCGGACCCTCGTCCGCGAGACGTTCGCCCGGAGCGGCATGATGAGCGTCACGCCCGATCCGGCGAAGACCAAGGAGCCGACGAAGTTCGAGATGTACTACGACTTCCAGGAGAAGGCCGCTTCACTCCCGTCGCACCGCTTCCTCGCGATCCGGCGTGGCGAGGCGGAGGGCGTGCTGCGCGCGAAGGTCGACATCGATCGGGAGGCGGCGGCCGTCGACGTCGCGCGCATCAGCGGCGTCAAGAAGAGCTCGCCGTTCGCCGGCGTCCTCGAAGAAGCGATCGACGAGTCGCTGGCGCGCTTGCTCTGCCCGACGCTCGAGAGCGAGATGCGCGTTCAGCTGAAGCTGGCCGCCGATCGCGACGCCGTGGGCATCTTCGCGGAGAACGTGAAGAAGCTTCTCCTCATGCCCGCGCTCGGCCGCAAGGTCGTCCTCGGCATCGACCCCGGCCAGCGCACCGGCTGCAAATGCGTCGTCGTCGACGACACCGGCAAGCTCGTGACCCATACGCTCGTGAATCTCGTCACCGGCGACGCCGCCGTCGCGCACGCGAAGCGCACCTTGCGGGATCTGATCACGAAGCATGGGCCGCAGGCGATCGCGGTGGGCAACGGCACCCACGGCCGCGAGACGGCGGACGTCTGCCACGAGGTCCTGGCCGAGATGGGCAAGACGAAGGACGTCGTCGTCGTGATGGTCAGCGAGTCCGGCGCGTCCGTGTATTCTGCAAGCGACGTCGCGCGCGAGGAGTTTCCCGATCTGGATCTGACGGTGCGCGGCGCCGTGTCGATCGCGCGGAGGCTGCAGGATCCGCTGGCCGAGCTCGTGAAGGTCGATCCCAAGGCCATCGGCGTCGGGCAGTACCAGCATGACGTCCACCAGCCGCTCCTGAAGCGCAAGCTGGACGACGTCGTCGAGAGCTGCGTGAACGCGGTCGGCGTCGAGCTCAACACCGCGAGCGCGCCGCTCCTCACGCACGTGGCCGGCGTCGGGCCGACGCTCGCCAAGAAGATCGTGAAGCACCGCGAGGCGAACGGGGCGTTCGCGTCACGGAAAGCGCTCCTGGACGTGCCCGGTTTCGGGCCGCGCGCGTTCGAGCAGTGCGCGGGCTTCGTCCGGGTCCACGGCGGCGCGCACCCGCTCGACGCGAGCGCCGTGCACCCCGAGCGCTACGGGCTGGTCGAGCGCATCGCGAAGGACGCCGGCCTCAGGGTCGCCGAGCTCGTTGGCAACGCGAAGGCGGTCGGGGCGATTTCGTGGGCGAAATACGTGTCGGACGAGGTCGGCCTGCCCACGCTCGAGGACATCCAGAAGGAGCTTCTGCGCCCCGGGCGCGATCCGCGCGCGGCGTTCGAGGCGCCGCAGTTCCGCTCCGACGTGCGCAAGCTCGAGGACCTCGTCGTCGGCATGGCGCTCGAGGGGGTCGTGACGAACGTGACCGCCTTCGGCGCGTTCGTCGACGTCGGCGTGCACCAGGACGGCCTCGTCCACGTGTCGCAGCTCGCCGACAAGTTCGTGAAGGATCCGAACGAGGTCGCGAAGGTCGGCGACCGCATCAAGGTGCGCGTCCTCGAGATCGATCTGGTCCGCAAGCGCATCGCGCTGTCGGCACGCTCGGCGGCGCCGCCCGGGACGGCGTCGGCAGCAGGGGCGGGGACGCCGCGACCCTCGCGCCCCGACGTGCGCCAGGACCCTCGCGCCGCCCCTCGTCCGCCGCAAGGGGCGGCGGCACCGGCGCAGAAGGCGTTCGCCAACAACCCCTTCGCGACGCTCCTCAAGAAGTAGCGGGATGGTTGCTCTAGGGAAGTAGGACGATCCAGTCGTCGAGCTTCTGATGCCCCACGCCGTCGACGACGCGCGTGACGATCGGCGGCATCTGCTCCTTCTCGTTCGGCGTGCCCGTCACCCCGACGCGACGGCCGGACAGCCACGAGACGATGCTCGCCCCCGGATCACCCTTCTTGATGCGGTAAAACGTCGCGCCGCCGGCGTCGGGGATCGGAACGCTGGTGGTGTGGTCGACGGTCGTGAGGTACGCGTCGAGGCTGGGCACGGGCACGGGGCCGCCGTCGGCACCCGCGTCCGCGCCGGCGAGCTGGCTCATGAGCGTCAGCAGGCGCACGTTGCTGTTCTTCGCGTTCGCGTCGCCTGAGCGGTTGTGGCACGGCCCGCACGACACGTGCAGCCATCCCAGGGCCGCGGCGGCCTTGCCCGACGTGTCCTCGGGGAAGGCGAGCGTCGTCGCCGGCGGCGGGCTCGTGAGGAGGCCTTCGGCGACGAGCGACGCCAGCGTGATCCCTTGCGCGCCCGGCATGCCCAGGTTCACCGGCTCGAGCCCGAGGAGGCGATCCTTGCGCCCGTCGTGGCAGTTGCTGCAGTCGGTGCCGCTCGGGATCTGGTACGGCGGCACGGCGCTCCCGCCGTCGCGCGGGACAGCGGCGCCGACGTCGTTCCGGGTGGTGTCGGTCTCGTCGGCGTTCCAGCGGTAGGTCGTGTGGTGCCACTTGCCGTCGGCAGACTTGAGGTAGAGGCGCGTCTCGACACGCCGGCCTTCCAGCTGGAATTCCTTCCAGACCTTCGTTCCCGCGGGGAAGACCCACTCGTCCACGTTGGACGTGTCGATTTTCTGGCCGGGCGGCAAGTAGAGCCATCGCTGCTTCGTCGCGCCGTCGGCCCAGAGCTGCAGCGCAGGCACGTAGGGTCGCGCCGCCGGGACGACGGTCTTGCTCGCGAAGTCGGAGTAGAGGCCGGTGCACTGCAGGTGACCCCAGACGCCGTCGCTCTGCAGGTCCGTCGGACAGTCGAGCGTCGTCGACGCGTCGGAGGGCGGGGGTGGCGTCGGAGGCGGAACGGCCGCGTCGACGGTCGCCTCGTCGCCAGCGTCGCCGGGCGCCGCCGTGGTCCCGTGCGAGGTGCTGCACGCGCCGGCCAGGAGCGCGAGCGGCGTCGCGAGGGCCGCCGGGGCGAAGAGGGCGAGCCAGAGGGACGGTCCACGCATCGCGGAATCATTCTACGGCATCTTTCGCGCAGGCCCTAACTGGGCGAAAGTACCGCCATGCTCGATCTCGACGTGGTCCGGGCCCAGTTTCCCGCGCTCGCTTCCGGTTATGTCTTCCTCGACAACGCCGGCGGCTCGCAGACGCTCGGCCGCGTCGCCGATCGCGTGCGCGACTACCTCCTCACGTCGAACGTGCAGCTCGGCGCGTCGTACGCCGTCTCCGAGCAGTCGACGGCGCGCGTGGCGGAGGCGGCGCGCGCGACGGCGGACTACGTCGGCGCGAAGGAGGGCGAGATCGTCCTCGGGGCCTCCACGACGCAGCTCCTGCACAACCTCGCGCGCGCGATGGAGGCGCAGCTCGCGCCCGGCGACGAAGTGATCGTTTCGACCGCGGACCACGAGGCGAACGTGGGTCCGTGGAAGCGGCTGGCCGCGCGCGGCGTCGTCGTGAAGCGCTGGCCGCTCGATCGCGACACGCTCCGCCTCGAGGAGCGTGGCCTCGCTCCGCTCCTCACCCAACGCACGCGGCTCGTCGCGTTCACGCACGCGTCGAACCTGCTCGGGAGCATCCACGACGTCGCCGCGCTGACGCGCTTCGTGCACGCGCACGGCGCAAAGGTGTGCGTCGACGGCGTCGCCTACGCGCCGCATCGGCGCGTCGAGGTCGGTGCATGGGACGTCGACTACTACGTCTTCAGCTTCTACAAGGTCTACGGCCCGCACATGGCGGTCCTCTACGGCAAGCGCGGCCTCCTGGAGGAGCTCGCCGGGATCAACCACGACTTCATCGACGCGGTCCCCTACAAGCTCCAACCGGGCAACGCGTGCTTCGAGCTTTCGCACGGTCTCGGTGGAATTTACGAGTACATCGCCTCGCTCGGCGGTCCCGCGCGCGCATTCGCGGAGATCGCCGAGCACGAAGAGCGCCTGTCCGCGCGCCTCCTCGCGTGGCTCGCCGGGGTCCCCGGCGCGCGCGTGCACGGCGAGCGCACGGCCGACCGGACGCGCCGTGTCCCGACGATTAGCTTCACGGTCGACGGTCTCGCCCCGGAGGCGATCGTCCGCCGCGTCGATCCACACGGTGTGGGGATCCGCCATGGCGACTTCTACGCCAAGGGCCTGCCCGGCGAGCTGGGTGTATCCGCTGCCGGTGTCGTGCGCGTGTCGGCGGTCCACTACAACACGGAGGCGGAGCTCGATCGCGCCATTGTCGCCCTCGACAAGGCGATCGCCGCCGGTAGAGATCGGTCGTGAAGAAGCCCGCAGACGACGTGCGCCGCTCCCACGCAGAGGATCTCCGCGGCGCGAGCAAGCTCGTCGTCGACGCGACCAAGAAGGTGACCGAGGTGGTCGAGTCGATGCACCGCACCATCGGGAGCGGCCCCGACGTCCTCGGTCGACCGCTGGAGGGCCCGGTGGGCCTCGTGACGCGGCTCGTCTACGGAAGCATCCGCGGCGTGACCCACCTCGTCGGCGTCGGGATCGACGTGGCTCTGGCGCAGCTCGCGCCGCTGCTCGGCGAGAGCGTCCCCGGGCCCGAGCGCGCGGCGCTGCTCGCGGCGCTCAACGGCGTCGTCGGCGACTACCTGGTGGCGACGGGCAACCCGCTCGCGACCGAGATGTGCATGTGCAGCGGCGACGGGCAGCCGCTGCCGCTGGACCCGGGCGCGCTGGCGCAGGCGCTGCCCGAGGCCGGAGGCAAGCTCGTCGTCCTGTTGCATGGCTCGAGCATGTACGACCGCCAGTGGACGCGCGGGGGCCACGATCACGGCGCGGCGCTCGCCCGCGACCTCGGATTTTTCCCGCTCTACCTGCGGTACAACAGCGGGCTCCACGTCTCGACGAACGGTCGCGCGTTCGCGGCGCTCATGGAACGCCTCGCGCGCGCGTGGCCGGTGCCGATTACGGAGCTCGTGTTCGTCGGTCACAGCATGGGCGGGCTCGTCGCCAGGAGCGCGTGTCACGTCGCGGAGACGGAGGGGCACGCCTGGCGCGGCAAACTCACGAAGCTCGCATTCCTCGGCACCCCGCACCACGGCGCGCCACTCGAGCGCGGCGGCAACATGGTCGACCTGCTCCTCGGCGTGAGCCGCTACAGCGCGCCGCTGTCGCGCCTCGGTCGCCTCCGCAGCGCGGGGGTCACGGACCTACGCTTCGGCAACGTCGTGGACGCGCACTGGGAAGGACGCGACCGCTTCGCGCATGGCCGCGATCCGCGCGGCGACCTCGCGCTCCCGGAGGGCGTCGCGTGCTACGCCATCGCGGCGACGACGACGCCGGCCCCGTCCGGCCCGTCCGCTCCGCCCGCGTACCCGCGCCGGGCAGGGGAGCGGACCGCGGGCCTGCGCAGCGACGGGCTCGTCCCGGTGGACAGCGCCCTCGGACGGCACGCGCGTCCCACGCTCGCGCTCGGCTTCCCGGAGGCGCATCAGTGGATCGCCTACGGCACGGGGCACCTCGACTTGCTCGAGCGCCCCGACGTCTACGAGACCTTGCGCGCTTGGCTGTCACCGTGACGAGCACACGCCGCGAGCGTCCCGGAGGCCGGTCCATCCGGCGAGCGTACGACGAGCTGGCGCAAGCGACGTTTGCTTGACGCTCGTTTTGGACGATTCCTCGGGAAATCATGCCTTGGCGTCGTTGGCACGGCGGCTGCTTTTCACGAAGCATGCGTCACTGCCAAACCCTCGAATCTTTCATCGACCAGACGCTCACGCAGTACGTCCCTGGCGCATTCCTCTCGGGTCGCCTGGCGTGCTCGCCGTGGGACGTCGACTCCATCGCCGTCGACTTCTTCGATCCGCGCGACGTCTACGACGCCGACGACCGTTCCGGCGCTCCGGCGAACGACGCGGTGGCGGACAACGTTCGCTCGATCTACCGCGACAACGACTGCCCGCCGCCCGCAGCCGCCGCGTAGCCGACGAAAACCCGCGGGTGGCCTGCGGCGCATTTGGTCGGCTAGGATGCCCACCGGAGCGCCCAATGAACCCCAACCCGTACCAAGCCCCGCAAGCCCCCGGTCCCCAGGGGCCCTACGCGTCTCCGCAAGCGGGGCCGCCCGCCGATCGCACGATGTTCGTGCTCGCCGCCGTGGGCGCGGGCCTCGCGAGCGCGTACTGGGCGGGCCTCACGTTGCTCATCGGCCTCGGCGCCGCCTTCGGCTCGATCTCGGCTTTTCAGGTCATCCTGCCGGTCGTGCTCATCGTGCTCTACGCGGTGCGCGGCGTGCAGATTTTCAAGGGAGACCGCGCGGCGGCCCGGCGGATCCTGTGGCTGCATGGGTTCGGCGCGATCTCGGCGGTTCTGCAGATCGCGTCGGGCGGGACGCTCTTCGTCGTCCTGCAGGGGATCAAGATCCTCATCCACATCTTCGGCGGAATCACGGCGTACCTGGTGCAGAAAAACGCGTAGCCCTCACGCGGCCCGCGAGATCGCTCGCGGTGGCGGAGTCGATGCCGTAGATGTCCGCGAGGACGCGCGCGAGCTCCTCCGCCGGGCGAGGGGACATGGCCCGTGCACGCGCGAGCGGCTCGTGCGGGTGGTGCTGGACGATCCACGCGCCGAGCTGCAGGCGGATCTCCGTCGCGCACACGTCCTCGACGACGACCACGCCCGCGGCGCGGACGATCTCCGCACCTGCGCCGTCCACGCGAGGGTTCGGGTCGCGGATGCCAGTGACGAGCCGCGCGACGCCGCTCTCGGCGATGACCCGCGCGCACGCCGGCGTCCGTCCGTGGAACGAGCACGGCTCCAGCGTCGAGTAGAGCGTCGCGCGCGTGAGGTCCACCCCCGCTGCGCGCGCCTCGCGCAGCGCGCCGATCTCCGCATGGTCCTCGCCTGGACCCTGCGTGTGCCCGCGCGCGACGATGGCGCCGCCGACCACGAGGACGCTGCCGACCCAGGGGTTGTCGCCGGTGCCGCCGCGGGCGCGCTCCGCCTCCGCCATCGCGGCCTTCATCGCCGTCTCGTCGTCCACGAAGCGAGAGTACGCCGTCCAGGTCGTGCGACAACGTCGAGCGCACGCTACGTTGACGCCTATGAAGACCCCGGTCGCATGTCCTGTCATCGCACTCGCGCTCGCGGTCGCCGCTGCGGCGGCTGGGTGCTCGTCGTCGAGCGCGAAGGCCGCGCCCGGCGCGAACCCCGACGCCTCGACCACGGATGGGGGCACGGCATCGCTCGCCGGCGGGCTCGTCGGCGTCCCCGCGGGCACGTTCATGATGGGCTGCAACGCCGCGATCGATACGAGCTGCAACGACGACGAGAAGCCGGCGCACACCGTCAGCGTCCACGCGTTCTCGCTCGACAAGCTCGAGACGACGCAGCGCGAGTACCGGGCGTGCATGGACGCCGGCTCGTGCAGTGCGCCGACGAAGGAGTTCGATCCCGACGGGCACGCCGACTACCCGGTTGCGTGGGTCACCTGGGACCAGGCCCGCGCGTACTGCGCGTGGCGTGGCAAACGCCTGCCGACGGAGGCCGAATGGGAGTGGGCGGCGCGCGGCACCGACGGCCGGCTCTACCCGTGGGGTAGCGAGCCGCCGACGTGCGCGCTGGCCAGCTTCTCGGCGACGGCGGCCCCCAACTCCGCCGATCCCGCGGGCGCGTGCCGGAGCACGAGCGACACGCTGAAGACCGATCTCGTCGGCTCTCACGCCGGCGCTCCGGCCGCCAGCGGCGCGCTCGACATGGGCGGTAACCTCTGGGAGTGGATGAGCGACTTCTACGATCCGGCTTACTACGCCACCAGCCCCGCCCAGGATCCGCAGGGCCCTGCCAGCGCACCGCAGCACGCCAAGCGCGGCGGCAGCTGGCAGGACGCGCGCGATCGCTTGCGCGCCTCGCGCCGCTGGACCCACCCGATGGGCTCTGGGGCCGAGGACATCGGAATTCGCTGCGCGAAATAGCGCGCGACGTACCGCTCAGGAGCACACGCCGACGACGCGTCGAGAGCAACAGCGCGACGAGGGGGCGCCCGAAGCCCGCTGCTTCGGGGTGCATCCGTCGCCTATGGCATCACTGGACCGTGAGGGTCGCGGTGATTCGATCGCTCGTGATGCAGCCCTCGCTCGAGACGAGGAGCGAATAGGTGTACGTGCCGGGCTTCGACGGCGCGGTGAACTTCGTCGTGTACGTGCCGTCCGGGGACGAGACGCCCTGCTGCGCGAACGAAGGCGGCTTCAGGATGGTGGCCCAGTTCGTCGTCGTCTCCGCGGCGATGACTTCCTCGGAGAGCGGGTCGGTCCCCGCATCGGCGCCGGCGTCGGCGGCGTTCGGCGCATGGGTCACGTCGACGGACATGGCCACCTGCGCGCCCGCGGCCACGGTGGCCGGCGTGAGCACGAGGTTCTTCGCGGTGGGCTTCACGTCGAGCGGGAGGAGCGGCTTCACCTTCACCTCCGCCACCGGCGGCGCCGTCGCGACGTCCTTGAGGCCCAAGACGCCGTAGTAGTAACCGTTCTGGAACGTGTGGAAGCTCGCGGCGCCTGCGGGGATGTCCACGGAGAAGGTCCCGTCGGCCGCGGCGAGGGCGCTGATCTTGTAAAATGGGTTGGCCTCGGCGGGGACGGGGTTCGGCTGGTAGAGGCCGCCGACCTCGACGATGACGATCGTGCCGCCGAGCGGCTTGGCCGTGTCCTTGTCGGTGACCGTGCCGCGGACCGTGTAGGTCCCGCCGGCGTCCTGCCCGCGGCCTCCGTCCGAGGTGGCCCCGGGGGAGCTGCTCGTCGAGCAGCCGAGCAGAGCGAAACCAATGACCGCGAAGCACGTTACACTCTTCATGGATAACCTCTACGTGAAGGAGCCCAAGAGCCTACGTTCGAAGGTAGCCCAGGTTTCACCGAAATGCCGGACCCCGTGAGAGATCGCCTCGGCCGCTCCTTTGCGTGCGCATGGCCGCTCGCCTTCGTCGTCGCAGCCATCGGGGCGGCGCTGGGGTGCGGAGCGCCCGCCGCGACGGCCACGGCCCCCACCGACGCCTCTGCCGATCTCGCACCGAGCGATGCGGCGGCGAGCGATGCCGGAGCCTCCGCGTCCGGTTACGTGCCGCCCGACGACGCGGCCGCGTGCGATCCTGGCGATCCGCAGCGCGAGCGCCACGGCACGAGCTGCCTTTGCTGCCACACCGGCGACTTCACCGTGGCCGGCTCGATCGATCTGACGGGCCCCGCCGTCGCGCGCGTCGAAGTGACCGACGGCTTCGGAAACCGCGCGGTGATGTCGCCCAATCCCTACGGCAATTTTTTCCGCCACAACCCGCTCGTCCCGCCGCTGCGGGTGAAGGTCGTCGGACCGGACGGAAGCGAGCGAAGCATGCGCATGCCCGCGCCTCACACCAACTGCAACGAGTGCCATCGCCCCGGCGGCGCCGCGCCGCGGATTGCGGGCCCGTAGCGATGGGGTTGCGAACCCGGCGGCCGCGCGCATCGCGCGAGAGGCGGAGAGCGCGCCCTATGACATTCGCATCGCACCGACCGCGCACGAACGTACGCGCCGCCTCCTTGCTCGCGGCCGACCCCGAGCGGCATGTCGGCGGGCACCCTTGAGCGGCGCGCGGCCGCTCAGCGCCGCGATGCCGCCGCGTGGGTGGCGACCGTCCACAGGATCTTCGCGGCCGCGCGCGTGGAGCCGCGGAGCGTCCCCGACACCTTGGACTGACCGCCCTGGCGCCGGCGGCACCGCACCGGAAGCTCGATCACGCGAAGGCGCGCGCGGTGCGCCTTGATCAAGAGCTCGATCGTGAAGCCGTACGTCGTGTCCGTCAGGCCCAGCGCGTCGAGCGCGCCGCGCCGGCAGGCCTTGAGCGGCGGCATGTCGTGGTAGCGCGCGCCGAGAGCGACGCGGATGAGGGCAGGCGCGAGCCAGTTGCCGAAGCGCTGCACCGGCGTCATGCTGCCCTCCTCGGCGAGCGCGCGCGTGCGGACGCCGAGCACGAGCTCGACGCCGGTGCGATCGAGCTCGGCGAGCAGACGCGCGGCGTCGGCCGGATCGTCGCTGCCGTCGCCGTCCGCGAAGAGCACGACGTCGGCCCCGAGCTTCGCCGCGTGCGCCATTCCCGCGAGGCACGCGCGCCCGTACCCGCGCCGCGGCTCGGCGACCACGGTGGCGCCGGCCTGGGCGGCGATCGCGGCGGTGCGATCGGTGCTGCCGTTGTCGACGACGAGGACCCGGTCGACGAGCGGCACGAGGCCGCGCACGGTCGTCGCGATCGTGGCCTCCTCGTCGAGAACGGGCACGATCGCAACGCGCAAGATGCCGGCCCCTGCCATGGCGCTACCGCAAGAGCCCCGCGCGGCGGAGCTCCTCGTTCGCGCGCTCGGTGTTGTCCTCGGGCGCCTGGCCGACGACCCACTCCGCGAGCTCCTTTGCGCCGTCCTCGAAGGCGATCTTGGCGCGCCAACCAAGCGCGCGCTCGGCGCGGCCGACGTCGGCGAAGCAGTGCCGGATGTCACCCTCGCGGAACTCGCCCGTGACCGTGGGCTCGATGGACGAGCCCATGCTCCGCGCGATGGAGCGCGCCATGTCGGCGATCGACGTCGGCCGGCCCGCGCCGATGTTGTAGGCCTCGTAGAGCGCGTCGTCCCCCACCTCGGCGGCGCGCAGCGTGGCGACGGCGACGTCGGACACGTGGGTCGGATCGCGCAGCTGCGCGCCGTCCTCGAAGAGGGTGGGTGGCTTGCCGAGGCGGACGCGCATCGCCATGATCGCGGCGACTCCGGTGTACGGGTTCGAGAGCGCCTGGCGCGAGCCGTACGTGTTGAGGTAGCGGAGCGCGATCGACGGCAGGCCGTGCGCGCGACCGAGGACGAGGGTGAGCTCCTCCTGGTCGCGCTTCGTGATGCCGTAGGTGCTGTTCGGCGCGAGCGGGTGCGCCTCGGTCGTCGCGACGGGGGTGACCTCGGCGCCGCAGCGCGGGCAGATCGGCTCCCACGCGCGGCGCTCCAGCCGCGCGCGCGGGCGGAGGCCACGGCAGCCGGAAGGCGTGCACGAGGGGCACGCGTACGCGCCGTCGCCGTAGACGACCATCGACGACGCGGTGACCAGCCGGCGAATGTCCGCGCGGCGCGCCAGGAGCGCCTCGAGGAGCATCGCGGTGCCTTTCACGTTCACGTCGGTGTAGCGCACGAGATCGAACATCGACTGCCCGTTGCCGACCATCCCGGCCAGGTGAAACACGGTGTCGATGCCCTCCAGCGCCGCATCGACGCGCGCGCGATCGCGGACGTCGCCCACGACGAGCTCGGCGGCCGGCGAGAGGTTCTCGGCGCGGCCGGTCGGGTGCGCTTGCGGCAGAAGATCGTCGAGCACGCGCACGGTGTGCCCGCGCGCGAGCAGCAAATCGACGAGGTGGGATCCGATGAAACCGGCGCCGCCGGTCACGAGCGCTCGCATGAGGACAGCCATCCTAGCGCTGGACGCGCCTGGGCGCGGGCGATTCGGGCTACGTTGGGGCGCATGGATCTGTCGCGATTTCGCGCGGTCGTCGCCGTGATGGCGCGCCGCCCGGGGGCCGCCGCCGCCAAGACCCGCCTCTCCGAACGACTCGGAGAGCGTGAGCGCGGCGAGCTGTACGAGGCGTTTCTCCAGGACAAGCTCGCGCAGCTCGCCGGGCTCGAAGGTGTGCACCTGGTGATCGCCGTCGCACCTCCCGACGGCCCGGCGGCGATGGACCCGTGGAAGCCCGCCGGGGCGAGCGTCGTCGTCCAGCGCGGCGCGGATCTCGGCGCGCGGCTCGATGCGGTCGCAGGGGAGCTCTTCGAGGCGGGCGCGCGTGCCGTCCTGCTCGTCGACAGCGATACGCCCACGCTGCCCACGGCGCTTCTTCAGGAAGGGGTGAACGCGCTCGCGAGCCCGGACGTCGACGTCGTGCTCGGCCCGGCGTGGGATGGGGGCTACTACCTGCTCGGCCTGCGCGCGCCGCAGCCGTCGCTCTTCCGCGAGATCCCGTGGAGCACCTCGGCCGTCTTGCGCGCGACGCTGGCGGCGAGCGACGCCGCGGGCCTCCGGGTGCACCTGCTGCAGAGCTGGTACGACGTCGATCGGCCCGAGGATCTGGACCGCTTGCTGCGCCAGCTGGGCACGCTCTCGCCGTTCGTGCCCGACTACCCGCGGAAGACCGCGCGCTTGCTCGCGCCCCTGCTGGCTTCGGCGCGCGAGGCCCCGCGTGACGAGCTGTGGAAGACGCGTAGCGTACGGCCCGCCTACGCCAACCGATGGCTCGACGTCACCGAGCGCGTCGCCGTTCTGCCGTCCGGGCACGTCACGCTCTATGGCGTCATCCGCACCTCACCGTGTGTCGGGATCCTCCCGGTGGTGGATGGCACGCAGGTCATCCTCGTCCGGCAGTTCCGCTACGTCGCCCGCCGCTTCACGTGGGAGATGCCGACGGGCGGCGTTCACCCCGGCGAGAGCATCGAGGCCGCCGCGCGGCGCGAGCTGCTGGAGGAGGCAGGGGTCCACGCCGATCAGCTCACGCCGCTCCTGTCGTTCGATACGAGCAAGAGCGTCGTCGAGGAGACGGCGCATCTCTTCGTGGCCAAGGTCGGCAAGGACGCCGTCGCGGGGGGCGGGGGCGGCGAGGCGGCCGACGAGACCGAGGACATCGAGCGGCGCACGTTCTCGCTCGAGGAGGCGCGAAGGATGGTGGACGAGGGGGAGATCGTCGACGGCATGACGATCATTGCCCTCTTTGCCGTCGTACCCCCACGCGCGGACGCGCCGCGCCCTTGAATACAGCGCCGGTCAACGGGGCGGCGACTCGAGGTCTCGGCGTCGACCGCGGGGGCGCCGTCGCTCGGGATACGCGGGGGTGCTCAGGGCCAAACGCACATGCAGACGCCGGGCGTGGCGTCGAACGTCTGCCCGCTCATGCACTGCGCGATCTGGAAGCACGGCGGGGCAGGGGTAGGCGGGAGCGGCGACGGCGGCATCGGAGGGAGCGGCTCCGGCGGGACGGACGGGCCCGGCTCGACCGGCGCGGGCGGCTGGATGTGTTGCTCGCCGGGGATCGGCGTCGGGGGGCCCTTGCCAGGCTGGCTCGGCGCCCGGGCGGTGAGGGCAGACTCGCTGCGCTGGGCTTCGTCTTCGGTCTGGGCCGCGCCGCTGCAGCCGGCGAGGGCGAGGACGGCGACGAGCGCGAAAGACAGGGACTTGGTCGCGGGGAAGAGCATGGTGGGGTTGTCCTTCTCGGAGGGTTCTCCAAGAAAAACGACCCTCATGGGCCCCAGGTAAGGCCCATCGGTGTCCGCCGAAACGATTGTCTTCTCGGGCACCTATACGTCAATTCGCTGACGCGCTGTCGCCGGCGATTCGAGACGGGGCCGTGGAGACTTCGCGGACGACAGCACGGTACCCGCGGCGACCTGCGGCGGCGTAGGATGGGCCGCATGTACTACGCGTTTTTCCTCCAGATGAAGAAGATGCTCGGGCAGCTCGACAAGTGCCTCGAGGCCGCCGCGACGCACGCGCGCGCCAAGTCGTTCGATCCGAACCTGTACGTGGGCTTCCGTCTGGCGCCCGACCAGTTCGCGTTCGCGCGGCAGGTACAGATCTGCTGCGACACGGCGAAGACCGCGGCGTCGCGGCTCACGGGGAAGGACGCGCCGAAGCAGGCGGACACCGAGCAGACGATCGACGAGCTGCGCGCGCGCGTGCGCTCCGTCATCTCGTACCTCGACGGCTTCTCGGCGGCCGACTTCGAGGGCGCCGCGGCGCGCGTCGTGACCCAGCCGCGGTGGGAGGGCAAGGTGATGACGGGCGCCGACTACTTCCTCGAGCACGCGGTCCCGAACTTCTTCTTCCACCTCTCGCACGCCTTCGCGATTCTGCGTCACAACGGCGTGCCCCTCGGCAAGCGCGACTACCTCGGGCCGCTCACGATGCGCGCGCCCTGACGAAACTTCGGCGCCGAGGCGAAGGTTGGGCTTAGATGGCGCCCATGAACAAGGGCCCTCGCGTCGTCCCCCTCGCGCTCCTGCTCCTCGTGGCCTGCGGCGGCGGAGCGCCGTCGGGGCCCGTGCTCGCTGCACCGGCGCCGCCGACGAGCACGCCGATCGAGCCGGTCGCGAACGCGCACGTACCCTCGGCGGTCGACGCCGGGGCCGCGCCTGCTCCGGCAGGCCCGGTTCAGCTCACCGCCAAGGCGCTCCCTCTCCCCGGCGCCACCGCTCCTGTCAGCGTCGACTACCTCGCGATCGATCGTGCGCGCGGGCGTGTCTGGGTGCCGGTCGGTGACACGGGCAGCGTCGACGTGCTCGATCTCGCGACGAGCGCGTTCTCGCGGGTCGACGGTTTCAAGACCGGTGAGCGCGAAATCCGCGGCAAGAAACGCCTCGTCGGCCCGAGCGCCGCCAACGTGGGTGACGGCTTCGTGTACGTCGGCAACCGCGCGACGAGCGAGATCTGCCCCGTCGACGCCAAAACCATGAAGCTCGGCAAGTGCCTCAAGCTCCCGACGCCGTCCGACGGCGTCGCCTACGTCGCAGCCACGAAGGAGGTCTGGGTCACCACCCCGCGCGACCACTCCCTCACGGTGCTCGACGCGTCGAAACCCGACGCGCTGAAGCCGAAGCTCGTCGTGAAGCTCGAAGGAGAGTCCGAGGGGTACGCGGTCGACGAGACGCGCGGCCTCTTCTTCACGAACCTCGAGGACAAGGACAAGACCGTGGTCGTCGACGTGAAGACGCACGCGGTGAAGGCGACGTACGCCCCCGGCTGCGGCGGCGACGGCCCGCGCGGCATCGCCGTCGACACCGCGCGCAACTTCCTCATCGTCGCGTGCACCGATCACCTGCAGGTGCTGGACGCCGGCCACGACGGCGCGCCCCTCGGCAAGGTGGACACCGGCGCGGGCGTCGACAACATCGACTACGTCGCCGCGCTCGGCAACGTCTACGTGGTCGCCGGCAAAGCCGCGAAGCTCAGCGTCGTCCACCTGGACGACAAGGGCCAGCTCACCGTCGTCGCCACGGCCGCGACCTCGGAAGGGACACGCAACACCGTCGCCGACGACAGCGGAAATGCGTACGTGCTCGACGGGCTCGGCGCGAAGCTCTGGATCGTCCCCGCGCCGCCGAAGTAGTCGTCAGCGGCAGGACGACGCGTTGGCTTTGCAGCTGACCTTCTGGTTGCCGCCGATGCAGCACCACGCGGAACATCCGAGCGGAGCGCAATCGGCGCAGTTGCAGCCATTGCCCGAGCGATCGACGCAAGGAACCGCGCCGCAACAGCGATCGGCGCCGGCGGGCGGAGTCCCGGTGGCGCACCCGGTGGCGCCGTCGGCTCCCCCGGCATCCGCGGCACCGTCCTGGCCTTGCGGCGCGTCGAGGGCCGCGTCCTTGAGCCCGCCGCTGCTCCCGTCGGCCGTCGCCGTGGCGTCGGCGCCGGCGTCACCGTCGGCGACGTACGCGATGTCCGGTGTGGCGGCGCACGCCGTCAGCAGAACGGCAAACGACGCGAGCGGCGCGAACCGACGGCAACCCATGCCAATACTCTAGCCGGAGTGCTGGCGCGACGCCCAGATAGGTTCGGCCGAGCTCCGACATGCCCACAGGCGTCGCTAGTTGACGGGCCCCCGCCACAGCTCCAAAACGGCGCCGTCGGGTGCGAGCTGCTCGGCGACGTCGACCGCGCCGTCGAACCGCACGCGCAGCATCTTGCCTTCGCTGTCGTTCACGTCCGGCGACATCCCGCAGTCGATGCGAAAGAGGGCGCCGCTCTGGCCGACGGCGATCGCGCCGCGCGGTCCGAGCGCGTCGGGTTGGTGCCCGAAGACCATGTGCCGCGCGCCGACGGCTTTCGCATAGCGCGCGCCGCTGGCGTCGTCGGACGCGTACCAGCCGCGCGACTCGAGGATCGATCCGTCCCCGATCACCTCGGCGTCGTCGTAGTTGTGCGGTTCGACGGCGAGGCGCAGCACCCTCTCGAGCTCGGCCACCGGCCGGCCGTGCGTGTCTCCGGCGTGCGAGAAGAACCAGCGCCCGACGCGGACGGCGAACGGCCGCTCGCGGAGCCAAAGGCCGCGCGGCTCGCTGCCGTTCGCGAAGGCCACCGGCTCGAGGCCTCGCGCGTGGATCTCTTGATCGACGCCGTCCGATTTGGTTGCCTTGTCGTTCTCGGGGTCGAAGAGAAATTCGCCCTCGTGATTTCCGAGCGTCACGACGACGCGTCCTCCCGCCGCCGCCGCGCCCGACTCGAGCGCGCGAAACAGGTCGACGGCCTCGAGCGGCGCGGGTCCCTTGTCGAAGAGATCGCCGGTCACGACGAGGACGGCGCTTCCCGCGGTCCATCGTGCGGTGGCCGGGCTCGACGGTGCCTGCGCGATGACGGCGTGGCGGGCGAGGAGGGCCACCACGCGATCGTAGCCGCCGTGCACGTCGCTGACGGCGTAGATCGCCGTTGGTGCGGGATCGATCTCGAGCACCGCGGGGTGCGCGGTCCAATCGCGCGGCCCGGAGAGCACCGTGTACGGCGTGCGGGTGTGCCCACCCGAGCAGCTCGCGAAGAGCGAGAGCACGACGGACGCCGCAGCGACGAGGGACCCGAACTTCACCCGGCGCACTGTGGCCGAGGACCGCGGGCGGCGCAAACCAAGCGCCGGACTGGTGTTGCGCCCGCGTTTGCGCGATCCTCGGGGCAGCGTGACGGACGATCCGGGGGGAGTGGATGACGACGACGTCTCGGCGGAGGATTCGCTCCTCCGGATGGTCGCGCACGCGCCGGAGCGGCCGTCGGGCGGCGGGCCGCACACCGATCCGGAGCGGCTCGCGCACTTCGTGATCAAGGACCGCCTGGGGCAGGGCGGCATGGGGATCGTCTACCGCGCATGGGACGAAAAGCTGCGGCGCAGCGTCGCGCTCAAGGTGCTGCCGAGCGCGTTCGAGGCGGATCCGGAGAAGCGCCGCCGATTTCTGCGCGAGGCGCGCTCCGCAGCGGCGATCACGCACGCGAACATCGCCGCGATCCACGACATCGGCGAGGACGCCGGGCGGGTGTTCATCGCGATGGAGCTCGTCGAGGGCGAGAGCTTGCGAAGCAGACTCCGCGAGGGGCCGCTGTCGCCCAAGGAGGCCGCCCGGATCGCGCGCGGCGTGGCCCGCGGCCTGTCGCGCGCGCACGACAAGGGCGTCGTGCATCGGGACCTCAAGCCCGAGAACATCGTGCTCGACGCCGACGGCGAGCCGAAGATCCTCGACTTCGGCCTCGCGAAGCTCGACCCACGCGCCGGCGGCGGCCCCCCGGAGCTCGCGGCCACGGAGTCGCGCCTCACCGAGGAAGGGCACCTGCTCGGCACGCCGCTCTACATGTCGCCCGAGCAGATGCTCGGCGAGGACGTGGATGGGCGTTCGGATCTCTTCTCGCTCGGAATCGTCCTCTACGAGATGCTCGCGGGCAAGCGTCCGTTCGCCGGTGCGACGGTGGGGCAGGTGCTCGTCGCCATCACGCGCGACGAGGCGATCCCGCTACGCGAGGTCGCTCCCGAGGTGCCGGAATCGCTGCAGGCCATCGTCGAGCGCTGCCTTCGCAAGCGACGCGACGATCGCTATGCGACAGCCCGCGACCTGCAGAGCGCGCTCGACGTACTGCCGCTCCTCTCCGACATCCCCGCGGCGGGCCCGTCGGTGCCGGGCGGACGCGAAGAGGCGCTGAGCACGCGCATGACCGCTGGGAGCACCGTCGCCGCGAGACCTCGGGCACCGCGCGGCCGCGGGCGGGTCGTGGCTCTCGCGCTCGCGGCGGCCACCGTCCTTGGCGGTCTCGGCACGCTGGCCTGGCGCGCGCGCGTCGAGGGGGCGGCCACGGTCGCACCGACACCCTCGGGCGCGCCCAGCGCTCCTTCGTCCGGCGTCGCGATGACGGACCACCCTCCCCCCAAGACCGCCAACCCCGAGGCCGCGGCGGAGTACGCGGCTGCGCTCCAGGCGCTCCACGACGGAGCGTACACCGCCGGCGACGAGAAGCTCGCCAGGGTGACGCGTCTTGACCCCAACCTTGCGGCCGCGCACCTCCGCCAGATCCTCTACGGCCTCGGGTCGGGCAGCACGGCGCGCAAGATGTACGCGGCGGCGGCTCAGAATCGCGGCGCGCTCTCGGAGCGCGATCGCGTGCTCTTGACGATCGCCGAGCCGCTCGCGTTGCCCGACCCGCCCGACAACGCCGAGGCCGCAAAGCGCGTGCGGCTTGCGGCGCAGCGATGGCCAAGCGACGCCGAGATCGCGTGCCTCGCGGGGGTCTTGCTGGGAACGGTCGGAGAGCTCGAGGCGGCCCACGGCGAGCTCGATCGCGCCTTCGCGCTCGACAAGACGTTTGCGTTCGCGCTCCACGCGCGCGTGAACATCGAGTCCGCCAGCGGGGACCTCGACGGTGCCATGGCGACCGCAGGGCGCTGCCTCGAGGTGTCGCCGATCGCGGCCGCGTGCGCGCGCCGGCGCGCCGAGATCTTCGCAGCGCGCGGTCAATGCGCAGCGTTCGAGGTCGAGGCCAGGCGGGCCGTTGCCGGGGAGCCGGCCACCGACAACGCTCACCGCTACCTCGTCGAGGCCCTCGCCGCACGCCGCGCGCCGATCGAAGAGCTCGAGGATGCCGCCTCGGCGTGGGCATCCACCGGGAACGCCGACGATAAGGCCCAGACACGCGAGGTTGCGCGCCGCCGCCTCGATGGGTACACAGGGAACCTCGGCGTCGCGGTCGGCCATGCGGTCGAGGCCCTCCGCCTCGCCCGCATCCAGGACCCGACTTTTACCGGGCCGGTCGCGATGGAGCTCTACGAGGAAATCGGTGAACGGCCGAAGGCCGTGGCCTTCGCGGACGACTTCTTGCGTCGCGCGGGGGGCTTGGGGGATCCGGCGACGCGCGGAGTCGCCCTGCAAGAGTTCCGCCTCGCGGGCCGCATGTCGGCGGGCGAGCTCCGGAGCCAGCGTGAGCGCGCCGCCACGGAGGTGCGCCGGCTCTCGAGCCCATTCGTCTCGGACGCCTCGGGTGACGAAACCTGGGTGAACCTCTACGCCGCGTCTGCGACGACGCCCGAGGACGCGCGCGATGCCATCGCCGCGCGCCCGAGCTTCCCTCCGCTGCCCCGCGGCGCGGGCGATCTCGGAGACCGGACGACCCTCGAGGAGAAGGTGGGGCGCGTATATTTGCTCGCCGGCGAAGTGGACGAGGCGCTCACGCATCTGCGCGTAGCGACGGCGGCGTGCCCTCCCCTCGCGGCGCTCCTCAATTACCTCCACGCGCAGGAGGAGCTGGGCGAAGCGCTCGCGCTCAAGGGGGACACGGCCGGCGCGTGCGCCGCGCACCGCGTCGTCCTCTCGTACTGGGGCGACGCCAAGCCACGGTCGGTGACCGCCGACAAATCGCGCGCGCAGATGCGCCGCCTGGCCTGCCCGAAGTGAGCGGCGGGATGCTTCAGGCGGCGAGCGCGAGCTTCGCCGCTATCTCGCCGATGCCCTCGCGCAGGCGCTCCGGCAAGCGCGCCTCCTCGATCGGCGCCGCCGCCCGCCCGCGACGGTACGCGAGCCGCATCGCGCCCCATTGCTCGGGCAGCATCAGCCCGCCGCAGACGAAGAGGATCCGCCCCGCAGGCGACGACGCCCCGTTGGCCCACATGAAGGCCTGCAGCTCCATCTCGCCCTGGATGTTCGTCTCGTAGCCGAGGATCGCGTGGATCGCGTCGTGGTTCTCGTAGCGGACCTTGAACGGCAGGTCGCGCGCGTCGAGGAACGCCGCGACCGTCCGCCCGAGCGTCGCCGGCGGATAGGTGCGAAGGACCTCGAGCGTCGGCCACGGAGCCGGTTTACGCACGAGGTTCAGGACGGGGACGTAGTCCCCGATGACGTGGCTCACGATTCGCTCGCGGAGTCGTTTGAGGAACATGACGGACAGCGTAGGGAGCCGCGGTGGGTCGCTCAAGCTCCGTCGCCCCGAACGGTCGCGCCCGGCATCCGAGCGGCGTGGGCTCGGCAAAGGCGCGATGCGCCAGAGGAAGCCACGTGGCCGCACGCGGTGGCCTCAGCCCGCCGGCTTCACCGACAGATCGTCGAAGTACGTCACGGAGTCCGCTTTCGTCCAGACGCCGAGTTTCCCGGCGTCGGAGAAGGTCTTGTCGTGGTGGTCGATCACGCGGGTTCCTTCCCAGTACACCTCGAGGTGGTCCCCCTGCGCGACGACGCGGTAGGCGTGCCACGCGTTGGGCGTGACCTTGCCGTTCCACGTGGCGATCTGCTGGCGCCGGCCGTCCTTGACGAAGTAGAGGCGCACGTTGTTCTCGAGCGCGTTGGCGCGCGTCACGTAGTAGTTGCTCGCGTCCTTCAGCCGGAAGACGAGGCCGCACGCCTGGTCGACGCTCCCCGACACGGGCTTGCACCGCACCGCCAGATCGACGTCACGGAGCGAGAGATCGCTCACGAACGCGACGGGGAAGCGATCGTCGGCGGCGTCCGCATCGGTCTGCGCGAGCACGTGCGGTGCGCTCGGCGCGTCGCTCTCGGGGCGGACCACCCACGCGCCCGCCCGCCCTCCTCCCGTTCGCGCGAACGAGAATCCGACGGGAGCGGCGCCGGCCTTGTCCGCGTCGAAGCTCCACTGGGTGGCACCGGTCGGCGCGGCTCCGGTCGCCGCCGTGGCTCCGCTCGTCGGGGTCGAGGGTCGCGGCGCGCTGGTCAGCGGCGCCGGTATGGCCGCAGAGGCGGGGCCGGTGCTCGGCGTCGTCGCCGGCGTGGGCGCGGTCTGCTCGCCACGGCATCCGGCGGAGCACAGGAGCAGACCGACACCGAGGCAGCGCTTCGTCGTGGACCCCATCGTGCGGCTCCATACGGCGGCGGCCTCAGGACTGCAACACGCCGGCACGGCCGTCCCTGGTGTACGCCCGAGCGCCGCGGTGCGCGCCGCGGTAGAATCACCGCGTGCGACGTTCTTCGCGGTCCCCGCAGCTGGCCCGACGCGTGGTCGTCACGACCGCGCTTGCCGTGATCGCGGCCGTCGTCCCGGCGTGCACCTTTCTCGTCGACTTCGTCACCAAGGACGCTCCTTTCGACGATCCCACCGCCCGTGACGCGAACGCGGAGTCGGCCGCCGCGCCAGACGTCGCCGCGGACGTCGCGCGGCCCGTCTCGTGCACCAACGGGATCAAGGACGGCGACGAGACGGACGTGGACTGCGGCGGCCGCTGCGCCCCGTGCGGCGTAGGGCAGGGGTGCGGGGTCGACGCCGGGTGCGCGACGGGGACCTGCCTCGCTGGTGTCTGCTGCAAGGCCGTGACCGACGATCGCTCGACCGGACAGATCGCGGGCACGGCGAACGTCTGCTGCGTGACGAGCGACGAGGTGCCCGTCGGCAAGACGATGTGCGGCACCGGCGTGAACTACTCGTGCAGCTACGCCACCGTCGACGCCTCGCCGTGCGTTCACGCCGCCGAGGGCGCGGGGAACAACGGGACGGCGTGCTGCATCATCCACTGCGTCCGCTACGTCTGCACGGCCGCCGACGCGGGACCAGGGTGACTCGACCCGGACCCGCTCCCGCGGAACGCGAAGCGACGGCTCAAAGTGCCGGGCGCCGTAAACGGCTCAGTGCCAGGGCGCCGCCAACGCGGCTTAGTGCCAGGCGCCGTAGAGCGCGGACACCGTCGCGAAGCGGGAGCCGCCCGACAGGTCCGTCTTGTCGAGCTGGTAGGTGATCACGCCGTCGAGGAGCCCCGTCGACATACGGTTGTGTGCGAAATTCAGGCCCGCGGAGATGTACGCGGCGTCGGGGGTCCAGCCGTTGGCGAGCGTGTTGGCGTAGATCATCATCACGTTGCGCTTGTTCTTGTACGCCCGTCTTGCCGCGGCCGCGCTCCAGCCTTCGCCGCCGCTCGTGGCGTCCGTCCAGTCACCGTCGGCGAGGGAGAGACCCTGGGCGGACACGCCGAAGAGCTCGACGTCGATCCCCGGCACCCCGGCGTACTCGCGGGTCGCGACCGCGCGCACGACGATCGAGGCCTGCCGGCCGGGCGTGACGAGGTGGCTTACGTCGATCGTGTGGCGCTGGAAGCCGGGCGTCTCGCCGGGGGCAGGGGGCATGTTGAGATCGCGCTCCCACGCCTTGTTGCCGTTGACGAGGAGCTGCACCATACGCGCGCCGTTCGCGCCGGCGACCGCCGGCTGGTCTCCCTTGGCGAAGAGATCGTCGCCCTCACCGAACGAGATGGTGTGCGGCCCGGCGCCCACCTTCACCGTTTGAATGAGCGCCGCGCGGTCGCCCGTCTTGGCGTTGGCGCTGGCGGCGACATGCAGCGACAGCGCCGTGGTGGTGCCCTTCACGACGGTGTCGATCTGCTCGAGCTGGTCGTTCAAGTAGAGGTTGGTGTCGTCGATGGAACGGTTCAAGTTCACGAATACGACGCCGTCGATCGCGCGCGTGTAGTCCCGCGCGAGCAGTCCGTGCATGGCGTTGGTGAAGTACGCGATCGGTAGAACCTGCAGCGAAGGCGCGTTGGCCCGCGCGTTGGAGCGCATCTCACTCACGACCGCCGGGGTCATCTTGGCGGCGTTCGGCTTCGAGAACATGTCGTCGAGCACGATGGCCTCGAGGTTGCCGTGCTCGGCCGCGAGCTTGCCGAGCCGCGTGCCCCAGCAAGCGTAGTCGCCCTTGCACGGAGGCGGCGCGTGCATGGCCAGCTCGATCGGCGACGGGAGGTATGCCCAGACCTTGATCCCGGCGCGCGCCGCGGCGGGAAGGAACGCCGCGAGGTCCGCGAAGTCGGTGTCGTAGAATGGCGTCGCCTGGTAGCGCCAACCCCAGATGAGGAACGCGTACGTCGTGACGCGCAGCGCCTGAAGACGCGCGACCATCGCGCCGGTGTCGAGCCGCCCGTCCGGCCGTCGGATCGCGGCGCCATAGTCGGCGAACGCCGGGGGCGCCGCCACCGTGACGTCGTCGTCGGTGCTGCCGGTGCTCTCGTCGCGCGCCGCCCCGGAGCAGGCGACGGCCAGGAGCGCCATGAGCGTCGCAAGCAGGGAGACGGTGGTGCGGGCGCGTGCCATGCGCTCCGAAGAGCACGAGCCGTGCCGGGTGGCCATCGCGCGACGGCGACGCCCTCCAACAGGGATGTCACGTGAAATTCCCCGCGCTTAGCGCGGCGATCCAGACCGGCTCCGCCGAGATCCAGACCCGTGCGGCGTCCGCGATGCGCCGCGAGGCCCTCGCGACGAGGAGGCACTTTGGTTCGTCAGCCGGTGACCTTGCGGGCCATCGAGCCCGCGGGGTGCTTGTACCAACCGGGATCGTCGTAGCTCGTGAGCCCTTCCCGGACCTTGAGGATCGTGAACATCCCGCCCATCTCCACGGGCCCGAACGGGCCGGTGCCGGTCATCATCGGCAGCGTGTTCTTCGGGCGCCCCATGTCCATCATCCCGCCCATGCCCGTCTCGCCCATCGACATGTACCCGGGGAGGATCGCGCGCACCTTGCCCTCGACCTCGCCTTGCTTGACCCCGAGCATGTTCGGCAAATCGTGGCTCATCGCGTTCATCGTGTGGTGCGACTTGTGGCAGTGGAAGGCCCAGTCGCCGGGGACGTCGGCGACGAGCTCGATGTCGCGCGTCGCGCCGACCGGCACGTTGACCGTGGTCTCCGACCAGCGCGCGCCGGGCGGGACGCGCCCGCCGTCGGTACCCGTCGTCTGGAAGGTGTACCCGTGGAGGTGGATCGGATGGCTATCCATGCTGAGGTTGCCGAAGCGTACGCGTACGCGGTCGCCCTTCTTGACGATCAGCGGCGCGGTGCCCGGCCACACCCGGCTGTTGAACGTGAACATGTTGAAGTCGGTCATCACCGCCGGATTCGGTCGAGACGTGCCGGGCGCGACGAACCACTCGTGAAGCATGATGGCAAAATCGCGATCGATGCGCGGGGTCTCCGGGACGCGGGGATGGACGATGAACAGGCCCATCATGCCGAGCGCCATCTGCACCATCTCGTCGGAGTGCGGGTGGTACATGAGCGTCCCGTGCTGGCGGAGCGTGAACTCGTAGACGTACGTCTCGCCGGGCTCGATGTGCGGTTGGTTCAAGCCAGCGACCCCGTCCATGCCGTTCGGCAGGAGCACGCCATGCCAGTGGGCGCTCGTGCGCTCGGGGAGCTTGTTCGTGACGAAGATCCGGACGCGATCGCCCTCGACGGCTTCGATCGTGGGACCGGGCGTCTGGCCGTTGTAGCCCCAGCAGTCGACCACCATCCCGGGCGCGAACTCGCGTTTGACCGGCTCGGCCACCAGGCGGAAGACCTTGACCCCGTTGTCCATCGTCCACGGCAGCGTCGTCCCGTTCGGCGTCACGACCGGGACGTACTTCCCGTTCCCCAAGGCCGCCGGCGCAGCGCCCGCCGGTGCGGCGCTCGCTGGTGCAGCTCCCGCCGGCGCGGCCAGAGCGCTGCCGCGGGGGAGCATGGATCCCCCGAGGAGGGCGGCTCCGGTGGCCAGGGCCTTGCGGCGGTCGAGCTTGTTCATGGTTCTTCTCAGGGGTGAGGGTGTTGGTGGACCGCGGGGCTGTCGTTCAGTGCCGGAGGTGCTTCGCCAGACCCGCCGGCCGCGCTGGCTTCGCCCAGCCGAACGCCGACCGCACGCTCCAGATCCGATCGCGCGATCCAGTAGTCGCGCGCGGCTTCGATGAATTCGCGGTACGCCGTGACCTCGTTCTGCTTGGCCAGGAGGAGCTGGTAGACGCCGAGGAGCATGGCGTCGAACTCCTGCTGGGAGAGCGCCACGATCCGCTCGCGCAGCGGGATGAGCACACGTCGGTAGCGCTCGACGATGCCGCGCGTGGCGATCACGCGATCGCGCGCCGCGCGCACCTCGGACCGGATCTCGACGGCGCGCGCCGCGTAGCGATGCTCGCTGGCGCGCAGCGCGGCCTCGACCCGCGCGATCGCGGCCTGTCGCTGGTCGAAGATGGGCAGCTCCACGCTGGCCGACGGACCGAGCGCGACGTGCCCATCCCTCAGCTGCGCGCCCTCGATACCGACGTCCACGACCCCCGTCCAGCGCCCGGCCTGCGCCAGCGAGAGCACGTGCCCGAGCGTCTGCACGTCGCGGAGGTAGGCCTGCAGATCCAGGCGCTGGGCTACGGCCGTCGACTCGAGGTGCTCGAGCGGCACCTCCTGCATGGGAAGCTCGGCCAGCTTGGCGGCGATCCGGAATCCCGCCCGAGTGCCCCACAGTCCCATGAGGCGCGTCAGCCGCTCGCGCGCCGCCGCGACGTCGGCCTCGCTGCGCGCCGTGTCGACCTGGATCTGCTCGAAGAGCCCTTGCTCCGTCGCGAACGCCAGATCGCTCGTGTTGCCTGCCGCGTTCTGACGCTCGGCGAGCGACGCGCCGACCTGCGCCGCGTCGCGCACCGCACGCCGCATCGCGAGCACCTGCATCGCGCCCTGGAGCGCGTAGTACGCGGTCCGGACCTCCGCCGCGAGATCGAGGACCGCGTCCGCGACGCGAAGCTTGACCCCTTCGAACTGCTTTGCAGCGATCGCCTTCCTTGCGGGCAAAAACAGCACGCTCAAGAAATCCTGGGTGACGTTCAGGACGAGGTTGGGATCGAGCGTGTCACGCTCGGCGGTGGTCATGCGGACGCCGAACACGGGGTTCTTGAGAAGGCCGGCCTGGACGACGTCCGCCTGGCCGATGCTGAGCTCCTCGTACGTCGCGTGAAGGGACCGGTTGTAGAGGAGCGCAACCTGCACGGCCGCGTCGACCGTGAGCTCTTGGCCCAGCAGGGCGTCGACCGCGCGCTCGATCTCCTTGTCGGCGGCTCCCGCCTGGTTCCACCGAACGCGGTGCGTCGTTCGTTGCTCGACGGTCTTCGCGACATCGCGAAACGCGGGCTCCGGGGAGGTCGACGCGCAGCCCGCGAGCAGGGCGAGCAGGGCGAGCCGAGCCGCGAGCGCCCTCGCGCTCATTTCGTCCCCATGTGGTGATGATCGTGCGCCGGGGCTGCGGGCGGGGACGGCGCGCTCGCGGCCGGGCTGGCCGAGGCCGTCGCGAGCATCGGAACCTCCTGTGCGCGCGGGTTCGCCGGATGATCGGGCGCGCGCGCCGGCTCGACCGGTTCGCCGACGCAGGCGGCCGTCAGAAGCGGAAAGGAGAGCGCAGCGAGCCCTAGCAAGCGAGCGGCGGGTAGCACGCGCAGCCTCATAGCACTGGTTCGCCGAGGTGGGCGACGCCCTCTTCGTGGGATGCACGGCCGAGGTACTTGCGCTATTCGCAGGACAGCATGAACCGGAGACTCTACGCGGCGCACCGATGGCTGTCCGCGATCACCTTTCTCCAGCTCGCCATCTGGACGATAAGCGGCTCGTTCTTCGCGTTGGTCCCGATCCAGCGCGTTCGCGGGGGCTTCGTCGAGGGCGCGCACGACGCGCCGCTCCCCGCTGCCCTGGGCGTGCTCTCGCCGGCGACGATCCTCGCGCAAGCGGCGGCGGCGGGCCTCACGGGGGCGCGCGTCGTGGAGATGCGTGCCTCGTCGTCGGGTGAGGTCTGGTACGTCGTCCGGAAGGGACACGCCGCGGTGCGCTTCGACGCGCGCACGGGGGCACCGGCGCCCGTCACCGCCGCCGAGGCCCAGGCGATCGCGCGTCGCGATCAGGCCGGGCCGCCGGAGGTCGAGTCCGCAACCCTCGTCGACGTCGCGGAGATCGAATACCGCGACAAGCCGGTGCCCGCGTGGCGCGTCGTGCTCCAGGACGGTCGCGGCACCGCCGTCTACGTCGATGCGCGCACCGGCGAGGTCACGGCGCGTCGCAACGACGTCTGGCGCATCTACGACTGGCTCTGGTCACTCCACATCATGGACTACCGCGGCCGCGAGGACTTCAACCACCCGCTCATCATGGTCGCCGCCGGGCTCGCGGTCCTGACGGTGCTGAGCGGCCTCGTGCTCTGGTCGCTCCGCCTGTCCCGATGGTGGAAGGCGCGACGCGCGACGGCGTGAACCTTCGGTTCGGGTATCATCCAGCGGTCGGTCGGCGCGGAGGAAGTCTTCGGATGAAAGTCACGCTCCTTGGTCACGCCTCGGTTCTCGTCGAGCTCGAGGGAGGCGCCCGGTGCCTCATGGACCCCGTCTTCCAGGATCCCTTCGAGGACACCGCGGTGGTCTCGTGTCCCCGCCGTGAAGTGCACTTCGACGCGCTCCCTCCCATCGACGTCGTCATCCTTTCCCACGCGCACCTCGACCATTTCGACGTCGCGTCCCTGGCGCGCTTGCCGCGGACCACGCAGGTCCTCTGCCCGGAGGATCCACTCATCCTCTACGCGCTCGCGCAGCTCGGCTTCGACAAGGTCAACGCCGCGAAGCCCTTCACGCGGTTGGCCCTCGGGAGCTACCAGCTCCTGACGACGCACTCGAACGTCTCGAACATCATCGAGATCGGCGTCGTCTTCAAGGACGCGTCCGGGACGTTCTGGAACCAGGTGGACACCGTCGTGGCGCCGCAATCGGTTCCCATGGTCCTCGAGCAGACCGGCAAGATCGATCTGCTGTTCGCGATGTACGCGAGCCAGAACTTCAACTTCTTCGAGAGTCGCGGCACGGGCTTTCCGCACGAGATGCACCAGATGAACCTGAGCACGGTTCTGGCGATCGACCCCCGTATGGCTGTCCCGGGCTCGGCGGGCTTTCGCTTCGCGGGGGCTGGGATGGATTGGTGCAACGCCTTCCTCTTCCCCATGTCGCGCGAGCGCTTCGTCGCCGATCTGGCGCGTCTCGCCCCGCGCATCCCGACCCGCATCGCCAATCCTGGCGATCTCTTCGTCATCGACGGCGGCACGGTCGAGCATCACCCCGCCGCGTCGCCCATGGCCAAGATGCTGGAAGATGA
>JANYHK010000072.1 GCA_025359105.1 Myxococcales bacterium | reverse complement strand
AGCGCGAAGCAGCTGACGACGTCGGTCGCGAGGAGCTTCTCGCACATCGCGCGGAGGGCCGCGACCGTCGCGAGTCGCTCGGTCTCGGTCTTCGGGCCCGTGAGCATCTCGAGGTAGGCGTTGCCGAAGCAGGCCTGCTGCTCCGTCGACGCGACGAGCTCGAAGCCGCCCTTCGCGGTCACCGCGAAGTATTGGCGCTGCACGTCGCGCCCGAACGGCTCGAACGCCGTGAGGGCCCGGCCCGCCCGCAGCGCCGTCGCGAGCGGCTTCTTCACGTCGGCCTCGCGGATCGGGCTTACCTTCGCGCCGGGGAGCGGCCTGTCGGCGAGCTCCTTCGCGAGCTTCTTGGCGTGCACGACCGTCTTCTCGGCGAAGTCGTGCGCGGCGGAGGTTGCCGGCGCCTCGAAGCGGTCGTCCTCGACCTCGGCGATCTGGGGCACCGGGCGGCCGAGCGAAATCCGCATCTCGCTCTGGATCGGGATGTTGTGGGGGGCCCCGTGCACCGAGCAGCCCAGCAGGAACGCGTCGCTCCTCTTGTAGAAGCCGGGGATGTTCCCCTCCTTCACGAAGCCGAGCTTAACCCAGGTCTGGACCTCGTCCCGCTCGACCAGGGTGTAGACTTTTTCCACACCTTCACGCTGAGCCAACGACAGCACGAACATCCGCTTCGAAGAGGTCGGGCCGGCCCGGAAGTCGACGACACGCATGATCTTGGCGCGCCGATGGATGAGGAGGCAGAGCGATACGTGGTCGTTTTGAAAGAAGATCTCGTCGACCGGTTTCTGCGTCTGCTGTGACTTCTGCTGAGCTGTGCTCCAAGCTTTCGCGGCCATTTCGAATCACCCTTTTTGGACAGCAAAGGCGATAGGCAGCGCTCGTAACAACGAGCACTCACACCCACAACAACGCCTATTCAACCCCCGACTCGATTCCCCATCGGGCCCGAAGGCAATTCCCCCCGACCCACCTTGCAACAGTGAAAGGCGTTAGCACGGCGCGAAAACAGGGGTCAACGAAAATTGGCGCGAATCTGCACCGTTACGATCCGGTGACCAACCAAGCGGACGAGGGGTGATCGCCTAGCGTTTCGGATTGTCGAGGGAACAAGGAGCGCGAAAAAGGGCGCGACGATCAAACGTCGATCTCAAACGCGGATCTTCGCGGCGTCGCTCGACGTGATCCCGAGGACGGTGACGATGTCCTTCATCCGCTCTTTCGGTACGGAGACCAACGTGGGCATCCCGCCCGAGAGGCCGAGGAGCGTGAGGAAGTTGATCCCGCTGTCGAAGCTCGCGGCGAGGCTCACGGTGTCCATGTCGAGGACGAGCGCGATCGGGGCGCGCTCCTGCCCGGCGAGGAGGAGCGTCGTCTTGTCGTACGTCGCATGCTCGGGCGTCGCCTCGACGAAGGCGAGCTTGTCGCACGTTGGCGGCAAGAGGTGCGAGCGCTCCTTGGCGAGGGAGAAGACCTGGTACCTCTGCGCGATCGTGCGCGTGATCGCCTCGATCGCTTCGAGATGCGCCGCGGCCGCGTCGATCGGTTCCCAGAGCGAGGCGTCGGCGAGCCCGGTCGACAGGTGGCGCACGACGAGGCCGAAGAGGGCGGTATCACGCGGGCGAGCGCGGAGGGCTCTATCGATGCGGCGGCCGGTGGCGCTCGGCGTCCCGATGCGCGTGTCGATGGCGCGGGCGTCGTCGTCGGCGCCCGGATAGGGCTCGACCCCTTCGCGGAGCCACTTCGCCGCGCTGCAGAGGCCGTCGAAGTCGGTGTGGCAGACGATGGTGTCGACGGGACCGATCCGCTGGACGAGCTCCGGCGTCACCATCTCGGGGCACGCGCCGTGCTGCGCCTTGGTGCGGAGGACGAAGCGCGGGTCCTTGCTGTACTCGGCGTGAAGGAGGTGATCGTGGTGATCGATCCAGCCGACGAGGCGCGACCCGAGCTTGTCGATGAACGGCTTGGTGAGCTTGGAGAAGCCGCCGCCCGAGGCCTCCGAGGCGAACGCCACGTCGAGCACGACCACGCGGCCCTTCAGCTCGGCGGGCTTGGGGAGCTTGCGGGGTGATGCGAACGCGAGCTCACTGCGGATCATGACGAATGTGGGTACCATGTCCCGTCATGAGCGCGAAGCTGCCCCTTTCGTTCGACGCGGCAGGTCTCTTGCCCGTCGTGGTGCAGGACCACCTCACCGGCGAGATCCGGATGCTCGCGCACGCTTCGGTCGAGGCCGTGCAAGCGACGCTCGAGACCGGGCGCGCCACGTTCTGGAGCCGCTCGCGCGGTGAGCTGTGGGAGAAGGGTCGGACGAGCGGCAACGACCTCGTGGTCACGCGCATCCTCGTCGACTGCGACGCCGACGCGCTCGTCTATCTCGCCGAGCCCCATGGCCCGACCTGCCACACCGACGCGCCGAGCTGCTTCTTCCAGGCGCTCGAGGGGGGCGTCCTCGTCCAGAAGGCCGAGCAGCCGCAGACCACGCTGGCGCGCCTCGAGGAGACGCTGGAGGCCCGAAAGGCGAGCACCGCGGAGAAGAGCTACACGAAGACGCTACTGACAGGCGGAGCGCCGGCAATAGGCGCCAAGCTGCGCGAGGAGGCCGGCGAGCTGGCAGAGGCGCTGGCGCGCGAGAACGACGATCGCGTCACGAGCGAGGCGGCGGATGTCGTCTACCACCTCCTCGTGGGGCTCCAGCACCGCGGCATCGCCTGGCGCGACGTCTTGGCCAAGCTCGAAGCACGCAGCGCGGCCAGCGGCCACGCCGAAAAGGCGTCTCGTGTTTGACACCTTTCGATCCACACCGGTATCCTCGAAAACTCACGGAGTTTTTAGCCCTTCGTGTGATCCATCGGAACGAGCATGAGCCACAAGGTCCTCGTCTTCGAGAGCGACGCCGCGTTCGCCGGTGAGCTCCGAAATGAGTTGGGCAAGTTAGGGTGCAGCACGTCGGTCGTCGACGACGGCAACCTCGGTCTCCAGCACGCGTCGGCGGACAAGCCGGATTTGATCCTCTTGTCCATCGAGCTGCCGCGCATGAACGGGTTCTCCGTCTGCAACAAGCTGAAGAAGGACCCCTCGCTCAAGGACGTCCCGCTCATCATCATGTCGAGCGAGTCGAGCGACGAGACGTTCGAGCAGCACCGCAAGCTCCGCACGCGGGCCGAGGACTACGTCCACAAGCCCATCGCCTTCGGGGAGCTGCTCCAGCACATCCGGTCGTTCGTGAAGCTCGGGATCTCCGAGGGCCCCAGCGACGACCCGATCGTCATCGACGAGGACATCGCCGTGGGTGAGGTCACCGAGATGGTCTCCCGGCCCGTCCCCGGCAGGACCGAGGCGGAAGCCGAAATCGACTCGTTCGCCGACGCCGCGTTCGGCCGGATCCAGGTCGACGACTCCAAGCCCCGGAAGAACGGCACGTCCGCCGGGCCAGCCGCCGTGACCGACGAGGTCGCCTCCGTCCACCCCTCCGTCCACCCCCCCGAGCCCGCGCAGGCTCCGAGGAGCTTCGGGCCCCGCTCGGGTGGTGTCGACGCGGCCGAGCTCGAGCGCGCCCGGAGCGACGCCGATCACGCGCGGACCCGTTCGGCGGAGCTCGAGAAGGAGCTCTCGGCGGCGCGTGACGAGGCGAGCCGCCTCCGCGGCGAGGCGGAGAGCAAAGGGGCGGAGCTGGAGCAAAAGTTCCAGCGTGACATCGACGAGCTCAAGACCAAGCTCGCCAGCAGTGGCAGCAAGGCCGGCGGCGGCGTCTCCAGTCGCGAGTTCTTGGACCTTCGCGAAGCGCTCAACAAGAAGGACAAGGAAATCCTGTCCCTCAAGGAGGCGCTCACCAAGAAGGACAAGGAGATCTACGAGTCGCGCGACAAGTCGCTCGCGCTCGAGCGCGCGAAGAGCGATCTCGACGACCGGCTCCTGGCCGTCGATCGCGACATGGCGGACGCGCGCGAGAAGATCGACGCGCTCACGGCCGACAAGGACAACGCGAAGAAGGTCGGCGAGGACCTGAAGACGCGCCTCGGTCGCTCGCAGGCGGACGTCGAGGCCAAGCTCAAGGAGATCGGCGAGCTCAAGGCGAAGGCGCAGGACGATGCGGCCGCGCACGACGCGCACGTCGCCCGCCTGGGCGAGTCGCACGCCCAGGCGCTGGAGAATGCCGCCGCCGAGAAGGCGCAGGCGCTCGCCGAAGCGGCGTCGCACGAGGCGCAGGCGCTCGCCGCCCAGGCGCGCGAAGCCGCCAGCACCCAGGCCGCGGCGCTGGCCACACGCGAAACAGAGCTCCGCGCCGAGTTCGATCAGAAGCTGGCGGCGCTCCACCGCGCTCAGCAGGACGAGCTCGGAAGGCAGCGCGGCGAGCACGAGCGGCTCGTGAGCGAGCTCTCGACGAAATACGACAAGCAGCTCAGCGACACACTGGCGCGGCACGAAGCCGAGCTCGCCGCCGCCGAGACGCGGCGGACCGAGGACGTCGCCCACGCCGAGCGTGAGGGCGCCGAGGCGCTCGCCAACCGCGAGCGCTCACTCACCCAGGCGCACGACCAGCGCGTCGCCGGCCTCGAGGCCGATCGCGACGCGAAGATTTCAGGGCTGGAGACCGAGCGCGACGCGAGGATTTCAGGACTGGAGGCCGAGCGCGACGCGAGGATTTCAGGGCTGGAGGCCGAGCGCGACGCGAAGATGGCGGCGCTCGAGGCCGATCGCGACGCGCGGATCGCGGCCATCGAGAACGATCGTGACGCCCGCATCGCGCAGCTCGAGACGCGCTCCGCCAACGAGATCGCCGAGCTCAAGGAAGAGGCCGTGGCCCAGAAGGCCGACACCGACGGCAAGATCGGCGAGCTCACCCGCAACCTCGCGCAGACCACCGAACGCCGCGATCAGCTCGACACGCAGCTGTCACGCGCGAGGGAGGCGATCGCCGGCCTCGAGGCGAACCTGGCCGCGACCAAGGAGGCGCTCGACGACACCTCGCGTCGCCTCGCCGCGGAGACCGATCGCGCCACCCGCGCCGTCGCCAAGTGGGACGCCGACAAGGGCTCCCTCGACCGCGCCAAGGACGCGCTCGCTGTCGCGCTCGCCCAAATCGAAGAAGCCGAAGCGCGTTAGGAGCGCGCTCAAAGACCGGCGCGGTGGGCGACCTTGCGGGCCTGGACGCGGGCGCGCGCGGCGATTTCTGCCGGATCGTGACGGAGGGGGACGCCGTCCTTCACCAGGATCTGGCCATCGACGACGACGTGAACGACGTCCCTTGCGGTGCACGCGTAGACGAGCTTGGAGAGCACGTCGGGCCCGGGCTCGGCGTGGACGCCGTCGAGTCGAACCACGACGAAGTCGGCGCGCTTGCCGACCTCGAGGGAGCCGGTGAGGTCGCCGAGGCCGAGCGCGCGCGCGCCGTCGATGGTGGCGAGCCGTAGCGCCCGGCGCGCGGGGAGGGCGGTGGTGCCGCTCTTCACCTTGGCGAGGAGCGCGGCGTGGCGGAGCTCCGTCCACGGGTCCATGTTGTTGTTGCAGGGCGCGCCGTCGGCGCCGAGCGCGAGCGCGATGCCGATCGCGTCGAGCTCGGCGATGCGGGCGATGCCCGAGCCCAGCTTGAGGTTGGCGCTGGGGCAGTGGACGACGCGCGTGCCGTCGGCGGCGAGGAGGCGGGCCTCGTCGTCGGTGAGCTGGACGCCGTGAGCGAGGATCGCGCGCGGCCCCTTGACGCCCCAGGAGCGCAAGACGTCGATGTCGTCGCGTCCGAGCGCCCGACGCACGGCGTGGCGTTCGCTCGGGTGCTCGGCGGCGTGGGTGTGCACGAGCGCGCCGGACGCCTCGGCCCGCTCGCACGCCCCGCGCACGAGCGCCTCGGTGCACGAGAGGATGAACCGCGGCGCGTACGCGTAACCGAGCCGCCCGTCGGCCTTCCCTGTCCATGTCCGCTCCAGGCGCTCGCTCTCGGCCAGGCTCGCCCGGGTCGACTCGCGCAGCCCCTTGGGGACACCGTCGCCCTGATCCATCATCGTCTTGCCGCTCTTGGCGCGGATGCCGCTCCGGGCGCACGCGTCCATGACCGCGTCGTGCGCGCGCACGGTGCCCATGTCGAGGATCGTCGTCGTCCCCGCGCGGATCATCTCGGCCAGCCCGAGCTCCGCGCTCGCCGCGAGCGAGCGCTCGTCGTGCGCGGCTTCGAGCGGCCAGATCCGCGTCTTCAGCCACTCGAGCAGCGGCATGTCGTCGGCCATCCCACGAAAGAGGGCCTGGCAGAGGTGCACGTGCGCCTGCACGAAGCCGGGGATCACGGCGCACCCGCTCGCGTCGAGGACCCGCGCGATTTCTCCGGGAATCCGGCGCGCATGCCCGCCCACCTGGACGACGGCGGTGCCACGGGCGACGAGGTCTCCCTCGGCGATCCGGTCGTCCGGATCGCACGTCACGAGGGTGCCCCCACGAACTGTGAGCTGCATCTGCCGGGAGAATAGCGGTTTTCTGCTAAGCTCCCGCCTCCAAAAGATGCCCTCGCGGATCCTCGTCGTCGATGACAGCGCCACGATCCGTCGTGTCGTGGGGAGCATCTTGGAGCGTAGCGGCTACGAGGTCATGCTCGCCGCCGACGGCCAGGCCGCGCTCGACCTTCTGACGGGCGAGCACAAAGAGACGGTCGATCTCGTCCTCGTCGACTTCGTCATGCCGAAGATGAACGGCTTCCAGCTCTGCCGGATGATCCGCCAGCGTGACGATCTCGTGCAGCTCCCCGTCGTCCTCATGAGTGCGAAGAGCGACAAGATCCGCGATCAGTTCGTCCAGCAGACCGGCGCGATCGACGCGATTTCCAAGCCGTTCGACGCGCAGGCGCTCGTCGCCGTCATCGATCACGCGCTCCGTCGCGTCGAGACCGGCCGCGCCAGCGCCGTGCAACTGCCCGAGCTCGACGACGAAGAGCCCCCGGGCCCCGGCGCAATTGACGACGTGATGCGGCGCGCGCGTGTCGCCACCGCCGTCATGGCCCAGCTCGCCCGCATCGTCGTCCCCGCTGCGGTGCGCGCCGGCGCGTCGCCCGATCCCGACGCGCTCACGCGCGACATCGAAGAGGGGCTCGACGAAGTCGTGCTCCGCGGCCTCCGAGAGGCCACCTCTCCACTCGACGACCCAGGCGCCACCGGGGCGGTGCTCGCAGGCGAGTTCGGCGCTCTCCCGCTCGGCGCGATCCTGCAGCTCCTGCAAGTCGAGGGGCAATCCGGCGAGCTCATCGTCGAGGGAAGCGCGGGTCAGGTGACGCTCACCCTGCGCGGCGGGCTCATCGATCTCGTGCAGTCCCGCGGGACGACCGACGAATTCCGCCTCGGCCGCCACTTCGTCGAGGACGGGCTCCTCTCCGCCGAGGATCTCGCGGCGTTTCTCGGCACCGAGCGCCCGCGCAGCGAGCCGGTGCCGCCCATGTCGGGCAAGTTCGATCGCGCGACCGTCCCGATCACGTCGGACACCAGCCCCGAGGGCATTCGGGCGGCGGAGCTCGAGCCGGAGACGATGCGCCTCGGCCCCGGCGAGACCGAGGAGCTGATCAAGAAGGCGGAGGCGGAGGCGGTCCAGACCGGGAAGATCGCGCCGACGTCGCCCGACGGCGTGCAGTCGGTGACGTCTCGCCTGCTCGGCGATCGCCTGCTCGCGGCGGGGCGGATCAACGAGGAGCAGCTCCGCGCCGCGCTCGTGCGCCAGTCGAGCGAGCTCGTGTACGAGCTGCTCCGCTGGCCGAAGGGACGCTTCGAGTTCCGGCGTCGCCCCGCGGGCGCCGCCGCGTCCGCAGCGAAGCTCGGCCTCACCGTCCCGGGCGTCGTGATGGAAGGCTTCCGTCGCGTGGACGAGTGGCGAGGGCTCGAGGGCGCCGTGGGCGACTTCGACCAGGTGCTCGTGCAGGACACTCTTGCGATCGCGACTCTCCCGGCCGAAAAGCTCACCGCCAGGGAGCGGGCCATCCTCGACGCCGTCGATGGCGAGCGGACGCTCCGCGAGGTCATCGCTGCCAGCCACATGTCGAGCTTCGACGCGTGCCGCGTGCTCGCCGAGCTTCTCGCCGCCCGCCTCGTCCGCCGAGCCATCGGTTAGCGCCGACGCCGGCCACCGAGCGGCGTCCAAACATGGGTGCGACAAACGCCGTCCAGGTGCGTCTTGAGATTGGTCTGAGACGAAGCGGGGAAGAATGCCTCCGGGGCCCCGTATGACGGACCGTGCGGGCGCCAACCGCCCCGAAAACTGCCGAGAAACACCATGAGCCAACCCGACGCATCGCCCTTGATCGACGCCCCCGCGCTGGCCGCCACTCCCGGTGTAAGTGCCGGTGGCGACGTCCAAATTGGGCCGCTCGAGCGCGCCAAGGGGCGCGTGGGACATGTGGTGCGAGGCAAGTGGCGTCTCGACTCGCTCCTCGGCGCCGGCGGTACGGCGGCGGTCTACGTGGCGACCCACCGCAACCGCAGCCGGGCGGCCGTCAAGATGCTCCACCCGGAGCTGTCGGTCGAGCCGTCGGTGCGCGCGTCGTTCCTCCGCGAAGGCTACGCGGCCAACGGGGTCCCCCACGAGGGCGTCGTGCGCGTGCTCGACGACGACGTGGCCGAGGACGGCTCGGCGTTCCTCGTCATGGAGCTGCTCGAGGGGCAGACGCTCGAGGAGCGCCTCGCCCAGTCGTCCGGGCCCCTCGCGATGGACGAAGCCTGCAAGGTCACCGACCGCGTCCTCGACATCCTCGCCGCGGCGCACGCGCAGGGCATCCAGCACCGCGACGTCACGCCGAAGAACGTGTTCGTGCTCCGCGACGGCCGCGTCAAGCTCATCGACTTCGGGAGCGCGTTCGTCGCCGAGCTGAACCAGCAGAGCGGCGCGACACTCGTGTGCGCGCCGATGGGCACGCCCCAGTACATGTCGCCCGAGCTCGCGCGCGGCCGCTTCGCCGATGTCGACCCGCGGACCGACGTCTTCGCGTGCGGTGCGCTCCTCTACGCGATGCTCACGGGCAAGGCGCCCCGTCGCGCCGACACGGTGAACGAGGAGCTCCTCGCGGCCATGACCGAGCCGGTGCCGTCGATCGCCACCGTGCGCCCCGAGCTCCCACGGTGCATCGTCGACCTCGTGGACCGCGCGCTCGCCTTCGAGAAGACCGACCGTTGGCCGGGCGCGCGCGCGATGCAAGACGCGCTCATCCTCGCGCGTGAGGGCATCTCGTCCACGCCCGACGCCGTCGCGGAGGTCGTGGGCGCCGAGGTGTCCGGCGGGCCGGACGTGTGGAACGCCAACCTGGACGCCCCTACGCAGCAGGCGATCTCTCCGTACGTCGCCGAGCTCGTCGAGACGCCAAGCGCGGCGGGGATGAACCCGCTCTTCGTGGGAGCCGACGGCTCGACGCCGCCGGTGGCACGCTCCGCGCCGCCGATGCCGAACTACCGCTCCTACGCGCCGCCGCGCAGCTCCTTCAACGTCGTTGCCGCCCTCGTCGTCGCGCTCCTCGTGTTCGGTGCCCTCGGCACCGCGGCGCTGCTTCTCGTCGATCGCAGCGTCCTCACCGGCGGCCATGCGAGCGCAACCTTGCCGCCGAAGGTGGCGACGCTCCCGCCCCCGTCCCCGCACGTGGAGGATCCCATTCCGCCGCCGCCGCCTGTCGCCGATCCGGCTCCGCCGGCCGCCGATCCTACGCCGGCCCCCGTGGCGGCCGCGGTCGTGGCGCCGCCCGCGCCTGCGCCCGCGCCCGCGCCCAGCGCCGCGCCCGCACCCAAGCCCTCGTCGTGGCCGTCATGGTCGCGCGGGCCCGGGGGTCGCGGCACTTCGGTGAAGTCGGCGCCGACCAGCGATCCCCTCGTCCGCACGAACCCCTTCGACAGGTAGCCCTGCCCACCGTTGCGCCGCAAATCGAACGCCGGTAGCGTCCCGATCCATGCAAGGTCAAGGCGGATACGGGCCTCCGGGGGGGCCGCAGGGATACGGGCCTCCGGGAGCACCTCAGGGCCCGCAAGGGCAGCCTCCCGGGCAACAGGCGCCGCAGGGCTACGGCCCGCCGTCTGGACCGCAGGCGCCGCAGGGCTACGGCCCGCCGTCTGGACCGCAGGCGCCGCAAGGCTACGGCCCGCCGTCTGGACCGCAGGCGCCGCAAGGCTACGGCCCGCCGTCTGGACCGCAGGCGCCGCAGGGCTACGGCCCGCCCTCTGGACAGCCGCAGCAGCAGATGGTGCCGCAAGGCTACGGGCCCGCGCCTGCGGGCGCCGGCGGGCCGACGGTGATGGGTATCCCCCTCGAGCCGGGTGAGCGGGTCATCTGGTTTCGCAAGCACGACTACACGATGGAGATGATCATCAACCTCGTCGTCGGCGCGCTCCTGCTCATCGTCCTCATCGGCGTCATCTTCATCGTCCTCGGCCTCACGGTGAACAGCCGCAACCCGAAGGCGCACATCCTCACGAACCGGCGCCTCATCTGGATCAGCGGCAAGGGGCAGGTTCAGCAGTTCCACCTGAACCAGCTCGCCAACATCGAGGCGGAGCGCCAGAAGTCGAGCGGCGGCGGCGGCGGCCTCCTCGGCGCGGCGATCGGCGCGGCTGTGGCGGCGGGCATGAACCACCTCGCCAACCAGAACCACAAGATGGACCCGAGCTACTGGAAGCGCACCATCGCGCTCAACCTCGTCTTCGGCAACGGCGCACGGGCGCGCGTTCCGGCGGCCATGGGCTACGGCGGAGAGCTCGGTCTCATCACGACCCGCGCGGTGTTCAACCGCGAGGCCGACACGCTCCCCCCGGCACAGCAGTACCTGCCCTAAGGTGGCTGGTGTTTTTCGCCGATAGCGGCGCGCTGGCGTCGTCGGGATTCGTCAACGTACAGGAAGTACGTCTCCTCATCCCGCCAACGCCATCGCTTGCTCTCGACGAAAACCACCAGCCACCTACCAATCGTCAGCCTCGGGTCAGGCATTTTTCCTCTCGTGCGCAGCACGAGTGCGAAGCATCGCGAGGGGGTCAGCACACTACGGACCCGGCGTGTTGAAGGTGTCGCACTCGGCGACCTTGCCGGTGTCGAAGCCTCGCTTGAACCAGTACGCGCGCTGACGCGACGAGCCGTGCGTCCAGCGCTCGGGGTTCACGTGGCCGGTCGCCTGCTTCTGGAGGCGATCGTCGCCGACGGCGGCCGCGGCGGCGAGCCCCGACTCGAGATCACCCGGGTCGAGGAGGTGACGCTGCCGCGTCGAGTGGCCCCAGATGCCGGCGAAGCAGTCGGCCTGGAGCTCCATCCGCACCGACAGCTCGTTCTTGGTGCCGGGCGCGCCGCGCTGCTTGCGACGCACGCTCTCCTCGACGCCGAGGATGTTCTGCACGTGGTGCCCGACCTCGTGCGCGATGACGTAGGCCTTGGCGAACTCGCCGGGCGCGCCGAAGCGCGTCTCGAGCTCGCGGTAGAAGCCGAGGTCGATGTAGACCTTCTGATCGGCCGGGCAATAGAACGGCCCCATCGCCGTCTCGGCGAAGCCGCACCCGGAGCGGACGTCGCTCGTGAACAGCACGAGCTTGGCGTGGCTGTAGGTCGCGCCGGCGTGGGGAAGCTCGCGGGTCCAGGTCTCCTGCACGTCGTCGAGGACGAAGGAGACGAAGTGGACGAGCTTGTCGTCGGCGGGCGTGTGCGCGCGCGGCTGCGACGGTCGCGGCGCGGAGGGCGCGTCGCCATCGCTGAGCGAGGCGAAGAGGTTCGTACGAAAGAGGAGCGAGAGGATGCCGACGATGACGAGCCCGCCGCAGCCAAGGCGTCCTCCGCTGAAACCGCCGCCGCCACCCCCGCTCCCGCGGCGATCCTCGATGTCGGTGCTGAGCTCCTGGTCTTCGTTCCATCGCATGGGGGCTCGAACTTAGCCGAACTCGGCGGGTGAGGCTCTTGGTACGATCGCCTGGATGACGCTCGAGCCTCGGCGCGGCGGGATCGTCCTCGACGACGGCTCGCACCTGTACTTCGTGCCCGCGCACGTCGCCGAGCGCGTGGCGCCGTTGCCCGAGGTGGCGCGCGTTCCGGGGACGCATGTGGACCTCGTCGGCATCACGCTCTACGAGGGCACGATCCTTCCCGTCGTCTCGATCGGCCTGGCGCGCTCGGCGATGCTCGTCATCTCCTACCTCGGCGAGCCGATAGGGATCGTGGGGGCGGATGTCGTGTCGAGCGGCACGTTCGAAGCCGCCGGCGACGGCGCGAGCGTCCGCCACGACGGGCGTATCGCCAAACCGCTCGATTTGCCGGGGATCTACGCGCGCTTGCAGGCAGGCTCGTGGGCCGGACGCCCGCGCGCGTAGCTTCTCGTGGGTCGCCCACGTCGTTTGCCCGTATCATCGATCTCCCATGCCGAGCGAGCCCAAGCGGCGTCTCTTCAAGCTCCTCCGACGCACGGCGAAGGTGGGCCAGGGAGGGCGGACCGTCGAGGAAGAGAACGCCCTCTGGACGGCCCACGGGCGCGCGCTCGCCGGCTCGCGTGACGCGGCGGAGGCGGCGCAGCGGATCGCGTCGAGCCTGGCGAAGCAGCGCGCGTCGGTCGACGCCGCGCAGGACCGCGCGCGCGCCATCAGCGTTCGCGCTGGCGAGATCGCGGCGGCGGCGAAGAAGATCGTGGAGACGTTCGACCGCCTCGGGCTCTCGTCGCTCAACGCCGGCCTCGAGGGAGCCCGCCTCGGCGAGGGCCCCGGAAAATCGCTCACGCTGGTGGCCGACGAGGTGCGCGAGCACGCGTCGCGCGGGGGAGATGCCGCCCGCGAGATCGCCGGGGGCCTGGCCGAGTGCGTGGGCGAGCTCGCGCAGGTGAGCGCGCAGATCGACCGCGTGCGTGAGACGTCCACCGAGGCGACGCAGGACGCCGCGCGCGCGGCGTCGCTCGCGGTCGAAGGTGAGCGCGCGCTCGCCGAGATGGGCGACCGCATGAAGAAGGCGACCGGCAGCGATCCCGAGACGTCTCGCGCAATCGCCGAGGCCGCCGAGCACGCGCGCGCGCTCGTGCTCGCGCTGTCGCAACTGAGCGGCAAGGTGCCCCGCGGCATCGTCGTGGGCGCGCTCCGGCCGATGCTCGAGCCGCTCGGCCGCCTCCTCGACGACGGTGACGGCGATGGCGACGGAAACGACCAGGGGCGCGGTTGACGGCGCGCGATCCCGAGCTCCTCCGGCTCCTGACGCAGGAGCTCCAGCGCCACCTCCCGAACATGGAGGGAAGCGATCTCGACGCCGCCCGCAGGGCCGTGCACGCCCTGAAGGGCTCGGCGGGTCTCTCCGGCGAGCGGGAGCTGGCCGCCGCGCTGCAGCGCCTCGAGCGGCGCATGCTCGGAGGCGACAAGACCGCGATCGTCGAGGCGAGCGCCATCGTGAGGGTCGCCATCGAGCGGCTCATTGCCGGGCTGTCCGGGGTGGTCGCCGAGTGGCCCACGCCGCCCGAGGATCTCGCGCCGGTGTCGCTGGACCCGCTCGTACGCACGCAGTACGTCGCCGAGCTCGCCGACCGCCTCGCGCGCATCGACCAGGCGCTGGGGCTCAAGGGGGACGCGGACGAAGCCGTCCACGACATCTACCGGCACGTGCACACCATCAAGGGCGCGGCGAGCGCGGTCGGCGACGAGCCGATGAGCTGGTTCTGCCACGGCCTCGAAGAGTGGCTGAAGGCCGGCACCGGCGGCGCGGTGGCCGCGTCGGCCGCGCTCCTCGAGGTCGCCAAGTGGCGCAGCGTCCTCGGCGGCCTGCTCGACGAGCCGGAGTCCGCGCTGAACACGCTGCGCGGCGGCCGCCCGCGCGCGCGCGCGAGCTCGGTCCCCGCGGCGCCCGCCACCCGCTCGAGCGCGCCGGAGGACGGGCCGCGCTCGGTCCTCATCGAGGAAGCGACGATTCGCGTCGACGCGCAGTCGGTCGACCGCGTGCTCGAGCGCATCGCGCAGGTGGGCCTCGTGCAAGAGCAGATCGCGAGCAGCGGCGAGCGCGCGAAGCTCGAGGCGCGCGAGCTCCGCCGTCTGCGCGCCGATTTGTCGGAGGCGCTCCGGCTCATCGGGCCGCCGCGGCCGTGGGGCGCGCCTGCCGCGGCGCTGCGCAAGATCGAGCGTGCGGGCGCGGCGCTCTCGGCGATCGGGGAGTCGGTCGAGTCCCAGGCCAACGAGATGCGCGCGCGCGGCCAGTCGCTCAAGGGCGCGATGCGCGAGGCGCGGCAGCACCTGTCGGCGATGCGGCAGTCGTCGCTCAAGCGCATGTTCGCGCGTCTCGCGACCGCGGTGGAGTCCGAGGCCCGCCGCGCCCAGCGCATCGTCGTCGTGCGGACGCACGGCGCCGACGAGACGATCGATCGCCGCGTCTCCGACTCGCTCGTCGAGGCGTGCATGACCCTCGCCCGCAACGCCGTCGCACACGGGGTCGAGCCGCCCGGCGTCCGCGAGAGCCTCGGCAAGCCCGCGGTCGGCACCATCACCCTCTCGGCGCGGAAGACCGCGAGCCGACTGCTCCTCACGATCGCCGACGACGGGGCGGGTGTCGACGTCGACGCCATCCGGCGCCGCGCGGTCGAGACCGGCGCCGTCACCGAAGCCATCGCGGGGGCCGCCGACGACAACACGCTGCTCGCTCTTCTCTTCCTGCCGGGATTCTCCACCCGCGAGAGCACCGATCTCCTCGCAGGTCGCGGCATCGGCCTCGAGATCGCCCAAAGCGCGGTGCAGCGCCTGGGCGGCGTCATCCGCCTGGCGAGCCGCCACGGTCTGGGCTTCGAGGCGCGCGTCGAGGTGCCGATCGAAACCGGCATCACGCACGTCCTCTGGGTCACCGCCGCCGGGGTAGAGCACGCCATCGCCGCGACGAACCTGCGCCGCGTCCGCACCAACGACGGCGCCGACGCCGAGCGCGTACCCCACCTCGCCGCGTGCCTCGAGGCGCGCCCCAACGAGCGCGCCGCGTACGCCCTCGACGTCGCGCTCGACGACGGCGAGGGTGGCGCGCCCGCCGAGATCGCGATCGGCGTCGACGCGGTGGGCCACACCGAGGAGGTGCTCGTCCGCCCGCTCACGCCGCTCGTCGCGGCGCTCGGCCCCTTCGCGGGCGCCATCGTCCGCGGCGACGGCTCGCTCCGCCTCGCCCTCGACGTGCACGCCCTCGCCCCCCGCGCGCGTGCCCTCGGCCGGGTACCGGAGGGCCGCACGAGCGACTTCCCCCAGAGCCGGCCACCCCCCAGCCGTCCCTCGTCGCCGCCTTCGTGAGGCTATGCTCTCGGACGTGGACGTGAACGTGAACGTGAAGATCGATGCGATGGGCGCGGCGGACATTCCCGCGGTCGTCGCCCTCGGCAGCGGCGCGACGACGGGTCAGCTCCAGGAAGAGCTGACCCGCCCCTGGGCGTTGTGCTTCGTGGCCAGGGACTCGTCGGCCAGGGTCATCGGGTTCGTCCTCACGTGGCACGTCACGGACGAGCTCCACATCCTGGACGTCGTCGTGGAGGCCGAGCTGCGGCGGCGCGGCATCGGTCGCGCGCTCATGCAGCACGCGCTCACGCGGGCCCGCGAGCGCTCGGCGGTGCACGTCTACCTCGAAGTGCGCCGGGGAAACGCGGCGGCGATACGGCTCTACCGTGCGCTGGGGTTTTTCACGCTCGCGGTCCGCAAGAAATATTATCCGGACGGCGAGGACGCGATCGAGATGGCTGCCCGTATGGACCCCGACACCGGGCAGATCATGCCCGGCAGGGACGAGGTGAACCCGGAGCACGTCTGACGGAGATGAAGCACAATGACGAGGGTTCCGGCGCGACCCAAGCGCGCCGAGGCGAGAGGGTTGTCCAAGTGCGAACGATGAAGGTTCTCCGGTTTCCCGTTCTGGCCGTGCTCGCCGCGTCGCTCGGGTCGCTCGCGCTTTTGGGCGGCGGCGGCACGTCGCACGCGCAGCCGCGCACGGGGCCGCCCGCGACTTCGGCGACGCCCGCCAGCCCAGGCCCGACGGGACCGCTCGCCGCCGGGCTCGAGGCCGCGCGCACCTCCGACTACCCGCGCGCAGAGCGGGAGCTGTCCGCCATCCGCGGCGCCGACCAGGCGGCCGCGCAGGTCGCGCTCGGGCGCGTCTACTTCGAGCAAGGAAAATTCGCGGAGGCCGAGCGCACCGCCCGCGCGCAGCTCGGCGGAGCGCAGGCCGGCTTCGCCGCCGCCGTCGTCGCGCAGGTGCTCGCCGCGCAGGGCAAGACGCAGGACGCGCTCAAGCTCCTCGAGCCCCTCAAGGGCACGACGGGCCCCGCCGGCCGCCGCGTGAAGCTCCTCCTCGGCGAGTACCGCATCGCCACCGGCAAGCGCGCCGACGCCGAAGAGCCTCTGATGAAGATCATCGAGGAGTACAACGATCAGACGATCGCCTCGAACGACGCCGAAGGGCTCGCCATCGTCGGGCGCACGGCGCACCTGCTCCGGAGCCCCAAGGACGCGAACTCCGCGTTCAACGAGAGCGAGCGCGTCGACAAGAAGCGCTTCGAGACGCTCCTCTGGCGGGGAGAGCTGTTCCTCGAGAAGTACGATCCCGGCCACGCTGAGGAGGTCGTGAAGGAGGCGCTCTCCATCGCCCCCAAGAGCGCTCACACGATGGTGCTCCTCGCCCGCGTGAAGCTCGATCAGACGCTCGATTTCGAGGCCGCGGAGAAGCTCGTGACCGACGCGCTCGCGATCAACCCGAAGCTCACGAGCGCGCACGCCGTGCGGGCCGGCCTCGCGCTGCGCGACATGGACCTGGCCGCCGCCGACAAGGCGATCGCCGCCGGCCTCGCGATCAACCCGAACGAGCTCGAGCTCCTCAGCCTCAAGGCCGCGTCGCGTTTCCTCGCCGACGACAGCAAGGGCTACGAGCAGGGCAAGAGGGAGGTCTTCTCCCGCAACCCCGAGTACGCCCGCTTCTTCCAGATCACTGCCGAGTTCGCGGAGTGGGAGCACCGCTACGACGACATCGTCGCCATGATGAAGGAGGCGACGAAAATAGATCCCGCCGACGGCCGCGCGTGGGGCGAGCTCGGGCTCACCCAGATGCGCGCCGGGGACGAGACGGCCGGCTTCGACTCCATCAAGAAGGCGTTCTCGAAGGACGGCTTCAACGTCCGCGTCTTCAACACGCTGAACCTCTACGAGAAGACGATCCCCAACGACTACGACCTGGCGACGGAGGGGCCGTTCAAGATCCGCTACGCGAAGGACGAGAAGAAGGTCCTCGAGCGCTACGTGCCCAAGCTGCTCGCCGAGGCGTTCGGCTCGATGAAGGGGCGCTACGGCTTCGTGCCGCAGACGCCGGTGCAAGTGGAGCTGTACGGCTCGCGCGAGCAGTTCAGCGTGCGGACGAGCGGCTTGCCCAACATCGGAATCCAGGGCGTCTGCTTCGGGCGCGTGCTGGCGGCGATGAGCCCGAAGAGCGAGAGCTTCAACTGGGGCAACGTCCTGTGGCACGAGCTGGGGCACGTCTTCGCCATCCAGCTGTCGAAGAACCACGTCCCGCGCTGGTTCACCGAGGGCTTGAGCGAGTACGAGACGATCGCGCGGCGCCCCGAGTGGCAGCGCGAGCTCGATCCGGAGCTCTACACGGCGCTCACAAAGAACGCGCTGCCGAGCGCGGTCGACATGAACCGCGCCTTCACGCACGCGTCGGACGGCCTCGACGTCACCGTCGCGTATTACGCGGCGAGCCAGATGCTCGTCTTCACCGTCGAGACGTTCGGGATGGCGAAGGTCACTCAGGCGCTGAAACTCTGGGGCGAAGGGCTACGCACGCCCGAGGTGCTCCAGAAGGCGTTCGGCGTGCCCGCGGCCGACTACGACACGAAGTTCCGCGCGTGGGCGCTGAAGCGCCTCGCTCGTTACAACGGGCAGTTCGTGTGGAAGGAGCGGGGCAAATCGCTCGAAGAGGCGCAGAAGATCCTGCTGGGGGCACCGAACGATCCGAACGCGCACCTCGGCGTCGCCCTCGCGCTCCTGCACGCCCGCAAGATCCCCGAGGCGAACAAGGAGATCGAGGCCGCCCTCAAGCTCGACCCGAACCACATGCCGTCGCACTACATCGCCGCGAAGATCGGCGGGGCGCAGAAGGACGTGGCGTCGCAGGAGCTCCATCTGAAGGCCATCCAGAAGGCGGGCGGCGACGGCTATCAGGTGCAGATCGCCCTCGCCGACGTCGCCGAGTCGAAGAAGGACAAGGCGGGAATGAAGGCGGCGCTCGAGGCGGCGGCGAAGTTCGATCCGGTGCAGTCCGAGCCGCTCAAGGGGCTCTTCGATCTTGCGAAGGAAGAGAACCGCGAGGCCGACCAGATCGAGCTCCTGAAGAAGCTCGCCCCGCTCGAGCAGCACGATCGGAAGATCTGGCGGCTCCTCCTCGGCAAGCTCGTCGCGGCGAAGCGCTGGGACGAAGCGAAGAAGGCCGGCGAGAGCACGCTCTTCGTCGACGTCGAGACCGCGTCGGTGCACGCCGAGTATGCGCGCGCCCTCGGCGCGACGGGCGGCCACGACGCCGCGATGTTCGAGCTCGAGAGCGCCATCGCGTGCAACCCGCCGCCCAAGGAGGCCGCCGTGATCCACGCGCAGTGGGCCGCCGAGGCGCTCGCGGCGAAGAACCCGGCGCTCGCGAAGAAGCACAAAGAGGAGGCGCTGCGCCTCGACGCGACGAACGCCGAAGCCAAAGCGCTCCCCTAGGAGCCAGCCACCTACTGGTCGGTGCCGACGAGGGCTTTGAGGGCGGTCTTGTACAGCTTCTTTTCGCCGGCGCGGAGATCGGCGTCGACGAGCTGGGCGAGGGCTTCCTTCACCTCGCCCTTGGCGACCCGGTGCCACGGGCGCATCTGGAGCAGCGACCAGAGAAGGCCCGCGGCTGGAGGCGCGTCGAGCCGTGCGCGGAGCTCCTCCCAGATCGCCTCGCACACCGCGCTGATGCGCGCCTGCCCGGCCTTCGTCGCCGCGAGCTCGGTGACCGAGAAGTGGGTGGCCTCCACCGGCTGCCGGAGCCGGATGCGGTGAAAGGCCGGCGCGCTCTGGGGGAAGAGCGTGCGCAGATGGGCGAACTGTTTGATGACGGGCTCGCGGATCCACGCTTGCCCTTCCTTCGCCGCCACGAGGAGGCCCTCGCAGTCGAGGAGCAGCATGGCCGCGACACACGCCGCTGCCACCTGCGCCCCTTCCCGGCTCGCCGCGATCTTTCCGGTCGCGATCAGCGCCTCGCGGAAATGATCGGAGGCTTCGTCGCGTCCGTCGAAGGATGCATCGTCGTGAAGCGAAAGCAGCTCGTCGTGACTCATCGGTAGGGCGTCCTCACCGACACGTACCATGAAGGGCGGCGTCGGTGGCGGGCTCCTCCAAGGAACCAAAACATGCTACCCTCAGCCATGCCGCTGCGAATCGTCCCCCTCGAGATCATCGAAAAACTCCCCAAGACCGATTTGCACGTCCATTTGGACGGCAGCTTGCGCCTTTCGACGATCCTGGACATGGCCCAGCGCCAGCGGGTCGAGCTCCCGGCCGACTCCGAGGATGGTCTGCGTAAGGCCATGAATCTAGGACAGAATTGCGGATCGCTCGTCGAGTACCTCAAGGCTTTCGACGTCACGCTCCGCGTCCTCCAGACCGAGGAATCCCTCACCCGGGCGGCCTACGAGCTGGCCGAAGACGCGGCCAAAGAAAACGTCCGGTACATGGAGGTCCGGTACTCGCCGATGCTCCACACCCGGCGTGGCCTCAAGCTCACGAGCGTGGTCGAAGCCGTGCTCGCGGGCCTCCGGGCCGCCCAGCAGTCGCACGGGATCGAGTCGAACGTCATTATTTGCGGCATCCGGAACGTGTCGGCCGAGAGCTCGCTCGAGATGGCGGAGCTCGCCGTCGCCTACAAGAACCGCGGCGTCGTCGGCTACGACCTCGCGGGCGCCGAGTACGACCACCCTGCCAAGCACCACAAGCACGCCTTCCAGCTGGTGCGTGACAACAACATCAACGTCACCATCCACGCCGGCGAAGCCTACGGGCCCGAGTCGATCGCCCAGGCCGTGCACACCTGCGGCGCGCACCGGATCGGCCACGGCTGCCGCCTCCGCGAGGACGGCGATCTCCTCCACTACATCAACGACCACCGCATCCCGCTCGAGTGCTGCCCGTCGTCGAACGTGCAGACCGGCGCGATCCGCGATCTGGCGAGCCACCCGCTCAAGCTCTATTTCAACCTGGGGCTGCGCACGACGGTCAACACCGACAACCGCCTCGTGACCGACACGACGGTCTCGAAGGAGCTCTACCTTTGCCAGACGCAGATGGGCATGAGCTTCCAGGACCTGAAGCAGATCGTGCTGAGCGGCTTCAAGAGCGCGTTCTTGCCGTTCCACGTGAAGCAGCAATACCTCCGCAAGGTCAGCGACGAGCTGCGGACGTTCGACGATCAGCACCTCTCGCAGCCGCCGATGGCGATGCCGTCGAAGGAAACCGCCCAGGCCTGAGGCGTTCGCGAAGGCGCTACTTGCAGATCGAATAGCCGGTGAGAGACCCCGACGGCTGGCACCTCTTGCCCCCCGAGCAGGTGTCGGGCTTTGCGTTGCGATCGCAAAGCTCGACGAAGGTGTCGCCGTTCGGGGCGGTGCCGTTGCACGAGGCGCGACAGTCCACCGCGACGTAGCCGGTCGAAGCGTTGAACTCGCCGCAGCACCGCTGCGCGCCGCAGTCGGCCGCGTCGTCGCAGGCGACGGCGACCCCGTCGCACGGCGCGGTGTCGGCGGCGCAGGCGAACGTCGGTGGAACGACGCCGCCGATCCCGCTCACGCAGCAGAGCTGCGCGCCGACGGTGCAGTAGGAGGCGGCGGCGCCGCAGTAGATGCCTGGGTCGAAGCTGGCAGCGTCGACTCCGGCGTCCCTTCCGCCGCTCGACGAGGAGGATGAGGAGGATCCGCCGGTCGACGACGACGAGGACCCGCTGCTCGACGAGGACCCGCCGCTCGAGGAGGATCCGCCGCTCGACGAGGAGGACCCGCCGTTCGAGGAAGACCCGCCGCTCGCGCCCGAGCTGCCGCTGGCGCCGCTCGTCCCGTCGAACACGGAGCCCTGAAACAGGTCCTGCGAGCCGCTGGCCCCGCTGCACGCGGCGACGGCGAACCAGACGGCTGCGATGACGATGAGAGGACGGCGCATGGTGTTTCTCACAGGCAGGAGTCGTCCCCCCGAGGGTCGATCCTTTACGGGTCAACGATCTACTCCCCAAGCCCATCCCGCGCAAACCCCAAGCAACCGTCCTTTGAGCGCCAGTCGTGAATTGGGGCAACGGGACGCCTGGCATGCTAAGAGCGCGTCCCCCCGATGGGAATCGTCACGAACCCCAACGTCGATCTGGCCATGGATGCCCTGGAGCTCGCCGCTCAGACGGCCGAGCGAGGCCAGGCGCCGGCGAGCTGGCTGAAGGCGGGGCTCGACGACTACAAGGCCGCGGCGGCCAAGGACGGCGCCGCCGTACGAGCCCGGCTCGACCGCGTCGTCATGGGGGCCGATCCGGAGCTGGGGCTCGACGCCCTCCTCGCCGCCGGGGCGCTCGAGGTGCTCTTCCCCGAGGTGCACGCGATGGTCGGCTTCGGCGACGGCGAGTGGCGCCACAAGGACGTGTGGAAGCACACCAAGCAGGTCGTCCGCCAGGCGGTGCCGCGCCTGGAGGTGCGCTGGGCCGCCCTCTTCCACGACATCGGCAAGACGAAGACGCGGAGCATCTCGCCGGACGGCAAGGTCCACTTCCTCGGCCACGCCGAGGTGGGCACGCGCATGTTCGACAAGCTCGATCGCCGGATGCCGCTCTTCACGCCGGAGCCGGCGCTGCGCGACACGGTGCGCTTCCTCATCTTGCACCATCTGCGCGCCAACCAGTACGAGCCGTCGTGGACCGACAGCGCCGTGCGCCGCTTCACGCGTGAGCTGGGCGTGCACCTCGAGGATCTCCTGTGCCTCGCCCGCGCCGACATCACGACGAAGCGGCCCGAGAAGAAGCGACGCGGCCTCTCGCAGATCGAGGAGCTCGCGGGCCGGGTCCGCACGCTCGCCGAGGAGGACGCGAAGGTGCCGCCGCTGCCGGGCGGCGTCGGCGACGCGATCATGAAGGCGTTCGATCTCAAGCCGTCGCGGCAGGTCGGCGAGATCAAGCGCGCGCTGGAGCTCGCGATCGAGACAGGCGAGATCGAGGGCCACCAGGAGAGCGAGGCGTACGTCGAGTTCGTCCGCAAGGACCGCGCGCGCTTCGGGATCTGAGCCGCCGCCTTCTCGTGGGTCGCCACCGTCGTTTGCCCGTTCCGGTCAATCGACGTTTGCTCTATGGGCTCTTCTCTTTGGCGCGATCGTCGATCGCCTTGATGGCCTTGCCCAGCGCGCCGTCGCCGTGCAGGCACGGCCAGCAGTCGCGCCGCCCGAGGAAGCCGCACCCGCTCGAGAACTGGTAGCCCTTCAGGATTGCCCCCGCCCGGAAGTCGCCGATCTCCGCGGCGCGATCGAGCATCTTGCGGATGTCGCACGGGGACTTCTCCGCCGCGCTGCGGATCTCCAGCGCGAGCTTCAGCTCGTCGCTCGAGCGCCCGCGGACGTCTGCTTTCTTCAGGAGCGCGCGGGCGCGGGCCTGCCCCTTCGGGTAGTCCTTCACGAGGTAGGCGATGTCGTAGAGGACGTCGGGCCCTTCGCTCCCCATGTGCGACTCGAGCAACGTGAACGCCTTGTCCTCGGCGTCCTTGCCCCCGGTGAGCGCGGCGTTGCGAACGTGCAGGCGCAGCGCTCTGTCGCGTGAAAATCCCGCGTCGATCACGAGCACGCGCGCGACCTCGTCCATCGCGTCGGCGGACCGCTTGGTGGCCATGTACGCGTCGACGAGCGCGCGGTGGATGTCGGTGCGGCCGTCGTTCGCGGCCTCGAGCTCGGTGAGCTGGGTGATCGCGGTCGCGTAGTCCCCCTTGTCCACGAGCGCGATGGCCGAGAGGATCCGCGGCTCGAGATCGGGACGGATCGGCGGCGGGGGCGGGCGCGCGATCGAGCCTGTCGCGCTCGGCGACGAGCCGACGGCGACGACGCCTCCGTCGGCTCCGGTCACGGTTTGCTGCTTGGTGCCGCCGGTCGTGAGCACCACGACGAAGATCGCCACGAGAACGACGATGCCCGCGGCGCCGGCGAGGATCGCGCGCGGCGAAAGCTGCATACGCGCGGGCGGCCCCAGCGAGAGCGGCGTCGCGTTGCCGGCTTCGCTGCCACCCACGCCGCGCGAGGTGATGACGGCGCCGCCTGCTCCCGCGGGGAAGGGCGGCACGTTGTGGAGGCTCGGCGGCCCCCCTCCGAGGCTCGACGGCGGGGCCCCCGCGCCGGCGTACTTCGGATCGACGCGCCCCTGCGCCGCGAGCGACGCCAGCGCGCCAAGCGTCGCGTCGAGCACCTCTTTCGCGTCCTGGTACCGCTCGCTCGCCTCCTTCGCGAGGAGCTTCTTGATGAGCGCGTCGACCTCGGGCGGGAGGTTCGCCTCCGGGCAGCGCTCGCTCGGGAGCGGAATCGGCGCCGTCACGTGCATGCCGAGCAGGGCGACCTTGCTGTCGTGATCGTACGGGCGTGAGCCGGTGAGCATCTCGAAGCCCATCACGCCCATGGCGTAGACGTCGGCGCGCGGATCGACCTCCTGCCCGAGCGCCTGCTCGGGGGCCATGTACTCCGGCGTCCCGTAGACCATACCCAGCTGCGTGAGCACGGGGCCCTTCTCTCCCGCCGGACGGTCCGACCTCTGCGCGAGCTCGCCGACCGGCACCTTCGCGATGCCGAAGTCGAGCACCTTGACGAAGTCGCTGTCCCCCTCGCGCTCGACGAGCATGATGTTCTCGGGCTTGAGGTCGCGGTGCACGATGCCGAGCGGGTGGGCGCGCGTGAGGCCCGACGCGAGCTGCCGCAGGATGTGCAGCGCGCGCCCCATCTCGAGGCGGCCCAGGTTGATGACGTCGCGGAGGCTCTTGCCCTCCAGGAACTCCATCACGAGGAAAAACGAGCCGTCGTCGAGCTTCCCGAAGTCGGTCGTCGTCGCGACGTTGGGGTGATCGATGTGGGCGGCCGCCATCGCCTCGCGCTCGAATCGCTGGACGACCTCGGTGAGGCGGCTCATCTCCGCGTGGAGCACCTTCACGGCGAGGCGCTTGCGCATGTGCGTGTGCTCGGCCTGGTAGACGGCGCCCATGCCGCCCTCGCCGAGCAGGCGCTCGATCTTGTAGCGACCGCTCAGCACCATGCCGATCAGCGACGTCGGGCCGCCCGGTCGCAAGCTCGGACGGTTGTCCGGGGCGCCTTCGCTCGCCGCGCCTGCCTCGGACTTCGTGGGCTCTTCGGCGGACATGAACGGAATTCCTGAAGTATCACACACGGCGCCGCGGGGCACCCGCCAGGGACCCCGGGCAGGGTCCGGCCTTTACATGCGTTGCTTTACATGTCCAGCAGGACCCCGACCGTGAGCCCCAGGGCAAAAACCGGCGCCCCGGGGTTCGAGAGCACGAGCGGAGGCTGCCCGTCCGCGAAGCCGGCACGGCCGTTGGCGACGTCGAACAGGCTCCCCGCGTACCCGAACGTCGCCCGCCCGCCGAGCTCGGCCGTGAGGTGCCAGGGGCGCCGAAGCTTGTACGATGCACCTACTCCGAACGGCACCTCGAAGAAGCTGCCGCCGGCCCCTGTCGCGAACGCCGGGACGCGGGAGCTCGGGTCGGGGGCGATCGTCGTGTGGAAGCTGTGGCCGTACGCGCCCGCGTAGCCAACGCCAACGAACGCCCAGACCCGCCACGGATCGAGCGGCATGGGCGACGTCACCTTCGCGCGCAGACCGAACGAGGTGATCTGCAGTGCCTTGGTGTCCCCGGGCTGCGGCGAGATGTCATGCCCGACGTACGCGCCCGCGCGCACGAGCGGCAGAATGGCGACGTGGCCGTGCACCTCGGCGGCGGGGCCGAAGCCGGCGTCACCGCCGCCGGACGGGCGGCCGCCGAGGAAGCGCTTCATGATCCCCGCCTGGGCCGCCGCATCCCAGTGGAGCTGCGCGTGGGCGGGGCGCCCTGCGAGCGCGATCACCGTGGCAACGGCGGCGAGAACGAGGGGTCGACGGGCGCGCGCCACGCCGGCAAGGTAGCACGGCGGCTCTCCGCCCTTGCTCGGTCCATTCCATGGCCACTAAGGAAAACAGCGGTCCTCCCGCGGGAGCGGATCGCAGCTGCCGCGGCACCCGGCCGCTGCGCACACGGGGCAGTCGGTGTAGTCGCCATAGCAGCGATCGGGGCACGCTTTCTGCGTCGCCGGCTCGCCGACGCAGCTGCCCGCCATGCAGGTCGAGCGCCCGTACACGAAGACGCCTCCGCACGTGGTTCCGCAGGGCGCGCCGTCCTTGGCCGGCTTGGGCCTGGTGCAGCTCCCCGCCCCGTCGCACGCCGCCACGAAGCACGCGCTGCCGGCGTCGCACGCCTTCGCGGGATCGTTGTTGGGCTCGACGGGCAGGCAGCAGCCGAGCAGGCACTGCCAGCACGCGGCGACCGTCCCTGGCCCCACGCAGTCGCCGGGCGCGATGCACGGCGCGCCGCTCGCGCACGACGACGCCTCGGGCGCCGCGTCGTCACCCGCCTCCACGCCGGCGTCGGCCGGGCCGCTCTTCGTCGGCGTCCCGCAGCCGAGCGCGAGCCACGCGGACGCGCCGGCGACCAGGACGAGGAGCCCACGCATCTTCTCGGCGTACCTCCCGCCCCACAAAACGCAAGCGGCCGGCCTCCCGAAGGTGACCGACCGCATGCACACTACGAGAAAAGATCAGCGCGACGATTACTCGTCGTGCATGACCGCCTTCTTGCAGGTCTTCTGACCAGCGGCCTGCGCCGGCGGGCAGTAGTAGACGTCGTTGTCCGTACGGAAGAAGAGGATGTACTTCGACTTCGCGTACCAGACCTCGTCGGTGTTGGCGCTGTTGCCAACGTCCGGGAGGCTGACGACGCTGGCGCAGCCGCCGAGCGCACAAGCGGCGAGGAGGGCGAGAATGAGCTTATTCATGTTCTTGATCCTCCCTATCACTTCTCGAGCACGCGCCAGCACTGCGGGCTACCGCCGGTGGCGTCGCAATTCCAGACGTTCTGGTCCTGCGAGAAGAGGCCTTGCTTCCCCTCGAGGATGTAGGCGTGGCCCGCATTGCTGTGGGCGTAGCCCGAGTACGTCGAGCAGGCGCCGAGCGCCAGGCTCAGAACCGCCATTGCAAAAACTCCAACCCTCATTTCAGCCTCCAACAGTTCGCGCGCCGACATGGCGAGCGCCCGACCCGAAACGAGCCGGAACTTTTTTGTGTTGCGTTGTTTCTTCAGTGCACGAAGGTCGTCGGGACCTCCGCTCAGGAGCGGTACTGCGGTACTGCGTGCTACTGGGCGGCGGTTTGAATACTTCCCTGGATCCTCGTGCTCAGAGTCGCTCGCGACGGCGAATTCCCGCAAGAAACGGGCTTTCACTGAACGCGGCTTGCATCTTTACACGAAAGGTTTGGAGAAAGTAAACCCACAGCAGGGCTGCGAGGCGAAAAGTCAGTTCAGGCTGCTTCGTTTCCGCGAAAGACGCATCAAGGCCTCGCGGGTCGCGGGCGCGTCGCTGGCGTCGGGCTCGAGCTCCAGGGCGCGAGAGAGATCGGCCCGCGCGACCTCGTGGGCCCCGAGCTTCGTCGCCAGGATGGCCCGCCCCTTGAGCGCCGCGGCCGACGTGGGCGTGAGCGACACGATGCGATCGAGCATGAGCATGGCGCGCGCATCGTCGCCGCGTGAGGCGTGGATCGACTTCAGGTTCACGAGCATCCGGACGAGGATGGCCCGGGCGGTGGCGGGCGCGGTGTGCTCGGGACGCAGCGCGCCGTCCGCCTCGCCGGGGATCCGCTTGAGCATGCGCACGAGGTCCTCCTCGGTGAGGGTCTTGCCGGCGTAGAACGGGTCGATCAGGATGGCACCCGGCGCCTCGCCCGCCTGCGTATTTCGCTCGATCCGGACGAGAAAATGGCCCGGGAAGCAGACGCCTGTCGCGTCGACGTCGGCCCGCTTTGCGATCTCGGTGTAGACGAGGGCAAGCGAGATCGGGATGCCGATGCGGCGCTCGAGCACGTCGGGCAAGAGGCTGTTCTTGGGATCGTAGTAGTCGGCCTCGTTGCCCCGGAAGCCGAGCTCCTCGAATACGTGGCGCGCGAGGAGCTGCGCCTGGGCGACGGCGGCGAGCCCCTCGAGCCCTGCCCCCACGAGCGGCGACGCCAGCTCGTCGAGCTTGGCCACCATGCCGTCCGGCTCGAGCGACGGGTACTCGTCCCTGGCGATGAGCGTCGCGCCGACGACCAGGTCGAGCGACCCGTCGGGGAGGCGCGCGACCTCGTCCCAGCTGGTCGCGCCCTTCACCATCCCTCTCGTTTGCCAGGCTGCGGCGTTCTTCGCAAGGTGTTGATGGGGCGGGCCAGGCGTGCGAAAAGCCAGCGCCCCATGCCGAAGACCACGCAAGCCACCCCGCCGGGCAAATCGCTCCGCAAGGACTTCGAGCGCGCGCGTCGCGTTCACCCGACCGGCATCACGGGCCGCGAGCGCCCGACCGACATCATCGCCAACATGTTCGGCGCGTACGTCGGGCGTCAGGAGCGCACGGCCTTCGAGCTGATGCGGCGCAGCTCCAAGGACGACACCTGCACGTTCCTCACGATGAGCGGCGCGATGACGCCGGCGGGCTTGCACCAGTCGTGCATCATCCCGCTCATCGAGCGAGGCCTCGTCGACTGCCTGACGACGACGGGCGCGAACCTGTACCACGACGCGCACCGCATCATCGGCCACCGCATCCGCGAGATCGAGCCGAACGCCGGGGACCTGCAGTATCGCCTCGCGCGCATCATCCGCATCTACGATCTCGGCTTCTGGGAGGAGACGCTGCTGGAGACGGACAAGCTCTTCAGCGCGATCCTCCGCGGCCCCGAGTTCCAGAAGAAGATGACGACGGTGGAGCTCCACTACCTCCTCGGCAAGGCCGTCGCCGAGATCGAGGACGCGCTCGGCATCGAGTCGCCGTCGCTGCTCGCCACCGCGCACCGCTACGGCGTGCCGATCTTCGTCGGCGCCGTGCAGGACGGGTCGATCTTCCTGAACATGGTCAAGCTGAAGCGAATGCTCGGCGACAAGTTCAAGTGCGAGATTGACGTGAACGACGACGTCTTCGAGATGGGCGCGATGCAGCACCACTGCTTCGGAACGCTGAAGAAGAAGATGGCGATCTGGATCCTCGGCGGCGGCGTGCCCAAGAACTACACGCTGCAGGGCGAGCCGCTCCTCGATCAGATCCTGGGCGTGCCCACCCACGGCTTCGACTACGACGTGCAGTTCTGCGTCGACCCCGTCGACAACGGCGCGCTGTCGTCGTGTCCGGCCGGCGAGGGGCACACCTGGGGCAAGGTCAGCGCGGAGAGCGTGCAGTACGGCTCGATGTACGTGCACTGCGACGTCACCGCCGTCTTCCCGTGGCTCACGTACGCCCTCCTCAGCGATCCGTCGATCCACCGCAAGCCGCGACGCTTGTATGATTCACGCAATACCGCGGTCGCCATCTTGCAGGCCCAGGTGGACAAGCGGAAGAAGAAGCTCGGCTCCACGATCGAATACGATCTCCCGAAGCCGAAAAAACCCGCAAAGAAGAAGAGCAAGAAGAAGTAAGGCGGCGCACGTTGGGACTAAGGGACGTCACGGTCGAGCAATGCCGGCAGGTGATCCGCGACAAGAACGCGGAGTACGCCGCCGTGCTGCACGTCGTGGGCGAGCCAGCGGTCGATCCCGAAGCGCCTGCAGACGCGCCGCTGCACGGAGTGCCGTTCGTCCTGAAGGACACGTGGGAGGTGAGCGGGCTGCCGACGACGGGCGGATCGTGGCGTCACCGGCGGCGCGTCAGCACGCGCTCGTCGCGCGCGTACGTCGCCTTGCGCAAATGCGGCGCGGTGCTTCTCGGCAAATCGAGCTGCCCCGACATGGCCTTCTCGGCGGAGTGCGACAACCACCTGATCGGGGCGGCGAAGAACCCGTTCGATCGCACGCGCACGTCGGGCGGAAGCACCGGAGGCGGCGCGGTCGCGGTCGCGCTGGGGATGGCCGCCTTCGATTGGGGTGGCGACTTCGGCGGCTCGATCCGCATGCCGGCGGGGTTTTGCGGCGTCACCGGCGTGCGCCTGTCGTGCGAGGCGTGGCCGACGACCGGCGAGCACTTCCCGGCCATGCCGGCGTTCTTCACACACCTGCTCGGGTGGGGCCCGGTCGCTCGGACGGTGGCGGACTGCCGGGACGTCATCCGCGCGATGCGCCCGCACCTGCGCGCACACGTGATGGCGCCGAAGATCGAGCGGGACGACGTCGTCGTGTACGCGCCCGACGCGGCGTCGCAGGCCGCCTGGCCCACGTTCTACGCCGACGCCGCCCGCGCGCTCATGGCGGCGCGCGTCCGCTTCGAACCGGAGCGGCGCCTGCCCTCGCCGTCGCAGGTGAACGAGATCTACAACGCGTACGTGTGCGCGAACTTCGATCACTTCGTGGCCGCCGGCGAGCTGCCGCTCGAAAAGGCGTTTCCCGCCGTCCTGCTCGGCCTCGCGACGGGCGGCCGCCTCGACAAGCGCGTGCACCCCAACACCGGGATCCTGCTGGCGGGGACGCACCTCGCCGGCGCGACGCGCTACCGCGACCCTGCGCGCGCCGGCAGCGCCGTGCGCCACCTCGGCGACACGGCGCGCGCCATCTGGGCGGAGGGGCGGCTCATCGTCGCGCCCATGGCCACAGTGCCCGCGCCGCGCCACGGACGCGCGGCGTTCGACTACGATCTGCAGGCGTTCTGCAAGCTCGGCAACCTCATCGACGCGACGGCAGCGGCGATCCCGTTCGGCACGTTCGACGACGGTTTGCCGCGCTCGCTGCAGATCCTGGGACCTCCGGGAAGCGAGGACGCCGTGCTCGCCCTGGCCGAACGGCTCGAGTCGGTCGGTCGCGCGGGCGCCTGACGCCTCACTCGAACGCGAGCGTCCCTACGAGCTCGAAGAGGGCCATGATCGCCGCTTCCCCCACGTGATCGAAGGCGACGCCCGCGCGCGCCGGGTCGATGCCCCGACCGGGCTCGTACCACGCCACGCGCGCCGGGATGAGGAGCGGGTCCCAGAGCGACGGCGCCACGAAGGCCACGCTCACGCGGTCGCCTTCACTCATCGGCTCGCTCGCGCTTATGCAAGCGCCGCCCAGCCCGATGTCGAAGACCTCGGCGTCTCGCTCCCACCCGGCACGGGGATGGGAGACGGTCGCTTTGAGGCGCACGGGGCGGCGCGCATGGGCGCGAAAATGCGGGCCTCGGGGCCCGCTCGGGCGCACTTCCTGGGTGGGCACGGGTGCTCTTTTCCCTCGAAAGCTCGAGAGTAGCACCGGCGCGCCTGCCACTCGTTGGCGTTTGTAACCCGGCCTTTGATACCATCGGAGAAGCTAAGATGCTTACGCTCCGGAGAGCCCCGAGATGAGCCAAGATACGCGCAAGGACAAGCGGGCGAAGATCGTCAGCTTGAACGTCCGGTACAAGAGCGCGACGGTCGACGAGTTCATCGAGAACCACTCGCACGACGTGAGCAAGGGGGGCATCTTCATCAAGACGCCCACGCCCTTCCCGCCGGGCACGCTCCTGAAATTCGAGATCCGCATCGCCGGCGACAAGGCGGTCATCGCCGGTGTCGGTCGCGTCGTGTGGAAGCGCGAGCCGACGCAAGCGGCCGGCGAGCGTCCCGCCGGCATGGGCGTGAAATTCATCAAGATCGACGACAACTCCCGTGTCGTCATCGACAAGCTCATCGGCACGAAGGGTGAGGGCGGAAGCGCGTTCGACGAAGGCGAGGCCACGCTCGTCGGCAATTCGTTGGAGCTCGCGGCCACCACGAACGACGCCCCACGCCAGGCGGGTGCAGCCGCGACCGCGGCCTCGGCAGCGCCGCGTCCCGATGCCACGAAGCAGAAGTCCACGATGATGGGGCTCGCGCCCGCGTCGTCGCCTCCGCCGCCCATGCAGAAGCCGGGCGGCATGTTCGGATCGGCGAGCGCGTCCGCACGTCACGAAGAGCCGAACCGCGAGCCGACGATCATGAAGCAGACCGCCGAGCTCCTCGAGGAGGCGCTCAAGGAGGCGGGAGGATCGTTCGACGAGATCGGGCAGAATCCGTTGTTCGAGAAGGCCGCTGCGGCCCCTCCGCCCGCCCCCGCCCCTGCGCCGCCCCCTGCCCCTGCCGCCGCGCCGTTCTCCGTTCCGACGAAGGCAGAGCACGCCATTCCCAACGCTCCCACGACGCTGAAGGGGCTGCCCGTGGCGGCGCCCGTCGACGACTTCGGCGCGACGTTGAAACAAGAGATGGGGCCGGTGTCGCACGCCGTCGCGACGTCGCGAGAGTCGCCGGTGGCCAAGGGCGTGACGACGCCCCTTCCCTCGGCGGCAGCGGCCTCGCGAAGCGGGACGCGGACCGATCCGCCGTCGCGCGCGGCGGCGCAGGTCGCGCCGGCGCGCGCCGCGATGGAGTCCCCGAAGAAAAAGGGAGGCGGGGCGGGGCTCGTCGTGGGGCTCTTGCTCGTCGTCGTGGTCGCCGGCGGCGCGGTCGTCGCGCTGAAACCCGAGCTCCTTGGCCTCGGCAAGCCAGGGGCCGTTCCGACGGACACGGCGCCTCCGCCGCCGAGCACCCCCGTCACGACGGCGTCGACGCCTCCGACCAGCACGACCCCCAGCGCATCGGCGACGCCGAGCGCGTCGACGACGGCAACCGCCGTCGCGGATGCGTCGACGACCAAGGCCGCGGACGCCGCGACGGCGGCTGCGACGGCGACGGCGACCACGCGCCCGACGGCGACCACGCGCCCGACGGCGACCACCGAGCCGACCGCGACGGCGACCGCGACGGCGACCGCGACGGCGACGGCGACCGCGACGGCGACCGCGACGGCGACCGCGACGGCGACCGATACCCCGCCCAAGCCCAAGCCCAAGCCGGTCGATACGAGCGACAACCCCTACTGAGCGCGCTCGCGTGAAGATCTCCCTCGACGACGTTCGCGCGGCCGCGGCGCGGGTGCGGGTGCACGTGCCGCCGAGCGCGCTACGCAACTACCCGCCGCTCGACGCAGCCGTCGGACACGGCGTGCGGGTCTGGGTGAAGCACGAGAATCACCTCCCCACCGGCGCATTCAAGGCGCGTAACGCCGTGAGCGCGCTCTCGCAGCTCGGGGACGCCGAGCGGCGGCGCGGGGTGATCGCCGCGACGCGCGGCAACCACGGGCAGGGGCTCGCGTGGGCGGGCGCCCGGCTCGGAATTCCCGTCACCATCTGCGTGCCGCTCGGAAACAACCCGGAGAAGAACGAGGCGATCCGCGGCTACGGCGCGCGCCTCGTCGAGGACGGGCGCGACTACGACGCGGCGGCGGCGGTCGCGGCGCGTTTGATGGAGGAGCAGGGGCTCACGCTCGTGCATTCGACGAACAACCGCGACGTCATCGCCGGCGCCGGCACCATGGCGCTCGAGATGCTCGAGGAGAAGCCCGACCTCGCCGCGATCGTCGTCGCCGTCGGCGGCGGCTCTCAGGCCGTCGGGTGCATCACGGTCGCCCGCGCGCTCGCGCCGGCGCTGCGGGTCTTCGGCGTGCAGGCCGAGAACGCGTCGGCCATCCAGCAATCGTGGATGCGCGGCGCGCCCATGACGACCCCGAGCGCGGACACCTTCGCCGACGGGCTCGCGACGCGCGCGACCTACGAAGCGACGTTCGGCGCGCTGCGCGAGGGCCTCGCGGGCTTCGTCACGGCGACCGAGCGCGAGATCGCCGCGGCGGTCCGGCTCTTCTTGAGCGCGACGCACAACCTCGCCGAGGGGGCCGGCGCGGCAGGGCTCGCGGGGCTGATGAAGCTCGCGCCGTCGCTCGCAGGCAAGGGCGTCGCCGTCGTGCTCAGCGGCGGGAACATCGACCGCGCGACGCTGGTGCGTGTGCTGACGGGCGACCTGTCGACGTAGGCTGGGACCTGACGAGACCTGCGAACCTTCCTCGGTCAGCGGGGCTGGCTCTGGCTGACGAGCATCGCGACGAGCAGCGTGCCCACGATGGCGAGGATGAAGAACGTCGCGAGCCAAGCGTTGCGCCGGCGTCGTCGAGCCCCGTCGAGCATCGGCGGCAAGTCCACGGGGCCCGTGTAGATGCCGAAGTCGGGTGCCACGGAGATCGGAATCGACATCCGCGGGGCGACGGAAGCGGGCGTCGCCGCCGGCATCACGCGCGGCGCCGTCGGCGTGGTCATGAGCTCGGCGACCACCGATGGCGCCACGACGGAGGGAGGCGGCGGCGTGGGCGCGGCGATGAGCGCCGCAGGCGCTGGGGCCTCGGCGACGCCGGGCAGTGTGGTCTTCTTCGCGATCGAGGCGGCAGACTGCAGCACGCGCGCGTCGGCCTCGGCGCGTTCACGCCTCTCGCGTTCGAGCGCCGCCGTCAGCTCGCGGATCTGGCTCACGAGCGGCGCGACGGCCTCGTCGACGGCGACGCGCGTGATCGCCCGCACCTCACCGCGCATCTCCTCGCTGAGGCGCGCCGCGTGGATCTCCGCGGTCGTCGCGTCGCTCCACCCTTCGTCGGGCGGCGGACGATCGCTCGACCGTCGCGTCGCGACACCGACCGGTGGTTGCGGCGGCGTCCGAGCAGCGCCCGGCGGCGGCGGCGGCGGGCGCGATCCGGGCTTGCCGATGACGGGGGCGACGGGTCGCGCTGCGCCCGCGGCCGGGGCGGCGGGTGGGCGCGGCTGCTGGGCCGGCCGGGGACCTCGGGTCGGTTCGCTCACGGTCCCAGGGTGCACCATTCCGTCCCGGCGGTCGAGAGTCTGCGCGACTCGAGCAGTCGCTGGGGAACGGCTGCGCGAATGGCGCATCCATTCCCGGCCAACCCATGGATCCGAGCGCCCGCGCGCGTGGCACGCGTCGTGTATGGCTCTTCTCCAGGCGCGCCCGTCGCGCCCCCTTCCTGTCCCACGGAGACCGACATGACCCTGCGTTTCGATGCACCGTTCTGGGGAATCCTGATCGCTGCGGCCTTCGCGACCGCCTTCGTCACGCTCATCGGCATCGCGGCGCGCGCCGCCGGCCTCGTGGGGTGAACGTCACCGCCAGCGCACGACGCCGCGCGCGAGGAGGCGCGTGACGATCGGCAGCAGCTGCACGAGGGGGAGCTTGAGCGCGTCGGCGATCTCCCCGACCGTCGTCCTTCCGTCCACGCGCGCAAGGACGATGCTCTCGCGGGTCTCGAGGCGCAGCGTGGGGAGGTGGGCCGCGTTCACGGTGATCTCGAGGATCGAATCGCCGCCGAGCGCGCTCGGCCTCGCACGCGGCGTGCTTGCGGCCCGTCGCGCGGCGGCCGGCGCGCGCTTTTTGGGCGCGGGGGCCTCGACCGCCTCGGTGCGCGGCGGCGCCGGTCCGTCCTCCGCGCGCGGATCGCGCCGGCGTGAAACGGGGCGCTCGCTCGGCGGAATCGACTTGGGACGCGCGGACGCGGGCCGAGCGCTCGGAGGTGCGGCCTCGCGCCGGGACTTGGGCTCGGCGTGCGGCGCGGGCGGCGGCTTCGACGTCGGGCCCAGCGGCCGGAGCAGGAGCGGCGGCGGGATAGCGCGCACGATCGAGGACGCGTACCGCCGCTCGTGGGGATCGACCGCGGCGAGCTCCAGCCGGACGCCGGCGCTCGTGCCGCTGAGCACGACGACGCGCGGGCGCAGCGGCTCGGCCGCGTTGGCGCGCACGACGAGCGCGGCGTCGCGGTTCGAGAGCTCCACCGTCGTCCCCGGCGGAAATAGCCCGATCGTGCGCAGCACGACGCGGACGAGGCCCGGCTCGAAGTACCGCCCCTCCAGCGCGAGCGCGGACGCGAGCACCTGCTCGGGCTCGTCGCCGCGGCCGTCGATGGTGGCGCGCTTGCGGTCGATGTAGCTCGCGAGCGACACGAGGCGCACGAGCGCGGTCGAAGGCGCGTTCGACGCGAGCTCGGGGTAACCCTTGCCGTCGACCCCGCGGTGGTGCTCGAGCGCCGCGGCGACCCAGAGCGGAGGGCACCCCGAGACGAGGAGCGCGCGCGCGCCGAGGAGCGGATGCTCGCGAAACGTGGCTCTCGCCGCGTCATCGAGGCGCGGCTCTGGCGCCGCGACGACGGTGTGCGGCAAGAGCGCGTGACCGATGTCGTGCAGGAGCGCTGCGGCGGTGATCTCGACGCACGTGTCGGCGGGGTGCTCCTGCGCCACGGAGAGCGCCGCGGTGACGAGCGCCGTGCTCGTCGAGTGGGCGGCGAGATCGCTCTCGCCCTTCGCCCAGGCACGCTGCTCGAGCTTGAAGTCCCTGGCGTCGGTGCGGGCGACGACGTCCCGTGCCAACGCGCGCACCTCCGCGCAATTGACCTCGGCGCCCCGCTCGATCGCGCGCGCGGCGGCGTCCAGGATCTCCGCGACGCGCGGGGTGAGGTAGTCCTTGCCCGGGTTGATCATTCGCCGCGCTCCGCGCGCTCGCACGCCTTGCGGACACGCCGCACCGATGCCCGCAGTCCCCGCGCGAAGAGGCGCCGTCCGGCCTCGCTCGGGGAGTCGCGCAGCGCCTTCGCTGCGACGTCGCGCAGGGAAGTGACGGCGCTGCTTTCGAGGAGCCCGTCGGGCTGCATGAAGCGATAGAGCGCTTCGGCGGCGTCGTCGATGGCGCCGCGCCCGAGGACCTCGAGGGCAGCGCGGCGCACGTCGTCCTCGAGCTTCTCGTCGCGCGCGAGGCGTTCGAGTCGCGGCACGGCGGCGCCGCCGACCACCACGTTCTCGCCGCGCAGCATCGCCCGCGCGCCGGGGCGGACGTCGGGCGACGGATCGTTGACGTACCCGATGACGATGTCGAGCGTCACCTCGTCGGGCGCCATCAGCCGCAGCGTGCGCAGGATCTCGGCGCGCACCTTCTCGTCGGGGTGCCGCGCCACGCCCATGAGATCGCGCGGGACACCCCCCGCGCGCCCGGTGAGCTGGACGAAGCTTCGCACGACGTCGCTCTTCGGCGACTTGAGGCGCGCGCGCACGAGCGGGACGACGGCGGGCCCGGCGCTCGCGAGCCCTTCGAGGAGGAGCAAGCGCATCTTGCGGTTGTCGGTCTCCTCCGCGTGCACGCACGCGGCCGCCGCGCTCTTACGCGCGATGCACCGCGCGAGCGCGCCGAGCTCGGCCAGCGCGCGCTCGTCCGCGTCGGTGACGGCGGCGTCGAGAGCCGGGAGCAGGCTCGGGATCGCCTCGGGGGGCACGATCGTGTCGATCGCGGCCACGGCCGCGGCCTCCCCTTCGCCGCCGACGCCGCCAAGGCCGCGGAGGATGCCGAGCGTGGCGTCGAGATCGCCCTGCTCCGCGAGCACCTTCGCGGCGGCGGGGAGTCGATCACACAGCGCGCTGAACTCGGACGAGCCCGCGCTCGCGCCCACGAGATCGGCGAGCATGCGCCCATGTCCGGCGGCGATCGGCGCATCCGGACGGCCGGGTGCCGGCCCGCGCAACGCCAGGAGCGGCGCGCGGCTCGAGAGCGCCCGGCGCGCGGCGTCGCCCAGCACCTCGCGCTCGGCGCGGAACGAGTCGAAGTCCGGCGTCGGGCGGCCGAGGTCTCCCAGGACGCGCGTGGCCTCGTCGTCCGGCAGATCGTAGAGGTGGAGCGCGACGCGCCGAAGCACGGCCATGCGAGGCGCGCTCCGCGGCAGGAGCAAGCTCAGCGCATAGAGGACCGCCGCGGGCTCGCCCGCGTTCGCGCGGAGGGCGGGAAAGACGAAGCGCGCGAGATCCTTCTCGCCGAACGCGGCGAACGCCCAGGCGAGGGCTCCGCGAAGCTCGCCGATGAGCGCAGGGAAGCCCAGGAGCGTCCGCGCCTTCGCCTCGGGCGACATCGCCGCGAGCACGTCACGCGTCGCCTCGTCCCCCGCGTGCTTGCGCGCCGGGTGCCGGCGGGCCAGGAGCGCGAGGCTCGCCGCGCCCTCCGCGAGCCCTCCGCGCGCCGCCTCCTCCACGATCCCCGCCGCGATCTCCGGCCGCGCCAGGAGCTCGGCGACCGTCTCGGGGTCGACGGCGGTAGGGCGCCCGGCGATGACCGCCTCGGATGCGTCCGCGAAGAAGCGCTTCAGCTCCTCACGCCGCCGGTGCGCGTGCCGCTCCTCGTCGGTGACCGCGCCCGCGATCTCCTCGATCTCGACCCGCGAAACGCCCCGCTCGCGCGCGATGTTGGCGAGCCCGCCGCCCTCCGCGATTTTCGGCGGGAGCGGGAGCAGCAGATCGACGAAGGTAGAAAGCTCCGCCTTCGAGACGCCGGTCGTGAACCGCAAGAGCCGCGCGCCGCGCGCGTGCAAAAACGGCGCGATCCGGGTGCGCACCGTCGGGTGCACCGAAGGGACGCCGCCCACCGACGCGTCGTCCCGCGTGATCGTGTACTCGACCGGTGCCCCTTCGCCGAGCGCGCGCGATACGGCCTCGTACGTCTCGTGGGCGAGCGCGGCGCAGCTCGGGTGCGACGCCGAGTATTGCTGCGCGCGCGCAATCCAGCGAGCAAGGTCCACGAGGACCTGCTCCTGAACGCTGACGCTCAGGCTGCTGGTCTTGTTGATGCTCACCCCGGGCGATACTAACCGGGTTTTGGGAGCAGAGGGCGCGTCTGGTGTTTATGGCGCCCGCAGCGACGGTCACTTCATCTGCGGGACGGTCTCCGAACGCACACCGTACCTGGCCCGCTTGTCAACGAGAGCGCGGTCGTGAAAACCTTTCGTCGTGCGCAAAGACGTCGACATGTTCGCGGTGCAGATCCTGGTGAAGCTCGGCGAGCGTCATGGCATCTCGCGTGCGCGACTTCTTCGAGGGTGGCCGCTTGCTGCCTCGGTGGGCGAGCGAGAAGTGCCCGTCTCGTGGAGCGCTTACGTTGATCTCGTCGAGCGGCTCCGCGACACGCTTGGCGGCGACGACGCCCTGGCGGAGGCCGCCAGTCAGATCCCCGCGGTCACGCCGCTCCTGTCATCCTTCGCAGCTCTTTTCATCACGCCGATCCGGCTCGCGCGCTTCTTTGCTCGCACACTCGATCCGCGTATCTGGCCCTGCATGAGTGTCCAGTTTGAAGCCCTTCCGGGCGGCCTCCTTCACGTCGTCCACTCCGTCCCCGGAGATTACCGAGGGGCCACCTCGGTCTTCGCCGCTGCGGCGGGAGCCTGGAGGACTACCCCGTGCCGACTCGGGCTGCCTCCGGCGGAGATGCTCGCGGTCGCCGTGGAGCCAAGACGTGGGGATTTTTTGATGCGCATGCCCGCGCCGAAATCGGTCTCGGCGAGCGCCCGCGCAATCGCGGTCGAGGCATTCGCGCGGTTCGCGGCAGACGAGCTCGCGACCGACGCGGCGACCATCGAACGCGCATCGGCAACGCGCTCGTCCGCAGATCCGCAGAGGATCGGAGCTATCGGAGCGCCCGATCGCGCGATCACGCTGGCCCAGTTTCGATGGGCGCTCACGAGGCGGGAGGCCGAGGTCGTGAAGTTGGTCGTGCGCGGTCTTCCCAACAAGGACATCGCTGCGGAGCTTGGCTGCGCGGCAAAGACCGTCGAGATGCATGTCACGGGCGTGATGAAGAAGTCCCTCGCCAAGACACGCACGGAGTTGATCCATCTGCTCTGGCAGCTCGAAGGGGCCGGCTCGGCGTCCGAGCGACTCTGAGCAGAACCCAGGGAGATCCCTGGGGTCCTTGCGAAGCTAGCGCGCGACGACACACTAGGCTCGCTTTCGGCCGAGCTCGACGGAACCGACACCGCGCATGGACTCGGCGCGCACGTCGTTACATTGAGGATGTCGGCCGACTTGAGCAGCACGCGATCGATGGCGGTCCCCAGGGCGTCGCGGTCGGCGAGGACCGCTTCGTCGAGCTTCGGAGGTCGGCTCACGCGGCGACCTCCGCGATCGTCAGGAGGCGGCGCTGGACGGTCGAGATGCCGACGTGGAGGCTCTGGGCGATCTTCCGAACGGACATGCCACCGGCTCGAAGCTCGCGAAGCTGATCGTCGTCGAGGCGAACGCGAGGACGACCACAGTGGACGTTCCTCCGCTTCGCCGCCGCGATCCCGGCCTTGGTCCTCTCGATGATCAGGTTCCGCTCGAACTCGGCGAACGCCGAGGTCAAGTGCATGAGCAAGCGGCCCTGAGCCGTCGTCGTGTCGAACGCCTCCGTCGCGCTCACGAAGTTCACGCCTATGGACGCCCACTCGTCCAGAGTGGTGACCATCGCCTTCAAGGACCGGAAGAGGCGGTCCGCCTTCCAAACGACGACCACGTTCCCGCGATGCCGAACGTCCCGAAGGAGGCGATCCAGCTCGGGCCTCTTCTCGCGGGAGCCCGACACGCCGTGGTCGATGTACGTGTCGATCAGGGACCACCCCCGGCGCGTGATCAGCTCTGCGGTCTCGTCGTCCTGGAGGGCGACGTTCTGGTCGGCGCGGCTTACGCGGAGATAGCGGAGGACTCGGACGGCGGCGGTCACGTCGGGGACTACAAGCGGAACACTTTCGGATCAAAGGATCAAAGACTCCTTCGGTCACAAGCGAGCGCTTTTGGGTGCTCGATCTCCAGCTCACGGGAGGGCTGAAATCCCGGCCTCCCATGAAGGTCGTGCACGACGCCTTTTGGATCGCCCACGTCGTCGGTGACGATGGACGGCGGTCTTGGGGTCGCCACGGAGAGCGCCCCCAAAACCGATCCATTATCTTCTCGGGACTCCCACGGAGGGCCGCGAAGGCTCGTTCAACGGACACACGCACGGCGTGCGGCTCGACGTTCAGGCAGCCACAAGCCAGTCGGATGGGAAATCGAGTCCGTTGAGCTTTACGAGGCTATGCGAAGGAAGCGCACTGGCACGAGGTCTGCGAGCCAGACCTTCTCGTTTCCCTCGAAGAAGGCAGCGCCCGCCTCGTGGGCACCTCGGGCGTCGATCTCGATGAGCACCGGCGCCTTCGACTTCCGCCGCCCGACCTCCCGAGCCATCACCACATCGACCGAGAGGTGTACGTACTGCCTCGACATCGGCCTCAGCCCGTCGTGCATGATCGTCTTCGCCGCCTCGGGGGAGGTGCCGTGGAAGAGGACGACGGGAGGCGTCCCCCGTTCGCGCCGAAGCCTCCCAGGCACGCTGTGTCCGTACAGGGCTCGGATGCGATCCCCCACGATCTCGTGACGGCGCTTCGACGACGACTCGATCATGCGCTCGACATCGGCCCTCGACAGATCCCCCCACTCCGCCCGCTCCTCCCTCAACGCCCCGAGCACGGCGTCGAGCGAGGCCCACCCTTCGTCGTCGAGTTCCAGCTCGTAGAGCCAGGGCTCGTGACGAAGGGCGTGTGACAGTACCTTACTCAGCTCGTCCAGCTTCACCATGAAGCTCGACTTCTACTTCTCCTCGACGCGGAAAGACCGGCACACGATCTCGTACGTCGGGCCGTCGTCGAAGTTGATCATCATGTGGACGAGCCCGTGCGCGTTACCGCCGCTCCTCTTCAAGTTCGAGCGCACCTCTTCGAGCCATGCGCTCGGCCCCCGATCCACGAGCTTGTCGTAGGCTTCGAGCATCGAGGCGTCCCGTGCGCGGTAGTATGTGCACTTGAAAGCCTCGACCCCCTGGAAGACGACGCCGCTCGTCCGGCGCCCATCGCCCTCCGACTCGTACGAGAAACGCAGGGCTATCTCCCGGCCGAGCCTCTTCTCGAAGACCGGCCCGCCGTCGAGAAGAGCCGTTGAAGGCACCGGAAGCGTCCACTGCACGTTGGTCGTCATGTCCCGCTCCTATTCCAAGCTGCTGGCGCCGCTGCCCAGCCCCGTGATCCGAAGGGTTGGCGTGCCTTCGAGCGTGAGCCCGTTCCTGAGCAGGCGGGCTTGAATCGCAGCGCCGTCCGTCGCGGTCATGTCGATCATCGTCCACCCACTTTGAGGAATCCCGGCTCGGGTCAACGCGAGGGACGATCTCGTGTTCACGATCAGGCTGTTCCCGCCCAGGTTGACGTACCCAACCGGCACGTCGCTCGCGGCCACCGTTCCCGCTCGTAGGTCCGCTGCGAGACCGCCGATGGTCTTCCCAGCAAACGCGCCGTCCGCGCTGAATGCTGTGCTTGCCGTCGTTTGACTAAACCGCAGCGCCCCCGCACCCTCTGCGGCATGGGGTGATCCCGATGCGATCTCGTCGCACGTGAAGCCGATTCCTCGATGCTTCTCGGCGGCTTGATCGACGGAGAGCCCGACGCCGACGTGGACGGCGAGGTCGAAGGCCCCGACGCGAGTTCCGGCGTAGCCCGGCGTCCGGGCCGACGCGATCGTCGGCAGGACGAGGCCGACGACGAACAGCACGAAGACGAGGAGCCGCCGGGGCATGCTCGGCAGCGTAGTCCTCCCCCGGTGAGCGTCCAACGGTGTTCGTCGTCCCCGCTTTGATCGTCATGCTCGCTCCGTTGTAGGTCACGGATGGCCTCCGAACTTCTGGTCGTCGCTTGCCGCACGCTCGAAGCTCCCTCCTCGTGTTCAACGATGAGAACGGCCGCGTGCGAGGCACTGCTCTCTGCCATGACGAGCGGGCTCATGC
>JANYHK010000065.1 GCA_025359105.1 Myxococcales bacterium | reverse complement strand
GACGCGAGCCCTGCCACGCCGGTCGCCGATTCGTGCCGCATCCAGCTCGGCGTCGCGCCGCCGCCGGTCGGCGACGCCCCGCAGGCACCGAGGCCGCCGCTCCTGATTGCGCGCTCCTTGCTCGTCGTCCACGCCGAGGTGCCGCTCGCGACCGTGAAGCAGGGGCTCGAGGCGAAGGTGCCCACCCGCGTCGCCGAGGAGCGGGATCACGACATCGGGATCGCGGGGCGCCTGGAATACACCGTCGATCGAGGCGCGTTCCGCGCGACGGTTCAGGGAGACTCCATCGTCGTCGAGGCGCCGCTCGTCGCGCACGTGCGCGCGTGCGCGAAGGGCTCGTGCTACGCGGGGTGCGATCCGGAGCTTCGGATCGCCGCGCGCGTGCCGATGCGCCTCGGGCCCGATTACCGCTTCGGTGGCTCGCGGGTGACGCTCGCCGTGACGCGTGGCTGCGAGCTACGCGCGCTGGGGGGACTCGTGAAGATCGACGTCACGCCGATCGTCGAGGAGCGGCTCGCGCACGAGACGCGCCGGATCGAGGCGTCGATCGATCGCGAGCTGCCGGATCTGCGCCCGGAGGCCGAGCGGATCTGGGGCGAGCTCGGCAAGGCGCGTCCCCTGCCGCTGGGCGCGTGCGTCGTGCTCGCGCCGGAGGGGCTCGTCCAGGGGCCGCCGGCGGGGGCGGCCGGCAACGCGCGCCTGCGGTTCGGCCTCCTCGCGCGCCCCGAGCTCCGCGTTCGCTGTGGGGAGGCGCCGCCCGTGAGCCCGCTTCCGCCGCTCGGCGACGATCCGAAGCTCGCGCCGGAGGGTGACGTGGATCTCGCGCTGGTCTTGCCGCCCGAGGCGCCGGCGATTGCGCTGGGCGGCGGTGAGCCGTTCGAGCTCGAGCGCGTCGGGCGCGCCCGGCTCGACGGCGCGACGGGAACGATGCGCGCGCTCGCCGTCGCGCTCCGCGGCGACGTGTGCGGCGGCGCAGCGATGACCGCGTCGGGCGTCGCGTGGACCGAGGATGGCCGCGCGCTGCGCCTCATCGGCGTGGCGCCGCTCGCGGGGGAAGGGGAGCGCCTCGCCGCCGCCGGCGTCGATCCGGCGCGTGTCGCCGCGGCGATGGGGCGCGCGCCGATCGCGCTGCCGCTCGCGCCCGATCAGATCGCGACGACCGTTCCGGAGCTCGCCAGGAGCCTCTCCGACGATCGCGTGACCATCGCCGCGACCGCGCACGACGCCCGCCCCGTTGGCTCCGGGCTCCGCGGCGACGACGTGCTCGCCGTCGTCCGCGTACGCGCGTCGGCCACGATCACGGCGCGGTGAACGTCCCGCCCTTGCTCTCGCACGCGCGCTTGCTGTCGAAGACGAGACCGCGCGTCTCGCGGCCCGTCTTGGCGCGGTAGACGTGCTGGCGCACGGTCATCGTGGGCCGCGACGCGGTGCACGTCCCCACGACCTTGTCGGCGGGGCACGCATCCATGACCTCGCCGCCCTCTGCGGCGCACTTCGCGCGGAGGTTCACCGCGAGATCGGCAGGGACGCCCTGGTACTCGGCGCACACCTGCACCTTTGCGCGGCACGCGACGTTGGCCGGCGGAGAAGAGGGAGGCGGACCAGGGGGCGCGTCGGCCACGGGAGCGGCGGCGGGCGGTGGCGGGGTCGCGGGCGGGCTCGCAGGCGCGCACGCGGCTCCGAAGCCCAAGAAACCGAGAAGCCCGACGACGTGGCGAAGGCCCATGGTGATCGTACGCTCGGCGCGCGAGGTCGCTTCCAGGCCATGCCGACGCTACGGTTGCGCCGTCAGTGCTCGCTCCCGGGAGCTTTCGTGCCATCGCGGCCGGGCGCGCGCGGCAGTGCTCGTAGTCCCGAGGCTTGGGTGCTAGGGTCCCCTGCAACAATGAAAGATCAGCGACTCAAGGTTTTCCGGGCAGCCCTCGATGCCCTCGTCGAGTCCCTGTCTGCGCAGGTTCGTGTCTCGCGGTGGACCGACGTGGTCGAGGCACCGCCCGAGCCCCTGCGTGTCGCTGCTTCCAAGCTCACCGAGCGTCTTGGCGCCGCCGATCGCCTCGCGTCGGGAACGTTCGTCGGGTCCCCGGTCGACACCACGCGCGTGAACGCGATGTGCGCCACGATGAAGCGGCTCGATGGAGCGTACGTGACGTACCGCAAGCGCCTCGAAGGAAAGCCCGAGCAGAGCGGTGATGCGGCCTCCGCGCTGGAGCTCGACATCGCCGAAGCAACCGCCCCGCCGCCCGCCTGACCACCTGGCCGCCTGACCGGCCGCAATCGGCTTGGCTTGTCAGCTGCACGCGGGCTACTTCGAAAGCAAATCTCGGGCCCCGGTTGCGCGGCAAGCCGCGACGCGTTACATTGTGGCCACTCGCGAATCAACGAACCGTTGAGCGTGATGACGTGGCCGTTAGCGCCCCGTCGCGCCCTTCTGGAGCCCGCGGCATCGAGGACGGCATTGACTCAGGCGACCCTTTTCTCGGGCGCTGCCGCGAGAGAGTGTGTTTTCCCTTGAGTTTCAATCGTTCCCGTCGCCGTCCTCGTCGGACCGGCCCCGCACGCGTCCATCAGCCCGTCGCGCCGGCGGAGCGCGTGCGTGTCGCTGTCCCCCCGTTGACGCCGGAGCTCGAAGAGCGCCTGCGGCTCACCCCGTTTGCCCAGCTTGGGCTGGCCCTGACCCTCGTTCGCTCCGTCATCGACGAGGGCTACACGGTTCCTTCCCCCGTCCAGGTCGAGGTCATTCCCCGCGCGCTCGAAGGGCGCGACGTCCTCGCGTGCGCGCAGACCGGCACCGGCAAGACCGCCGCGTTCGTCCTCCCGCTCCTGCAGCGGATGACGCTCGCGGGGGACCTCGGCACGTCGAGCGGCCGCATCCGGACGCTGGTGCTCGCCCCCACGCGCGAGCTCGCCGCGCAGATCGCCGAGCGCGTCGACGTCTACGGTCGCCACCTCCGCATCCGCCACACGATGATCTACGGCGGCGTCAGCCAGCGCGGGCAAGAGAACGCCCTCGCCGGACTCCCTGACCTCGTCGTCGCCACGCCGGGCCGCCTCCTCGATCTCGTGCAGCAGCGCAAGATCGACCTCGGCGGCGTCGAATACTTCGTCCTCGACGAGGCCGATCGCATGCTCGACATGGGCTTCGTCCGCGACGTCCGCAAGATCGTCGCGCTCCTCCCGACCAAGCGCCAGACCCTCTTCTTCTCGGCCACCATGGCGCCGGCGGTCGAGACGCTCGCGCGCACCATGCTCGTCGATCCAGCGCGCGTGTCGATCGCTCCTGCGGTCACGACGGCGCCGCTCGTCGAGCAGTCTGTGGTCTTCGTTCAGCAGCCCGACAAGCGCGCGTTCCTGGAGGGGGTCCTTCGCGATCCCACGGTCGAGCGGGCGCTCGTGTTCACGCGCACCAAGCGCGGCGCCAACCGCCTCGCAGGCGAGCTCGAGCTCGCAGGCATCCTGTCGGCGGCCATCCACGGCAACAAGACCCAGAACGCGCGGGATCGCGCGCTCGAAGGGTTCCGCCGCGGCACCACCCGCGTCCTCGTCGCCACCGACGTCGCGGCGCGCGGCATCGACGTCGACGGCGTGTCGCTCGTCGTGAACTTCGATCTGCCCAACGTCGCTGAGAGCTACGTGCACCGTATCGGCCGCACCGGTCGGGCCGGCGCGACGGGCCGCGCGATCTCGTTCTGCGCGCGGGACGAACGCCCGCTGCTCCAGGACATCGAGCGCCTCATCCGCCGGCGCCTGCCGGCGACCCAGAGCCAGGAACGACCGAACGAGCGCACCGCTCGGGGGTCGTTGTGAGCGAGGGGGGCGGCGGCCGCCGCGGCTCGGATGCGTCGAAGGCCGACGTGCTCAAGATCACCAACCAGTACCGATCGAAGATGGGCTTCGTCTACGATCTCAAGTGCAACGGCGTGCGGCTCACGGTCGGCATCACGCCGCGCCAGGGCCCGACGGATCCAGGTGACTGGTGCGTCGAAGGGCACGCGGGCTCGATGCCCGACGCGCCCCCGATCACCGCGTGGGGTGCGACGAAGACCGAGACGTTGACCGAGGTGGGCCGGCAGTGGGCCTCCAAGGCGACCGAGCTCGGTCTCCCGGAGTTCGATTGGGCAGCGGTCGCGGTGGCGCTCTCAGGCGTCCGCGCCATCTGACGGAGAAGCGACTGTGACCGTGAACAAGAAGGTTCTTCGGACGAAGATCGTCGCCTCGAAGACGGAGGTCACCTCGGCGGAGAAGCACCTGACGAAGGTGCTGCGCGCGACCGAGAACGGTCCGCGCGCCGAGAAGACGCAGGTGACCGAGATCTTGAAGGAGGCGCTCGCCAAGCTCCGCGCGGCGCGTGCCGAGCTCGAGGAGCTCGATCGTCTCCTCGCCGACAAGGATTGACGCGCCGCGCGCCCCGCGGCCGTCAGGCCAGACCGACGTAGAGGTTCTGCACGTCGTCTTCGTCGTCGAGCGCCGTCAAGAAGGCCTCGACGTCGGCGCGCTGGGCATCGTCGAGGGACACGGGGTTCTTCGCCTTCCAGATCTGCTGCACCGACGTGACGTGCCACTTGCGCTCGGTGAGGGCCTTGTTGACGAGGTCCAGATCGCCGGGCTTCGTGAAGAAGCGCGTGGCGCCGTCGTCGCCGGGCTCCAGGTCGTCCGCGCCACACTCGATGGCGGCCTCTTCCGCGTCGACCGCAAAGGCCGGCGGGGTGGCCTCGATCTGACCGAGCCGGTTGAAATCCCACGACACCGAGCCGGCCGCGCCCTGCTGCCCCTTTCGGAAGAGGATGCGCATGCTCGAGGAGGTGCGATTCCGATTCTCGGTGAGGCACTCCACGATGACCGGCACCTGGTGAGGGGCGAAGCCTTCGTACACGACGACCTCGTAGTTGAGCACCTCGTCGAGCAGGCCTGCGCCCTTCTTGATGGCGCGCTCCAGCGTCTCCTTGGTCATGGACGCCTTCTTCGCCGCGTCCACCGCCATGCGAAGGCGGGGATTCATGGAGGGGTCCGCGCCGTTTCGCGCGGCCACCATGATCTCCTTGGTCAGCTTCGTGAAGATGCGACCCTTGGCGTTTGCCGAGGTCTCGCGGTGCTTCTGCTTCCACTGTGCGCCCATGTCCCTGCGGTAGCGCAACCTTGTCCGCAGCGGGCGGAAATTCGAAGAGCGCGAAGCCCGGGAGATTTCGGTAGGGGTACGTTCAAGTCTGCGCAAAAAGCGCCGTTCACGGGGTCATGCCGTCGACGGAGCTCGCCACATCCGCAGCGCAGTCCGCGATCGATGCGCTGGGGCCCGTGGAGCGGCTCGAGTTCGGCTGCCTGATGGACGAGCTGCGGCGCGTGGCCACGAGCCTCGCCAAGCCCCTGCCGACCAAGGTGCCGCTGCTCGAGGGTTGACCTACGGTTCCGTGGCCCACCGGTAGCGCACGCCGAGCTCGGTGAAGTCTCCGCCGACGAGCCCGATGCGGTCCGGGCTGACGAGGGACACCACGAAGCTCCCGCGCACCTCCACCCGGCGCGACAGCACGATGCGCATCACGGGGCCGGCGCGCACCGTCAGCGAATCCTCGCGCCGAGGAACGTCGAGGACCTCGACGACGGGGCCGATCGTAACTTGGTCGCGATCGCCCAATCGAAGAAAATACCCCGTCCGCGCGCGCCAGACGTACGGCCCTTTGACGATGACGTGGAGCGTCTCCTCGAACGCGAGCTGACCGTCCGGCACGCCGGTGATGATCGAGCCGCTGCCCTGGAAGAGCACGTCGCCAGGGCCGAGCGGGAGGTTGGTGGTGAGCTCGACCTCGTGCGTGAAGATCTTCGTTTGGGTTCCCGTGTCGAGGTCGAGGTCGACGCGCGTGTAGCTGCCCGCGGGCGCCAGGTTCGAGCGTGAAAACGAATAGAAGAAGCGCGAGCCGGCGCGGAGATCGAAGTACCGCAGCGCGAGCCGAAGGCCTCCGTACGCGCCGATGCCCGCGGTCTGCACAGTGGGGTTGACGTCGAGGCCGAACCACGAGGTGAACGGCTTGCCGTAACCCACGGAGAGGCGCGGACGGAGGTAGACGTAGCCCACGTCGATCGTGGTGGAGACGAAGGGGCGCGCGGGGGCGATGGCCCAGGAGCGCGCCATCGTGGGGTCGACGAGGTGGTCCTCCGGCAGGATGGCGAGGGGCGGAGTGTCCTCTGCCGGAGCCGGGGTCGGGGTCGGGGTCGGGGTCGGGGTCGGGGTCGGGGTCGGGGTCGGGGTCGGGGTCGGGGTCGGGGCCGGGGCCGGGGTCGGGGCCTGTGCCAGCGCCGGCGACGGCG
>JANYHK010000034.1 GCA_025359105.1 Myxococcales bacterium | reverse complement strand
AGCTCTTCGAGCGGAGAGGGCTTGCCCTGGACGAAGGCGGCGTAGAGCGCGGTGACCTCTTGTACGAGTACGCCGATGGACCATCCGTCGGAGACGATGTGGTGCATCGTGAAGAGGAGCACGTGGTCGTCGTCGGCGAGTTGGAGGAGCGTTGCGCGAACGAGGGGGCCCTTCGCGAGATCGAACGGGCGGGCGGCTTCGGCAGCGGCGAGGTCGCGGGCGCGGGCGTCGCGCTCGGAGGTCGCTAGCGGGCAGAGGTCTACGAAGGTGAGGGGGACATCGAGCGTCGGGTGGATACGTTGGACGGCCTGACCATCTTCCTCGTCGAAGGTGGTGCGTAGGGCCTCGTGGCGCCGGACGACCTCTGCGAGGCTCCGTCCGAGCGCGACGACGTCGAGCTTGCCGCGCAAGCGGAGCCCGCCCGGCATGTTGTAACCCGCACTCCCGGGATCGAGCTTGTCGAGAAACCAGAGCCGCTCCTGCGCGAAAGAGAGGCGCAACGGCGCTGAGCCGCGGTCCGCTCGCCGGATTCGCTCTTGTTCGAGCAAAGCCACGAGGTCTTCCTTGCGCTCACGCAGCGCTCGGAGGCTCTCCTCTGTGAGGACACCCGGTGGGGCGCGGTAACGAAGCTTCTCGTTATCCAGCCAAAGAGCCACGCCGAGGGCGGAAAGCCGGGCGACAAGCTCACGGGCTGTCGGCGCCTTCCCATCCGTGGCCATCTAGATTTCGCCCTCCTCGCTCGTGGGATCGAAGAACTGCTCGGAGAGCCTTGCGATCGTCGGGTTCTCGAACAAGGCACGCACACTGACGGCTACGTGAAGCTCGCTACGCACGCGCGACACGAACTGGGTGGCGAGCAGCGAGTGGCCGCCCAGCTCGAAGAAGTTGTCGTCGACGCCGACGCGCGTGGCTCGGAGGAGCTCCGCTGCGATGCGACACATCACCTCCTCCGCCGGCGTCGCCGGAGCCTTGTACGCGGCAGCAGGCTCGACGTTCGCTGGTGCCGGGAGCGCCTTTCGTTCGAGCTTGCCATTCGGTGAAAGCGGGAGTGCCGCCAGGGTCACGAACGCGAAGGGCACCATATACTCCGGGAGCCGGCGTTCCAGCGCACTTCGCAAATCGCCGACCGTCGGCGCGTTTTCTGCCCGTGGGACCACGTAGGCGACGAGCCTCGCGTCTCCCGGCCCATCCTGCCGAACGATCACGGCTGCCTCGACGACACCTGGCACTTGCCGAAGCGCGCTCTCGATCTCCCCGAGCTCGATGCGGAAGCCGCGAACCTTCACTTGGAAGTCGAGCCGCCCCAGGTACTCGATGTTCCCGTCGGTTCGGAGCTTCGCACGATCGCCGGTCGCGTAGAGGCGCCCCGTTCCAAACGGGCTCGCAACGAAGCGCTCCGCGGTGAGGGCTGGGTTTCCCCAGTACCCCCGCGCGAGCTGCACCCCACCGATGTAGAGCTGACCTGGCACGCCGATGGGCACAGGCGCGAGCTCCTCGTCGAGCACGAACAGCTGTGTGTTCGCGATCGGCTTTCCGATGGGCACGACCGGCCCCGGAGCTCCGCGGACCGACTCGAACCGACTGACGTCGATGGCTGCCTCGGTCGGACCGTAGAGATTGTGGAGACGAGCCCGCAATTTGTCGTGGAAGCGCTGGGCCAACTCGTGGGGTAGCGCTTCGCCACTGCAGACCACCGTGCGCAGCGACGAGCACGAGCTCGCAGCCTCGTCCTCGAGGAAGGGCTGGAGCATCGACGGGACGAAGTGCAGTACCGATACGCCCTCGCGCCGAATGAGGTCCACGAGGTAGCTGGCGTCCTTTTGTCCTTCTGGGCGAGCCACGACGATGCGGGCGCCGACGATGAGTGGCCAGAAGAACTCCCAGACGGAAACGTCGAAGCTGAAGGATGTCTTCTGAAGAACGGCGTCCCCGTCCACCAGGTGCAGCGTTTGCTGCATCCAGCGGAGCCGGTTGAGCAGCGCGCCGTGTGTGTTGATCGCACCCTTCGGCTGCCCGGTCGACCCCGACGTATAGATGACGTAGGCCGCGCTCAGCGGGTGGATGGTCTTTGCCGCCGCCCCGCCCGGCGCCTCCTGCAGGTCTCCGTCAGCCTCGATGATCGGTGGAGCCCCCGCTCCAACTCGATGGCGCAAGTGGCGCTGCGTCACGAGCGCGGCGGCCTGGCTGTCTCCGACCATGAACGCGACGCGGTCCGCTGGGTAGCTGGGGTCGATCGGGACGTAGGCCGCTCCCGCCTTGATGACCGCAACCAAGGTGGCGACCATCTCGACGGAGCGTTCCATGAAGACGGCGACCCTGTCCTCGAGGCCGATACCGGCGCCTGCGAGCGTGGCTGCGATGCGGTTCGCGAGCGCGTCGAGGGCGCGGTATGTGACGGAGCGGCCCTCGAACGTGATCGCCACGGCGTCGGGCCGACGGCGAACCTGGGCCTCGATCAATTCCGCGAGGGTGGGGCGGCGGGGGTACTCGACCCGGGTCGCGTTCCAGTCTTCGACGAGTCGCGTCGCCTCCAGCGGGTCAAGAAGCGCGAGCTGCTGGATGCGGGCCGCGGGGCGCTCGACCAGGGAGTCGACGAGCGCGACGAAGTGCGCGCCCATCCGGGCGACCGTCTCTCCGTCGAACAGGTCCGTGTTGTAGTCCAACGATCCGGCGAGGTTGTCCCCGCCCTGCGCGAGGTTCAGGGTGACGTCGAACTGTGCCGACCGTTGGGGCAGCGGGCAGCTCTTGAGCTCGAGACCCGCGAAGTCCGCCTTCCCGTCGCTCGCGCCCAGCACGAGCATCGTCACGTCGGCTTCCTTGTCCAGGTACGCCTTCTCCAGCACGAACATCGCCTGGAAGAGGGGAGAACGGCTCGCGTCGCGCGCGACCTGGGACCGCTGCACGCTCATCGCAAACGGGAAATTCTGGTGCTCCAGCGCGCCCAGCACCGTTTCCTTCACGCGCCGTACGAGCTCGCGTCCCGACGGCCGACCGCTAAGGTCGGCGGCCATCGGGAGCGCGTTCACGAAGTATCCGACGGTCCGATCGAACGCCGCGCGCGGCCGCCCCGCGACGGGTGAGCCCACGAGGAAGCGCGACTGCCCGCTGTAGCGGCCGAGCAGCACCTGGAATGCGGCGAGCAGAACGACGTAGATGGTGACGCCCTCCGCCTTTGCGAACTCAGCGAGGCGTGCAACATGGTCGGTTCCGAACGCAATGCGGTGCGATGCTCCGCCGTACGTCTGCACAGGCGGGCGCGTTCGGTCGGTGGGGAGGTCGAGGGGGGCGGCATGCTCGAGCTGCGCGCGCCAGTACGCCCAGTCGAGCTCGGCCTGGCCGCTCAGGTAGTCGTGCTCCCACGCGACGAAGTCGCTGTAACTTCCCTCGTCCTTGACCGCTGGCGGCACCACGCGCCCCTCTCGGGCGGCGGAGTAGAGCTCCTGCAATTCGCTGAGAAGGACGACGATGGACCAGAGATCGGCGGCGATGTGGTGCGCCGAAAGGGCGAGGGTGTGATCTCCCGGTCCGTTCCGGAACAGCGTCGCGCGAAAGACAGGACCGTTCTCGAGGTCGAAAGGGGTGTTCGTGTCGTCGGCGATCAGGGCGCGCGCGTCCGCCTCAGCGAGGTGAGACACGTCGACGAGCGGGAGTCGGAAGCTTTTTGCGAGCGCCGGCATGGGCGTCTGCGTGGGCTGGCCGTCCACGGCGGCGTACGTCGTTCGAAGGGCCGCATGGCGCTCGACCAGCGTCTGCAGCGCGCTCTCGAGGGCCGCGGGCACGACCGAGCCCCGGACGCGAAGCGCAGACGCGATGTTGTAGGCCGTGCTCGCGGGGGCGAGCTGGTACAGAAACCAGAGCGCCTGTTGCCCCGAAGTCAGCGGCGAGCTCCGCTCCGACGTGGATGCGGTCGCAGGCGGCCGTGACGAGCGCGGAGGACCCGACCCGGGCCAGGCCGCGATCTTCGACAGGATGGTGCGGGCGAGGTCGCGCCCCGAGCCGTCGCGGAGGAACAAGGTGACGGGGAGCACGACGCCCAGGTTGCGCTCGACGGCGTGGTTGACCTCGACCGCCATCAGCGAGTCGAGGCCGAGGCCGCTGAGCGGCGCGTTCAAGTCCACGTCGCTCGGCTTCACGCGGAGCACGCGCGCGAGCTCCGTGCGGACGAAGGCCTCCACCATCGTGCCGCGATCTACCGGACGGACCGAGTTCACTTGCTCGAGGGAAATTGGTGCTTCGGAGATCGCGGCCGGCTCGTCCATATGCTGGCTGACGACCTCGAGGCTGCTCTCCAGATAGCCCGCGCGGCACGCATGACGCTGGATCTTGCCGCTCGACGTCTTGGGGATCGACCCCGCCTTCAGGAGCACGATGGCGTGCACGTGGAGGCTGAATGCCTGCCCGATGTTGCGCCGGATCGCGTCGAAGACCTCATCCGGTCGATAATCCGCGCGCTGCGCGGGGCCGAGGCCAGGCGGCGGCTCCGACGCGCGCCGATCCGACGTTGCGCGCCGCTCGGCGGGGGCGCTCGGAGGTCCCTCGGTCCGGCGATCGGCCGTGCGAACGCGCCGCTCGATCTCGACAGCGACGACGAGGCGCTCCTCTCCGCCCTGCTCCACGGAGAATGCACCCGTGCAGCCGCGGCGCAGCGTAGGGTACGACTCCTCGACGACCTTCTCGATGTCCTGGGGGTAGTAGTTGCGGCCGCGAATGATGATGAGGTCTTTGAGCCGCCCGCTGATGTGGAGCTCGCCCCCCAGGTAGAACCCGAGATCGCCGGTTCGTAGAAAGCGCGCCGCCGCGAGCTCCGGATGGCTCGACATGAGGCGCGCGCCGAACGTCCGCTCGGATTTCTCTGCGTCGTTCCAGTAGCCGACGGCCACGTGCGGCCCCGCGACCCAGATTTCGCCGATTCGACCGGGCGGACAGGCGCGCGAAGTCGTCGGGTCGACGACCACCACCTGTGACCCGGCAACGGCGGGGCCCGTGCTCACCAGCGCGCGCGCCTCGGGAGCCGTCGTCGGTTGCGCGCGCCCCTCCTCGAGTGCCGAAGGGGCGAGTCGCGCTACCTTGTAGTCGGTCCCCATCGTCTTTCCAGAGACGAGGAGCGATGCCTCCGCGAGACCGTAGCAAGGCAAAAACGCAGTCCGCTCGAATCCGCAGTCGGCGAAGGTTCGCGAGAAGAGATCGAGCGTCTCCGGTCGGACCGGCTCCGCACCGCTGAAGGCGAGCTTCCAGCTCCGGAGATCCAGGTGCTTGCGATCCTCGGGCGAGATCTTCCTCACGCACAGGTCATAGGAGAAATTTGGGCCGCCGCTCGCCGTGCCCCCGTATCGCGAAATGGCCTCGAGCCACCGAATGGGGCGATGGAGGAAGTCGAGCGGTGACATGAGAATGCATCGGAATCCCGAATAGAGGGTTTGGAGGACATTCCCGATGAGCCCCATGTCGTGGTAGAGCGGCAGCCACCCGACGCCCACGGAATCCTTTGTCAGCTTGAAGACGTCACGGATCATCCGCTCGTTGGCCAGCAGGTTCTCGTGGGTCAGCATGACGCCTTTGGGGACGCCCGTAGAACCCGACGTATACTGGAGGAATGCGAGCGTCTCTGGCCGGATGTCAGGACGGCGCCACGCAGATGCCGCGCCGATGCCCGGCGCGTCGGTCGCCAGCCAGCGCTTCTTCCCGAGGTCCGGCGCGAACGAAGCGAGCACCTCGGTCATGCCGAGGATGGCGCTCGTCGTGAGCACCACGTCGGCCCCCGCGTCGTTGACGATCGCTTGAAGGCGCGGCAGAGTCCGATTCAGGCGTGACGGGTCCGGCGGATAGGCGGGCACGGCCACGAACCCGCCGTAGAGGCACCCGAGGAAGGCCGAGATGTAGTCGAGGCCCGGCGGATAAAGCAGAACGACGCGCGCGCCGGGGGCCAATTGAGCCTGTAGCGCAGCCGCGATGGTACGTGCTCGGGACGCGAGGCCCGCGTACGTCAGATTTTCCTCGGCGCGCTCACCGTCCAGCAGGAATGTGTACGCGGTTCGATCCGGCGATTCCGCTGACCGGAGTTCGAGGAGTTCCACCAGGTGACGAGGCGACGTCGGCAAGTGCCTTGCTTCTCCTACGACCCCCCGTAGATGCTGGCCCCACGAAACCAACTAAAAGACGGCGCCTTGGTCTCTCGTCCGTGGGGTGACCAACGAGCGCGCGGTACAGCTACGAAGAAGATCTCGTGTTCATTGCAGCCTTCCCAAGGCAGGATTCAAAACTGAGGCAGGACGAGCCTTTCAGCTTAGGCTCGGCGGATCACTCTTGGCAAGCGGAGCGAGCGGCCGGTTGACGTCCCTATGAGGCAAGGAGAGACTCTTCACCCGTGACCGCGCCTTTCGACGCTGCACCTGCATCGCCCCCGGTTGTCGACGGGGCCGCCAGTCGCGTCGCCACCGTCGAAGACAGCGTTACGGTGGCCCATGCGATTGTATCTTACCAATCCCCCGCATATGGGCTCGACTATGGAAGTGTCGCACTCGCCAATCACCTCTGGTTAGCACCTGGATTCGAGGTTTCGGCGGGGATTAGGCTCGGGTTCGCGGCTCGGCTCCAATCGGGCTATTGCGTTGAGGGGTTCGGCGCGGTCGCGCTCGCGCCTCGCTTCCGCGTTGCTACCGATCCGCGCGGACGTACCGCGTCGTGGCGGCCATCACTTGGAGTCGAGGTGGGCGCCACGTCAGCCGGGTTTGACCCGCAGAGAGCCGTCAATGGATCGTTCGTGACCGACGTGAAGCCCACCGGCGTCTACGCTGCGCTCGCCGCCCGCCCCCTTCGCTTCTTCCTCTCCGGTTTCACCGCCTCCGCGGTCGGCCTAACCTCTGGAACGATGGTCGGACATCCCGGTCGCCAGCTCCGCCTCCAGATCGAGCTCATCCAGATCGGGATCGTCCTGTGAAGGCGCTCCTCCGCGCCCTCGCGGTTGCGCCGCTCCTCATCGCGGCCTGCGGCTCGGCGAAGGACGCGCAGTTCAGCAGCAACGCGCTCGACGCAGCAATCCGTACCGCGCCCGCGGTCGACGCCACCGCGATCCGCCCCTTCGTCGAGGAGCTCGTTGCGCGGCGGGGCTTCGAGACGCCGCTCCTCTCCCTCTACAGCGAGCGCCAAGGCATCACCCACGTGAACTCGCTCGCGATCGTCACCGAGAAGCTCACCGCCCTCGGGTACGCCCCGGTCTTCGAGCCGTTCGGCGACGGCGCCCTCGCCGGAACGAACCTCTACGTCGATCTGCCCGGCGACACCCCCGAGCTCGTCATCGTCAGCGGGCATCACGACGCGTGGTTTCAGTCGGGTGCCGACGACAACGGCTCCGCGCTCGCGGTCATCATCGAGACCGCGCGCGCGCTCAGGGGGCAGCATTTCCGCCGAACGGTGCGCCTCATCGCGTTCGATCGCGAGGAAGAGGGCCTTCTCGGCGCTCAGGCCTATACCGACAAACACGCGGGCGATAGGATTCGCATGGTGCTCAACATGGACTGCGTTGGCTACGCGAGCCACGAAGCGGGCAGCCAGGATGCACCGACCGGTTTCGCGCTACGCGACCGCGGTGACTTCATCGCCGTGCTCGCCAACGGGCCGGCGCGCGCCGACGCGACACGGATGATTCATGTGGCCGCGCAGCTCCCCATGCCCGTCGACGTCGTGGGCCTCCTGACGCCGGGCGACAGCGACTACCCCGGCGTCGGCGCGTTTCTGCGAAGCGACCACGCGCACTTCTGGTTTCGCGGGATCCCAGCGCTGTTCGTGACGGACACAGCCGATTTTCGAAATCATCACTACCACACCCCAGATGACCAGCCCGACACCCTCGATTACGACTTCCTGAATCGAGTCGCGCAGCTCGTCGCGGGCTCGGCGGCCGCTTTCGCAGAGGCCGAGTGAGGGCGTATGGGCGGGTGTTCGCGGCTCTGTGCATCGCGACCTCAGCCGCGGCGGCCGAGAAGGCCGAGAAGGTGACGGCGCCTACGCCGCCGGCGGGTGCGACGGTGCCAAAGGGGTTCTTCGAGCCCTACCTTGCGACCGGGTTTTCGTACTACGCGAGCGACCGCCGCGTCCTCGCGGGCGTGGGCGGCGGCCTTGGATTGCGACTGCACGTTCACCGCCTTTTGGCGCTCTACGGCGAAGGGCGGTACTTCCTCTACACGGGCAATTCGGTCTCGGGGGCGCTCGGCGCGAGCGTCGCCTTTCCCCTCGGACCCTTCGATCCGCTGGTTGGGCTGCAGGGCACGTTCTACGGCGGCGATCAGGTCCAGGTCATCGACTCCGCCCACCCCATCCCGCCACCCTCGATCGCCTGGGCGATTCAGGCGCGGCTGGCGCCGCTGCGCCTTGTCCACGCCCCCTACACCGTCACCGCGCTAAGCGGCGATGTGGGTTTCGGGCTCGACGCAAGATCGCGCGCCCTCGCTGTTACGGTTACATGGCTCGACATTGGATTCCGTTTCTGACGCCCGTGTCGCCAATCTGTGGAACGGAACTGGCACTTGAATGTAATCTTGGACTGACCGTCTGCGGAATGAAGGGATTGTGATGATGAACCTCGTTGCTCGCGGTAGTGCAATCGGTGGCATTCTCGTTCTCGGCGCGCTGGGGCTGGCCTGCGGAAAGGCCGCGAAGAGCGAGGCGCCCGCGCCCACGTCGGCGCCGCAAGTGGCGCCGATTGCGCCGCCGGCGACCGCCGCCGCCGATCCGGCGCCGCCCGCGTCCGTCGCGCCTGCCCCTGTTGCGGCCGCGTCCGTCGCTCCGCCGGCCAGCGCCGCGGCGCCGTCTGACCCCCCGCCAAAGACGAAGCCCACGGCTCTTCCGACGACCGCGAAGGCAAAGGGTGCTGTCGCCAGCCTCACGCCCAAGGCCGCCACGCAGCCGAAGTCGGTCGCCGCAGCGCCGGCGCCCAAGCCCGTCCCGATGGCGGCCGTCGCGAAGCCGGCCCCCGCGCCGCCGCCCGCACCTGCGCCTGCGCCACTCGTGAAGGCGGCAGATTCGGACTATGTCCCCTCGTCTCCGGAGAAGCCGAAGGCTCCGCCGATGCCGGACGACAAACCGTACGGAGACCGGCCGAAGCCCACGGGCACGGCCGCCAAGCCGATGAACGACGACAAGCCCTACCAGTGACTCGCGACCCGGGCCGGCGGGCGGGCTCAATCGATTAGTACCCCGACACGGAGGAAATCCGCTGGGTCGAGGTACTAGGGTTTGTTGTTGTTCCAGGGATCGCCCTGGTCAATGTTCGGCTTGGGCTTCGGCAGTGGCGCCGGCAGCCCCCCGTTGGTGTTGCCCGTCGGAGGAGGACTTGGCGGCGGCGGATCCGGGGCGGTCACCGGATTGGGCTTCGGCGGCGCCGGCGGCGCCACCCAGCGCACGACGGGCGCCGGCTTCTTCACGTTGGCAACGCTCTGCGGCGCTCCCGTTGGCGCAGCCACGGCGTTCCTCGCGAGCGTGAACACGAGCGTCATGTCGCTCGCGAATTGCACCCGCTGCGTCTGCGGCTCGTAGCCCGGCGCCTCGACGCGGATGGTGTGCTCCCTCGCGTCGCGCGCCTTCTTCAGTTCGTACGGCGCCGACACCGCCTCACCGTCGATTGTGACCTGCGCGCTCTCCGGCGTGGTCGCAAGCTTGATCGACACGTCGGCAGACTTCGGCGGCTCACCGGTCAGCGGGGCGGCGGCCGACCCCTTGCCTTTGCTCGAGCCCATCGCGACGGCCGCGACGGTCACGGCGATCACACCCAAGCCAGCCGCGGCCACGATGGCAATCCGCTTGTACCGCGCGCCCTCGCCCTTGGGCCGCGGCGCGTAGAGCTCGGTCTTCGCCGCAGCGTTCAGAAGGCTCGCGGTCCCCTCGTCGGGCCCCACGCTCACGCTCAGCGTCCCCGTCGACGACGGCGTCGGGCTCGACATCGTGGCGTCCGGGATCGCCACGGTCGAAAAATCACTCCCCGGCTTCGTCTTCAGTGCCGCGAGCTGCTTCTCGATCACGCTGCGGATCTCGCTACGCTTGTCCTGGAATAGCTGCGCCGTCGCGGCACCCAGCTTCCGTCGCGCCTCGACGAGCTTGCCCGACTCCGCCATGTACTGCTCGAGGTCCAGGCGCATCGCCTCGGCGGTCTCGTAGCGATCCTGCACGCGGCTCGCGAGCGCCTTCTTGCAGATCGCGTCGACCGCCTCCGGCACCTCGGGATTCACGGAGCGCGGTGACGAGCGGAGCTCGCCGGTGACGAGGGCCTGGACGATCTGCAAGTCGTCCATGTCCTTCCACAAGCGCATCCCTGTCGCCGCTTCCCAGAGCATGACGCCGACGGAAAACACATCGGCGCGGGCGTCGACTTGCTGGCCGATCGCCTGCTCCGGCGCCATGTAGCGCACCTTGCCTTTGACGACTCCCTGGCGCGTCTCGGACGCGCGGCCGACGGCCTTGGCGATGCCGAAGTCAACGACTTTGACCTGACCTTCGTAGGTCACGAAGATGTTGTGCGGGGTCACGTCGCGGTGGACGATCTTGAGCGCCGTGCCGTCGTAGTCCGCGAGCTCGTGGGCGTGATGTAGACCGGCGAGCGTATCGAGCAGAACGAGATACTGCAGCTCCGCGGGGAACGGGTCGTTCGCGGGCATGACAGTACTCGTGCGCTCCGCCGTCGACTCCGGCCCCGTGGCCGTGGGGGAAGCGGGCTGCGCTGCGCTCGGTGGCCCCTTCTTCGCCACGGTAGCGCGATGCTGGATGCGATGAAGCGGCTGCCCGTCGAGGTACTCCATCGCGAGGAAGTACTGGCTGCCGACTTGCCCGACCTCGTTCGTCTGCACGACGTTCGGGTGGTTCAGGCGCGCGGCGATGCGCGCTTCGTCGACGAGCATCGCGACGAACTCGGGCTCCTCTGCGAGGTTCTGCCGGAGGCGCTTGATCACGGTGAGCTTGCTGAAGCCCGATCCCGCCGGACCCGCGACGACCGCAAGGAACACGTCGGCCATCCCGCCGTGCCCGAGCTCGGCGATCAGTCGATACTTGCCGAAGGACGCTTCTCCCATTCCGACTTTCGCAAAAAAGGCCGACGGCGGACCCTCGCCGTTCTACCCGACTCATATCTTTCCATGGGACGACATGGAACGGAAGCGCCCTCGCCCGGCGACGGGCTGCTCAGCCATGTTTCTCGTGGGGCCATGTGTGCGGACGTGATCCACGACTGTTGGACGAGATGCGGCGAGTGCGATAATCTCGGCACGCGATGGTCGACGGGATCCCACGCATCGATTATGCGGAAGACGAGGGCGAGCAGAAGCAGACACTTCTGTACGATCTGCTTTCATTTCGGCCCGTTCAGCGCCGGAGGGCGTGCCTCGTGGTCGTCGGCGGAAACCGCTCTGTCGGCCGCATCTTCCGGCTCCGGGAAGGGCAGATGACCATCGGCCGGTCGGTGGCCTGCGACATCGTCCTCGAGGAGGACGGCGTCTCGCGTCACCACGCCACAGTCCGCGTCGACGGGGCGGGCGCCGTCGTCGTCGAGGACGCGGGCTCGGCCAACGGGTTGATTCATGGTGGTGAGCGCGTGAAGGACCAGCTCCTTCGCGACGGGGATCGGATCGAGATCGGGGACGCCGGTGTGGCGCTCCTCCACATGGATGACATCGACGAGACGGTGCGTCAGAACCTCCTCCAGTCGGCGACGATCGACGACGAGACGAGGCTGCCAACGCGTCGCTACTTCCGCGAGCTCCTCGAGCGCGAGCTCGCCATGGCGAGCCGCTACGCGACGCCGGTGTCGGTCTTGGTCTGCTCGCTCGACTCGTTCAAGAACATCGCCGACGCCGCGGGGCGAGCCGTCGCGATCGGCGCGCTTCGAAAAGCGTCGCGCGTCGCCCAAGACCTCTTCCCGCGCGAAGAGATCTTCTTTGGTCGCTTCGGTGAAGATCAGTTCGTACTGGCGCTGCCCGAGACGTCGACCGACGACGTCCGCATGGGCGGCTCCATGTTGTGCAAGGCCGTCGAGTCGTCGACGATTGCGCCGGCGCCGTCACCGAGCATCAAGGCTACGATGAGCGTCGGTCTGGCCACCAGCGCGCCCGGCATCACCGCCGACGACCTACTCGACCAGGCGGAGAAGAGCCTCTACCGCGCGAAGATCGCCGGCGGCAATCAGGTCGGCGCGGCGGGCTAGCGACCCGCCAGACGCCTCACTTCCCCCAGGTCGGCTTCGCGAGCGCCGCGGAAGGCGCTGCCCAGGGATCCCCTTTGTCGAGGGCGGGGCCGCCCCTCGAGGCCTTCCACGGATCGCTCGCGTCGAGCCCAGGCTTGGGGCGCGCCGCGTGCGGGACCAGGTCCGAGCTCGTCGTCGAGGCAGCCGGCGCGTCCGTGGACGCCGTGGCTCCAGCTTGCGGGCGTGGCGCTACCCGCGGGGCCGGCGCCGGTCGCACGTAGCGGTACACGACCACCGGCTCCGGCGCGGTCTGCTCCGCGTCGTGCATTCTTGCCGCTCTCCGCTCCGACGTCGTGACGAGCACCGCCGGCGACGCCGCGGCCTTCACGCGCACCTCGTGTCGCCCCGCCGTCGCCCGGCCCGCCGACGACGCGAAGAACGCGCCGACGCCCATCGCCGCGACCACGCCGATCACGCCGGCGCCCATCACCCAACCATTGCTCTTCTTCGCGACCGGCGCGGGCGGCGTGCTCGGCGGCGCGGGCAGCGTCGCGGGGTAGTTCGGCGCGGGAGGCGGCGCCATGCTGACGACGAGCGGGCGCACCGACGCGGCGCCGGGGGCGTCGGATCCGCGCGAACCGGAGCGCGAGAGGTTCAGCTTCTCGACGCTCATGGGCTCCGCGCGGCGACCGGCGCGCTCGATGATCTCGCGGATCGTCGCGCGCTCGCGGGAGAACGTGCCCTCGACCCAGGCGCCGAGGCGGCGGCGGAGGGCGACGCCGTCGAGCGTCGTGAGGTACGCGTCCAGGTCCGTGCGGAACTCCTCCGCCGTCTCGTACCGATCGTCCACCGACAGCGCGAGCGCGCGGCAGCAGATCGCGTCGAGCGCGTCGGGCACGCCGGGCGCCTTGGCCTTGGGAGAAGGGTCGTAGTTGCCGGCGATGAGCGCGCGGGCGATGTCGAGCTCCTCCTGATCCTTCCAGAAGCGCTCGCCGGTGATCGCCTCCCAGAGGAGGACGCCCACCGAGAACAGGTCCGCCCGGCGGTCGATCGACAGGCCCATCGCCTGCTCGGGTGACATGTAACGGAGCTTGCCCTTGACGATGCCCTGGCGCGTCTCGCAGGAGCGGCCGGCGGCCTTCGCGATGCCGAAGTCCACGACCTTGACGTGCCCGCCGTAGGTGACGAACACGTTCTGCGGGGTGACGTCGCGGTGGACGATGTTGAGCGGCGTGCCGTCGTAGTCGGCGAGCTCGTGCGCGTGGTGGAGGCCGGCGAGGACGTCGGAGACGACGAGGAGCTCGAGCTCCATCGGGAAGCGGGCGCCGCCGGTGATCGAGCGCTTCTGGATGCGGTGCAGGGGCTGGCCGTCGAGGTACTCCATCGCGAGGAAGTAAGAGCCGCCCTCGATGCCGATCTCGTGGCTCTGGACGACGTTCGGGTGGTTGAGACGCGCCGAGATGCGCGCCTCGTCCATCAGCATCGCGACGAACTCCGGGTCCTCGGCGAGGTTCTCGCGGAGGCGCTTGAGCACCGAGAGCTTCGAGAAGCCAGAGCCCGTCGGGCCCGCGACCATCGCCAGGTACACGTCGGCCATGCCGCCGCGACCGAGCTCCGCCAAGATCCGGTACTTGCCGAAGGTTGCTTCCACGGGACTGGAACGGTGCAACGGACGGTCCATGGAAAACCGCTTTGATCTTGCGTGGCCGCTCTCTCCACAGTCGCCTCCCGGTCCACGTCTGTCGTTTGGCACACCAGCATAGACTGTGCGCAAACCTCGCCGTTTCGGCGCTCAAGGTCCGGCGTTTCCAGCCGTTCGTCCCGCGGTGATGTTCCACCTCGCAAGGACACGCTGCGCCGCGCTCCTCTTCGCGCTCGCCGTCGCGCCGCTGGGCTGCAAGGCCCCGCAAGCGGCGGCGGCCGAGCCACCTGCCGCCGAGGCCGAGGCCGACAAGGCGGGCGCCGCCCACACCGCCACCGCGCACGGCGGCGAGGGCCACGGCCACGCAGGCCACGCCAAGAAGTACACCGTCCCCTTCGCGGCCGAGTCCGACAAGGACGATCCCCTCGCGCTCACGCGGTCGTACTTCCAGGGGGTCATCGCCGACAACGCGACGTACATGCGCACCCACGACGAGCGCTTCTTCAAGGCGTTCGCCGGCTCCCAGAAGCCGCGCGCCACGATCGTCGCCTGCTCGGACTCGCGTGTGCAGTCGCCGGCGTTCGACGCGACGCCCGAGAACGACGACTTCACCATTCGCAACATCGGCAACCAGGTCGTCAACGGCGAGGGCTCCGTCGAGTACGGCGTGCACCACCTGAAGACGCCGGTGCTCTTCATCCTCGGCCACACCGGCTGCGGCGCCGTGAAGGCGGCGATGGGCGACTACGCCAAGGAGAGCGATCCCATCCGCCGCGAGCTCGACGGGATCAAGATCGCCAAACGAAAGGAAGGCGTCAAAGACGACGAGCCCGCGCCGTGGCTCGAGGGCGTCGTCGAGAACGTCCACGATCAGGTCGCCGCGGCGCTCGCCAAGTTCGACGAGGAGGTCGCGTCCGGCTCGCTCACCATCGTGGGGGGCGTCTACGACTTCCGGAACGACATGAAGCAGGGGCTCGGCAAGGTCGTCCTCGTCAACGTGAACGGGCACAAGGACGCGGCGAAGGTGGTGGCGTTCGAGCGCGGCGTCCTCGGCCTCGTCGGCCCCGATCCGCGCGCGGCCGACGGCGGCGCGACGGGCCTCGCCAGCAGCGCGGGCGGCGGACACACGAAAGATCCGATCGAGATCAGGGACCTCAAAGATCTCCGCGACGCCCTGAAAGACGCCAGAGAGCCCAAGGACGCCAAAGACGCGCGGGATCCGAAGGACGCCAGGGAGGCCGATCCGAAGCGTGCCAAGGATCACAAGGACGCGAAGGAGCTCAAGGACGTCAAGGAGCCGAAGCCGAAGGAAGCGCACGCGTCGGCGCACTGAAGCGGCTCGAGAGGCGCTCAGCTCGGAGGCGCGGACTCAGCGCGCGCGGCCGCGAAGTCGGTCGCCTTCAAATGTTGCATTTCGTGCAGCCACCGCTCAATATGCAAGGATGATTTCGCGGTCTACGAAGCAGCGCGAGGTCGAGCTTCGCCTCCGGGAGAGCCCGATCGTCGCGCTCCTGGGCCCGCGCCAGTGTGGCAAGACCACGCTGGCACGCACCATCTCCGCGGGAAGACCTTCGACCTACTTCGACCTCGAAGATCCAAAGAGCCTCGCTCGGTTGCGGGAGCCGATGACCGCGCTGGGGCCTCTTCGTGGGCTCGTCGTCATCGACGAAGTGCAGCGACTTCCGGAGCTCTTCCCGCTGCTGCGAGTCCTGGCAGACCGTCCGAAGCGCTCTGCGCGGTTCCTGCTCCTCGGGAGCGCATCCGCCGAGCTCGCGGGAGGAACATCGGAGACTCTCGCCGGCAGGGTGGCGTTCGTGGAGATGGGAGGACTCGATCTCGAAGAGGTCGGCCTTGACAACCTTCGCCGCCTGTGGCTTCGGGGAGGCTTCCCGCGTTCGTACCTCGGGCGCAACCAGGCGGAGAGCCTGCGATGGCGCGAGGACTTCGTGCGCACCTTCCTGGAGCGCGACCTGCCTCAACTGGGCTTTCGCGCACCAGCGGCAACGTATCGGCGCTTCTGGACGATGCTCGCCCATACCCACGGTGGCGTCCTCAACGCGTCCGAGATCGGCAACGCGCTCGGTGAGGCGCACACGACCGTCCAACGGCACCTCGACAACCTGTGCGGTGCGCTCGTCGTTCGCCGGCTTACTCCATGGTTCGAGAACCTCGGCAAGAAGCGCCAGGTAAAATCGCCGAAGGTCTACGTGCGCGACTCGGGCATCCTCCACACGTTGCTCGGCCTCTCCTCGTTCGAGTCGCTCGAAAGCCACCCCAAGCTCGGTGCGTCGTTCGAAGGCCTCGTGATCGAGCACGTCGTCGCCCTCGTCGGCGAGCGAAACGCGTTCTTCTGGGCGACTCCGGCGGGCGCCGAGCTGGACCTCTTCCTGACGGTAGGCGGCGCACGCTATGGCGTGGAGGTGAAGTACGGCGACGCTCCCTCCGTCACGAAGTCCATGCGCGTTGCATTGCACGACCTGGCGCTCGATCGGTTGTTCGTGGTCGGCCCATGGACCGACAGCTACCCACTGGGCGAGAACGTCGAGGCCTGCTCACTCGTCGACGTGCTCGCGCGGCTCCGTAGCCTGAAGGCGCGCCCGCCGCGACGCGCTGAACGGTGAACCCTCGACACCGCGGCCTCGAGCTCGCGGTCGAACGCGAAGTCGACTCACCGACGGGCGCGCGCGGACGTCTCGACGTGCGGGTTCAATCCGTCTCGGCGAGCGCGGCGGACAGGCGCGTCACGATCTTGTTCTTCTTCGAGTAGACGGTCTTCACCGACACGCGCATGCGCGCCGCGACGTCGGACGCGCCAACGCCCTCGACGAGGTGCAGCTTGGTGAACGCGCGGTCTCGCGCGCTGAAGTGCTCGAGCTGGCGCGACACCGCGGCCGCCGTCTGGTCGCGCACGAGGCGCCCGAACGGATCGAGCGCCTCGCTCGGCATGTCCTCGGCGGCGGCGAGCTCCTCCTTGAGCGGCTCACGTCCGACGCGGCGGAGGTAGTCGTACGTCGCGTTCATCACCAGCACGCGCAGCCACGACGTCAGCCGGTAGCCGCGCGCCGGATCGAACGAGCGGAGCTTCTTCTTGTCCTTCGCGACGAGGGACAGATAGAAGACGCCGGCGATGTCGCGCGCGTCCTCGGTCGTCGCGATGCGCCAGAAGCGGCGGGTGATCGAGGTGATGCTGCGGGTGACGAACGCGCCGTGGCGGGTGTGGAACGTCCGCCATGCCTCGGGGGAGCCGGCGATCATGCCGGCGACGAGGCCAGCGTCGTCGTCGGTACGGCCAAACTGGGGAGGGGTGAGGGCTAGGCAACTCATCGGAATTTCCGGTCAAAAAGGCGGCCGCGATGCGCGGTACCACCCGTAGACACGGCGTCCGGGGGTCGAGTAGCAACAAATCGTGTGGGGGACGGTTACGGCGTCGGGGTCGGGGTCGGGGTCGGGGTCGCGGTCGGGGTCGGGGTCGGGGTCGGGGTCGGGGTGGCGGTCGGGATCGGGGCCGCGCAGGGCATGGTCGCTGCGGCGCGGGCCGTGACGGCGACGTAGACGCGGAGGTAGTTGCCGTGGGCGTGCGCGCTCGTGACCTCGATCTTGTCGAGGTCGCCGTGGAAGCATGCGTCGGCGTTGCCGAACGTCATCTCCGACGAGAGCTTGGCGCGCACCGCCTGCAGGCGTTCGCCCAGATCGAGGCGGAGGGCGGCGCGCGCCTGGTCGCGGATCTTGTCGCCGTCGGCCATGGCCTTGAGCGACAGGAAGAAGCTCCGCGTCTCGATCGTCTGCTCGAGATCGGGGATCCGCACCTCGTTGTCGACGACCGAGATGTGGCCGCTCAGGTAGATGTCCCCGTCGAGATCAGCGTCGATGCCCATCTTGTGGACGGGGCCCTGCATGTGGAGCTTGAGGACCAGCTGCCCTTGCGACTCGTAGAGCTCGGGCTTCTCGAGGAAGAGCTTGGGGTACTCGGCCGAGAAGAAGAGCTTACCGTCGGTGAACGCCATCGAGAGCGCGCGCGTCAGCTCGTCGTACCGCGCAGCGATCGGCACGACGACGGTGAACGGCCCCGAGGGGACCTGGGCGACGTTCGCGAGCGTCGGAAGTGGCGTGGGGTCGGTCGGGGCGGCGCATGGCAGCGTCACTTGCGGCGCGACGATGAGGGCGAAGTCCTTCTCGAGCCCGTCGGCCACGACCGTGGGCCCCGCCTCGATGCCGAGCACGCGGAGCTCGGCGCAGCCCATCGCGTCGCCGACGGGAAGATCGATCGGCTTCTTCACGCGCGCGTACGCCTCCTCGAGGATCGGCCGTACGTCGTAGCTGAACTCTTTGAGCTTGCCGCCGAGCTGCCCGGCGATGTTGTCGAAGACGCCGGCGACGTGGTCGGCCACCTTGAGGCGCTTGTCGGTCGACGTGACCTTCACGTCCGTCGACTGGAGCTTCACCTTGTAGTCGGAGTTGATGACGGGCTCCGCCAGGATGCGCAGCGCCAGCGAGAAATCCAGGCTGCCGACCGGCATGTCGACGTTGGCGCGCACGCGCGCGTCGATCACGATGCGCCCTTGCGAGAAGCTCACCTCGACCGGATCGCGCTCCCACTTGTAGCGCCGCGTCGTCTTGAGGAGCGGGAACTGGCCGTCCTGCGACTTTGGGATGGCGCTCTCGAGGGCGCTCTTGAGTCCCGCCGACGTGACCGTCACGTGCGCGACGATGCGCGACGGCGTGGGATCGGCGACGGGCAACCCCGGCGTCGTCGGCGGGCGAGGCGGGTAGACGGCACCAAACGTCGAGCACGCGGCGACGAGACACGCCACGAGAGCGATCACGAGCGCCGCGTGGACGCCGTGCCGCAGGGTGCGAAAAGAACAGGTGGACCGCACGGCGAGCACTCTAACGCACGAAATCGCCAGCGTGTTCCCGCGCACGCGTGGTGCAGAGGATCCAAGCCGGCTTGCGATTTCCTGCATCCATGACGGAAAAGGCGGACGTGGGGTGTACGAAATGGCTGTTTTTGTGGGGGATCGCTTCGTGCATCGTCGAGTGGCATGCGCCAAGTGATCAGCAACAGCAGCCTCGCCTCGATCGCCTCGATCCTGTCGCTCGGCTCGATTTTTCTCGCGGTGGCATGCTCCGCGAGCGGCACACCCACCATCACCGGGTCTCAGGACGAAACCGCCGGGGGCTCCGGCAAGGGCAGCACTAGCGGAAGCAGCGGAAGCAGCGGAAGCAGCAGCTCGAGCAGCGGCAGCTCGGGGTCCAGCTCGAGCAGCTCGGGCGGTTCGAGCAGCGGCGGCAGCTCGGGGTCGAGCTCGAGCAGCGGCGGTTCGAGTAGCGGCGGTTCGAGTAGCGGAGGGACCGACGGCGGCACGACGACGAGCTGCTCGAGCACGACGACCGGCGCTGCCTGCTTCCAGTGCTGCGCGACCCAGCACCCGGGCGGCGAGGTCGGCCAGAAAGCGTTCGACGACTGCGCGTGCAAGACGCCGGGCACCTGCGCCACGCAGTGCGCGGCGACGGCCTGCGCGGGCAAGGATCCTGCGCAAGGCGATGCGTGCGACACCTGCTTGCAAGGCGCGACGCAGTGCAACCAGGCGGCGCAGACCGCGTGCAACGCCAACCCCGACTGCGCCGCCTTCGATCAGTGCATGACGTCGTCGAGCTGCGACACCAAGCCGTAGATCGGTCAGTCCTGCAGGCAGAGGAGCGCGAACGTGTCCTGGCAGGAGAAGGCGTCGTCCTCCGTCCACTCCTTGCCTGGAATCCCCGTTCCCTTGCGCGCGCCGGTCTGGCCACCCGCGAACTGATCTCGGCTCGCCCAGTCGTTGCACGTCTTCGTCGAGCGGACACCGTTGGCCAGGGTGCCGGTCCACCAGCGATCTGCGGCCGGCTGGCCGAGCTCGTCGGTCTGCAGTGCCGCGAGCGGATACCCGCGCAGGTTGGCCCTGTTCTGGAAGAGCACGACGCCCGTGATCACGGCGATCCACGGGCCGTCGGAGGTGATCCGGCCGGCGGCGTCGTGGGCCGAGTCGCTCATCCACGCCTTCCACGTCCCGCCCAGAAGGGCGGCGTTCGCCGAGGATTGGCAGCGAAAGTCCGCGGCAAGGATGCCGCCGAAGTCGGGGAAGTAGGTCGCGCGCGTGAGGAAGATCCCCTTGGGGCCGGTCGAGGCTTCGGCGGCGTCGGCAGGCGCGGCGTCCGTCGCGGCTTCGGCGCTGCCTCCTTCGCCGCCTCCGCCACCTTCGCCTCCGCCACCGTCGGCGCCGGAGGCATCGGGCGCCGCGTCGCCCCCGCCGGTCGCCCCGTCGGCCGCCCCCGCGTCCGGACCGTTGCCGAGGTTCACGCTCGTCTCGCAGGCGGCGAGCGCGAGCATCGCCATGGCGGTCGAGCGAGCGATGCGCACGGTCCGTAGTCTACGTCAGAGCGAACGTCGTTTGCACGGAAGGGGCAAACGACGGCAACGACCCACCAGAAGGTAGAGCAACGGTTCCAAGAAGAGGACGGTTGCGCTAGTTCTTGAATGTCGCGTAGCAGGCCTGCCCCCTGCCGCAGTCGCTCCCGGAGCCGTCGACACAGCTCTTGAAGGTGTTGCGCTTCGCGGACGCGCTGCTCGCGCAGAGGTCGCGGCACGTCGCGTGCTCGGCCGCCGAGACGCAGCTGAAGAAGTTGAGCGTGTCGCACGCCGACTGGCAGACCTGAATGCCGAACTGGTCCGGACCGGCGTCGTTGCCTCCGCTCGTTCCGCCGCTGGTCGAACCGCCGCTGGAGCCGCTGGTGGAGCCGCCGCACGCGCTCGCGATCTTGTCGCACGCGACCGTGTTCACGCAGTCGATCTGGTACTGGTACGCGCTCTTCTGGCACGTCGTCGCGCACGCGGCCTTGTCGCCGAGCTTGATGAGGCTGCACGACGCGAGCTTCTCGCACGCGGTCGCGCACGAGCTCACCGTCGCGCCGCCTCCTCCTCCGCCGCCGCCCGATCCCCCGCTGGCGCCGCCGGTCGGCTTGGGGGTGATGTTCGTGCGGCACGCGGGATCGCACACGGAGTTGTCGGCGCACCCGGTGAAGACCTGGATCTGCGAGGCCGAGGCCTGATCGCAGTCCGAGTAACACGCGGCCTGCTGGTCGGCCGAGTTGCAGCCAAAGAACTTCATCTTGTCGCAAGACTGCTTGCAGGCGCTGATCTGCGTAGCCGACGCGCCGCCTGATGACGACGACGACGACGAGGGAGGAGACGTGGACGTGACGGTGCAGGCGACGGCGAGCAGCGCGGGCGCCGCGAAGGCGAAGATGCGGTGGTGCATGTCCGGTGTTTGGACGCGCCCGTTCGATCCGTCACCGAAATCGTGCGGACGCTATTTCGGCGGCACGACGGCGTCGACCGCGGCACCGAACACGCTGTTCGGATAGGTCGCGCGGAAACGGTCGGCGCGCGCGCGCGCATCGGGCCCGCGGCCGGCCTGGACGAGCGCCTGGATGGCGATCGCCTCCCGCTCTTCGACGAGCCGGCCGCGCGGGTACGTCTTCGCGTGCGCGTCGACGGCCTCGAGCGCGGCGGCGCTCTGGCCCCGGGCCAAGGCCATGCGGGCTCGCTCGACGAGCGTGCGCTCGGCCGCGAGATCGACGTCGGGCCCCGAGCTGGGCGCGGCGGTTCGCGTGGCGGGCGGTGAGGCGCCCACGGGTCGAGACGGCTCGGGCGGAGCGGCGGAGACGGGCGCGGGAGGCTCCGGATCGCGAACGCGTACGACGGGAGGCGGCCGAGCCGACGCTGGAGGGCCAGGCGCGACGATCGGTGCCGGCTCCGGCGCCACGACGCGCGCATGGATGGCCGCGCCCGTGCCGCCGCCTGCCGCGAACGCCACGACGAGCCAGGGGATGGTCTTCACGGTCACCCCGAGCACGGCGCCGGCGCTCGCCGTCCCGACCGCCGCTCCCGTCGCTGTTGCCCCGGCCGTCGCCGCTGCCCCGGCCGTCGCGGTCGCCGTCGCCGCTGCCCCGGCCGTCGCCGCTGCCCCGGCGGTCGCCGCTCCCGCCGTCGCGGCACCTCCGGCCGCCGCTGCGCCCTTCGTGGCCGCGGCGGCCGTGCCTGCCACAGCGCCGGCCGCCGCGCCTACCGCGATCGTCCCGGCGAGCCGCGCCAGGACGCGCGCTTGCATCGCGTCGTCCCCAGGGGGGCGCCTGAGCTCGGCGTCGATGGAGCGCTGAGCGAGCGCGCTGAGCGGCGGGGTCTCGTCAGCCACGCGGACCTCCCACGGTCTTCAAAAGGTGCCTCTCCAGCTCGGCCCGCGCAAGGCGCAAGCGCGAGTATGCGGTGTTCAGCGGCACGTCGAGCAGGCGCGCCATCTCCGGCACGGGCATCCCTTCCACGTCGTGCATGACGATGACGCTCCTCTTGTCGAAATCCATGGAGTCGAGCGCCGCCAGCAGCCCGCGGCGGAGCTGCTCCTCCTCGACGAGCTCGTCGGGCCGCGGCCGCGGATCCGCAGGCTCGACGGCGGGCTCACGTGCCTCGAAGCGATGCCGCGCGAGCTTGCGGTGATCGGCGGCGACGCGGAACGCAAAGCCGAAGAGCCAAGGGCGCAGGGGGCGCGAGGGGTCGAAGTCGGTCCAATGCCGATAGATCGCGAGAAAGCAGTCGTGCGTGACGTCTTCGAGCTCCGGCGCCGCGACGCCGAGGCGGCGGAGCGTATGGAGCACGTAGCTGAATTCGCGCGTGTAGACGCCCTGGAAGTCGCCAGGGACGGCGGCCGAAACCTCTCCTCCCTGGTGTTTGGGGGCTCCCGGCGAATCCGTCACGGCTCAGAACCAAACCCCACCCGCGACCCCGACGCGGGCGGCGAACGAGGGCACGGTCCAGACGTCCTGGCCGCCGAGCTGCAGCGTGATCCGGGACAACGGGGCGAGCCCGTCGACGTGTGCGCGCGCGAAGAACGAGCCGCGTATGGGGATGTCGACGCCGGCGCGCGCGCCGACCGCGGCATACACGGCCGACGCGCGGAGCGGCTCGGCGACGCCGGATCCCTCGCCGCGCAGGGCGCCCACGGTCACCATCGCGCAGCCGAACGCCACCTTGACGCGGACGCAGGGCAGGAAACTCCCCGTGAGGAGGGACGCGGAGATCTTTCCGCCGCCGATCGCGCCGCCCGCGACGCTCACCCGGGACGCGAGCGACGCGGCGCCCTCGAGACGTGCCTCGAAGGCGCGAACGCGGAGCCCGGCACCGAGCGCGAGCGCGCCGGTCGTCGCCGGGGACTCGCCGAAGAGGCCAAGAATGCCCGCGGTTGCTCCCACGGCGACGAGCGGCAGGGGAGGCGCGGGCGGCGGCGACTCGGTGGGGGCGGCGAGAGGCGGCGGGGGCGCGGCCGGCGGTGGAGGACCGGGTGGAGGGCCGGCAGGCCCGGGGGTGGCGGGTGGCGGTGTCCCCGGGGGCCGCGCGAGGCTGGAAGGATCGATGCCGATCGCGATCGCGACGGCGAGCGCGTCCACGACCTCGTGGCAGTCGCCGCGCGGGGAGACGATCTCGCGCTGCCCCGCGCGCGGACCCTTGAGGGAGAGAGTGCCCACGATGCCGCCGCCGCGACGGGTCACCGTGACGCCCACCTCGCGGGCCGCGACCTCCACGAACGGATCGTACCCGAGCCGCGCGCCCACCGCGTCGCGCAGCTCGCGCTCGTTCGGGCAGCGCTCGAGATCGGCGTCGTGCGTGTACGTCAGGTGGGCTTGCTCTCGCTCGTCCGCGCCCGCGCGCGCCAGGCGCGGAGCGACCAGGAGCGTCGCGAGGAGGAGCAGCGTGACGCGCATCTCGGGGGACCGACGGTAGTGAAGACGCGAGGCGTCGTCGAGGTGGAGTGGCCAGGGTCCGGTCCCCCGCCGCAGAGACGGCCGGGTTGCCTCGAGAAATCCAGATGATATGGTTACCCATATGAAGACGACCGTAGAGATTCCAGACGCGCTCCTGGACGAGGCGCGGACCCTCGCCGAGCGTGATGGGCTCACGGTGCGCGCGCTCGTCGAAGAGGGGCTGCGGCGCTCGCTCGCCGACCGGCGCAAGCGTCCGCGCTTCGTCCTGCGCAAGGCGAGCTTCCGAGGCAAGGGGCTGGCGCCGGGGCTCGAGGGCGCGTCGTGGGAGAAGATTCGCGACCTGGCTTACGGGACCGAGGACCGTTGATCGCGGTCGACACGAACGTCCTCGTCTACGCTCACCGCGAGGACTCCCCCTTCTTCGACCGCGCCTCCCGTCGGCTCGCGGAGCTCGCCGAGGGGCGTGAGGCCTGGGCCATCCCATGGGCGTGCGTCCACGAATTCCTCGCGATCGTGACCCACCCACGGATCTACCTGCCGCCGACGCCGCACGAGCGTGCCGCCGAGCAGGTCGCGGCGTGGCTCGAGTCGCCCACGCTGGTGCTGCTCGCGGAGGGGGACGGCTACTTCGCCCACCTGAGCTCCATCCTGAAGGACGGCAGGATCACCGGCCCGCGGGTACACGACGCGCGTATCGCTGCACTGTGCACGTATCACGGGATCGCCGAGCTCTGGACCGCCGACCGCGACTTCACGCGCATGCCTGGGCTCGCGACGCGCAATCCCCTCGTCGGGCCTGCGTAGACTCAGACTCGACCCGTGACCGGCGAGCGCTCGCCGTCGAGCAGCCGCGCGACCTTGCGGAGAACGGCCACGTCGGCGGGCGGAAAGCGCGAGGGTTCGAGCGCGTCCTTCCCGCTCCACGCGAACGCGGCCACGTCGAGCGCGCTCGGCGGCGGCGACGTGGGCAGGCGCGACGCTTCGTAAAACAAGAGGAGGACCGCCTTGTCCGCCTCTTCGTAGCGATGAAACCCCACGTCGACGACGTCGCCGATCGCGCAGTCGATCCCCAGCTCTTCGCGCAGCTCGCGCCGGAGCGCGTGTGCCGGATCCTCGCCCGGCTCCACTTTGCCGCCGGGAAACTCCCACATCCCGGCGAGGTGCGCGCCCTCCTTCCTCTGGGTGAGCAGGACCCGCCCGTCCTCGATCAGGATCCCCGCCGCCACGATTACCGTTCTCACGGCGCCTCTGTGCCACAGCAGCCGGCAAAAGACGGTGAAAATCCCCCCGCGAAGGGGTAGCCTCGCGGCGCCATGCAAGACCTCGAAGACGGGAATTTCAAGCGCGGCGCGGTGAAGCCCGCGCTGGTCATCGTTGCCCTCTTGCTCGTCCTCGGCGGCGCAGCAGCGGCGTTCTTCGGGATCAAGGGGGAAGGGGAGAAGCTCTCCGTCGACCAGATCTCCAAGGAAAAGAAGACCATCGTGGTCCTGCCCAAGGCCGAGCAGCTGCCGAAGTGGCGCTCGTGGGCCGCGCGAAACGACGTGCCGGCCCTCCAGCAAGAGGCCTTCGTCGAGCTCGCGTGGGAGAAGGATCCCGAGGGGATGAACCTCATCATCAAGGGGTTTGCGTCCGACGATCACCGTGTCCGCGGCACCGCGGCCCAGGCGATCCTCGAGTACGGCTCCCCCACCGCCGAGGCGGCCAAGGGGCCGCTCATGAAGGCGCTCGCCGAGTCCGACGCCAGTGACAAGCCGCAGATCTGCTGGGCGCTCGCGACGCTGAAAGAAGCGGCGGCGTTCGATCAGGTGCTCGTCGAGTACCGGCAGGGTCACCTCTCGGCCATCCAGAAGGCCGACGGCGCGCCGGCGTTCGATCCCGAGGTCCTCGCCTCGATGGTCACGCTCGACAAGCTGGCGACGCTCGCCGGCGACGAGAGCGAGAGCGTGCGTCAGCTCGTCGCGACGGTGCTCTCGCGCAACACCGAGCCGAAGTGGACGGGCGTGCTCACCAAGCTCGTGCAGGACAAGTCCGTGGACGTCGCGCGCGAGGCCGCCGTCGGCCTCGGCAAGATCGCGACCGACGAGGCGATGGGCCCGCTCCTCTCCGCCCTCACCAAGGCCGACAAGGACTCGCGCGCCCGCTTCCTCGAGGCGCTCCGCGACGGCATCGGAACCAAGGGCCTCGTCCTCGCGCTCCGCACCGTCAACAAGGAGTCGTACGAGCGCGAGAAGCACCAGAACAAGGTCATCTTCGACATGATCCGCGAGCTCCAGGACCCGCGCGGCGGCGACGCGCTCCTCGAGTACATCAACACGCAGAACCCGCGCCCGCACTGGCGGACGGAGGCGGCGCTGCGCATGGCGGAGATCGGTGACGTGCGCGCGGTGCCCCACCTCGGCTGGCGCATGACGCAGGATCCGATGAAGATCTACAGCAAGGCCGACGATCCCGAGTTCATGATGGACGACAACGAGCGCGTGGTCTCGGCCCGCATGCTCGCCGATCTCGCCATCCTCTTTCCGGAGAAGCGCGACGAGATCCTCCGCGGCGCCGAGGACCAGACGCTGTTCTGGGCGACCGACAAGCCGCAGCCGCACGCCAACGCGCTGCGCTTCCTCGCGGCGGCGCACTCGCTGAAGGCGCTGAAGCCCCTGAAGAAGTGGGCCGATCCGACCGAGAAATTCCCGCAGCCCGGCCAGCCGGACTTCCCGCCGGTGTGGGCGACCGCGCAGAGCGGCCTCCGCTACCTCGGCTGGATGAAGGACGACGCGAGCTGGGGCACGCTCGAGAAGCAGCTCACGCGCCGTCCCGCGAAGGTCGACGCGACGCAGGACTCGCTCCTGCAAGGCGGCCTCGCCGTGCTCGGCATGACGCTGCGCGCGGTCGGCGTCGGCGCGGCGCAGGGCTTCGCGCAGTGGGGCGACAGCAAGGCCTACGGGCCCCTCGTCAAGTACATCGAGGACCAGCAAAACAACGAGCAGTCCCGCATCGAGGCGTGCGCGTCGCTCTCGTGGGTCGCGACCGACGAACAGATGAAGGAGGTCGTGAAGAAGGTCCACGACTACAACAAGGCCGATCCGAAGAATCAGCTCATTCGCGGCTGCTACCTCGAGACGCTCGTGCACCGCCCGGTGCCCGAGGCCACCGCCGGTCTCGTCGACTTGCTCCGCGCCGATCAGGACCTCGAGGTCCGTCACCAGGTGGCGCGCGCGATCGGCTTCGGCGGCGTCACGCGCAACATGATCCCGCAGATCTTCGAGCGCCTGAAGGATCCGAGCCTCCGCAGCGACGCGGCCCTCGCCCTCCTCCTCGGCGGCGACGCCGACACGGCGATGCGCGCGCTCGCGTCGTTCAACGACGTCACGCCCGAGGCGATGGAGGAGCTGAAGGTCATCTACAACCAGACCTTCGGCTACTGGAGCGACCGGAACTACGAGGCAGGCGACGTCGCGCGCTGGATCGAGAACACCGAGGCCTGCCGGCACGTGAAGGTGCACGACGCGCTGCAGGACTGGCCGAAGATGGTCCTCTCGCGCGGCATCCAGGGCATCGATTTCGACAACGGCCCGCACTCGATCACGCGCGTGCAGCTGCGCGTGCGCCTCTACCAGGACGCGAAGGGCGCCAACGAAATCAAGCGCAACAACGCCATCCTCATCCTCAAGTTCCTGAAGGAGAAGGGCGTGCTCATGGCGCTGAAGAACGAGACCGGCACGTGGCAGGACGCCGCGAAGAAGGCGTTCTTCGAGGTCATGAACCCCAAGCTCACGACCGAGAGGCTCCCCGATCAGCCGAGCGCCCAGGGCGGCGGCAAGCTCGTTCCGCCGACGAAGTGATGCGGCGGAGGCTCGCGTCGGCGGCGCCGGTGATCGCCGCGCTCGCCGCGCTCGTCGTCGCGAGCGCGTGCGGGCCTGCGGGGCGACCCGCCGGCGGCGCGGAGTCGCTGAACGCGCAGGGGCTCGCCTGCTCGGAGGGGGTCGAGCTCATCACCGCGTGCACGCCGTCCGGCGTCGAGCTCTGCTTCAACGCGATCGACGACAACTGCAACGGCGTCATCGACGAGGGCTGCGGCATCGCGACGGGCCTCCTCCAGTTCTCGATCGCCTGGGGCGAGGCGTCGGCGGACGTGGACCTCACGGTGGTCGATCCGGCAGGATCGACGACGAGCGCGCAGAACAAATCGACGCCGACCGGCTTCCGCCTCGACCGCGATTGCCCGACCGAGCAGTGCAATGGGCAGAACGAAGAGACCGTCTACTACGAGGGCGCCGAGCCGCCGCGCGGCAAGTACCGCGTCGAGGTGAAGCTGAACGATCCGAAGGGCGCGAGCTTGCCCTTGTGCGTGCGCCTGGGCGCGCGCGTCGGGAGCAGGACGTTCGGAGCGAACGTGAACCTCTCGAACAAGGACGAGAAGAAGACGATCACCTTCGCGCTGTGAGGGCCCGCTTGTCTTCTTGTGGGTCGCGAACGAACGTCAGGTTCGGGCGAGCTCCGCCATCGTGGCCCGAAGGAACGCCGCAAGCTCGTCGAGCGCCGCGTCGGTCGTGGCCGACGCCCCGAGCAGGCGGACGAGCTCCGCCTTCAACCGCTCGGGCTCGAAGGTCACGGCGGACGCGTGGCGGAAGAAATGGCGAAACGCGAGGAGCGCGGCCAGGTCCGTGACCAGCGCCGCCCCAATCACGGCGGGCCGCGCGCCAGGGATCTCCACACTCATCTGCGTGAGGAGCTCGCGATGCCACCTTTCGCCGGTCGGAGCGGCTCCGTCGAGCTGCCGTGCGACGCGCTCGAAGATGGTTTCAAGCCCGGTGTACCAGGCGTGAAGGGCCACCGCCGCCAGCGCCCGCGCGCCAGGATCACCCGGCGTCGCTGCGAGCCGCCTGTCGGCCTCTCGCGCGTCGTCGATGCGCGCCACCAGGGCCACGCGGTCCTCCGTGATCTCCGCGAGGAGCCGAGCCAGCGCCGCCGCCGACGCCTTCCCCTCAGGGGACATGGCGCCCCTCTTCGAGGACGCGCTTCTGGAACCCAGGCGGGAGCGAACCGAGAACGAGCACATCGACGTTGCGCCCTGTCGCGTCGCCGATCGCGTCGGCGAGGGCGTTCGCGACCGGCGTGTCCGCCTTTTCGACGACGATGTCGACGTCGGAGCGCACCCCGAACCCGCCCCACGCCAGCGATCCGATCAGCCACGCGCGCCCAAAACCCAACTCGCCGCGTAGCGTCGCAATCGTGCGGGCGACCTCGCGAAGACACTCGTCTTGGTCCTTCGCGTCGGCTTCGCGGCGAGCCGAGGCTCGTCGCAACAGCGTCGCGGCGAGCTCCTGAGGGGACACGGACATGGGGTAAACATAGCCGAGATCGAGGCGTTCGCCCGCCCGTTGCGGCGACCTCGCGCCCGTTGGGGCGCCGGTCGTCACCTGGCGAGTCGCCGCGAGTCAGTCGTGGCCGTTGCAGTGGATCAGGAGCCGCTTGGCCGGGCACGCCGGGATGCCGCCGCCCGCGATGCTCACGTCGGCGTAGGCGGTGTAGGGGAGCGGCGTCGAGCAGAAGACGAAGCGATCGTGCCACTCGGCGCCCTTCGCGAGCTGGAGGTAGCCGCCGCCATAGGAGAGCCAGACGTCGGCTTCGTAGTCGACGCTGTGGTTGTGGTAGGTGAGGTTCAGCCTCTGGTTGCGCGGGACGACGTAGTCGCCGGGCTGCGTCGAGGTGTGGCAGAAGTTGTCGATGAGGATGTGGACGTGATCGGAGACGATCCCGGCGTCGGAGCCGGAGTCGGCGACGGAGGCGGAGTCGGAACCGGCGTCGGCGACGGAAGCGGCGTCGGAAGCGGCGTCGGAACCGGAGCCGGAACCGGAACCGGCGTCGGAAGCGGCGTCGGAAGCGGAGCCGGGGTCGGTCGTGGCGTCGGCCCCGGCACCCGAGCCAGAGGGGCCGCCGCCGCCCAAGCCCGGGGCTGTCGCGTCGGGCCCGGTGCCAGACGCATCCGCGCCCGGCGGATCGTCGCCTGCCGCGCCGGAGCTTGCGCACCCGACGAGGAGGACCGCCGAAACGAGCGCCGCGCGGGGCATCGGCGCATCTTACGTCGACGACGTGGCGTTTCTCCCCGCCGGCGTGCCTCAGCGCGCCGGTTTGCTCGGATCGCCCAGGCGCTCGTTCAGCGAGGCTGCCTCTTGGACCAGTGCGCCGATCCACTTGGCGTCGATCGCCTCGGGAGAGCTGACTTTCAGGTGGGCCATCCGCTCGCCCGACCCTTCGAGCCGCCCGCCGCCGGTGAGCTCGCGCCCACGCCAGAAGCCGATCGCGACGTGGGCCTTCGCGGCCTTCACCCACGCGATCGGGCCCCGGTGCTCGATGACCGGCTGGCCCCACTTGATCGACACGGTCGCCTTGGGCGCGGCCTTCGCCGCGACCTCGAGGAGGACCACGATCGCCTCGGTTTGCCAGCCGCTCGTCTTCGCCTTCACCCAGTCGGTGACCGGCATGCCTTTGAGCGGCGACACCTTCGCCGTCACGCTCACCCGCTTCGCGGGAGCCCTGCTGGCCACGGCCTTCTTTGCGCCGGCCTTCTTTGCGCCGGCCCTCCTGGTCGTTGCGGCCTTCTTGGTCCCCACCTTCTTTGCGACGGCCTTCTTGGTGGTTGCCCCCTTCTTGGTGGCGGCCCTCTTGGTGAGCTTCGTCTTCGCCTTCATCACGGCTTCGCCTTCTTCGCGGCGGGCGGCGTGCCGGGCGGGACCGGGAATCCGCGCTTGCGCATCAGCGCGCCGATGCCCGGCTCGCGTCCGCGGAAGGCCTTGTAGCCGTCCGCCGGATCGACGGTGTTGCCGACGCTGAAAACCTTGTCGCGCAGGCGCCGCGCGACGGCCTTGTCGTAGGGACCGCTCGCTTCGGTGAACGCTTCGAACGCGTCGGTCGAGAGCGTCTCCGACCACAGGTAGCTGTAGTACCCGGCCGAGTAGCCGTCGCCCGAGAAGACGTGGCCGAACTGCGCCGTGCGGTGCCGCATGACGAGCTCGGACGGCATGCCGAGGGCGGTGAGCGTCTCCTTCTCGAACGCGCGCGGATCGATCGGCTTGTCTGCCGCGAGGTGGAGCTTCATGTCGACGAGGGCGGCCGCGAGGTACTCGACCGTCGCGAAGCCCTGGTTGAACGTGTCGCTCTTCTGGAGCTTCTTCACGAGCTCGGCCGGAATGGGCTTGCCCGTCTTCACGTGGAGCGCGAAGCGGTTCAGCACCTCGGGCGTGGCGAGCCAGGGCTCGAGCAGCTGGGACGGGAACTCGACGTAGTCGCGCGCGACGTTGGTGCCGGCGAGCGACGGGTACGTCACGTTCGACGACAGGCCGTGCAGGGCGTGGCCGAACTCGTGGAACAGCGTCCGCGCGTCGTCCCAGCTGACGAGGATGGGCTCGCTGCCTGCGCCCTTCACGAAGTTCGCGTTGTTCGAGACGATGACGGGCACCTCCCCTTCGAAGCGCGACTGCGGGCGGTATTCGTTCATCCACGCGCCGGAGTTCTTCCCGGGCCGCGCGTACGGATCGAAAAACCAGAGGCCGACGTGGTGGTCCTGCCCGTCGGTGACGCGGAAGACGCGGACGTCGGGGTGGTAGACGGCGACGGAGCCGTCGGTGATCTGCGTGAATTTGAGGCCGAAGAGCTCGCCGGCGACCCAGAACATCCCCTCGCGGAGCTTCTCGAGCTGCAGGTACGGCTTCACGTCGTTCTGATCGAGATCGTACTTCGCCTTGCGGACCTTCTCCGCGTAGTAGCGGTAGTCCCAGGGCGCGATCTTCCGCGCTTCGCGGTCCCCGACGGGGGGAAGGCCTGCCTTCTCCTTGTCGGCGACGGCCTGCATGTCCTTCACTTCTTCGTGGACGCGCGCCACGGCCGGCTTCCACACCGCCTCCATGAGCGTCATCGCGCGCTCGGGCGTCTTCGCCATCGAGTCCTCGAGGCGCCAGTGGGCGTGCGTCGGATAGCCGAGGAGCTTGGCGCGCGCGGCGCGGACCTTCAGGATCTCGGCGATCGTGGCGTTGTTGTCGTGAGCGTCGCCGTTGTCGCCGCGCGAGACGAACATCTTCCAGACCTTCTCGCGCAGGTCGCGCTTGGTCGAGTAGGTGAGGAACGGATCGACGCTCGACCGCGTGTTCGCGATCGCCCATTTCCCGGGCTTGCCGCGCTCGGCGGCGGTCGAGGCCGCGCCGTCCTTCACCGACTGCGGCAGGCCCGCGAGATCGGCCTCGCTGTCGAGGAGGACCATCTGGCTGCCCTCCTCGGCGAGGATGTTCTGGCTGAACGTGGTGTAGAGCGCTGCGAGGCGCTGGTTCATGTCGAAGAGCTTCTTCTTCGACGCGTCGTCGAGCTTCGCGCCCGCGCGAGCGAACTGCGTGTAGTCGAGCCACACGAGCCGCTGCTGCTCGGGGGTGAGGCCGCTCGTCTCGCGCGCGGCGTAGACCGCGGCGATGCGCGCGAACAGCTTCGAGTTCTGCGTGATCGTGTCGTTCAGTGCGGCGAGCTTCGGCGCCATCTCGCGCTCGACGGCCTGCACCGCGTCGTCGTTCATCGTGCCGGTGTAGATCCCGTAGACGGCGCTGACGCGCTGGAGCGCTTTGCCTGACCCCTCCATCGCGGCGATCGTGTTGGTGAAGGTGGCCGGGGACGGATCGTTCGCGATCCTCTCGATGTCGGCGAGGTTCTCGGCGATCGCGGCCTCGAGGGCCGGCTTCATGTCGGAGACGGCGAATTTCCCGAAGGGCGGCACTCCGCCGTAGGGGCCTGTCCACGTGGCGAGGAGCGGATTGTTCACGGCCGCGGCGTCCTTTGCGGGGGTCGTCGTCGTGGTGGCGACGGGGGTTGTGCTCGGCCCGACACCCACACCTGAGGATGAGCGAGGCGTTTCAACGGACGGCGTCGGGCCGCCGCACGCGAGGGCGAACGATGCAAACGAGAGGAGAACCGGAGCGAGAAGTCTGCTGGACCGCATGCCGCACCTCGAGGGGTCAGGGGCCCTCTCGCTAGCACGATTGCCTGCACGCGCCGCCCCATTTCCGAGTCAAAGCCCCGGGAGCGAACCGGACCTTGCGTCAGGTCCAAGCGCCGCGAACGCTTCGGCTGCAGCGACCCCCAGCTCGCGCCCGCGAAAGGCCTCCATCTTTTCGTGGTGCCGCTCGTAGATCCCTTCGAAGCCCTGGCTCTTGTGGGCCCGCAGCGCCTCCACCTTCTTCTCCCGGGTCGCCGAGATGTCCACGTACGACGTCGGGGCGAAGCCCAGGCTCTGCGTGCCGGTCTGGACCTCGTAATAGTAGAGTGGGCTCGCGCGCGGCGTCGCGAGGTAGGCGCGAAGGGTCAGGATGGAGGCGGCCTGGTGCTCCACGTCGTTGTCCATCGGCCAGTGGGTGAAGACGACGTCGGGCTTCTCGGCGTCGAAGGCCTTGCGGAACTGGGCCGTGCTCGCCCCGGTAACCTCGACGTTGCCGTTGACCTGGCCGACGAAAGCGGCCTTGGCGCCCAGGATGGCGCACGCCGCCCTGGACTCGGCGGTGCGCGTCTTTGCCGCGTCGGGGCCGGCCGCGCCGGGGATGCCGTTCTCACCGGCGGTCAAGTAGAGGAGGGTGACCTCGTGCCCGGCTGCGACGTAGCGCGCCAGGGTGCCGCCGCAGCCGCTCTCCGGATCGTCGGGGTGGGCGCCGACGCAGACGATCTTGAGTCGTCGGCCGAGGGGGAGGGGGGCTCGGGCGAGCGGTCCAGCTGGCTCTCTGCCGGTCGGCGTCGGCGTCGGCATCGGTGGCGGCGCACAGCCGACGAGCGGCAGGAGCCCGAGCGAGCAAACGAAGGATCTGCGGCCGATCATGCCTGGTTGACGCGCCTCGCCATCACCCTAGATCAACCACTCCATGGATGGAACGGTCGCTCTAGCCCTCTTGTGGGTCGCTCCCGTCGTTTGCCATTCCTGCCAAACGACTTCTGCTCTATGAACCACGGTTCAGAATGAACACGGAGAGCGCATGAACCCCACGGTGATGCTCGCCCTCATCGTGGGCGCCCACGCGATGTTTCTGTGGTCGGCGAACCGTCGCTGGCAGCTCCTCCGGATCGGGCGCGCCGACATGCGCTTCGACCAGCTCGGCAAGCGCCTCGGCGGCGTCTGGCGATACGCCTTCGCGCAGGAGCGGATGGACTATTACCAGCCGGTCGGCATCGCCCATAAGCTGATTTTTAGCGGATTTTTGGTCCTCCTCTTCCGCACCCTCATCCTGTGGGGGCGCGGGTTCTACCCGGCGTGGAACCTCTTCGTCCTCGGCCCCTCCATGCCGATCGGCAAGGTGTACGAGTTCGCGAAGGACGTGGTCGGCGTGCTCGTCCTGTCGGGCGTCCTCGTCTTCATCTACTACCGCGCGATCCGTAAAGAGCGCCGGATGACCCTGTCGGGGGAGGGCCTTCTCATCCTTTGCATCATCGGCACGATGATGGTGGCCGACATGGTCTACGACGGCGCGAGCATCGTGCTGGGCTTTCAGAAGGGCACCTTCTGCGCCGCGGGCGGCGTCGCGTCGCCCAACCAGTGCGCGATGATCGACACGATCGTGGCGCCCCTCGGGCCCGAGCTCCACGAGCCGGTCTGGAGCGCGTTCCCGTCGCCCGCCGGCTCGGGGTTCGCGCAGCTGTACAAGAACCTGTCGCCGGGCTGGCTCATCGCGCTGGCGCACGTCGGCTTCTGGACGCACTCGTCGCTCGTCCTCATTTTTCTGAATTTGCTGCCGCACTCGAAGCACTTCCACGTCATCACGGCGATCCCGAACGTGTTCTTCCGGAACCTCGAGCCGCCGGGACGCCTGAAGCCGATGGCTTCGAGCCTCGAGAAGCTGATGGAAGAGTTCACGGTGGTCGCGGAGCTGCCCGAGCCGACGACCGCGGCGTTCGGCGTCGCGAAGGTCGATCAGTTCACGTGGAAGGCGCTGCTCGATTTCTATACGTGTACGGAATGTGGGCGGTGCTCGGACAACTGCCCGGCGCATCGGACGGGGAAGGTGCTGAGCCCGAAGCATTTCCTCCTGTCCATGCGGGATCACCTCTACGAGCACGAGGGGGATTTCATCGAGCGGGAAGAGGACACGAAGGGGAAGAGCGGCGCGGCGGAGCCGAAGGCGGCGGGGTCGGAGTCGGCGTCGGCGTCGGAGTCGGCATCCGCGTCGGAGTCGGCATCGGCATCGGCATCGGCGTCGGAGTCGGCATCGGCGTCGGCGTCGGAGTCGGCGTCGGCGTCGGCGGCTGAGGCTGCGGACGGCCATCACTACAAGGCGATCGATCTCGTCTCGAACATCGTTCACCCCGATGTCCTGTGGGGCTGCACCACCTGCCGCGCTTGCGAAGAGCAGTGCCCCGTCATGATCTCGTACGTCGACAAGATCGTCGGCATGCGACGCAACCTCGTGATGGTGAAAAATGAGTTTCCGAGCTCGCTGAACAAGACGTTCCAGGCGATCGAGGTGAACGGCAATCCGTGGAACCTCTCGCGCCTCGATCGCGCCGCGTGGTCGGACGGGCTCGACATCCCGATGATCGCGGACAAGCCCGACGCGCAGGTCCTCTACTGGGTGGGCTGCGCCGCGGCCTACGACGACGGCGCCAAGCGGGTCGCGCGCGCGACCGCGAAGCTGCTGAAGATGGCGAAGGTGGACTTTGCGATCCTCGGGCAGGAAGAGAACTGCACTGGCGATCCGGTGCGGCGCGCGGGCCACGAGATTCTGTTCGCGCAGCTCGCCGAGGGGAACGCGGCGACGCTCAACGGGTACAAGGAGAAGGGCGGCATCAAGCAGGTCGTGACGGCATGCCCGCACTGCTTCAACACGCTCAAGAACGAGTACCCCGACTTCGGCGTGAAGCTCGAGGTCGTGCACCACACCGATTTTCTCCTCGGCCTGCTCGCCGAGGGGAAGCTCAATCCCACGAAGGCGGCGCCGGGGCGCGTCGTCTACCACGACAGCTGCTACCTCGGCCGCTACAACGGCGTGTACGAGTCGCCGCGCGAGATCCTGCGGCGCATCCCCGGCGTCGAGCTCGTCGAGGCCGAGTACTGGAACAAGCAGCGCGGCCTCTGCTGCGGCGCTGGCGGCGCGCAGATGTGGATGGAAGAGCAGAACAAGGATCGCGTGAACGTCAAGCGGACGCTCCAGCTCGTCGACGCGGTGCACGGCAACGGCGCGCCCGGCGAGAAGACGATCGCGAGCGGCTGCCCGTTCTGCAAGACGATGCTCAGCGACGGCCTGAAGAGCCAGAACCTCGAGGAGAAGATCCGCCAGCTCGACGTGGCGGAGATCCTCGAGCGCGCATGCGAAGAGGTCGTGGTCGCCCCCGCCGAGCCGGCGCCCGAGCCGCCGCCCCCCTCGCCGGAGCCCGAAAAGCAGCCGGACGCGCAGGCCGCCGAATAGAAGGGGCCAGGACCCGGCGCGCGGCCCGTGCTAGCAATGAGGGGCGATGGCCGCGTGCCCCATTTGCAGCAAGCTCGCTCTGCCGCGCGCCGAGAACTCTGCCGCACCCTTCTGCTCGGCGCGCTGCCGGCAGATCGATCTGGGAAACTGGTTGAACGAGCAGTACCGCGTCCCGACCGCCGAGGTGCCGGACGAAGACGACGTGACGCAGGCACGCGCCGCGGGCGCCATATCCAACGAGGAGCTCGAGAACTGATGCTCTCTGCCTTGCGCTTTGTATTGCCCAGCGTCTTCGCCGTGACCGTGGCCGCGAGCGCCCAGGCGCAGGGGCTCGCGCCTCCGCCGCCGATCGACCCCAGCTCGCCGGGGGCGCCCAACCGCCCGTCCGGCCCGGTGAACGAGGACGGCAAGAGCACGACGCAGCAGCTCGACGAGTCGGAGAAGAAAGACAGCGGCCGCAACTTCGAGCTGTTTTACCTGAATGGCGACGTCGGCCTCTCGTACATCAGCCTCGACTCGTTCAGCCAGACGAACCTCGCGCTGCAAAAGACCAACAGCCTCGGCCCGGCGTTCAGCGTCGGCGCCGGCCTCCGGCTCCTCATCCTCTCCGCCGGCGTGCGAATGAAGCTGAACCAGCTCTCGGCGTTCAGCCTCTGGCAGCTCAACGCCGAGGTGGCCTTCCACTTCACCGAGAGCAAGTTCGACCCGTACATCGGCCTCCACGGCGGCTATTCGTTCGTCGGCGCGCTCTCCGGCTCGTCGGTCGATCCCGGCAACGCAGGCGCCACGAACCCGAGCAGCGACGTCTCGGTCCGCGGCTTCAACGGCGGGATGGACCTGGGCTTCGACTACTACCTCTCGTCCATCTTCTCGATCGGCGTAAACGCGGAAGGGGAGGCGCTCTTCCTGAAGCGCCCACCCGTCCCCATTCCTGCCGGCACACCCCAGGACGTCGCCGACAAGATCAAGAGCCAACCGCTGTACGCCAATAGCGGCAGCAGCGCGGGCTTCGGCGCCGCGGGTTTCCTGCGTATCGGGCTGCACCTCGGCCTTTGAGAAGGCGGCCGGCGGCGCGCGCGCTCGCGGGCTTCTGCTGTAATTCGCCCCGTTTGCGCGGAGATCGTAAACTCGCGACGTGATCGAAGTCCTCCGCTGGCTGCTTCCGGCGATCGTGCCGGCTGTGCTCGCGGCGTGGCTGGTCTACCGCAGCGACAAGGAGCGCGAGCCGCCGCGCGTCGTCGTCGGCACCTTCCTCTTCGCCGCGCTGCTCGCGGCCGGGGCGATGTTCCTCGAGAAGAAGGCCGCCGTTTTTACCGGCCTCGACGCGCGCGTGTCGGCGGCGGGGAGCGCCGGCTCGCTCGTGTTCCTCTTCTTCTTCGTCGCGCCGATGCGCGAGGCGCTCAAGGTCGCCGCGGTCTGGCCGGCGTTCAGGTCCAAGCATTTCGACGAGCCGTACGACGGCGTCGTCTACTCGTCGACGGCGGCGCTCGGCTTCGCCGCGGTAGAAAACGCGATGGTGCTTCACGATCACCCGGTCGGTGCGGTGTGGATCGCGCGGGCGCTTCTGGCGCTGCCTGCCCACGTGTTCTTCGCGACCACGTGGGGCTACGCGCTCGGCCGCGCGAAGCAGGCGAAGCGTCCGGGGGCGATCTTCTGGGGCGCATGGCTCGTCGCGACGCTCGCCCACGGCCTCTACGAGCACTTCGTATACGGGCGCGGACCGGGCGCGCTCGTCGGCGTGCTGCCGCTCTTGTTCGGGATGGGCGTCCTCGCCTGGTTCGCGCGCAGCGATCTGCAGCAGCGCGGCGATCGCGCGTCGATTTCGCCCACCGGCTCCCGCCTCTCGCGCGTCTCGTTCTACATCTCCCAGCCCCCGAGCCTCCGCACGGTTCGGGCGGCGTTGCGGCGCGCCGATCAGCCCATCATGATCCGCTGGATCGTCATCGGCGCGCTCGTGACGATGGGGGCGATGCTCGCGGGCCTCGCCGGCTCGATCGCCGCCGGGCACTGGTTCAACTTCGATTTCTCTGCCGTCGACGAGCGAGACGTGGCGACGACCGCGCCCGTGCTCCTCCTCGGCGCCGGCGTCCTGCTCGCGTTTCCGTTCAGCGGCTTCTTGATCGCGCGCGCGTCGGGGCTGCCCACGCTCCTCGAGCCGGCACTGGCGAGCGCGCTTGCGCTCGTGCTCGTGATGATCGCGCTGGGACTCGCAGCCCCGATCGCGCTGGTGTTCGGCCTCGCGTTCTCCCCGATCCTCTGGGGGCTCGCGTGCTTCGGGGCATGGGTGGGGCGTCCGGCGCGCTGAGAGCGGCAAGACCTGGCGAGCTGGCGAGACCTGCCGCCTGTTTCGCCTTCCCCCGCGCTTTGCCCTACACTTTGCCCGTTGCGCCTCCTTTCGAGCGCCCTCTTCTGGCGGATCCTCGTGAGCTCCCTCCTCGTGGTGGGCGTGCTCGGCGGCGGGCTCTTTCGTGCGCAGCAATCGCACCAGGAGCTGGAGCGTCAGTTCGAGCGCCTCGTCGCGCACGACCTCAAGCTCGCCGACGACGCCGAGGTACTGCTCCGCCTCATGGCCGATCTGGAAACGGGCAAGCGCGGCTACCTCCTCACCGGAGATCGCTCGTTTCTGACGCCGTACGAGCAGGCCCGCCACGATCTCGAGTCCGTCCTCGCCCATGCGCAGGCGACGGCCGAGAACGGCAAGGAGGACGAGCGCGTCGCCGCGTTCGGGCGCCTGGTGCGCGACTGGATCTCCACGGTCAGCGAGCCGCAGATCCGCGCGCGTCAGACCGGCGGCAGCGACGCCATCGACGCCGAGCGCACCGCGGCCGGCAAGACGCGCACCGACGAGATGCGCCACATCCTCGCCGAGCTGCGCAGCGAGGCGCTCGAGGCCGCGAACGCGCGCGAGCGGCAGGCGTTCGAGTCGGCCGACGAGTCGCGCCGCATCACCACGGGCGTCCTCATCGCGGCGATCGTGATCGCGATGATGACCGGGATCTGGATCGCGCGCGATCTCGCCGGCGCCGCGGCGCAGCTCGAGGAGGCGCTCGCCGCGACCGGTCGGCTGGAGCCGCTGCCGCACCTGCCCGAGCGCCGCGACGAGCTGGGCGCCGTCGGCCGGAGCCTCGCGAAGATGGCGTCGCTGCTCCTCGACAAGGACTCGAGCCTCAGGAGCACGCTCGCCGATCGCGAGAAGGCGCTCGACGAGCTCACGCACGCCAACTCCGCGCTCGCGTCGCGCGACGCAGCCGGCCGCGCCTACGCCGAGTTCGTGCGCGAATTGAAGACGCTCGACGTCGCCGCGCTGGCGACGGCAGGGTTGCAGGGCCTCGTCCACCTCGCGGCCGGGCAGCTCGGCGTGATCTTTCTGCTCGACGACGCCGACCGCCTCGTCCCCGTGCACGCGGTGGCGCCCGACGGGCGCACGCTCGAGCACGCGACCTTCAGCGCCGAGGGGCTCGCGAAGACGGTCATGGAGAGGCGCGAGCCCGTCTTCATCGAGGGTGAGGAGCTCGGCGCGCCGCCGCCCGAGGTGGACCTCACGCTGTCGCGGGGGCGCGTCCGTTGGATCCTGGCGCAGCCGGTGGCCGTTGGCACCCAGGCGGCGGGGGTCGTCCTCCTCGCCGGGCTCGCACCGTTCGAGCGCTCGCGCGAAGAGCTGATCCGCGACGCCGCCCGTCAGCTCTCCGTCGGCCTCCACAACGCATGGACGCACGATCGCCTGCGCGAGAAGAGCGTCATGCTCACCGAGCAGGGCGAGACGCTCATCCGCGCCAACAAGGTGAAGACGGAGTTTCTCGCCTCCATGAGCCACGAGCTCCGGACGCCGCTCTCGGCGATCCTCGGCTTCACCGACCTGCTCGCGACGTCGCCCAAGGAGAACCTGAGCCCGCGCGCCCGCGAGTCGCTCGAGCGCATCAAGCGCAACGGCGAGCACCTGCTCTCTCTCATCAACGACGTGCTCGATCTGGCGAAGGCCGAGGCGGGCCGCGTCGACGTGCGCCTCGCGCCGGTGAACATCGGGCAGCTCGCCCGCGCCTGCGTCGCCGAGGTCGACAGCCTGCGGAGCGGCAAGGACCTCCGTCTCGTCGCGGAGGTGCCCGATGGAATCGTCGAGTCGATGACGGACGCCCAGCGCGTGCGGCAGATCCTCCTGAACCTCCTCGCCAACGCGATCAAGTTCACCGACCAGGGCGACGTCGTCCTCACGATGCGCGCCACGTCCGGCGAGATCCGCATCTCGGTTCGCGACACCGGCGTCGGCATCCCGGCGCACGCCCTGAACGAGCTCTTCCAGGACTTCCACCAGCTCGACGTCGGTGACGGGCGAAGGTACGCGGGCACCGGCGTCGGCCTCGCGCTGTCGCGGCGGCTCGCCCGCGCGCTCGGCGGCGAGATAGAGGTCCGCTCCCTCGAGAAGGAAGGCTCCACGTTCACGCTCGTCCTGCCGCGCGTGGCCCCGACCGTCCGCGAAGAGACAGCGGAGCGTCCGTCGCAGAAGGCGCTGGCATGACCGACGGCATGGATAGACCGTCCCTCACCGGCGTCGACCCGTCGGCCGGCGACATTCTCCTCGTCGACGATTTCCCCGACGCGCTCGCCCTCTACGAGGCGCTGCTCAGCGAGGACGGGCACCGTGTTCGCACCGCGTCGAGCGGCCTCCTGGCGCTCGCGGCCGTCGACGAGCGCGAGCCCGAGCTCGTCCTTCTCGACGTGTCCATGCCGGGGATGGGGGGCCACGAGGTGCTGCGCAAGCTCCGCGCGCGTCGCGGCGGCGGCCCCGCCGTCATCATGCTCACCGCGGCGCGCCGCGAGCCGCAGGCGATCGAGGAAGGCCTCCGCGAAGGGGCCGACGCGTACCTGACGAAGCCCATCGACGCGCGCGAGCTGCTCGCCCGCACCCGCGCGGCCCTCGACACGTTCCGCCTCCGTCGCATGCTCGACGCCCAAAGGCGCGATCACATCGCGATGCTCGTGCACGATCTCCGGCACCCGCTGTCGTCGCTCGGCCTCGTCGCCGAGTTGCTCGACTCCGACGATTTGCCCCCCGACGACCGGCGCCAGTCGGTCGCGACGATCCGCGCGCTTTGCAAGGACATGGCGCGCCTCATCGACGGCGTGCTCGCGGCGAGCCGCCTCGAGGCGGGCGTGTTCACGGTCGAGCCGCGCCCCACGAGCGTCGGCGTCCTCATCGATCCGACGCTCGCCGCCTTCGCGCCGATCGCGTCGCGCAGGCGGGTCACGCTCACCTTCGAGGGCTCGCGCGAGCAGGCGATCAAGGTCGACGCGACCAAGCTGCGTCAGGCGATCGACAACCTCGTCGCCAACGCGCTGAAGTTCACGCCGCGCGGCGGGCGCGTGCGGCTGAGCGCGGGCTTCGAGGACGGCCAGACGTTCGTGGAGGTCGCCGACACCGGGCCCGGCATCGCCGAGGCCGAGCGGCCTACCATCTTCGATCGGTACCGGCAGGGGAGCCGCGGTCGTGCGGCGGGCGGCGCCGGCCTCGGGCTCGCGATCGCGCGGGGAATCGCGGAGGCCCACGGCGGAGCCATCCGCGTGACCTCCAGCGATCTAAGCGGAGCCGCGTTCCGGATCACGCTCCCGTCGTGATCCGCGGCTGGAATCCCGCACTTGACAACGGCGCCGTTGCGCCTAAAGTGCGCGTCCCCTCGCTCCCTATAGGACGCATCGGGGAAGACCGAACCATTTCAAGGATTTGCCGTGGCCAACCATCCCTCCGCAGAGAAGCGTAACCGTCAGCGTATCAAGCGAACGCTTCGAAACCGCGGCGTCTCGAGCGCCGTTCGTACCATGGTGAAGGCGGTCGACGCCGCCATCACGGCGAAGAACAAGGAAGCCGCGAAGACCGCGCTCGCCCGCGCCATCAAGGCGCTGGACAAGGCCGCCACCAAAGGTGTCGTCCACCCGAAGGCCGCGTCGCGCACGATCTCCCGCCTCTCGACCCGCGTCCACAAGCTCGGCTGATTGCGCCGCGCCGTCGCGCCCCTGGCGCCGCGCGGCTCCGAGCGCGTCGACTGAGAACGGCCGTTCTCGTCGCGATCTGCCCACAGGCGGACCGCGCGCGAGGGCGGCCTTCTTCGTTTGTTGGATTGGGTCGTGATTCCGAGGGTTTGGGGGAGGAGCCCGCGCCACGGAGCGTGGTACGCTCTCTGCTTGGCTTGGCGGTGCGAAGTGCCGCCTACCCGCCGAGATGAACGATCCCTCCGCAACCCCAGTCACCAGCCTCGATCCCGAGCTCGAAGCGCTCGTCGGCCGCATCATCGGCGGCAAGTACAGCGTGCTTCGGCTGATCGGGCGCGGCGGCATGGGGGCTGTCTACGAGGCGGAGAACGTCGCCATCGGCAAGAAGGTGGCGCTCAAGTTCGTCGATCGCGAGCTCGCGAAGGACGAGCAGGTGACCGGCCGGTTCGCGCGTGAGGCGCGGGCGGCGAGCTCGGTCGAGAGCGCGAACATCGTCAGCGTGTTCGACGCCGGCGTCGACGACGGGCGGCCCTACCTGGTGATGGAGCTGCTTCGCGGGGAGGACCTCGGCAGCCGCCTCCGTCGCCTCGGGCGCCTCCCGTTGGCCGACGTGACGCACGTCGCGGCGCAGGTGCTGCGCGGTCTCGGGCGCGCGCACGACGCGGGCATCGTCCATCGCGATCTGAAGCCCGACAACGTGTTCCTCGTGCGGGGAGACGCGGACCCGCTCTTCGCCAAGATCGTCGACTTCGGCGTCTCCAAGATCCGCCGTGCGCCCTCGGGCACCGCTCCGGTCGCCCTCACCGGTAAGGGCACGGTCATCGGAACGCCGCTGTACATGTCGCCGGAGCAGGCGCGCGCGTCCGAGGAGCTGGACGGCCGCACCGATCTCTATGCGCTCGGCGCCATCGTCTTCGAGTGCCTCGCGGGCCGCCCGCCGCACACCGGCGAGACCTACGAGCAGATCATCCTGTCGGTGTGCATGACGGACGCACCGGCCCTCTCGTCGGTCGAGCCGAGCGTCCCGGCGCCGGTCTCGGCGTTCGTGGCCAAGGCGCTCGCGCGCGATCTCGCGGTGCGCTTTGCCAGCGCCCCGGCGATGCTTCGCGCGCTGCACGAGATCGCGCCTGACGAGAAGATCAGGGTCCCGCTCGATCCGATGATCGGCCTCACCCTGCCGAGCGGCGTGGAGCGGGTGGCCGCGGGGGTCGCGACGCCAGACGTGTCCACGACGGGGCCGGGACCCGCCGGGCCGCCGACCGATGTCTCCTGGTCGCGCGGGTCCAAGCCGGCGCGCGCCGCAACGCCGGCCCCTGGCTCGCCGAGCAGGGTCACGCGCTTCGCGGTGCCGCTCACCGCGTTCGGGGCGACCCTGGCGGGGGTGGTCGTGACCTCGTGGATCGTCTCGTCCTTCCACAAGCCGCCGACCGCCGCAGCGCCTCCCACGGTGACCCAGGCGCAGACCGCCGCCGCGATGCCGAGCGCGGCAGGCCCGAGCCCATCCGCGGCGCCGGCGCCGAGCGTCCCGAGCACGCCCCCGGCGGCCTCCGCGCCGTTGCCCGCCACCCCGCGACCGATCTGGACCGCCCCGAGCCCCCGCCCGGCCGCCGCGCCGCCGCCGCCGCCAGCCACCGCGAAGCCCGCGTCCGGTCCGGCCCACACGCCGCCCTCGACCAAGCCGCTCGACATCTCGCGTGAGCTGCCGGAGTGACATGGTGCGCCTCCGCGTCGCCTCACTCGCGTTCGCTTGCGTCCTCGCTGCCAGCTCCGCGCGCGCGGACGACGCGGAGGCCGCGCGCACGCATTTCTCGACGGGCGTGCGCTTGTATGATGCACACGATTACGCGGCGGCGCTCGCGGAGTTCCAGGCCGCCTACGCGGTGAAGCGGTCGCCGCAGATCAAGCGCAACATCGCGCTCTGCTTGCGGGGGCTCGGGCGCCATCCCGAGGCGATCGACGCGCTCGAGGAGATGCTCGCCGAGGGCGGCGACGCGCTCAAGCCCGACGTGAAGGACGGCGCGAAGCAGGCCATCGGGGAGATGAACGCGCTCGTTGCGACGGTGCGCGTGCGGGTCGTCTACACCGGCCGCACGCCGCCCGCCGCGGTCGCCGTCACGATCGACGACCGTGCGGTGACGACCGAGCGCCTCGCGCGGCCCGTGCGCCTGCTTCCCGGCGAGCACGTCTTCAAAGCGGTCGCGACCGGGTATTTTCAGGCCGAGCAGCGCGCACGCCTCACCGCCGGGCAGCCGGAGACGGCCATCGAGATCGGGCTCGTCGCCGTGGAAATTGCAGCGCGCGGGCGCCTCGTCGTGCAGACGAACGTGTCCACCGCGCGGGTCGCGATCGACGGTGTCGAGGTCGGCGCCGGCACGTGGTCCGGCGACGTGCCGGCGGGCGCCCATCGCATCGATGCGACGGCGGCGGGGTACCCGGCGCACTCGGTCACGGTGAACGTGCCGGCGAACGGGCAAGAGTCGGTGAGCGTCGACATGGCGAGCCCGGCGGTGGCCGCGCCGGACGTCGTGGCTGCCCATGTGCCGCACCTCTGGTACGTCTCGGGCGGGCTCGGCGTCTTCGGCGAGTCGCTCGTTCCGACGGCGAAGCTCGACGGCAACGGGACCACCAAGCACAGCTTCGGCGGCGCCGGGCTCGTCGTTCACGGCGGTCGACGAATCGGCGCGCACCTGGCGCTCGGCCTCGTCGCGGAGCTCGGCGCGATGGCGACGAAGGAGTACCAGAGCACCGATACCCTCTCGCAGAACAACATCACCGTCACCAACTGGGTGCTTGCGCCCGAGCTCCGCCTCATGTCGTCCGGCAAAATCCGGGGGTTCGGCGGCCTCGCGCTCGGCCTCGCCGGGCAAGGCGTGAGCGCGAAGCTCCCGCAGACGAGCGCGTTCGGCGGCCAGCGCACCGAGCATGGCTCCGGCGTAGCGGGCATCGGCCTGCTCGAGGGCGGCGGGCAGCTCGAGCTCGGCCGCGCGTTCGTCGAGGCCGCGCTCTTCCTCGACGTCCACGGCGTGGGCACCGTCGACACCAGCGGCGACCGCTACTTCGCCGATTCGCCTGTCGCCCGCGCGGGCCTGCGCCTCCTCGTCGGCTACACCTTCTGACGGGCCGCAGCCAGCGGCCGGGGGTACAGTTCCGCAATGGCCGCTCGCCTGGACTTCTGGTTCGACTACACGTGCCCCTACGCTTACATCGCGAGCACGCAGGTGCGGAAGCTCGCGCAGCGCATGGGGGCCGCGCTCGTGTGGCAGCCGATGCTGCTCGGCGGCGTCTTCCGCGCGAACGACACACCTCAGAACCTGAGCGAGGTGCTCATCGCGCCGAAGCTCGCCCACAACGAGCGGGACTTTGCGCGCTGGGCGGAGCTCTTCGGCGTTCGCCTCCACAAACCGCACGCTCACCCGATGCGGAGCGTCGAGGCGCTCCGTGCCACGATCGCGACGGGACTCGATCCGCACGTCATCGAGGGCTTCTTCAGGGCGTACTGGATCCTGGGACGGGCGCCCTCCGATCCCGCGACCATCCGCGACGTCGTCCAGGCCGCCGGCCACTCGCCCGACGGCGTGCTCGCCCACATCGCCACCGCCGAGGTGAAGGACGATCTGCGCCGCCGCACCGATCGCGCGATCGCGCTCGGCATCTTCGGCGCGCCGTCGTTCGTGGTCGACGAGAACGAGCTCTCCTGGGGTCAGGACCGCATGAACTTCGTCGCGGGCGCTCGTGTGGACGACGTCCTCCCGCCGATCGTCCGCGCGCCCGGCGTGTCGCGCACGCTCGATCTCTACTGGGACTTCTCCTCCCCCTACGCGTACTTCGGCGCGACCCAGGCGGAGGCGCTCGCCGCGCGGACGGGCGCGAAGCTAACGTGGCGGCCGATGTTCCTCGGCGGTCTCTTCAAGACGATCGGGCAGTCGAACGTTCCGCTCGCGACCTGGTCGGCGGCCAAGCAGCGGTACACCGCCAAGGACATGGAGCGGTGGGCGGCGTACTACGGAGTGCCGTTCCGCTGGCCGTCCCGCTTCCCGATGAACACGATCAAGGCGATGCGCTGCCAGCTCGCTCTGGAAGGTGGGCCCGCCTCCTCTGCCGCGGCTTTCCGCGACGCCACGTTCCGCGCCTTCTGGGGCGACGATCGCGACATCTCCGACGACGCCGTCCTCCGCGAGCTCCTCGCAGGCGCGGGGGCCGACGCCGACACCGTCCTGGCGCGGACGCAGACGCCGGAGATCAAGCAAGCCCTCATCGACGCGACCCAGCAGGCGGCGGCGCGCGGCGTCTTCGGCGCGCCCACGTGGGTCGTGGGCGGCTCGGAGCTGTTCTGGGGCCAGGATCGCATGCCCCTCGTCGAGCGCGCGCTCGTCCGTGAAGTCGCCCCATAAGCGTGTAAGCCACACGGGCCTCCACGACGGGCGCGGCATCCCGTAGTCTGAGCCCCATGCCGAGCACGATCCAAGTCGGAGGTCCCGTCGGTCCCCTCCTCGATCCCAAGACGAACCAACCGGTGCACGGGAAGGTGTGGGGGACGTGCGCGTTCGAGGTCGCGCCGGGCGTCGATCCCGCGCTCGCGCAGAGCCGCATCGCGCCGCAGGTCTTGTCCGCGGTCACCAGCGTCTACGCGCAGAAGCTGTCGGAGGGGCACATCTCGATCGTGCAGGTGCGCAACGCGCTCCCTCATTTCATGCCCGAGATCGTCGGGGCGACGGGGCTGCAGGGGCTTGGTGTGCAGATCGTGAGCCTCGATCTGCAGATCGAGATCGACGGGGGCGGCGCGGGCGCGCCGCAGCCACAGCCGCCGCCGCAGCAGCAGCAGCGTCAGCAGGACGGCGGCCCGCACGTCAACTACCAGCTCAACATCGGCGGGCTCCGCATCAAGGGCAGCTCGGACGGCGGGGTCGACAGCAAGGGGCTGCAGAACCAACTGGTCGAGAAAGCGAAGAGCGAGATCTTCTGGTGGATCCTGACGGCGGGGATCGTCCTCGTCGTCCTGCTCGGGCTCGGCGGCCTCGGGATCTACATCTACATGGCCGCGAAGGATCCTGGCCCCGGCGGCGCCGCGGCGGCCGCGGGAGGCGCGGGCGTGAAGGACGCGACCTGGGACGGCAAATCCAAGTTCTCCTGCGGGGGCAACGATTCGGTGAGGCTCAAAGGGATCACCGCCAAGCTCGCGAGCGGCGTCGCCATCGAGGCCGGGGGCAACTGCGACCTCGTCCTGGAGGGGGTCCAGCTCACATCTCCCATCGGCATCCAGGCCGGCGCGAACGCCAGCGTCACGGTCAACGGTGGGAGCATCGATGCGTCGGATGTCTCCGTAAAAGCGCTTGGAAATGCGACCGTGACCCTCAAGGGCACGAAGGTGAAGGGCAAAACGCAGGCGCTCGGAGGCGCCAAGATCACGGGGCCCTGAGCCTACATTGTGCTACATAGGTCGGGTGCCCAGGCTGCCCGTCGTACTCTCGGTCCTGATCGCGGTCTCCATCGTGGGTTGCAGCGCCGCCCCGCCGTCGTCGGACGACGATACATCCGAAGCGCTCGGGAGCGGCCCGCCGCAGGTTCTGGTCCCCGTCGCCGGAGCCGAGAAGGCCATCGCGGCGACGTGCGGCGCGGAGCTGGACGCCACGTATTGCTCCGCCTCCTCCGCGCGGGCGGCGACGAAGCGCTGCGTCGCCAAGCTCGGCGCGGACGTGCTCGCGTCGTGCGACGGCGCGTGCCTCGCGCCTTACTCGGCGCAGCGCGGCGCGTGCCACGCCGGCAAGACGTACCCGACCCGCGCCGCTTGCGATGCGCCGGTGGCGGACGACTGCTCGTTCTACCGCGCGTGCCTCGAGAGCGAGACGCCGTGCGGTGACCAGGGCTACGCGCTCGATTTCGGTGAGCGCCTTTGTTACGCGTTCGTCGAGGATCGCGCGCGCTACACGTCGCGCGGGCAGGCGTGGCTGCGTCGCATTCGAACGTGCCTGCAGACGTCGATCGTGCCGACCGTCCACCGGGGCCTCGCGTGCGGCGCCCTCGAGGATGCCGCGTATGCCGCCCACGCCCCTTGCTACACGCAGAAGGGCGACTCGATCTGCCACTTGCCAGTGACCGACGTTGTCGAGATCGCGCGGGTCCTCGGGACGACACTGCTCTCGTCGCGCGGGCTCACGCAGATCAAGCAAATCGCGACGGCGTGCCTCCTCGAGGGGCTCGGCCTCGCGGCCCCGATCGCGCCGCCTTCGTCTGCGCCGCCAGCCTTCTTCGAAGGACTCGCGCGCGCCGCAGAGGGCGAGGCCAGCCTCCGCGCATTTCTCGACGAAGCGTCTTCCGCCCGCTAGCAAAAACGCGCGGGCGAGACGTCGGCGAGCCGCAGCCCCGCGTCGTCGAGTTCGCCGGGGAGATCGTGACCGCGCACGAGCGCGGTGACCAGGCGCGCGATCGCCGGCGCCGTCTGAATGCCGTAGCCGCCTTGCCCGGCGAGCCAGAACAAGCCCGGCACCCTCGCGTCGAAGCCGATGACCGGCGCGCGATCGGGCGCGAAGGTGCGGAGCCCCGCCCACTTGCTCGCGATGCGCGTCACCTCGAGGATCGTCGCCTTCTCGACGCGATCGACGGCGGTGGCGACGTCGAGATCGTCGGGCTTCGCGTCGCACGGCGCGGACGGCGTCTCGTCGGCGGGGGAGAGGAGAAGGCGGCCGGCGTCGGGCTTGAAGTAGAACTGCTCGTCGATGTCGATCGTCATCGGGGCGTTGGTGAGCGCGTAGCCTGCGGGCGCATCGACGGTGAGCGCCGTCCGCCTGCGCGGTGAGAGCCCCAGTGGCCGTGCTCCGGCACACACCGCGACGTCGTCCGCCCAGGCTCCTGCCGCGTTCACGACGACCGGCGCCTCGAACGCCGCGGCCTCCGTGCGCACACGGAGCCTGTCACCCGAGCGCTCGATCGCGATCACGTCGGCTTTCGTTCGCAGCTCGCCGCCTCGCGCGCGGAGCAATCGCAGGTAACCGTGATGGAGACCGTGCACGTCGAGATCCGCCGCCTCGCGCTCGTACACGGCCGCCGCGACGTAGTCGGGCCGGAGGATGGGGACGAGCGCTTTCACCTCGGCTGCGGACACGGACCGCACCCGCGGCGCGACGTCAAGCGCACCGGCGAACGCGTCGAGCGCCGCCGTTTGGTCCGCGCGGGCGATGAAGAGCGCGCCGCGATCGGTCGCCAGCGGCGCGTCGGCGAAGCCCGCGGGCGGCGCGCGGAAGTAGCCGCGGCTCGCCCGCGACAGCGCGCGCACTGCGGCGCCGCCGTACGTCTCCGAGAAGAGCGCCGCCGAGCGCCCGGTCGCGTGGTAGCCCGGCTGCGTCTCCCTCTCGAGCACCACGACGCGCAGGTGCTCGGCGAGGCACGCCGCCGCCGACGCTCCGGCGATTCCGCCGCCGATGACGACGACGTCCCACGGGATCACGGCACGCTCAAGGCTGAACGCCGACGACGCCGACGATCGTCTCGTTTCCGCCGCCCGGGATCGAGAGCTTCGCCGTGTCGGTCACCACGCCCCCGGCGCCGAACGTGAGCTGCCGCACCGCGACGTTCTCTCCCACGAACGTCGTCCCCTTCAGCGCTCCCTGGACGATCATCGAGATCGTCGCCGGGATCTGCGGCTTGCCGAATTTGTACACGAGCTCGCCGGTGATCGCGAAGGGCGCCCCCGCGTTGGCCGGCGTGTAGGAGAGGATGTGGATCTGGTCGGTCGAGTCGTCGTTCAGGACGATGCCGGCGTTGCCGTACGGCGAGATGGCGAGGCCGTCGGGGTTCGGCGTCGCGAGGATGCCGCCGGCCTTCACGAACGTGGGCGAGAGGCCGACGCTCGCGAGGCGGCTCCCGCCCGCGATGCTGTTGTTGTCGGCGAGGATCGCGAACTTTCCGTCGGGCGCGACGGCGACGGCCGACACGATGGCGTTTCCGTCTCCGAACGCCGAGGCGCTCGCGATGCGCGTGCCTGCCGCGAGATCGACGAGGTGCGCGTCCCCGCCGTCGGGCGAGTCGGTCGCCGCCGTGGCCGCGAGCACGGCCTTGGTCGGATCGCTCGGCAGGAGCGCCATGGCCGTCGCGCCGCTGCCGGGGATGAGGAGCGTCGCGGTGCCGAGCGTCCCGTCGCAGTGGATCGGGATCTGGTACACGCCGCCGCCGTTCTTGCGGACGTTGCTGTCCATGACGTAGACGCTGGAGCCGTCGGGCGTGAGCACCAGCGCGTCCGCGTAGAAGCCGCCCTTGAACGCGGCGTGGAGCACCGTCGGTGCGCCGGTTGCGGGCAGCTTGAAGACGCCGATCGAGCCGTCGTCCTGCGCCACGAGGCCGATCTCCCCGTCGGGTGTGAACACGACGGGCTGCGCGAGCGCCGTACCCAGCGAGAAGGTCACGGTCGGCGAGGGGCGCTTGAGCTTGCCGGCCTGTGAGAGCTCGAGCACCTCGAAGAGCGTGGCCTTCGCGCCCGCGTCGGCGCCGAACGGGTGCGAGATGACGACGCGCCGCGGCCGGTCCGCCGCCGCGGGCACGCGCGGGCAACCATTGGCCGCGTCGATGGGCGCGTCGGTCACGATGGGAGCGTCGGTCGCGACGGGGGCGTCGGTCGCGACCGGCGCATCCGTTGCGGCCGCCGCGTCGGCGGCAGCCCCGTCACCGGGCGGCGTCTGGGTGACGTCGGCACCGACGGACGCGTCGCTCGCCGTCCCGTCCACCCCGGGCGAATCGGACCCCCCGCACGCGAGCGGCGCGGCCGCGGCGGCGCCGAGGAGCGCAGCGACCGAAGCGAGGCGAAGGACGAAACCAGCAGAAAATTGGCGGTGATGACGCATGTTGCAAGCCGCCAGGTAGCACGATGCGCGCCGCAGTACACGTCTCGCGCGGGTTCTGCTAGGTTGCGCCCCGTCCTACCTGCTTCGTCTACTCCGTCCCCATCGTCTAGAGGCCCAGGACCGCGGCTTTTCACGTCGCTAACGAGGGTTCGAATCCCTCTGGGGACGCCTCTGCTACCCCGTAAAAACCTGGTTTCCGGCGAATCGGTAGGTGGTACGTGCCAGCTCTTGTGCCAGCTTTCGTTCCGGTGCGGGTGTACGCGCGAAGGTACTCGACGGGCACCGGGGGGAACGGCGTGCCGAAGGTCGCCGCGTCGAACGTCTCCGCCTCGTTGATGTAGCGCTGCGTGGTCCGCATGTCGTCGTGGCCGGCGGCGCGCATGATCTTCATGGGGTCGTCACCGCGGACGGCGCGCCAGGTGATTCCGGTGTGCCGGAGGTCGTGGAAGGAGATCTGACGGCGCGTAGCGTCGTTCGCGAAGAGGTCCGCGCGGTCGACGCCGGCGCGCTCGAGGTACACCCTGAGCTTCTTCGCCCAGTCGACGGCGGGCGGCATGGCGGTGACGACGCGGCCCTCGCCGCCGGCGTCGCGGTGCATCTCCTCGAGCAAGGGGACGATCCCGGCCTCGAGCGGCACCTTCCGCACGTCCTTCGTCTTCGTGCTCTTCACCTCGTTCGTCTCGGTGTCGACGGCTTGGTGGATGAGCGCGTAGCCCTGGGCGAAGTTGACCGAGTTCCACTCCAGGGCCTCGAGCTCGCCGCCGCGAACGTAGAGATACGTCGCGAGCGCAAAGACGCGCTTCCAACGGACGGGCACGCGCTCGCTCGCCATGAGGCGCTCGAACTCGCGAGGGAAGAGGTACGGCCCACTTCGCTCCGCGCCGCGGTCGGGCCCCTGCACCTCCGCCGCGGGGTTGTCGTCGCGGACGCGGAGGTCGAGCACCTTGGAGCGACACGCGTCCTTGAACATCTTGGTGATCACTCCCCAGGCGTTGACCGCCGTCTTCCACGAGAGCTGGCCGGCACGCACGGCGAGGTCGAGATCTTGGACGACCTCCTCAACGTGACGCCGCGTGACTTGCGCGATCGGCAGCGTCCCGAGACGCGGAGCGATCCACTTCAGGTAACGGCCACGATCGACGCGGCGACTTGAGCGGAGGCCCTTCGCCGCGCGCGCCATGATCCACCGCTCGATCCACTCGTTGACGGTCTCCGGCGTGCTGAGCGCCACGCGCGCGGTCGCACGGTACTCGTCGGAGACGACGCGGGCGACGGCGGCGAGCTCCTCTTCGCTCATGAGCTCGACGCGGGCCAAGAGGTCCGGCTTGTCGCGCAGCGCATCGGCGAAGCGGACGAGCGGACGCGTGCGGTCCGGCATCGAGACGCGCACGCCGATCGGACGCTCGCCCTTCTTCCGACGGAAGAGCGTGCCAGTGACCTCTTGACCCTTGCTCATGACCTACTCCTCCCTCGTCCACGCGCGGCCGGTGAACCACTCCCACGCCCGCCGCTGGAACGCGACGGCGCTCACGACTTCCTCCGATACGCCGCGAGGTCGACCACCACGGACGCCACACGCGCGGCCTCGTTCGCTTCGCGCTCGGTGCGGCGTCGCTGCACCATCATGCGGACCGCGATGCCGGCGTCGACGACCGGCGCCCGAAAAAACCACTTGTAGAGCTCAACGTGATCGAGCCGGCGGAAGACGTCGATCGGAGCGCCCGCCTGCGACACGGCGAGGCCGACGATCGGAAGCTCGTATTGGCGGATGCCAAACGCGCGAGCGATCTCGCGACGCCTCTTTGCGCGATCGCGCTCGGTCACGAGACGGCCTTCCCGGCGAGCGCCGTGACCTTGGCGAGCGCGCCGAGGTCGCGCCGCATCCGCTCTACGGCGCCGCGCGCGAGGGCGTGCCACTCGGCGGAGGGGTGCGGGACGTCTACAAAGAGCGCGAGCAAGTCGGCCTCGCGCCTCACGGCGTCGAGCGCTTGGACGATGACGGTGGACGTTGCGTTGCGTTGCTGCGATGCGCGTGCGAGCTTTTTCATGTTCGGATCTCCTCTGCAGGTTCGGACCATGCCCTCGGCCGTTGACGCGGCGCGGGGGCGCTTCGTTTCACTCCGTCGTCGCTTTGCGCGGTCGGCCCATGCGCGTCTTCACCTTCGGTGCCGGCGCGTCGCCAAAGAGGCGCGCGTACTCCCGCGCGATGAGGCGGCGCAGGTAGCGGCCGACCGAATCGTCAACCGCATCGGCGAGCGCGTGTGCGCGAAGGTTCTCCTCGCGCGTGAGCTTGACGCTTAGGGTGCATTCTCGCTGCTTCATGTCGTTACCTAATAGCCACTTTCGGACATGCGTCCAGTGACCGACCCGCGTCAAAAACAGGATGACGCGCGTCAAGTCGTTAACCGTTAACGAGAATTTGGCACGTCGATTTTTCGTCGATTTCAGCGCCCGCCGCGCGCAAGCCGTTGGTTATCATCATCACCAACGGTCTTTTTCTGAACGCGGCCACGCGGGTCGTGGCCAGAAAGCCCCTTATCATTATCAGGGGCTTTCTCTGCCGCGTTGCCACGGTTCACCTGTCGCTCGAGTAGTTTTTCACGAACCGGCTAACCTTCGGGTTGCGAGCCATGTTGCTCATCTCGCTGAAGATGCCGCGCGCGACGCGCGACGGTTCGGCGTTGCCGCTCACGACGATCTCCACGCGGCCGATGTTCACGTTCGTCTGGGCGCTCGGAGGCGTCGTCCTGCTCCTCTCCTTCGCGGCGCGCTCCGCGGCGAGCGCGTACGCCGACCGCTCGAAGCCGCCGCCACCGATGACCTCGCCACCTCGCCCGCTCTTGTCGAACGTGCCCATCTTGTCGTCGCCGGCCAGCAGTTTGTAGAAGACGGAACCTTTCACCGCGTCGCTGAGCGTGTTCACGCCGGCGGCCATTCGGCTGATCCCGTTCGTAACCACGTGGATTTCTGCGAGCAGGTTCGATCCCATCCACTGCGAGAGCTCCTTGAACGCGTCGCCGGCGCCGCCGAAGGCGATCGAGAGATCCTTGTTCGCCGCTTGCAGGTCGATGATGGCCATCTGCCAGTCGTGCGTCGCGCC
>JANYHK010000120.1 GCA_025359105.1 Myxococcales bacterium | reverse complement strand
TTTAGGTGGGGGGTTTTAGGTGGGGGGTTTTAGGTGGGGGGTTTTAGGTGGGGGGTTTGGGGTGGGGGGTTTTGGGTGGGGGGTTTTAGGGCGATTTCGGCGACTACGGCGCGGTGGTCGCTGACGATGGGGTCCAGGGTGCGGTAGGCGAGGAAGTCGAGGTCGTCGGAGATCAGGATCCAGTCGATGCGGCGCCACGGGTGCTTGCCGGCGGGGTAGGTGTCTTCGGCGTCGGGCCCGAGGTAGGGGCGGAGGCCGAGGCCGCGGGCGAGGTCACCGAGGGAGGCGCGGCCTTGGTTCCACGCCGCGTTCATGTCGCCCATGACGATGAGGGGGCGGACTCCTCGCGCGCGGAGCGCGGCGATGGTGCGGGCGACGTGCGCGCGGCGCGTGCCCTCGAAGAAGGGATCGGTGTGGATGGCGACGACGTCGACCTCGCGACCGCCGAGCGCAGGCGGACGTATCGTCGCGACCACGAGGCCCTTGTCGTCGAGGGCCCACGTCCGAAAGGCGACGCTGTCGGGCGCTTCGAGTGGGAACGCCGAGAGGAGCGCGGTGCCGTGGCGCATCGCGAACAGGCCGCGCTCCACGTCGCGGTGCGCGCCGAACGAGCCGTGGACCATGCCCGATTCCTCGCGGATCCAGTCGTAGTGATCGATGTCATCGCTGTAAAACGACCGGCGATCGAGCTCCTCGAGGGCGAGGATATCGGGGGCGGTGTCGCGGACGAGGGCGGCGATCGCCGACAGGTTCCTCTCGATCGTCGCGCGCCGGAAGAGCACCGCGGGCACGGGCGCACGCGCGCCGTGCGCGACGTTGAGGGTCATCACGCGGAGGGTGTGTGGTGCCCGAGAGCCCGCCGAGGGCGGGGCGACGACGGGGTGGCGGGCGTTGCGGGGGTTGCCTCGCGGAGATGACGCGCAGCCGGCGAGAGCGGCGCTGAGGATCGCGGCGGCGAGGACGGTGGGTTGCTTCGACATGGGAGAGAACCTGGCAGCCGCGTGCGGATGCCGCGTCGACGCCGCATGAATCGGGAGTGAAATTCGCGCGCCCGCGGATCTGACGCCGCCGTCGCGCCGGGAGCGGCGTGGTAAGACGGGGCATGCTTGGACCGCGGGCGCGGACGCTCCTGGGAGCAGCGGTGGCCGCGGCGGCCGTCGCCTTGCCGCGCGTCGCGCTCGCCCGTCGCACCGCGCGCCTGGACCACGGCCGCGACGCGGGCGCCGAGGCGTGCCCGTCGGACGCGGCGCTCGCGGCGCGCGTGGCCGAGCGCCTCGGGTACGATCCGTTTCGTTCCGGCGCGGCCGCGACGGTCCGCGTCCGCTTCACGCGCGACGGAGACCTGCTCCGGGGCGTCGTCGAGATGCGGGACGCGCGCGGGCCGGCCGGGCGACGCGAGCTGTCCTCGGACCGGCCCGACTGCGCAGATCTGGCCGACAGCGTCGCGCTCACCGTGAGCATCTTGCTCGATCCGCCGACGGTGCCCGGACGCGACGTGCCGAGCGCGACCCCGCCCGCGCCACCACCACCCGAAGCTCCTCTTCATCCAGGTGCTCCCCCGCCTCCCTTGCCGGACGGACCGCGCACGGCCCTGCGCTTCGGCACCGGCGTCTCGGGCGCCGTCGGCTTCGCGCCCGGACCGACCTCCGGCCTCTACCTCGCCGCCGGCGTCCTGCGCGGACCGTGGTCGCTCGATCTCGAGGGGCGCATCGACCTTCCGGCCGAACGCGGCTACGAGGCGGGGACCGTGCGCGCTTCCATCCGCCTCGGCGAGCTCGTGCCCTGCTGGCATTTCGGCGCGCCGTTCGCGTGCCTCGTCGTCGGCGCGGGCGCGCTCTCGGCGGAGGGACGCGACGTGAAGAGCCCCCGCCATGTCGACACCTTCTATGCGCTCGCGGGCGCGCGGGCCGGGGTCGAGTTCGCGCTCGTCGGTCCTGTCCTGGCGCGCCTCAGCGCCGATGTCGTCGCGTCGCTGACACGTCCCACGGTCGCGATCGGCAACGTCGACGCGTGGACGGTCCCCCCGGTGGGCGCGCTCGTCGCCGCGGGTCTCGTGGGGCGCTTTCCGTGACGGATTTCCCTGCGACGAGCGAACACGAGTCCATCGCCACAGAATTCCGCCAGCTTTTCGACGCGCACGCCTCCTATGTCTGGAACTCGCTACGCCGCCTCGGAATCCCCGACAAGGACCGAGACGATCTGACCCAGGAGGTGTTCATGACCGTCCACGCGCTGCTCGACGATTACGACCGCGGGCGGCCCTTCCGTCCGTGGCTGTTCGGCATCGCGTACCGCATTGCGCTGAGGCACCGTCGCCGTCTGGGACGCGGTCGCGAGGTCCCCGAGCCGTCACGCGAGCCTGTCGATCGCACGCCGACGGCCGAGGCGGCGCTGGTCTCGAAGCAGGCCCGCGAGCTCGTGGCGGCGGCGATCGAGGGGATCGAGCTGCACCGCCGCGCCGTCTTCGTGATGAAAGAAATCGACGGCGTCGATGTGCCCGACATCGCCGACGCGCTCGGGATCCCGCTGAACACGGCCTACTCCCGCCTGCGCCTCGCGCGCGAGGATTTCCGTGACGCCGTGCGACGCCTGGACGCGCGCAAAGGGGGGACGCCGTGACCGAGCACGACGATCTAGAGCCCGAGCTCGCCTCGCTCCTCGAGGTGGAACGCGCCGCCCCCGACCTCACGGCGGCTCGAAAATCCGCGATTGCCGCGAAGCTGACCGTCGCCCTGGACCTGCCGCCCGACCCGGGCGGCCCTGCGGGTCCGGCGCCCACGCTCCCGCACGCGGCGGCCCCGCTCGCGGGCGGGGCGATCGCCAAGGCCGTCCTCCTCTTGATCGCCGGCGGCGTGGTGGGAGCGTTCGTGCACGCGCAGGTCTCGCCACAGGTGACCATCGTGACCCCGACCCCAACCGCGACCCCAACCCCGACCCCGACCCCGACCCCGACCTCGACCCCGACCCCGACCTCGACCCCGACCTCGACCCCGACCCCGACCCCGACCCCGACCCCGACCCCGACCCCGACCCCGACCCCGACCCCGACCCCGACCCCGACCCCGACCCCGACCCCGACCCCGACCGCCGACGCCGCCTCTCCCCACATCTCGACCTCCACCCTCGCCGACGAGCGCGCCCTCGTCGAACGCGGCCGCGCTGCCCTCGCGCGCCGCGATGCGACCTCCGCCCTCGAGGCCCTCCGGGAGCACGCGCGCAAGTTTCCGACGGGGCAGCTGGGCGAGGAGCGCGACGCGCTCGTCGTGCAGGCCCTCGCCGTCTCGGGGCACGGCGACGACGCGCGCCGAAAGGCCAGCGATTTCGAGAGGAAGTACCCCCAGAGCGTTTTCTGGCCGCGAATAGAGGAGACTTTGCGGCAGATTCCGTAAGACGCGGGTGCGTGAAGAGATCGCATCGCGAAGGCGTGACGGAAGTCGACGCGAAAGGTGAAACACCGGGTGCACGCGCACGACGCGCGCTAGACCGCGGAGCCCTTCGCATGACCCTTCTTTCGTCCCCCCACGCCTTCGTTCGCGCCCTTTTCCTCGCCACCGCGGCGACGATGGCCTGCGCGTGCGGTGCACGCATCGTCGTCGGCGAGCCGAACCGCGGCGACGCGCCCGCGGGCGCCCCCACCGCCGCTGCCGCCACACCACCTGCGGGCTCCGGCGCGCTGGGCCAGGGCGGCGAAGGCTCGGGCGCGGCGCCGAAATGGGAGTGGATCAGCCCGCGCCCCGGCGGCGACACGCTGCGCGGCATCTGGGGGACGTCCGCGCGCGACGTGTGGCTCGTCGGCGAGCACGGCGCGGTCGTCCACTACGACGGCGACACGGTCACCACGCCGTTCAGAGGCACCGCGGAGGACACCTTCTACACCGTGTGGGCTGGCGGCGGCGAGGTGTGGGCGGCAGGCGATGGCGTCGGCGGCGGCGGCAGCCGCGTCGCGCACTTCGACGGCAAGGCGTGGTCCACCGACTATGCGATCACGGCGACGCGCATCCATGCGCTGTGGGGCGCCTCTCCGCGCGACGTCTGGGCCGCCGTCGACGACGGGACGACCGGGCACGTCGCGCGCTGGGACGGCGCGCGGTGGACCCACTACGCCGTGGTCACCGACGAGGCGCTGGGTGATCTCCCGGCCGGCACGTTCCTCCGAGACGTGTGGGGCGCGGAGGACGACCTCTTCCCCTGGGCCGTCGGCGACAAGGGAACGATCGCGCGCCCGTCGCCCAAGTACGACGGGAGCTACTGGATCCGGTGCCACGCGCGCGCCGCTGATTCGCCGTCCGATCCGTTCGACGTCGGGCTCTCGTACGTCGGCGTGTGGGGGACGCGCGCGAACGACGTGTGGGCGATGTTCGTCGCGTGGGACGGCATCGGCTTTTCGCACTGGGACGGCGCGGCGTGGCGGGTCGCGCAGCGCTCGATCGGCGCCGTGGGATCCCCGCCCGATCCGAAGAGAAACGCCTTCGCGAGCTTCCTCCCCAAAGGGCCGCTGCGCCGCGGTCGTCCCCTCGCCGGCGATCGTTCGTCGATGGTGGCCACGTTCGACTACACGACGACGCAGTTCGTCGGCGGGTGGCACCAGGAGCTCCTCTGGGACGGCGTCTCGTGGAGCGGCACGCGGATCTACCCGCGCACGACCGCCCCGGACGAGGACCTCACGACCAAGTTCGCCCTCTACGCGCCGGCGGGCCCCGGCGCGCACGTCCTCGCGGCGGCGGAGTTCGGCGGCCTGCTCGACTTCGACGCGACCCGCGCGCCGCTCTGGAACGGCGTGCTCCACCATGGCACGCGCTTCAACCTCACCTCGATCGCGCCGCTGAGCGACGATCTCGCTTACGGCACGGAGCCCGCGGGCCGGCTCGCGCGCTGGAACGGCGACGGCTGGCACGAGGTCACGCTTCCTCCCCTGATCGACACGACGCGCGGTGGTAGCGACGTGCATCCGCCCGAGGTCTTCGACGTGACCGCGCACGCGAGCGATGACGTGTGGGCCGTCGGTCGCATCTACAAGACCGACAACTACGATCCGCAGTTCTCCGACGGGTGGGTCGCGCACTACGACGGACTCTCGTGGACGCCGACGAAGATGCCCGACGTCTGCTGGTTCAGTGGCGTGTGGGCGAATGGCCCGCGCGACGTCTGGGCCGTCGGCTCGGGGCCGCCCTTCGACTGGACGCTGCCGTCGCTCGTCGTCTACCACTTCGACGGCACGGGCTGGGCGAAGGTCCCGGTCCCGCAGGAGCTCGTCGCGGTCTTCCCGGATTCGCCGGGAACCGAGGAGGCCCAGGTGTTCGGCCTGGCGTCGGACCAGGTATGGATCACGGGCTGGCTCGTCAGCGGCGCGCCGTCGCTGCCGTACGTGCTCCGGTGGGACGGCGCGAAGCTCTCGGTCATGTACAGGGGCGGGCACCTCTGGGACTACGCGACGCGACCGATGCCGCGCCTGTGGGGGACGAGCGAAAAGGACCTCTGGCTCCCGGCGAGCCCCGCGCTGCACTTCGACGGCACCGACTGGGGCCCCGTGGGCGAGGGCACCGACCGCGACGTCTTCGCGGTCTGGGGCGCGCGCAAGGACGACGTGTGGCAGGTCGGGCTCGGCGCGACCGGCGGCGCGATTCGCCATTTCGACGGGACCACCGCGACGGTCGCGGTCGAGACGTCGCCGCGCCTGCAGGCGATCGCGGCCGCACCGAACGGACGCGTCTGGGCGGTCGGCCAGGGAGGCGCCACGCTGCGCCTCCGGACGAGCGGCATGACGAAGTGATCTTTCTCCGTGACGGATCTCGAAGGCGCGCGCGAATAGCCGCCCCGAGAGGAGCCGTTCATGAGAACTGCCACACTTCGCCAATTTGGTATTTGCACTTTCGTCGCATCCACCCTCGTCGCCTGCATCGGGACGCTCAACGCCGACTTGCGAGGGCGCGGCGAGCAGCCTGCGACCGCCGACGAGATCAAGGCCTGCAAGGGCGGCTGCAGCGCGCAGAAGAAGGCGAGCTGCATGACGGACGACGCGCTCCTCTCATGCCTGCTCGCGTGCGAGGGGTCGACGTCGAGCCAGGTGAGCCAGTACCGCGACTGCGTGCAGGTCGACGCGTGCAACCCGAGCTGCCCGGCGCGCCTCGGTCCGCCCGACGCGGGGACACCGGACTCCGGCCCCGCCTCCGACGCGGGCCACCCCGACGCGCGTATCGACGCTGCAGCCAACGACGCGAGCGCCGACACGGGCAGCGACGCCGCGAGCGCTTTGGACAGCACGCCGCCGGACCGTACGCTCCAGGACTGCCAGTTCGCCTGCGAGGAGACGACGCCGAACGTGACGAGCTGTTACACGAACATCTCTCAAGGGATCGCCGCCTGCCAGGCGAAGTGCGCGACGGCGCCGGCAACCTCGCGCGACACGTTCCACAGCTGCGTCGTCGGCCTGCAGTCGCAGCCCCAGACGAACCTGTGCTCGGTCTACCTGGGCAGCTGCCTACCCATCATCGGCGGATGAGGCGAACGACGAAGCGCGCGCCCTCTCCCAGCCGCGACTCGGCGTGAACCGTCCCCTCGTGCGCGTGGACGACGGCGCGCACGAGCGCGAGGCCGAGCCCGCTGCCGCCCTCGCGCTTCGTGAAGAAGCGATCGAAGACGCGCGGCAAGTCCTCCGCGGCGATCCCCGGACCGGTGTCGGACACGGCGACCTCGAGCCCGTCGTCGACGGCGGTCACCGACACGGCGACGCGCCCGTCCGGACCGGCGAACGATGCCGCGTTGTCGAGCAAGTTGCGGAGCGCGGACTCGAGCCGGTTCTGCACTCCGCGCACGACGAGGTCGCCCTCGCCGACGAGCGCCTCGAACGTGACGCCGCCGAATCGGGCGTCCGCCTTCGCGGACTCGACGAGGCCTCGCGCCAGCGCGCCGATGTCCACCTCCTCGCGCGCCTCGTTGGGTAGCCCCGCCTCGGCGCGCGCGAGCTCGAGGAACTGCGTGACGAGCGCGTCGAGGCGGCGCGAGCTCTGCACGAGCACATCGGCGAGCCGCGCGCGGCGGGCATCGTCGAGCGCCTCCCCTTCGCCGATTCTCTCTGCGCATGCGCGGATGGCGGCGACGGGGTTCTTCAGCTCGTGCGCCAGATCCTGCAAAAATGCCTGGTTCGCGCTCGACCGCTCACTCAACGCGCCGAGGAGCGCGTTGAAGGCGAGCGTCAGATCGCCGACCTCGTCCTCGCGCACGACCGCGAGCTCGGCGCCGGGCACGGCCGTGCGCGCGCGGCCGAGCACCTCCTCGCGCAGCGCCTCCACGGGGCGGACCATCTTCTTGCCCATCCACCACGCGAGCAGGAGCCCAAGCGCCAGCACGAACGCCGTCAGCTTCACGAGCTGCCGGCGCGAGTCGTAGAGCGCCTCGAGCGCGCGACGCGAGCTGCCCTGCACGTGGACGACGACGGGCGCGGCGCCGGGAAGCTCGACGCGCCGCGCGACGTGGCACACTTCGAGGTTGCCCATCACCGAGTGCTCGCATCCGCCGTCCTCGCCCGCCGCGAGCGCGCGCAGGATCTCCGGGCGCGACGCGAGCGCGCCCTCGCGCTCCTCGAGCATCCGGAGGCCGGCGGGGCGTCCGGGGCCGTAGAACACGTCGCCGAGCTGAAAGAGCCACCCGTCACCGAGGGCGTGGTCGAGATCGCGGATCACCTTACCGTCGGGGCCGACGATGCGTACGCGCTGGTCGCGGTCGCGGGCGATATCCTCGATGCGGGCCTCAACCGCCGGCGCATCTCCCGTCGCGAGCGCGGCGGCGACCTCGTCCATCGACACGCGGGCGCGCGCCAGCGTTCGGCCGACGAAGAGCCGCTCGAGCGTGGCCGACGCGAGGACGTACACGAGCGGAAAGAGCGCGACCGCGAGGACGACGAGCAGCGCGTTCCAGCGGAGGGACCGGCGGCGGCGCATGCTACTCGCGCCAGCGATATCCCGCGCCGACCACCGTGTCGATCGACGAGAACGCCGCGTCGACGGCTTCGAGCTTGCGCCGGAGCCGCCGGACGTACGTGTCGATGATGCGATCGACGACGACCGAGTCGTCCCCCCGCACGAGCTGTAGGAGCTGCGCGCGCGAGAAGACGACCCCTGGCCGCTTCGCCAGCACCTCGAGCATCCGGAACTCGGTGACGGTGACGGTCACGTCGGTGCCCTTGAAGACGACGCGCATGCGCTCGGCGTCGAGCGTGAGGTCGCCTGCGTGGAGGGTGGGCTTGCCGGGCCCTGCCTTGGCGTTCTCGCGCCGGAGCAACGCGGCCACGCGCGCGAGCAGAACGCGCGTGCTGAAGGGCTTCGTCACGTAGTCGTCGGCGCCGAGCTCCAAGCCCAGCGCCTCGTCGATCTCGGTGTCGCGTGAGGTGAGGAGCACGATCGGGATCGCGTCCTTCGCCTCGCGCAGCTGACGGCAGAGAGAGAGCCCGTCGAGGCGGGGCATCGTCACGTCGCAGACCAGCAGCGCCGGGCGCGCGCGCTTCAGCTCCGCCAGCGCGTCGACGCCGTCCTTGGCGCGCTGCACCTCGTGCCCGGCGTCCTCGAAGGAGAGGGCCAGGACGTCGAGGAGCGCGACGTCGTCGTCGACGAGGAGGATCTTCGCCACGGCCGCGAGGATACCATCACGCGCGACCGGGCGGCGGTCCGGGCTACGCCACCCCGCGCGCCTGCCCGTCGCGGACGAGGCGGATGAGGGCGTCGGCGCTGATCGGCTTCTGGAGGCAGACGACGGCGCTCTGTTCGATGAAGCGCGCCACGTCCTTGGTGAAGATCCCCCCGGTCATGAACACGACGTTCGGCAGGAGCGCCGCCCGCTCGCGCTCCAGCGCCCCGTAGAAGCCCACTCCGTTCATGCCCGGCATCATGAGGTCGCAGAGGACGAGATCGTAGCTCTCGCCGCTGCGGATCCGCGCCAGCGCGACGTCGGCCGACTGCGCCAGGGTGACGTCGTGCGCGCGGAGCGTGCGACCGAGGGCGCGCGCGACGCGGGGATCGTCGTCGATCACGAGCACCCTCGCGCGCGTGCACGTCCGCTCGGCCTTCACCGAGATGGGCGCCGCGGCACCCCCGCGCCAGGTCGGCAAGGTCACCGTGAAGGTGGTGCCGACGCCCACTTCGCTCTTCACGGTGATCTCGCCGCCGAGGGTCCGGACGATGCCGTGGCAGACCGAGAGCCCGAGGCCCGTCCCCTCCCCCACCGGCTTGGTCGTGAAGAACGGGTCGAACAGCCGCGGCATGTGGTCGCGCGGGATCCCGCTGCCCGTGTCGGTGACCTCGACGCGCACGGTGTCCCCCTCGCCGCGCGAGCCCACGACGGTGATGAGGTTGCGGTCCTCGACGAGCCCGCCGAACGACTGCGCGGCGTTGGTGAGCAAGTTGAGGATGACCTGCCCGAGTCGGGTGGCGTCGCCGCACACGGCCGGCAGGCCCTCGAAGCCTCGCACCTCGGTGCGCGCGCGGTGGCGGATCTCCGCTCCCGCGATCGTCAGCGCCGAGCTCACGACCGCGCCGAGGTCGACCGCCTCCACCCGATCGTCGGCGGCGCGCGCGACCGTGGTCAGTCCCTTGACGATGATCGCGATGCGGCGCGCGCCGTCCGAGGCCTCGGCCAGCGCCTCGCGCGCGTCCGCGTCACTGTTCGGCTGCTGGGCGAGGACGCTCCGCACGTGGTCGACGTTCGCCGTGACGTACGCGAGCGGGTTGTTGATCTCGTGGGCGACCCCCGCCGCCAAGGTTCCGAGGGCGGCGAGGCGCTCGGTCGTGGCCGCGCGCAGCTCCAGCTGGCGCTCTTCGGTGACGTCGCGCGCGATGACGAGGTCGGCCGGCTCGCCGGTCCAGACGAAGGGCGAGCGGAGGATCTCCGCCAGGATCTGCTTGCCGCCGGGGGTGGTCACCGGCACCTCTGGCCCCGCGCGCCACTCGGCTCCGACCGAGCTACCCACGAGGTCCTCGGTCGAGGCCGACAAGAGCACGCAACCCGCCGCGTTGACGTAGCGCAGCGTGCCGTCGCGGTAGACCAGGATGGACAGCGGGATCTCGGCGAGGAGCGCCTCGACCGCCGCCTGCGCCGAGGCCGCCGCGCGGAACGCCGTCTGCAGCTCCTCGTTGGCGCGCGCCAGCTCCCGCGTGCGCTCGGCCACGCGCTCGCCGAGCTCGGTCGCACGCTTGCGGAGCTGCTGCGTGCGGCTCGCGTACGCGAGCGCCCCGACGGCCATCGCCGCGAGGGCGAGCGCCGCCCAGAACCCGCGACGCTCGTAGACGAGCGGCTCCACGTCGACGGCGAGCACGGCTCCCTCCGGCTCGCACACCCCCTCGACGTCACACCCCCGCACCCGGAAGCGGTAGCTGCCGGGCGGGAGGTTCGTGTAGTACGCGGAGCGCTCGGCGCTCGGCGCCGAGGGCGAGCCGTCGAAGCCCTCGAGCTGGTGGACGAAGCGCACCCGCGACGGAGACGCCAGGGCGATGGCCGTGAACTCGAAGCGGACGTTGCGCTCGCCCGGCGAGAGGGCGCGGGTGAAGCGCGGGTGGATCTCGCCGTCGGGCAGCCGGATGCCCTCGACGACGGCGCGGCTGGGCGGCGGCGGCGGGCCCACCTCGGCAGGATCGAACCGCACGATGCCACGCATCGTCGGGAACGCGATCTCGCCGTTGCGCAGACGGAGGATGGGCGACGAGCTCGTGCCGCCGTTGCACTCGAGGACCGGTAGGCCGTCGCCGACGCCGAAGGTGCGCGGCTGCACCGCCCTCGATTTGCCGGAAAAATACGCCTCGAGGGCGTCCTCGGTCACGAACGCGACACCAAAATTCGTGGTGAGCCATACGCGCCCGCGATCGTCGGCGAGGATGCCGAGGATGTCGTCGGCGGGGAGCCCGTCATGCCCCCGGAGGGCGCCGACCACCTTGCCGTCGCGCAGCAGCGCGAGGCCGGCGGCGCCGCCGGCGAGGACCCCGAGGCGTGTCTTCGCGAGGGACGACGTGAACGACGCGGGCAGCCCGTCCCGCGCGGTCAGGTGAAGGGCGGGCTCGCCGTCGCGCAGCAGGTGGAGGCCGTCGGCGCACGCGACCCAGAGGTCATCCGCCTCGCCCTCGAGCATCGCGAAGACGCGGGTGCCCGTGGGCGCGCGCGGCACGAAGCGGTCACCGTCGACGAGCGCCAGCCCGCTGCCGGTGCCGATCCACACTCGACCGTGACGGTCCTGGACCATGCCGCCGATGAGCGCATCGGGGAGGCCATCTTTGACGCCGAACGTCCGGCTCGTCGCGCCTCCTCCCTCCACGCGGACCAGCCGATCGCGCATCCCAGCCCACACGACGCCCTCACGGGTGCGAATCACGGAGAGCACGTCAGTCCGCACGGACGCAATGGTGGCCACGAGCCGCGGCTCCTCGGCGTCGTCCGTGAGGAGCAACAGCCCCATGCGCGAGCCGACCCAGAGCTCGTCACTCGGGCCAGCGAAGAGGCTCCACGCCGGCTCGTGGGTCGCAGCTCCTTGCTGAATCACACGAAAGAGCGGGCGGTGGAGCAGGTGCAGACCGTCGGCCTGCGTTCCGTAGAGGATTCCACCGGCGCGTGTAACGCGCACGTTGAGGATCGGGTTGCGGGTGCGCCAGAGTTGGCGCGTGGCGGGGCCATCGAGGACGCGGAGGCCGCCACCGGCCTGGAGCCCGATGTAGAGCTGCCCGTCGCGCCCCTCGTGGAGGGACAGGATCTCCTCGTCGCGGAGGAGCGAAGCGCGCGGGTCGTCGACGAGAGCGCCGGCCTCCAGTCGCTTCAATCCGTCGGCGGTCCCCACCCACACCGTCCCGTCGCGCATCTCGCGGACCGCACGCACGGGCCCGGCGGTCCGCGCGACGATCTGGTAGCGCTGGGCCCCATCGACGCGGCCGAGGGCACCCACGGCGCCAACCCACGCGCCACCGCCCTTGGCGAGAGCGAGGGACGCGACGTTGGCTTGCTCGGAGCCCGCGAGCATCTCTATGGCACCGTTGCGGACGAAGCCGAGGCCTGCCGACGTCCCGATCCAGATCGTTCCGTCGACTGAGGCGACCAGACTCGTGAGCGGATGCGACCGTCGGTCGGGGACGTGGATCGTCTGCGGCCCGAGCCGGCCGTCCTCCGCGAAGAGCACGCCGCATGGCGTCCCCACGACGAGGCGGCCGCTCGCGTCGACGTCGAGCGCCTCGACGGACTGGCAGCCGCTGGCACGCCGCACGTCGAAGGTCTCGAACCGCTGCCCGTCGAAGCGGGAGAGCCCGCCCTCGGTACCGACCCACACGTACCCCTCGCCGGTCTCGGCGATGGCTTTGACCGTCGCCTGCGGGAGCCCCTCCTCGTTACGCCACGCCGTGTCGACGAAACCCGGCTCGTTCGCGCGCGCGCAAACCGTTCCGAGCGCCACCGCTAGGAACATCGCCGCCGTCACCTGAGCCAGCCGCACACCGTCATCCTATCTCGTGCAGCGTTCGCGGCGAGCGAAGGAGAGCGTGCGAGGACGTGGGGCACACGGCGACGAGGTACGCGTTGCGCCAGAAGGCGTGCGCGGCGACAATGGCGCGCCGCCCACGAGGGCTGCCCGATGCAGAGCGGCCCCCACCCCGTCATGCCCACGAGGACACACGCCCCGCCGCCCGCGCGGGCGAGCGCGAAGGCGAAGCCTGCCGGCAAGTGGAAGCGACGGCTCAAGCGCGCGTTCGTCACGCTCCTCGTCGGAACGCCGCTCGCGCTCGGCGTCCTCTGGTACGCAATCCACCACGTTCCCTGGCTCGGCCCCTGGCTCGCCGACGCCGCGCGCGCCGTGCTCGGGCCCGACGCGGTGAGCTGGATGGAGGACCGCGCCTACCGGCTCGAGGATCGCTACAACCGCTGGACGCGACGCGGCGAAGCACCGAAGGCCCACTGGGACGTGCCGCCCGCCGACTCCCAGGGCGCCGCGACGCCACCCGAGCCGGAGCCTGCCACGCTCCCCGCCGACGCAGGCAGCGCAGGCGACAAGGACGCCGCGCTCGTCGCGACCTCCGGCGTGATGTCGGGTGCGGACGGCGGCGACGGCGGCGGCGCTCGCGCGACCGTCGCCCACGAGCCCTCGGTCTTTCGGCCGAAGAAGGTCGGGCCGCTCTTCCCCGAGGTCACTGCGAAGGGGGACGGCACGTGGGTCAAGGTCGAAGATCCCGGCCATCCCGGCGGAAACGCCGTCCTCTACAAGACGCTCCTGCACGTGGACGCGAAGCGGCCATGGGCGGAGCTCTTCGTCGTCGCGATGGACGCGGGCGCGCTGCGCTTCTCGCTCGTGGCAGGAACCAAGGAGCCCATCGCCTCGACGCGCGAAGGGCAGGCCTACCCGCGCAGCAAGAAGGGCATGGTGCCGGAGGAAGATCGCGACGCGCTCGTCGCCGCGTTCAATGGCGGCTTCAAGGCCGAGCACGGCCAGCTCGGCATGCGCGTCGACGGCGTCACCCTCCTCCCCCCGAAGAAGACCGCGTGCACGATCGCCGCTTACGCGGACGACGACACGCCGCTACGCGTCGGGACGTGGACCAACCTCGAGCCGACCGCCACCAAGATGGCGTGGTGGAGGCAGGGCCCGAGTTGCCTCGTCGAAGACGGCGCCATCCATCCGGGCCTCGCCAACGAGGAGGCCATGTCGTGGGGCTCGGCGGTCGGCGGCGACACGGTCATCCGTCGCTCGGCGCTCGGCCTCTCGGCAGACGGGCGCACCGTGTTCGTGAGCGTCAGCAACTACACGACGGCGCGTGCGATCGCGCTGGGGATGAAGCACGTGGGTGCGGTCGACGTCGTCCAGCTCGACGTGAACTGGTCCTACCCGCACTTCGTGGTCTTCAAGCGCGCCCCGAGCGGGCAGCGCGATGGGCAGCTCCTCTTCGACGGCTTCGTCTACCACAAGGGCGAATACACGTTGAACCCGACCACCCGCGACTTTTTCTACGTTACCCGGCGATGAGCAAGAGCGAGACGACCCGCGCGCTCACCGTCCTCCACGCAGAGCTCGACTCCTGTCACGCGTGCCCGAAGATGATCGGGCCGGTGGTGCACGGCCCCCCCGTCGCCTCACGCGTGCTCCTCGTCGGCCAGGCGCCGGGCCCGCGCGAGGGCTCGTTCGGCCGCCCGTTCGCGTGGACCGCCGGCAAGACGCTCTTCCGCTGGTTCCAGGAGGGGACCGGCATCGACGAAGACGCGTTCCGCCGCGGCATCTACATGGCCGCCGTCGCGCGCTGCTTCCCCGGCAAGTCTTCGGGCGGCGGCGACCGGCGGCCCGACGCGACCGAGATCGGCGCGTGCAAGACCTTCCTCACCCGCGAGGTCGCGATCCTCCGCCCGCGGCTCGTGATCCCCGTCGGCACGCTCGCGATCGACGAGGTGCTGGGCAAGGGGCGCAAGCTCGCCACCCTCATCGGCACCGCCGAGCGCGTCCGCTACCACGGCGTGGAGATGGATGCGATCTGCCTGCCGCACCCGAGCGGCGCGAGCCCGTGGCACAAGATGGAGCCGGGCAAGACGCTGCTCGCGCAGGCCATGAAGCGACTCGCCGCGCACCCGGAGATCGCGGGTCTTCGATCGACGTGATTTCCAGTTCGGCGCGCGGGCAGGATTCGGCTACTCCTTCTGTCGTGACCCACCTGTCCGATCTCCTCGCCTTCCTGCGCGATTCCCCCACGCCGTACCACGCCGTCGCGAGCGCCGTGGCGCGCCTCTCTGCTGCCGGCTTCGGCCGCGTCGACGAGCGCGCCTCGTGGGAGGGCCTCGCCGGAGGCCGCTACTACGTCGTGAACGAGGAGAGCGCCATCCTGGCGTTCGTCGTGCCCGACGCGAAGCCGCCGCGGGCGTTCCGGATCATCGGCGCGCACACCGACAGCCCGAATCTCCGGCTGAAGCCGAAGCCCGAGTACACGAAGGAGGGCTACCTCCAGCTCGGCGTCGAGGTCTACGGCGGCGTGCTGCTCAATTCGTGGCTCGACCGCGATCTGGCGCTCGCCGGGCGACTCCTCGTGCGCCAGGACGGCGGCGTCGTGTCGCGTCTGGTGAAGCTCGACAAGCCGCTCCTGCGCGTGCCGCAGCTGGCGATTCATTTCGATCGCGACGTCACCGAGAAGGGGCTCGTCCTGAACAAGCAGGAGCACCTCGCGCCGATCCTGGGTCTGGCGGAAAAGGGCTCCGAAGAGCTCGCGGAGACATGTGCGCGCGCGGCGGGAGTGAAGCGCGCCGACGTCGTGACGCTCGACCTCATGCTCTACGACACTGTCGCGCCGGCGCTCGGCGGCGCAAAGGAAGAGCTCATCTTCTCCGCGCGCCTCGACAACCTGGCGATGTGCCATGCCGCCGTCACGGCTCTCGTCGAGGCGGCGCCCGGCGCGGCGGCGGCGGCGGCGACGGAGCTCGTCCCGCTGGTTGCGCTCTTCGACCACGAGGAGGTCGGCAGCCAGAGCGCTACCGGCGCGGAGTCGGCCTTTCTCCCGCGCGTGCTCTCCCGCATCGTGACCGCGACGGGCGGAACGGCGGACGACCTCGCCCGCGCGACGAGCGGCTCGCTCTGCGTCTCCGCCGACATGGCCCACGCCGTCCACCCCAACTACCCGGACCGCCACGAGGCGCGCCACCGCGTAGCCCTGAACGGCGGCCCCGTCCTCAAGGTCAACTCCCAGCAGCGCTACGCCACGAGCGGCCGCACCGCCGCCCTCTTCACCGAGCTTTGCCGCGCCGCCGAAGTGCCGCTGCAGCACTACGTGCACCGCACCGATCTGCCGTGCGGGACGACGATCGGCCCCATCACCTCGACGCTCCTCGGGATCCCCACGGTGGACGTGGGTAACCCGATGCTGAGCATGCACTCGTGCCGCGAGCTCGCCGGAGCCCAGGATCCCGAGATGATGGTCCGCGTGCTCGCCCGTTTTTTGGCGAGCTGAGGGCCGTTTTTGCGCCTCGACGCGCAAAATCCTTTACTGGGGCCATTTGCCCTGTTTTCTTAGCAGAACCGCGCCGGGCTCCATTCGGTCGGAAACGTCTCGCGAAGTACCCACCTGCACGGAGAATTCATGTCGTCACGTTCCCTTCGCCGGTCGTTGGTCCTCGTCGTCATCACCTGCCTGTTGCTCATTCTCGCGAGCTGCAAGCCGAAGCTCGGCTCGAAGTGCTCGCCCGGACAGGCCACATGCGGCGACGCGCACAACGCGCTCGCGTGCGGCGCCGACATGACGCTGCAGCTCGTCCCGTGCAAGGGCGTCGCGGGCTGCACGCAGGATCGCGCCACCAAGAAGGTGCAGTGCGACGACGAGATCGCGGACGAGGGTGACGGCTGCATGCTTTCCCAGTCCGAGAACTGGGCGTGCTCGGTCGACAAGAAGAAGGCGCTCATCTGCGAAGAGGGCAAATTCAAGCTGCACTACAACTGCCGCGGCCCCAAGTTGTGCAGCATCAAGAAGGACTGGGCGACGATGACCGACACCGTCAGCTGCGACACGAGCCTCCAGGCCAAGGACGATCCGTGCAAGAAGCCGGGCACGTTCGCGTGCAGCGCGGACTTCAAGCAGCTCCTCCAGTGCAAGGACGGCAAGTTCGATCTCTACCGCTACTGCCGCGGCGCCACCGCCTGCTCCATCAAGGCGAGCGGCGACTACAACTGCGACGAGTCGATGGCGGAGCTCAACGACCCGTGCGGCGTGCCGGGCATGGTCGTCTGCGCGATGGACACGAAGAGCGAGCTGACGTGCCAGGGCGGCAAGTTCGTCCACGCGCGCGACTGCAAGCGGGCCGGCTGCCACATCACGGCGTACAACCGGATCGACTGCCAGTAGGCAGCGCGTCGGTACCGTCGCTCAGGCCGGGTACTTGAGGAGAAAGCGCGCCTTCGCGAAGCTCGCGACGACGCCGATCATGCCCTCGACCTGCGACATCGCGTCGAGGATCCGTGCGGCATCTGCACGCGACGCCTCCGGACCGCGCACGTCGAGGGCTGCAGCGTGTTTGCCGACGGCCCCCCGTGCGACCACATCGCCGAGCGCCGGGGCGACGAACATCGCGATCTCCTCGAACGAGACGCGCGACGTGCTCGGCGCCCTCGGGGCGGGCACCGCCTGCGTTGGCGTGCTCGTCGCCATCGACTGCGGGCGCAGGCTCGCCACCGCAGCGCCGATCATCGTGTCCAGCTCGCCGCGCACCTGGACGAAGCGGGCCGCGACCCCCACGAGCCCTTCCGCCGCCGCGAGCCGATCGAGGATCGCAAGCACGTGCTCCACGCGGACCTCGTGCCCCAGCGCCACGCCGAGCTCGCGCGCCGCGGCGACCACGTGCCCATCGCTCTTCTCGTAGCCGAGCGTCGGCGCGAGGAGGCCGACGAGCTGGCTCCTCTTGATGGACCTTTTGAGGGGGTGCGCGGTGGACAAGCGGGCTCCGCTGAGGTCAGGGGAACGCGAGGACTACGCTCGTCGTGTTGTGGAAGCCGCTCAGATCGCCGGCATCGAGCGCGATCTCGCCGTAAGTCTCGAAGCCGGCGAGCGGAGCGCCGCCAAGCTCCTCGCTCATCCCGCGCACGGCCGACGAGAAGCCGGCACCGAGGATGAGGTTGCGACAGATGCAGTCGAAGACCAGAGCGCCGCTCGCCGGCCTTCCGCCGAGCTGTGCGCGCGCGCGCCGCGCGGCCTCACGGGCGCTGGCGATCTGGGACTCCGGCGCGCTCTCTGTGATGCGGAACTCGGTGCCTTCCGGCATGCCGCACGCGAAGCTGATCGCGCCGTCCTGGTTGCGCGAAAGAGGCGCGCGAATTTTGAGCTCCTTGCCGGCGGCGAGGCCGGCCTCGTAGCGCAGGAGGTAGCCGCCCTCCTCCTCGGCGGTCATCTTCGAGAGATCGACGCCGCGCTCGCTGGCCCGGCTCCGTGTCTGCTCGAGCCAGACGTCCCACGCCGGACGGCCGTTGATCTGCTCGACGACGTTGCCGCGGGCGCGCGTCACGTGAAGCGGCGGACTGAGCGGCGTGTGGCCGTGGCACACGCCGAGGCCCAGCCGCTCCTTCGAGAAGATCTGCGCGATCACGACCGCGTCGGAGGCCGCCTCGCCGCCGCACGACACGACGGTGCACTTCATCTGCAAGTCGTCCCCCGCCGCTCCACCGACGAGCGGCTGGTCGACGCCGAGCTGCGACGCGGTCAGGAGGGTCACCTCCTCGCCGTTGCCGGCGAGCGGATCGAGCAGGAGGATGCCGGTGCGATGGTCGTACCCGGGCACGCTACGCGGCAAGCCCTCGAGCGCTTGCCTCACCGCCTGGGCCGGAGCCTGCTTGAGCGAGCGGCCGATGCCCGCGAACACCTTGTAGTCGCCGGCGAGCGCGAAGGCGCAGACGGACCCCTTCGCGTCTCCTTTCTCGGTAAACTCTCCTGCGGTCGACGCGCCGAGCAGCAAAGCGCTGCCGACAGCGGGCGCGAGGGTGCGTACGATCTCCGCGAGCGGCTGCTCGGTCGACGCGAACACGACGACGAGCACCGGCGGGGCGCCTTCGAGCTTGGCGAAGAGCTCCTCTTTGAGCTTGGATGCGGCGGCTGCGGGCGCGCCTCGGGCAATAGCGGTGGCGATACGGGTAGGCATGGGCATTCGGGACTCCCCTCCAAAGAGGTGAGTACGGCCACGCCCCCGCGAACTTGAGGTCTCAGCGCGCGAGATCTGCGCAGCAGCGGAAGCCCGTCGAGTAGTCGTGGTACGCGGCGTCGTGCGCCACGGTGCGGTAGCGGCATCCGTCGCCGTTGATGTGGGTGTCGAGGTAGTAGCCGCCGCGGAACGTGCCGTTCGGATCGTCGACCCACTCGTGGAGGTTGCCGACCATGTCGAAGACGCCGTAGCTGTTCGTGCAGCGGCGATGACTCCCGGTGCGCGCGAGCGTGTTGGGCTGCTGGTTCAGGCGGGCGTCGTTCATCGGCTCGAAGCCGTGCGCGGCCTCGTCGTTCTCCGGGTAGAGCGTCGGGAGCGGCGCCGTGCCGCTATCGTTGCAGTACCCGGGACGCGCGGCGTCGCCGTAAGGGAACGCCGTCGGCCGACGACCCTGGCACGCCGTCGACCACTCCTCCTCGGTGCAGAGGCGCTTCTTCGACGCTTTGCACGCCGCGGCCGCCTCGTTGCGCGAGATGTAGGCTTGCGGCGTCACCCCCGAGCGCGAGACGGCCCTCACCGGGCGCCCCTTCACCATCTCGTACGGAGAAAAGGGCGCCGAGCCGCGCGGCGTCACCTCGACGAGCGACGCCTCCCATCGGTCGATGCAGTAACGCTCGGTGAGCGCGCCGTCCTCCGGCGGCGCGATGAGCGCCATCCCCGCCGGACACGCCCCGCCACGCCCCTCGGCCACCGGCACGGTCGCCACGAGCACGACCCCGGCAAGGGATCCCCCTACGAACAAGCGGGTAAGGCGAAGAACCAGCACAGCCCCCACCGCATACCCCGAAATTCCCCTTCCGGACAACCCCCGGACAGTCCGCCCTCCCAAGCCCCCCCAACAAGCCCCCCCAAACGTCTGGGTCCGCCGTCGCGCCCCAGCGCGACTTCGCCCGCAGGGCGATGCGGGGAGGTCTCCGCGCCTTCCAGCGTGGAGGGGCGGCTAGCCCACAAAACAAAGGTGCATTTGATTCCGCACGTCAGTGCGGAATCAAATGCGTGAACCACGCGGCGGCGACCGCAGCGGCGGCGAAGAGGACGACCGCGACGCCGACGATCGCGCCCGCGCCACCGCTCTTGTTCGACCCCTGCGTGACCGGGACGCCGTGCTGCCGCGGCATCGGGACCATCGGGGGAAGCTGCACCCCCATGTTGTGGGGGTTCGAGCCCGGCGGCATCGCCGGCGACGGCATGGGCGTTCCGCCGCGCTGGCCCGACGACGTCGGCTGCGGCTCGTCCTCGAGCGCCGAGAGGTTGCCGTGCTCGAAGACGTCGGGCGGAAGCGACGCGCGGATCGAGTCGTCGGCGCCGCCGGTGATGTCGCCGAGGGAGATCTCCTTGGCCCAGTTCGTCGGATCGACGAATTGATCGGCGCGCAGCGGCGCGGAGCCGGCCGCGAGGGGCGGCGGCTTCTTCGAGCCCGTCTGCCGCTGCTGGGCTTCGCGCGCGTCGTCGGTGAGCGACGTGAACTCGAGGAGCGCCTCCTCGATGAGCTTGTCGATGATCGAGCCCTGCGGCGCGCGGTGCTTCGCCTTGTCCTTCATCGCGCCGACGACGAGCGACGCGATGTCGTAGGTGCTCACCGGCTGGCCGTTCGTGAAGAGGAACTTCGACAGCTCCATCCCGAGATCGCGCGCGGTCTGGTAGCGGGCGGCGGGCTCACGCGCGAGCGTCTTGTTGATGATGCGCTCGAGCTCCGGCGGCACCCTCTTGTTGATGTTCGAGATCGACGGGACGACGGCCTGCTGGACCTTCTTCACCGTCTGGAAATCGGTCTCGCCGAGGAACAGGCGCTGCCCGGCCAGGAGCTCCCACAAGATGATGCCGACCGCGAAGATGTCCGTCCGCAGATCGACCTCTTGCCCCATCGCCGCCTCGGGCGACAGGTACGAGAACTTTCCCTTGATGATGCCGGGCTCGCTCTTCTCGAGCTGCGAGTTCGCCTTCGCGAGACCGAAGTCCACGATCTTGATCTCGCCGTACTTGGTGACCAGCACGTTGGGCGGCGACATGTCGCGGTGGACGATGTGAAGCTCGACGCCGTTCGGATCCCTCATCTCGTGCGCGTACGAGAGCCCCTTGCAGATCTCGAGAGCGATCAGCGCGGCGAGCGGCACCGGAAAGTCACGGCCGCTCTTCTTGATCGCCTCGGCGATCGCCTTGAGGTTCGCCCCGTCGACGAACTCCATGACGATGAAGTAGGCGTTGTCACCGACGCCGATGTCGAAGACCTGGACGCAGTTCGAGTGCGAGAGCTGCGCCGACAGGCGCGCCTCGTCCAGGAACATCGAGATGAACTTCTTCTTCTCGGACAGGTGCGGCAGAACGCGCTTGATCGCGACCTGCTTCTTGAAGCCTTGCAGTCCTTCGCTCTCGGCGCGAAAGACTTCCGCCATACCGCCCGACTCGAGCTTCTCGACGACACGGTACCGCTGCTGAGACTCGGACATGGGAGCGGGGGGCCTCTTGCCGTAAATGGTGCCATCCGCTGCGGATGGGGGTCAAGGTGCGATGGGGAGCCCCCAGAGGATACGCCCAGTCGGGCCTCAAAAGGACGAGGAGTCGTCAAAAAATCCGCGCCCCTACGGGACCACGCGTTTCCCGAAAGCCGATTGACATCCTTCGCAGAGCCTTCGATTCTCGCGGGTGCAAACGGAGGCGGCTTGGACGATTTCGCGACAGCAAAGGGCCTCGTGGACGAGGCGCTCAAGAAGATCGGCGTCGATCCCGACGGCGTGCGCGGCAAGGACGCGCCCGACGTCGCGAGCTGGACGGTCAAGCGCGGGAGCGCGCAGATCCTGATCGCGCTCGCGCGGCGCGATCCGAACCGCCAGATCTTCCTTCGCGTCGTGTCGCCGGTGATGACGATGCCCGACGCCTCCAAGCGTGAGGCCCTCTTCGTGCGCCTCCTCGAGCTGAACGCGAACGGCCTCGGCAACAGCGCGTTCGGCAAGATCGGCGAGCGCATCGTCGCCCTGAGTGAGCGCCCGACCGAGGGCCTCGATCTCGGAGAGGTGGAGCAGATCATCAAGCAGGTCTCCGCCGTCGCAGACACGTTCGACGACAAGCTCGTCCTTGAGTTTGGCGGCGCGCGGGCCTCGGATCAGTAGCGAGATGCGCATCTCTCGGCGGATCGGCGGCCTGGGCGTCGGCGTTGGGGTCGCGCTCGCGGCGGCCCCTGCGCGCGCCGCCGACGTCGAGGTGACGAGCGACACGACGGCGCAGTTCTACGATCTGCGCAGCCCCACCGGCGAGTCGGTCATCGCGCGCCGCCGGGTCACCACCTCGCTCGGCGTCGCTGCCTACAACCTCTGGTTCGAGCGCCCGCTCGACGGCTCGCTCGGCCCCGAGCTCACGTTCCGCGCGCGCATGCGCTACGACGCCGACTACGGCGCGAGCTCCGCCGAGGAGGATCTCGGCAACTACGCGCGCTTCGTCCCCGGGTTCACGCGCGGCCCGGTCGATCTCATGTACGGCTACGTCGAGGGCCGGCGCCTCCTCAAGGGCTGGCTCGGCTTCAAGGTCGGGCGCCAGTACACGACCGACGCGCTCGGCTGGTGGAGCTTCGACGGCGGCTCCGTCCGCATGACGACGCCCGCCTACGTCGCCGTCGAAGCGTACGGCGGGCTCGAGGTGCGCGGCGGGATGCCGCTGTCCACCCCGCGCTGGGAGCGCGACGGCGTCTGGCGCGGCGATCGCACGAATTTCGACGCGTCGGTGTACCCCTCGTACCAGCCGAGCGACGTCGCGCCCGCGATGGGCGTCGCCGTCGAGAGCGCCGGCCTCACGTGGCTCCACGGCCGCCTCTCCTACCGCCGCGTCCTCAACACCGGCGGCGTGAACACCTCGCAGTTCGCGAGCGGCCTCACGACGCCCGTGAGGTACGATGGCACGCGCATCTCGAGCGAGCGCCTCGGCTACTCGATCGACGCGACGCTGCCCGAGTACGGCGGCTTCAAGGGCGGCCTCGCGTACGACATGTACCTCGCGAAGTTCGGGAGCGTGTTCGCGTCGATCGACGGCTTCGTCACGCGCAAGCTCACGTTGAGCCTCGACTACGACTTCTACCAGCCGACGTTCGACGCCGACTCGATCTGGAATTTCTTTGCCAGCGAGCCGATGAACGACTTCGGCGTACGCGGCGTCTACGACGCGACCGACAAGCTCGCCCTCTCCGGGTCGGCGCACGCGCGCATGTACAACGTCCGGACGTCGGCGGACTCGGCCACCGCGTCACCGAACATCACCTCGCAGGTGAACCCCAACTACTACCCCTCGAACGGCACCCCGTTCGACGAGGGCGGCACGCTGGCTGCGCGCTACCGCATGGGCGGCGGCATCTACGGCGCGCGCGCGACCGGCAACTGGGGCGACGGCGGCGACAGGGTCGGCGGCGAGGTGTACGGCGAGCGCGTCGTCGAGACCCGCTACCTCCTGTCCGCGCGGACCTCGCTCTTCCAGTGGGATGACAAGCTCCGCCCCGACCGCAGCGCCGGCAGCTTCGCGTACATGGCCGGCGTCGGCTACCTCTTCGGCCCGCGCGCGCGCGCCTCGTTCGAGTTCGACCACGCCATGAACAAGCTCGTCGGCCATCGCTTCCGCGGAATGCTCTGGCTCACCGTGGCGGTGACGAAATGAAGCTCTTCTTCTGGCTCCTCCCCCTGTCCCTCGTCCTCGCAGTCTCCCTCGCGATCGCCCAGGGCCCGACGCCGACGCCGACTCCGACTTCGACTCCGCCGCCGACTCCGAGTCCGACGCAGAACCCAAACTCCCCCTTCCACTCCGGTCTCGCCCCCCTCCCCAACGATCAACACGTCCCCGCCAAGCTCCTCCCGCCCGGCGCCTTCGAGCCCGACACCGGCCCGAGCGATGTCGTCTTCCCCGCGCAGCAGATGACCCTCCGCTTCAACCACCGCTTCCACGTGGTCGATCAGAAGCAGAAGTGCACGAGCTGCCACGCGGACGCGACGACGAGCACCTCCGTGAAGGACCACCTCACGCCGAAGCCGGGTACCTGCGACGACTGCCACTCCGTCGATCACGGCAACCTCGACAAGGTGCAGGGCTCGGACGACAAGGCCAGCCAGTGCGCGTTCTGCCACGTCGGCTACAAGCCGGGCGACGGCAACAAGGTGGCTGCGTTCCGCATCCCCCGCGCGAACATGGTCTTCAACCACAAGAAGCACGCGGACCGGAACATCGCCTGCCAGCAGTGCCACGGCGCCGTGCAGGACCTCGAGCTCGCGACGCGTGACCAGCTCCCGCGCATGCGCGGCTGCTTCAATTGCCACCAGCAGACCGACAGCGCCGCCCGCGGCGAGGCGAAGTCGGCGTGCGAGACGTGCCACGTCCAGAACCCGGTCAAGGAAGGCGGCCGAATGCAGACGGTCTTCGCGAGCGGCAAGCTCCAGCCGCCGCGCTGGCTGCACAACGCCGCGCACACGCCCGACTGGATCGACCGGCACAAGGCCGTCGCCGCCAACGACTCGCAGTTCTGCGGCAACTGCCACAAGGAGGAGTTCTGCACCGAGTGCCACGACGGCCGCGTCCGCCCGCGCAGCATCCACCCGAACGACTACATCTCGATGCACCCCATCGAGGCGCGCCAGGCCACGCAGAAGTGCACGAGCTGCCACCGCGAGCAGAGCTTCTGCCTCTCGTGCCACCAGCGGATGGGCGTCTCGATGAGCGGCCCGTCCGGAGTGCGCGACAACGGGCGGTTCCACCCGGCGAAGGAGATCTGGAGCAACGCCCCGCGCCGGCCCGGCCACCACGCGATCGAGGCCCAGCGGAACCTGAACGCGTGCGTCTCGTGCCACATCGAGCGCGACTGCGTCCTCTGCCACGGCGGGCAGGGCATAGGCGGCGGATTCAACCCGCACAAGTCGGGATTTGCCGGCGGTTGCGCCACGCAGATGCGGCGAAACCCACGGCCGTGCTTCGTCTGCCACAACCCCGGTGACGGAGTCCTCGCCCAATGCCGTTGATATTGCGGCGCAATTCACGGACGAATTCCGGCCGTCTCTGGCGGAATCCCTTGCGCCACGTGGGGCCCGAGCGGTATCTATCGCCGCTCACCCCCCGGCCTGAGGAGGTCTTGCGTGAAAGAGCTCGTGCGCTACTTGATGGAGAACATGTACCTGGATTTCCAGGGCGAGATCTCGCTCGACTCGGTGCGCCAGTTTCTCAGGGGGGACGACAGCCGCGAAGCGAAGGCGCTCCTCGCGAAGCTGATCGAGGACAAGGGGGTCGACGATCTCCTGCTGACGTTGGCCGACTGCCTGAAGGAGCACATCCGGACGGGCGTGAGCGAGCCGGTCGTCCGCGAGCAGCTCTCCCTCTACGCCGAGAGCTGACCGGCGCTGGCCTGGCGGCCATTCTCGCGGTCGCGGCGCTCGGGGGAAGCGCCGGCGGTTGCGATCAGGGCAAGCCTCACGATCAGATCACCAGCGGCAACCTCGTCAGCGTCTCGGGCGCGAACATCGGGACGAACCGGAACCTGCCCGCCGACGCGCCGGTGCAGATCCAGTTCGATCGCATGCTCTTGCCGTCGACGGTGAATCGCCAGGGCATCGCGCTGGTCGACGCGAACAACGCGCCGCTGCTTCCCGTCGTCACCTACGATCCGGTCGCGCGCGTCGTCACGCTCTCGCCGCAGGCCGGGAGCGCATGGCTCAAGCCCAACCAACCGTACAAGGTGCTCCTGCACGTCGCGCGCACCGACGACGATCCCTTCGGCGTCCGCGCGATCGACCGCGCCGGGCTGTCGCCCAAGGATCCTAACCTCCAGATCGGCTTCCTGACGTCTGCGCCCTCCGGCGCCGGCACGGCGGAGCCGCCGGCGGACTACTGCCGCGACGTCGCGCCGATCTTCCAGGGGCGCTGCTCCGCGTCGTCGTGCCACGGCGCGCGCATCGCCGGCGCCGACACGAGCCGCTTCGGCGACGGGCTGAGCAGCCCCGCGGCGGGGCTCATCCTCGAGACGAGCGCGGGTATGCGCCAGGCCATCGGCCGCGTCGCCAACGGCGCGAACACCGGCGCGCGGGCGACGCCTTCCAGTCCGGCGCGCGTCTTCGGGATCGACATGCCCGTCGTGGACCCGGGGTTTCCCGCGAACAGCTGGCTCATGTACAAGCTCCTGCTCGCCGCACCGAGCGATCCGGCGACCGTGCCGGCGGCCACGTTCAATCGCTGCGACGGCCGCACGCTGTCCGCGCGCGGCGACACCTGCACGACGTCGAAGGAATGCACCGCCGGCCAGACAGTCACGGGTGTCTCTTGCAACAAGGCAACCGGCAGCTGCCTCGACGGCTGCGAGCAAGACAGCGACTGCGGCGCCGGCGGCTGCGACCTGACCACGAAGCAATGCAGGACGCTGCCCCCGCCCTTCGGCGGCGCTTGCACGGACGACGCCAGCTGCGGCGCCAACGCAGGGTACCGGCGCGTGTGCGATCCGAAGACGAAGCTCTGTGCGGTGCCGCTCTTTGCGCAGCCCGTCGGCGGTTTCTTGGCGGCCCCGCTTGCCACGGCGCCCGACGAGACGGAGCGCAGCGTGCTCGCCGGCTTCGTCCCCGGGCTTCAGATGCCGTACCCCAACATCGGGCCGAACGGCCCGACGAACGGAAACCCGGCGCTGACGGTCGACGAGCTCGAGCGCGTGCGCCTGTGGATCGCGCAGGGCGCGATCGTATCGACCGAGTGCGTCTGCGCGCTGTAGAGCAACCGTCCTCGCTACGCTACCTGCAGCCGACGGGCGCGGCCGCACTGGTGTGCGTCGGAAAGTACGCCCGTCACGAGCGCCGCCCCGAGACGAGGATGCCGCGGGAGACCGCCATCAGAAGCTTCTCCAGAGGGTAGCCCCGGCGAACTCCGGGGAGACCACGGGCGCGAACGCCGTGATCGGCGCGCTCTTGCCCTTGCTCGTGACGACCAGGAACGTCCCGACGCCGATGCCGACGAGGCCGGCGGCCACGGTGATGGTGCTGACGAGCGAGAGCGTCTTGCCGCTCGAGCCGGCGTCGACCCCTTGCGGATCGCACGCGAGGTTCGGATCGCAGTGCTCCTTCACAGTGCTCGCCTTGCCGAGCGCCATCAGCCCGGTGACCACGCCGACGCCGAGGCTCGCGACGCCGACGCCGCCGATGACGAAGCCCGCCGTGCGCTTGCCGTTGCCCGGCGTCGCGGACGCCTGGACGCCGGAGTCCGCGGGCGGGGAGCTGGCGGGAGACCTCGAAGGTGACGGGCCGAGCCCCGGGACAGGTCCGGGCGCGGCCGGCCCGTCGAGGGCCTCGGGCTCCGCGAGGACGGCGGTGGTCTCGTTCTCCTTCGCCGTGACGGACAGCGCGCGCTCACGACGACCGGGCGCCGTCACGCGGAGGGAGATGGGCCCCGGATCGACGAGGACGGTCGCGCCGGGCTCGAGGCGCGTGTCGCCGCGGTAGACCTCGGTCCCCGCGGGCGCGGTCGCGGCGAGCTTCACGACGAGCCGCGGAACGCGGGATGCGAGCGAGAGCGCCCGCTCGACGGCGACGCCGCGCCGCTTGTCCTGCGTCGGCAGCGCGATCTCGACCTGCTTGAAGTGCTCGAGCGCCTGCGCGAGCTTGCCGACGTGCATCTCGCACTCGGCGACGTTGAGCAGCGTCCCCGGCGCCGGCTCGAGCTTGTAGCTCTGCGAGAGGCTAGCGAGCGCGCCCGGCCAGTCGTTCGCCTTCATCGCCTTGCGCCCTTCCTGGAAGAGCTCGTCGGCGCGGGCATCGGCGAACGCGGCGGTCGTCGACGTCGCCGCCACCGACGCGAGCGCGAGCCCCAACAGGGTCGCGCGCGCTTTGTGCGCGAGGCCTTGACGATCTCCAGTCGAGCGAGTGGGGGACGAAGGTCGCATTGTCTAGTTGCGCACGTCGAACGGATCGTCGGATTTGGCGCCGCCGGCAGGGCGAACGGGGCGCGGACGACCGGTCGCCGGAGCGGGCGGCGCCGCCGTGGACGGCGCGGTCGGCGTGCCCGTGCTCGGTCCGGCGATGGGCTTACCGGACGTCGGCGGCGGCAACGCCGCGGCCTGGCTCGCAGCCGCGCTCGCGCTCGCGACAAGGGCGCTTCCGCCCGCGGTCGGGGGCGGAAGCGGCTCGGCGGCGGGCGGCGGCGCGGTCGTCGCCGGGGCGGTGATCGCCACCGGCGGCTGCGACGCGGCGGACGGCGCCCGCGAACCCATCATGCGAAACGCCGCGAACCCGAGCGTGAGGATGCCGACGAGGCCAAGCGCCAGGCCCGCCACCAGCGCCCCCTTCCCGCCTCTCTTGGGTGGCGGCGGTTGGCTCTGCAGGATCGCGCGTCCGGTGGTGAGCGCGTCGCCCATCGCCGTCGACGCGTACGCCGCGGGCGAGTGCTCGGGCGCGCGCGGCCCCGTCGTCATCCCTGGCTGCGGCGGCGGCGTCAGGTGCTGCGGCGGCGTGAGCGCGTGCGGCGGCGTGAGCCCGGACGGCGGCATCCTCTGCGGAGGCCCGGGCATGCTCCGCGGCACGAGCGGCGCGCTCGACGGGTCCCCCATCGTGATCGTCTGCGGCGAAGGCGCGCCCGCGCCCACCGCGGACGGAACCGGCAGCGTCATGTCCACGCCCCGCGCCGCCAGGGCCCGCCCGGCACTCCGCAGCGCCTGCTGCATCTCGCGGGCGTCCTGCCATCGGCTGTCCATGTCGAGCGCGAGCGCGCGATCGACGACGTGCGCGATTTCGCCGGGCACAGCCGGCGCGACCTGCGCGATCGGCTGCACCGGCGCCGTCATCGCGAGCAGGAGCTCCTCGTTGCCGGTCTCGGCGGTCCGCGGCCGCCTCTGCGTCAGGAGCGCGAACATCGTCGCCCCCACCGCCCACAGATCCGTGCGTGCGTCGACCTGGTGCCACCGCCCGCGCGCCTGCTCCGGCGGCATGAACGCCGGCGTGCCGATCGTCATCCCCGTCTGCGTCGCGCTTCCGTCGGACAGCGGCTCCGCGAGGCGCGCGATGCCGAAGTCCAGGACCTTGAGCCGCTGGTCCGTCGTCAAGAACAGGTTCGCCGGCTTGATGTCGCGGTGAACGATCCCCTGCACGTGCGCGGCGGCCAGAACGTCCAGCAGATCGTCCATCAAGCGCACGACCTCGCCGAGCGGCAGCGCCGCCTCGTTGGGACGCGTGAAGCGATCGAGCGACTGCCCGTCGAGCAGCTCCATGACGAGGTAGACCGACCCGTCTTCGCCCTTGTCGTCGTCCAGAACGGCGGCCGTGCCCGGGTGGCCTATCTTGTTGGCGACGTACCCCTCGCGAACGAACCGCGCCACCAGCTCGCCGTGGGTCGACAGCTCGGGGTGCAGGATCTTCACCGCCGCGCGCTTGGTGTTGCGATGCGTCGCCGCGTAGACAGCCGCGCTCCCGCCCACGCCGAGGAGGGCATCGAGACGCCATTTTCCGTCGAGCACCTGGCCGATGCGCATCTGCGCCCGTCCGATGCCGCCCGCGCTGTGCATCACGATCAGGGTAGCCGATCCGCGCGCCGTTTACCCTGTAACCAGAACGCGCCTAGCTGCGCCTAACCTGCTACCCGGTTACGCCCCGCTCGTTTCGCCTCGTACAGGCGCGCGTCGGCCGCCGCGACGAGCTGCTCGGCCGTCTCGACCTCCCCGCCGAGGGTCGCCACGCCCAGGCTGACGGTGCACCTGACGACCTGCTCGCCGAGATCCACCGGCGTCGCCTCGGCGATCGCGCGGACTTTCTCGGCGGTCACGCGGGCGCCGGCGAGCGGCACCTCGGGCAGGAGCACGGCGAACTCCTCGCCGCCGACGCGCGCGAAGATGTCCTGCTGACGTAGGCGCGAGCGGATCGCCTGGGACAACTGGGCCAAGACCTTGTCCCCCGCGACGTGCCCGTACGAGTCGTTGACCTGCTTGAACAGATCGATGTCGAACGCGACGAGCGAGAGCGCGCGGTCGTAGCGCTTCGAGCGGTTGTGCTCGCGCTCGAGCGCCTCGCCGAAGTAGCGCTTGTTGAACGTCTGGGTGAGCGCGTCCACCGTCATCAGGCGGTAGATCTCCTCGTGGTAGTTCGACTCCAGATCGTCGCCCGCCATGTATTTGAGGATGGAGAGCCCAACCTTGATCTGGTCGCCGTGCTTCAACGGCACGCGCCCGCTGATCTTGACGTCGCGGAGGTAGGTTCCGTTCGTCGAGCCGAGGTCCTCGATCGTGTGCGTCCCGTCGGCGAAGCCGATGCGCGCGTGATGGCGGCTCACCGTTTCCTGGTCGATGGGCAGCTCGCAGCGCGCCGACCGACCGATCTCGAAGGCGCTGCGCGTGAGCGTCGCGCGACGCCCGAGCTCGGGCCCGTAAATGACGACGAGGCACGCCCCTTCGCCGCCGCCGCTGCGCTTACCTGGGTACCCCGGCGGCTCGAACGCCGTCGGGCTCGTCGCGACCTGCCCCTTCGTTCGACGTGATGAGGTTGCCAACGGGTTGATGCTAGCATCGCGGGCCCAACGGAGGGATCTCACGATGAGCCTGACCACGTCGCCGGCCTGGGCCGCGCTCGCCAAGCACCACGCCGAGGTGAAGGGCGTCCACATGAGGACCTTGTTCGCCGACGACAAGGAGCGCTTCTCCCGTTTCTCGCTGGAGCTGGGGGATCTCTTCGTCGACTACTCCAAGCACCGCGTGACCGAGGAGACGCTGCGTCTCCTCTTCGCGCTCGCCGCACAGCAAAAGGTGGGCGAGTGGCGGGACAAGATGTTCTCCGGCGGCCGCATCAACGGCACCGAGAACCGCGCCGTCCTCCACGTCGCGCTCCGCAACCGAAAGAATTCGCCCATCGTCGTCGACGGCAAGGACGTCATGCCGGAGGTGAACGCGGTGCTCGCGAAGATGCGCGGCTTCACCGAACAGGTCCGAAGCGGCGCCTGGAAGGGGCACACCGGCAAGCGCATCACCGACGTCGTCAACATCGGCATCGGCGGCTCGGACCTGGGGCCGGTCATGGCGACCGAGGCGCTGCGGCCCTACTGGCAAGAGGGCCTCGCAGCGCACTTCGTTTCGAACGTCGACGGCACGCACCTGGCGGAAACGGTGAAGCCGCTCGATCCCGAAACGACGCTCTTCATCGTCGCGTCCAAGACGTTCACGACGCAGGAGACGCTCATGAACGCCCGCTCGGCGCGCGAGTGGCTGGTCGGGCGGCTGGGGACCGAGACGGCGGTGCCGAAGCACTTCGTCGCGGTGTCCACGGCGACCGAAGAGGTGAAGAAATTCGGCATCGACACGAACAACATGTTCGCGTTCTGGGACTGGGTCGGCGGCCGCTACTCCTTGTGGAGCGCCATCGGCCTCCCCATCGCCACCGTCATCGGCATGGACGCCTTCGAGGAGCTGCTCACCGGCGCCCACGAGATGGACGAGCACTTCCGCACCGCGCCGCTCGAGAAGAACCTGCCCGTCATCCTCGGCATGCTCGGCGTCTGGTACATGAACTTCTTCGGCGCCGAGACGCACGCGATCCTGCCGTACGACCAGTACATGCACCGCTTCCCCGCGTATTTCCAGCAGGGGGACATGGAGTCGAACGGCAAGGGCGTCACGCGCGGCGGCGCGCGAATCGAAGGATATTCCACTGGCCCCATCGTGTGGGGCGAGCCGGGCACGAACGGCCAGCACGCCTTTTACCAGCTCATTCACCAGGGCACGCGCGTCGTGCCGGCGGATTTCCTCGCGCCGGTCGAGACGCAGAACCCGCTCGGCCACCACCACGAGGTGCTCCTTGCGAACTTCTTCGCGCAGACCGAGGCGCTCATGAAGGGAAAAACGGCGGCCGAGGCGACGGCGGAGCTCGAGGCACAGAAGCTCCCGGCGGAGCGCGTGGCGGAGCTCGTGCCGCACAAGGTCTTCACGGGCAACCGGCCGACGACGTCGATCCTCGTCCAGAAGCTCACGCCGAAGACGCTCGGCAAGCTCGTCGCGATGTACGAGCACAAGATCTTCACGCAAGGCTGCATCTGGGACATCTTCAGCTTCGACCAGTGGGGCGTGGAGCTGGGCAAGCAGCTCGCGAAGAAGATCGAGCCTGAGCTCGCGGGCGCCGGCGAAGTGACGACGCACGACGCGTCGACGAACGGGCTCATCAACCGGTACAAGAGGTTGCGGCGGTAGCGCGCGCGACACGCCCGCCTCGTTACTGCCCGGTAACGCTGGACTCGAGATTGTTCCCGTTCGTTCCCGTTCGGACGCGGAGGATCGGTGCGGGGCGCCCTGGCAGGCCGAGAAAATGGCCGCTTCGTGCTCCCCGAACGCGCGTCCGGCGCGGCCCTGCGCTGGAACGAGGATTGCCCCTAGTTCCGTCTTTTCGACCCAGGGAGGCGGCATGGGAGAGCTCTCGAAGCAGACGGTTTCGCGCACGCACCACGACGCGGAGGCGGACGACACCGACCTGGCGTTCGCCGTCCGCCGTGCCCTGGAATGGGGCATCGTCGTCCCGAACCAGCAGATTCGAACGACGGTCGCCGACGGCGTCGTGACGCTCGAAGGAAAGGTCGATCTCTGGCGACAGTACGACGACGCCGAGCGTGCCGTTCGCAGTCTCACGAGCGTTCGCGAGGTGCGAAACCTCCTCGCGGTCGAGTCCGCTACTCCGCCGCGACGCGCGGGTTGATCTTCTCGGCGCGCGCGCGGAAGGCGTCGGCGGACGTGCCGTCCCCCGCAGCACGGTAGACGCGCGAGGCGGTCCAGAACAGGTCCGCCGAGACGAGCGGCATCGCCAGGGCCTTGTCGATCGACGCCTTCGCGTCCACCGTGAGGCCGCTGGCGAGCTGCGCGCGCGCGAGGGCGACGTAGCTCGGGCTCCCTGCGCGGAGCAGCACGTTCTTCTCGAGCAACGCGAGCGCCAGCCCCGCTTCGTTCGTCGCCATGTAGTACTCCGACGCGTGCCAGTACATCGCCTCCGGGTACTTCGCGACGAGGCGCGCGTACCCTTGGCGGGCCTTGGCCTCGAGCGCCGCCGTCTCCTTCTCTCGCCCACCGATGAGCGCGTACTCGGCGGCGAGCGCGTGGGCGAACTCGGGATCGTCGGACATGGCGACGACCTTCTCGTAGAGCGCCGCCGCCTCGTCGTGACGCCCGGCCATCCCGAGCGTCTCGGCGAGGTGCTCGACGGCCGCGATGTGCGTCGGCACGCGCGCCTTCGCCTCGCGAAAGAACGCGATGGCCTCGTCGAGCCGCCCCGTCTGCACCTTCTGGATGCCTCGCTGCACGTTCAGGTGCGCGACGACGAGGGGGTTGGTGTCGGTGATGCGATCCTCGGCGGCCTCGAAGGCACTATCCGCCTCGTCCTCGCGCCCGAGCTCGTGATCGAGCTGTGCCTCGCGGATCCATGTGGCGGTGGACGGACGGCTGCGGCAGGCTTCGCGGATCTTCACCATCGCGCCTTCGTAGAGGCCATCGTTCCAGTCGAGGTCCGTCTCGAGGTCGACGATGCGCACCGGATCGGCGCCGGCGTCCGCCGCGCGCTTCAGATCGGCGCGCGCTTCCTTGAAGCGATGGAGGCTCTGCTCCTGCTCCGCGCGCATCAGGTAGCACTTGCCGTCGTCGCGAGCGCCGCGCGGCGTGTCGGGCGCGTCGTGCGCGAGCGTGCGGCACAGCGTCGCCTCGTCGATGCCCAGCTGGATCTCGTCGAGGTCGTCCTTGAGCCGACCCCGCGCGTGGTGGGCGGCGCTGAGCATCATCAAGTTCGTGAGCAGCTCGGGCCGGTCCTTGGTGAGCCGCGTGAGCTCGCCGATCTGCTCGTCGAGGTTGCCGAGGTAGATGTCGGCGCTCGTCGTCGGCAGCTCGCGCGCGGACTTCGGCTTCCCGCGGAGCGCGCGGCCCCCGTCCGCAGTCGTCGGCCTCGTCGCCGTCGCCGAGCCCGCCGGGGCTGTCGCCGTCGTCGAGAGGGGGGACCACCGACGTAGCGCGACCGCCGCCGCGCCGACGCACGCAGCGACGACGAGCCCACGCGTAACCCACGCTCGCGCGTTCCCCGTCCCCATCGCCTTCAACGTTCACCGCCTTTCCGATTGAGCTCACGAAATTCCGACATCGGGGTGGTGGATCTCGGGCGCATCCCACCTGGACCCACATGCCCCTCTTTGGTTGAAAAATGCTGGAATTTCGATGCACACATTGTGGCACATGGCTTGCTCAGGCCTGGCCATGAAGAAGGCCCTCGTCCTCGCGCTCGCCGCGGTCGCCGTCTCGTTCGGTGGCGAGTCCCCGAGCCAAGCGTCCGACCACATCGACGGCCTGAAGACCGCGATCGACAACGCGGCGGACCTCACCGACCTCTACACGTTCACGAGCCCGGAGAACGCCGACAAGCTCGTCCTCGTCATGAACGTGCACCCCATCGCGTCGAGGAATTCGCGCTTCTCGAACGCCGTGGACTACGTGTTCCGCATCCGGCCGATCGACGACGCGAAGACCCTGAAGCCCAGCGCCGACACCAAGCGCGAGCAAACCATCGTGTGCTCCTTCAGCGGCGGCATCCCCTTCGTCGACGCGAACCAGCACGCCACCTGCGCGTTCAACCTGGGCGGAGCCCCCGAGAACCTCCGCTTCGAGACCCGCAAGGGCGGCTTCGGCGCCGGCGGCACGGGCGCGCAGAACGGGATCCGCGTCTTTGCGGGCGTGCGCTCCGACAGCTGGTTTTTGGATCTGGCGAAGGTGATCAAATTCAACAACGGCATGACCGTCCCCAAGGGCCCCGGCGCCAACGGTCTGCACGGTCAGAACGTCCTCAGCATCGTGGTCGAGATCGACAAGTCCCGGCTCGCCGCGCCCCTCCTCGCCGTCGCCGCGCAGACCATCCGCAAGTGATCTCGGAAAGAACCCGAACCATGAAGACGTCGCTCCTCGGTGCTCTCGTGCTCCTCTCGGTCGTCGCCGGCTTCGGCTGCCAGGCGTCGAGCGACGACTCTGCTCCGCCCGAAGCGAGCGAGGACAAGCTCGGCCTCGTGACCGGCAGGGTCGACCACGCGGCGATCGTGGAGCTCACGACGATGATGCTCGTCCGGACGCCGACCATCGCGCCCCCGCTCGACTCCGCGCTCGATCCCTTCAACGAGTCGGATCCGTTCCACATCAACGCCGGCTCGTTCAAGGACACGTTCGCGACCAACCTCGGCAAGTTCGACGCGTACGATGAGAAGACCGACTGGACCGAAGCGCAGACCGCCACCTGGACCTCGCGCATCGCCGCCGGCAACTACCTCGTCGTCGACACGTCGAAGCCGTGCGACTTCGCCAATCCGCACACCTACCTCGAGATCGAGCGGGCGCAGCTGACGGGCAAAGACCACGAGACGTGCGGCGGCCGCATGCCGAACGAGGACGCCCTCGACGTCACCCTCAACTTTCTCATGCGCGGCCCCGCAGCCTCGGTCGGCGACGACGACATGATCACCGACGGCGTCAACCAGGCGACCACGCGCAGCGCAGCGAAGTTCCCGTTTCTCGCGGAGATGAACGGGCTCTAGGCTGACGCGCTGCTCCAGCTCCCCCGACGTCCGACGATGCGGACCTTCGTGGGAATCTGCTCAGAAACAGGGCATGGGGCTCGCCACCAGGTTGCCGGGATTCGCGATCGAGGCGCAGGCGCTCTTCGCGATCTGACCCCAGTCGTTGAACGACCCGTACGACAGGTCGACGATGCCGTCGGCGGGCGGCTGGAACACCGCCCGGTCCTTCCAGTCGCCGAAGTCGTAGGAGATCGCCGCGCGGAGGTTCGTGTCCTTGCCGGGCTCGAACATGCAGAAGGGTATGCGAGACGGCTCGCCTGCAACACGGCGAGCGCGGCATGCAACCGCCGTGGTGTTGCCGGCTCTCGGGCGCCATTTCGCGTGACCGCGGCGCCATCCTTGCGCGCGGTCGGCCGGTCGAGCTGCGCGATCTCCAGCGTCGGCCCTCCGCGGTTGCATGCAACGCCATCGCCGTTGCAGCCAGCGGTCCGGAGGCGCCGCACATCGTGGGGATGCGACACTTCGCGGCGTTCCGCGCACGGCATGCATTCTGCTTGATGCGGCGCCATGTCCAAACGATCGCGCCCCGTATTTGCGTCCATTGTCGTCGTGATGACCGTCGCCGCAGGCGTCGGATGCAAGGGCAAGGCGAGCGAGGCCGGCGACGGCGGCGCGGCGGCCGTTACGTCGGTCAGTGCTGCCGCGGCGCCTCCGGCCGCCGCTGACTCCGAGAAGCCCATCGTTCCGAACTGGATGAAGGACTTCCCGAAGAAGTCCGTGAAGGCCAAGGTCGGCGACACGGTCTGGGCGATGGTCCCCAGCACCTACGCGAGCGACGCGGACGTCGGCCGCCTCGGCGTATACAAGGTCGACGCGATCAACGGCGACGTCGCGTCGGTTTCCAACACCAAGGGAAAGAAGTTCGACGTGCCCGGCCTGTTTGTCATCCCCGTCGGCGACGCGAGCAAGCTCAAGGCCGGCGAAGCCGTCGTGATCGCCGACGGTTTCGGGTGGGGCCCGGCGATCGTCACGAAGGCCGACAAAGGAAACGTGATCACGCGCGTCTTCTTGAGCGACGACACGGCGAAGGACGTGCCCGCCGTCGCCGCGACCCCGATCCCGAAGGGGAGCGTCGACAAACCGTTCGCGCTCGTTCATTACGAAAAATTCGGCCACCAGTACAACGGCTACCTCGTCGCGATCGACGGCAAGAAGGCCTGGGTAGTCGAGCACGGGATGGGCGGGGTCACCGTCGTGAACGTCACCGACGCGAAGATGAAGAGCGAGCCGTGGGTGACCACCAAGGAACGAAAGGTCGGCGACAAGGTCGTCATCTTCGGCGGCATGGGAGCGACCGACGGCGCGATCGAGAAGGTGATCGATCCGAAGGGCTACTGGACGGTTTCCTTCTCCGGCACGAAGATGTCCGCGGCGTTCGATCAAGTCGTCGACAAGATCTGACACTCGCGCCGCACGCCAACGCCGCGCGCCGCAAACGAGAATTCTCCGACTGAGCCGCCGTGGTGACGCATCGGAGCTACCGACGGGAAGCAGCCGTTCCGTCCAAGGGACGGTTGCGATAGAGTCCCGGTCGTGAGTGAGACGCCCGAGAAGCCCGCCGATCAGCCCGGCAATTTCGTCGCCGACATCATCGCCGCCGACGTCGCCGCCGGAAAGAACGGCGGGCGCGTGGTCACGCGGTTCCCGCCGGAGCCGAACGGGTACCTCCACATCGGCCACGCCAAGGCCATCTGGATCGATTTCGGAGGCGCCGCGCTCAGCGGGGGCAAGTGCAACCTCCGATTCGACGACACGAACCCCGAGGTCGAGGACGTCGAGTACGTCGACCAGATCAAGGCCGACATCCGCTGGCTCGGCTACGACTGGGAGGATCGCGAGTACTACGCAAGCGACTACTTCGAGAAGCTGTACCAGTACGCCGTCGCGATGATCGAGGCCGGCAAGGCCTACGTCGATTCGCGCACCCTCGAGGAGATCCGCGCGACGCGCGGCGACTTCTACAAGCCTGGCGAGGAGAGCGCGCACCGCGGCCGCTCCGTGGCCGAGAACCTCGATCTCTTCCGGCGCATGAAGGCCGGCGAGTTCCCCGACGGCGCGCACGTGCTCCGCGCCAAGGGCGACATGGCGTCGACCGACGTGAAGATGCGCGATCCGGTCATGTACCGCATCCGCCACGCGCACCACCATCGCACCGGCGACACGTGGAAGATCTACCCGATGTACGACTGGGCCCACGGCCAGAGCGACCACATCGAGGGGGTCACGCACTCGCTCTGCTCGCTCGAGTACGTGAACCACCGGCCGCTCTACAACTGGTTTTTGGATGAGATCGGCGCGCCGGCAGACGCGCGCCCGGTGCAGATCGAGTTCGCGCGCCTGAACCTCACGTACACCGTGCAGAGCAAGCGCCTCCTCCGGCAGCTGGTGGAGGAGAAGCACGTGCACGGGTGGGACGATCCGCGCATGCCGACGCTCGCGGGCCTGCGTCGCCGCGGCGTGACGGCCGAAGCCATCAAGGCGTTCTGCGAGCGCACCGGCGTCTCGACGCGCAACAGCACCGTCGAGGTGTCGCTCTTCGAGCACGCGGTCCGCGAGCACCTCAACACCACGAGCCCGCGCGTGATGGCTGTCCTGAAGCCGCTGAAGGTCACGCTCGAAAATTTTCCGGAGGGCGAGGTGCAGTGGTTCGACGCGCCGTACGATCCGGAGAAGCCGGACGGACCGTCGCGCAAGGTACCGTTCACGAAGGTCCTCTATATCGAGCAGGACGACTTCATGGAGGTGCCGGCGAAGAAGTGGTTCCGCCTGGCGCCCGGCGCCGAGGTGCGCCTTCGCTACGCCGCGCTCGTCCGGTGCAAGGAAGTGAAGAAGGACGCGCAGGGCAACGTCACCGAGCTCGTGTGCACGTGGGACCCCGAGAGCAAGGGCGGCTCGCCGCACGACGGCCGCAAGGTCAAGGGCACGGTGCACTGGGTGAGCGCGAGCCACTCCAAGGACGCCGAGGTGCGCCTGTACGATCGCCTCTTCTCCGTCGAGAACCCGACGGCTGGCAACGAGAAAGACGCCTTCCTGAAGCACCTGAACCCCGGGGCGCTCGAGATCGTGAAGGGCGCTAAGGTGGAGCCGAGCCTCGCCGGCTGCAAACCCCTGGACCGCGTCCAGTTCGAGCGCATCGGCTACTTCTGCGTCGATCAGGACTCGACGGGCGACGCCCTCGTGTTCAACCGAACCATCACGCTCAAGGACGGGTGGACGGCGCAGGCTGCCAAGTAGCCGCGCGCCGGTGATGAGCGCCTCGCGTGCTCCGCGGTCGGAATACGGCGGGTCCCGGGTCGACGGCGACCACGCGCGAAACCCCGGAGGCGCGCGGCCCCGTCACGCGTGCTCCCCGAGCGCACGCAGCACCCCGGCCAGGTCCCCGCCCGCCGATTCGACGCTCTCGCGGAGCGCCGCGTCCCGTCGCGCGCCCGTGGCGACGAACGTACACGTGGCCGCGCCCTCGGCCGCGCAGCGGACCTCGCGCACCGCCATGGGGCTCGCCGCAACCTGAGCGAGGAGCGCGCGCAGCATTCCCTCCATCAGCGCGCAGCGCTTTCCGGAGCCCACGCCGCGCGCCTCGGCCAACGCGCTGCGCTCGAGCGTGAACGTGACGACCCCGGATCGCGCCGTACGCAGGTCGACGCCCAGCGCACCCCAGCCCTGACGCCGGAGGACCTGAGCGATCATCTCCATCAGCGTCACCACAGGCAGCTCGCGGAGCCCGGCGCCGAACGACTCGCCGGCTTCGGCCTCCAGATCGCGACGGGCGCCGCGCCGGGGGGCCTCCGCGCCGACCTTGCTGACGGCGGACGGGCTTCCGCTGTTTTCGGCCGCGAAGGACGGCCCGTCCTCGGGCGCACGGCGAACGGCGAGCCTCGAGCTGTGGTCGTTTCAGGACAAGGTCGCGCGAACGCTGCGGACGCTCGGCGTCGCGCGGGTAGAGGCGACGCTGCGTGGCGGCGATTCGCTGACGTGGTCGGCGCTGAGCCCCCGCTCGCGCCTGGCGCTCGTCACGTTGGGCCGCGCCGACGCGCGTTCGAACGCCCGCCTCGACCTGCTGCTCGGCGCGCTGCGCCGCGGCGTGGGGGGCGACAGATCTCGCAAGGCCGCCGTCGGAGGTGCCGCATGAACCAGTCCACCCGACGCAAGACCCTGCCGGCGCCGTGCGAGCCCGCCAACGTGGAGAACCTGATCGCGGAACGGGATCGCCTTCGCGCCGAGAACATCCTGCTCCTCGAGCGGCTCGGCGCGCGGGGCGGCGGCGCGGGAGGCGGCCGCCCTCCTCGCGGAGAACGCGCGCCTCAAGGCCGCCCTCGAGGGAATGCGCAACGCGAGCGCCGGCCCCACTTCCGCGGACCGTCGGCGCGAAGATCTCCGCATCCCCGGGCCGTCGCGCCTGCCGCGCGACTGGGACGACACGAGGGCGCTCTTCGAGGCCGGCAACGTTCCGACCGGCAACGCCATCGACGCGGCGCCGGCCCCCGACAAGGGCCTCGACTTCGGCACGGTCTCGCGGCTCTCGCCCGGCGAGCTCGACCACCTCCCCTATGGCCTCATCTGCCTCGACGCGCAGGGCCGCGTCGTCCACTACAACGACACGGAGTCCCGCCTCGCGCGTCTGCCGAAAGAGCGCGTCATCGGGCGCAACTTCTTCACCGACGTCGCGCCCTGCACGCGCGTCCGGCAATTCGAGGGGCAGTTCTTCGAGTTGGTTCGCGATCCGTCGCGCGTGCGCGTGCGGTCGTTCGACTTCGTGTTCCGCTTCGCACACTCCGAGCAGCACGTGACGATCGTCCTCACGCCGGCGCGGCAGCGAGGTCTCTACAACATGGCGTTGCTCAGGCGGAGCGTCGTGAGCAGCGCCTCCGGCTCGGCGTCGTAGAGCTCCTCCGCCGAGGCTCGACGGCGGCGGCGTGAAGCGCGCTGAGCCGCCGTGACGCTCCGACGCCGACTCAGAAGATCGACCAGCCCCGGTTGACACACCTGCGGAAATGGGTATGGGTTGCGCGTCAGGGACCATCGTCCTGCGGCCTGGGAAGCAGCTATTTTCCGGATGTGGGGGGCACGGGATGCTGAAATTGCTGACGCAACTCGTCGACAATCTGCCGATCGGCGTCGTTGCTCTAGACGCGAAGGGCCACGCGGTCGTCTACAACCGCGTCGAAGAGACGCTCGCCGGCCGGCGACGCGAGGACGTTGTCGGAACGGACTTCTTCGCCAAGCACGCGTACTGCCTCGACGTGCCGCTGATCGGCGGGTACTTTCGGGAGCGCATCGGCCGGGAGGCGCTGCACGCGGAGGGGGATTTCACGTTCCCTTTTCCCTTCCTCGCCACGCCACGGCAGGTCCACGTCACCGTCACGTCGTTCGAGTGCGATGGCGCGCCGTACGGCCTGCTGCTGATGCGCGACATCGCGCACGAGCGCTCCGTCGAGCTGATGCGCGAGACGTTGAGCCAGATGCTCGTGCACGACATCAAGAGCCCGCTCACCGCGATCACGATGAGCCTCGAACACCTCCGCTCCGCCGTGCGCGACGACGAGGACGCACGCGAGGCGGTCGCCGACGCCCTCGCCGCGAGCCAGCGCATCGGCTCGATGCTGGTGAACCTCCTCGACACCGCGCAGCTCGAGACGAACGAGTTCCCGCTCAGCCCGAGCACGGTCGACGTCCACGCGCTCGCCGCCAAGGCCATCGCCCTCGCGCGCGCGGTCATGCGGCACACGGAGGCCACCGTCATGCTGACGGACGGCGCTCCGGTGCTCGCGGAGGTCGACGGCGACGTGGTCCTCCGGATCTGCGAGAACCTCGTGGACAACGCCCTGCAACACGCGTCGCACGTGACGGTGACGGTCGAGCGCGTAGAAGCCGACGTGCGCATCCGTGTCCGCGACGACGGCGCGGGCGTGGCGCCGGAGCTGCGCCCTCACATCTTCGAGAAGTTCAGGCAGGGGGAGGGGCGGCGCGGGGGCCGTCGCAACCATGGTCTCGGCCTCACGTTCGTGCAAAACGCCGCGCGCGCGCACGGCGGGGACGCGACGCTCGAGTGCCCGCCCGAGGGCGGCGCGATCTTCTGCGTCACCCTCCCGGTCGTATCGCCGGTCCGTCGCGTCCCTCCGCGGTAGCGGCGAGCCCGTGAGGGCGCTGACCCACCTCGTCCTCCAGCCGCGACAAGCACGTCGCAGCTCCGTCCCGCGACCGCCCCCCCAACGTCGAAGCGCCGACGGCGCCGGTTCGGGCGCCCCGCGGCAAGGTGGGACGGCGCGTTGCGGCTCAGCGCACCACGCTCGCGTGGAATTTACGCAAGAAGGCCGGCTCCGAGAGGCGTAGCGCGAGCTGCACGCCGCCGCGCTGCATGGCGGTGCGTTGCTCCGCAGGCAGGAGCCGCGCGAGCTTCTCCACGCCACCGCCCAGCACGCTGTGCATGCCGGCGATGGCCCGCACGCAACCGTGCTCCTCGGTGCGCCGCTCGTGCACGCCCAGCAGGGCGAGCAGGATCTCGGCGCGCTCGACGTCGTCGAGGAGCTTCGTGCTGCCGATCAGGCGGCCCCACTCGTAGAAATACGGCCCGAACGGCAGCAGGAACGCGCGCTCTCGGCGCAGCGCCCGAGGGGCGCGCAGCGGAAGGAACCGGTGGTTCTCCTTCGCCATCAGGAGCTTGTTGAGCTCCCCCGCGAACACGAAGGCGCCGTCGAAGCGCGCGCCGTCCTCGTGCCCGAGGCGCGTGTAGCGAAGACCCAGCGCCGACGCCGCGTGGGCGGGGAGCCACGTGTCCACCACGCGCGAGAGGTCCCCGAGGTTGTGCGCCACCGTGGTCACGACCGAGAGGAGATCCTGGTCGGTGCCGTCCTCGCGCGCCAAGGTCACGAGGCGCGCCTCGCGCGCAAGCTCCGCCTCGATCCAGGCCGTCGTGCGCTCCACGACGGCGGTGTCCGAGAGCGCGAGCGCGCGGCCGAGGGCGCCGGCCATGACGCTGAACCACTCGCCTTGGTGCCCCGCGAGCACCTGACCATCCAGCACGACATGGCGCGCCGAGACCGGGCGCACGTCCCAGCGCGCCACCTCCTCTACGCGATCGACCGCCGACGCCAGCGGCTTGCCGGCGAGCGGGGACCACGCGTGCTGGCGAATGCGAACGTCCACGTCCGTCGGGCAGAACGTCGCCACGGTGGTGAAGTGCGCGGCCAGGAGGTACGCGAAGTAGCCTTCGGCGCCTTCGCCGGCGAGCCACTGCTTCTCGATCTCCGGCGCCCTTCCGAGGATCTCCACCGAGGGCAGCGGCGGCTCGAGCGTGAACGCCCAGGGCGCGGTGCTCTTGACCTGCTCCAAGAGGAGCTTCGGCGCGATCCCGACGGGCTTTCGTCCCGATCCGCGGCGCTTGGCGGCGGGTCCTGTTGGCGACTTCGGAGGCATGGGTCAGCGCTTCACGCGTCAGCCCGCATCAGAGCACGCCGAGCGTCGAGGGGCACCCACAACCAAGAGAACTGCGCGTACACTTCCCGGCACATGAGCTCGCCCGACCGCAACGCCGAACGCAAGTCGCTGCCTCCCGGAACGTCTGGCCTTCCCCTCCTGGGTGAGACGTTGAGCTTTCTGAAAAATCCGTATGCGTTCGTCTCCGACCGGGTAAAAAAGCACGGCCCGATTTTTCGCACGAGCCTCCTCGGCAAGGACACGGCGGTGATCGTCGGGGCCGAGGCCGCTGCCGCGTTCATCGACGGCGCGCGCGTGCTGCGCGAGGGATCGCAGCCCGACAACATCTACCGTCTCTTTGCCGGCCCGAGCTTGCCCCACCTCGACGGGGCCGCGCATCGCGAGCGCAAGGCCCTCGTCCTCGCGGCGTTCAGTCAAACTGCGCTCGAGCACTACCTCCCCGCGATCGAAGCGCGATCGCGGCGCTCCCTCGCGTCGTGGACGGCGCAAGACGAAGTGCCGTTGCTCGACGCCTTGAAGCGCATCTCGGTCGAAGCCGTCGCCGAGGACATGATGGGAATCACCGACGTCGCGAGGATCGAGAGCCTCCTCAGGTACTACGAAGCGACCGGTGCGGCGTTCACGAGCTTGCCGGTCGCCTTCCCAGGCACGGCCTACGCGCGCGGGCTGAAGGCGGTCGACGCGATTCTCGCGGTCTTCGACGAGATCATCGGGGAGCATCGCGCGCGCCCGTCGAGCGACGGGCTCTCGCGCGTCCTGGCCTTCACGACGCCGGAGGGGACCAAGATCACCGACGACCAGGCGAAGCGTGAGCTTCATCACCTCATCATCGCGGGGCGTGTCGTGTACGCGCACCTGGGGGGGATGGTCGTCCACCTCGCGGCCCACCCCGAGATTCGAAAGCGCGCGGCCGAGGAGGTCGCCCGTGTCGCACCCTCGGGCGCGCTCACGCTGCCCATCCTGGGGCAGCTCTCCTACCTCACACAGGTGCTCCTGGAAGTGAAGCGCACGTCGCCCGTGGTGCCCGGGATGTTCGCGATCGCGAAGGAGGACATCGAGCTCTACGGACACGTGATCCCGAAGGGCTGGAAGATCATGTTCGGCCTCTACCAGTCGCACCAGCTCGAGGACGCGTACCCCGAGCCGGGACGGTTCGATCCCGAACGCTTCGGACCTGAGCGCAGAGAGGACGCGCGGAGCGAGCACGCGTTTTGTCCCCACGGTCCCGGCGCGCCGAGGACCAGCCACCATTGTGCGGGGACCGACTACGCGACGGAGCTCGTGATGGTGTTCACCACGCTGCTCCTGCGCGACCACACGTGGGAGCTCCCGGAGCAGAACCTCGATTTTGACTGGTCGAACCTCACGCCCGATCCGAGAGGCGGGCTCCGCGTGCGCATCCGGAACGTCCACAGCGCGGGAACTCGAGGCGTTAAATGAAGTGGAATTTACCGATGTTTCGCGCGCTCGCCGCCGTGGCGTGGGCCGACGGAAACGTGAAGGCGGCAGAGGCCGACGCCCTCGTGCGTACGGCGAAGCACGTCGGCTTCGACGCGGCTGCCGTCGCCGAGGTCGAACGAATGACCCGCGAGCGCTGCTCGCTCGACGGCTTCACGCCGGCGGGGCTCGACGCCGCAGCGTCCGAGTACTTGTACGCGCTCGCCTGCATGGTGCGCGCGGCCGATCGCGACGTCGCGCCGTCGGAGACCGAGTGCATCGCCAAGCTCGGGGACCTCCTGGGCCTCTCCGTCGAAGCGCGCGGTCGCGCGGAGATCGCGGCGCTCACGATCGCGGGCCAGCTGAAGGTCGGCGCGAGCGTGTTCGAAGAGCTCTCCGCCGCGGTAAGCCCCGTCAACGTGTAAGTCCTCGAGCGATGTCGGCGCCCGCGCGGTCCGTCGACACCGAGCTACGCGGGAACGTGGAGGCGTTCGAGTTTCTCGCACACCCTCGGCGACGCGACGGGAGCGTCGCATTTCGCCGGACGGCGCAGGGCTCGAGGTGGTCGACGTGGGGCCCATGGGGGCCTCCTACGCACGAACCGGGCGACGGCTTCACACAATCGGTGGAATCGCAGCGCCGTCGCGACACCAGGAGGGGACACGCCAGGTCCCATTCATGGGCGTACCGCAACGTCGAGGAACGCAGCGATGGCGTCGCAGCGCGAAGCGTATCGATCGCGCGTCGTGGCGACGTCGTCGGAGAGGGAGATGTCGCCGGCCCGCGTCCCGACGACGAGGCCGAAGACCAGGACGCCGTTGGAGAGCGGCGTGTCGGAGATCGCGACGTCGACGACGTCCGCAACGCGAACCGACTCCACCTTCACGACGTGACCGCGGCGCCGCCACTCGATCGTGAGGTCCTCGCCGTCGACTCGGAGGCGCACGACGGTGAAGACCCCCCGATACGCGAGCGTCCCGGGAACGAAACTGGCGAGGATACAAACTGCGCTGATGAGCGCGAAGATGGCGGCGTCCGCGCCAGTCGAACCCGCCGCCACCGCAGCGAGGACGGCGCCTACCGCCAAGCACACCGGTACCGCGAGCGCGAGCAGTACGCTGGTGCGAAGCATGGCCGGACGCACGTCGAGCACCCGTGAGGGGCCGTTCGCAGATCCGCGGTAAGGCGCTGGCGAGCCCACGACAGCCGAGGATAGCTGGCTACGGCTTGCTGGGCTCCTCCGTATCGCGCGCGCGATAGATACCGGACGGACGGCGCCGGGTTCGAGGCCCGCGGGCGCTCAGGGCGCGCCGTCGTTGCCGGCGAGCGCAGCCTGGGCCGAGACGACCTGGCTCTGCCACTCGCTACTGTCCGCGTGCGACTCGGAGGGCGCTACGGATGATGGCGTGCAGATCGGCGCGCTCTTGCTTGAACGGCTCTCCTCCGTTGCCGTCATCGCCGATCCACTCGTTGAATGGGACCCATCGCGAACTTGTCTTGCGGGAAGCCGTACGCGTGGAACGAGTAGATGACGCGCTTGTCTGCCATCGGCGTGAGGTTGAGGAGGCGACCGTAATAGTCCCAGTACTCGCTGCTCAGGGTGAGCACGTACCCGGGATCTCGAGCGGCGACCCCTTCAGATCGCGCGACTCGTGCGCCGCATGGAGCCCCGCGAGCGTGTCGCCGAGGATGCGCGAGACGACGCCCGGCGCGAGCGGCCGGCCCGAGCTCTTGGCCGCGGCCAAGAGCTCGGCCAAGGACACCGCTTCCACGTAGTGGTCGTGGCGGCGTTCGACACGCTCGTCAATCCCCTCGCGCCGACCATGGCGTCACCGGCGGAGCCGACGCGCGCGGTCACCCACGCTCCACACCACGAACCCGTACGGCAGATAGCGCGAGCCGCCCCTGCGACCCGAGCTCGTCTGGCTTCACGGTGCTCCTCGTGTCGTCGAGGCCTCGTTCGTGATGGTCGTGGCGCGCGCAAATCTCGCGCTGACCCTTCACGGGGATCACCACCACCCCAAGACGGCCAGTTGACCACGGTGTAGACTGCGCGAGTGACGAAGGCGACGCTCGCCGCCCAGCGGGTGGACCGAAGGAAACCTCGAGCGCTCTGGGTCGGGGAGTAGAAGCGAAACGTCATGTCTCGTGTGCTCGTCACCGGTTCCACCGGCAACGTCGGCCGAGAGGTCGTTCGCGCGCTGCGCGCCAAGAATATCGGCACCCTCGCGGCCGATCGCGATCCCGGTCGCGTGCGCGCGCTCTTTGGCGACGACGTCGAGGCCGTGAAGCTCGACTACCGGGATCGCTCGACGTTCACTGCCGCGAGCGGTGCCGACGCTCTGTTCCTGCTGAGGCCACCGGCCATCGCCGACGTCAAGCAGACCCTCTTGCCCTTCGTCGAAGAGGCCCGCCGCGGCGGTGTTCGGCACGTGGTCTTTCTCTCCGTCGCAGGCGCCGAGAAGAACGCACTCGTACCGCATCACGCCGTCGAACGCGCCCTCGCCCTGACGACCGGCTGGACGACGCTCAGGCCCGGCTTCTTCGCGCAGAACTTCGGCGACGCCTACCGTCGAGACATCGTCGAGGACGCGCGCGTCTACGTGCCCGCCGGCCGCGGCCGCGTCGCCTTCGTCGACGTGCGAGACGTCGCCGAGGTCGCTGCGACGATCTTCGCGAGCCCCTCCTTGCACGACGGCCACGCCTACACGCTGACGGGCGCGGAGGCCGTCGACTTTCGCACAGCGGCCGCGACCCTCACCGACGTCCTCCGGCGGGAGATCCGCTACGACGCAGCGAGCCTCATCGGCTACCTCATGCACCTTCGCGCGCGCGGAATGCCGTGGGCCCAGGTCGGCGTGCAGACGGTGCTCCACGCGGGCCTGAGGCTAGGGCAGGCCGAGCGCGTGGATCCGACCCTCGCGCGCCTGCTCGGCCGACCGCCACGCTCGCTCCGTGAGTACCTGAGGGATCACCGCGCCACCTGGGACACCGCGCGATGAGAGCGCGCGCCAAGCTCTTGGGTCCGGGCCTACCCCGGCGTCCGAGGAGCCGGCGTGCTGCCCGCTTGCGCGCTGACGAGGACCCGCGCCACGATGCGGGCTACTGCGTCGTCGAGCGCACCCGACAGCGCGGCGACGAGAGCTGCGGGGCCGTCTCCCTCGCCGCGCGGAGCAAACGCTCGCTCGATAAGGAACGACTCCTCGGCGAGGACGAGCTGGTCATCGCGCAACGTCCACGTCACCGAGACGCGCGCGGCGTGGCGGGGCGCCTTGATCTCTTCGAACGCGTCGAGGTCCACGTCGAGGGTGAGGCCTCCACCGCCGACGAGCTGCCGTGCGCGGTGCTCTTCGAAGAGCGCGCCGCGAAGCGCGCGTCGCACGAACGCCTCGGGTTTGTCGGTCCATCGCAGCTCGTCGTAGAACGCGAGCTCGTAGGCGGAGTCGCGGTAGGCGATCTTCTCCTTCAGATGCCGCGCCCCGTTCACGCGCCCGAGACGAAGCGCGATCTCCGGCGGCGCCCGTCGATCGTCGGTCTGCGCCGCGGTCGTGCGCTGCGTCACGGTCACGGGGCTGAAGTAGCGGAGCACGATCGAGTCGCTCTTCGACGTGAGCGCGCAACCCGCACACCCCAGGAGAGCTAGGGCGATCACCAGACGGGCGGCAAGGCTCATTTGTGCTTACCTCGCCCTTTCACGAGCATGTCGGGATCGCGCTCGAGCGCGTCGGCGACCCGCTGAATCGCGGCGGTCACGTCCTGCACGTCGCGGAGCGTCTCTTCGACCTCCTGCCCGAGGCCCCTCGAGCTCGACGCGACATCGCCGATCGCGCTCGTCGCGCGCTGGGTGCTCGCGAGGATCCCGGCGTCGCCGTCGAGCCGAGAGAGGACCGCGTTCAGGCGCGCGGTCGTCTCGCCGAGCCCCGCGATCGCCGCCTGCGCGCTCGTGGAGAGCTTCCCGGTGTCCAGCGCGACCACCGCGCTCTCGAGACGGGCGAGCACGCGGTCGGCGCGTGCGAGCGTGCCGGCCATGCCCTCCGGGAGCTTCTTGGAGTCCAGATCGTCCAAGATGCGCCCGACGCGCCCGACGACGAGCAGGATGGCGTCCACCACCTGCGGCAGCCGATTCGCCGCGGTGACGACCGCGTCCTCGACGTTCTTCATCGTCGAGACCGCGGCCGGGATGTAGTTCTCCGGCGTCGGGAACGGCAGCGGCGGCGGCGGGTACGACTTCGTGTCGAAGAAGTCGAGCTGAAGGAACTTCACGCCGGTGATCCCCTGCGACGCGAGCTGCAGGCGCAGGTCGTTCGGCACGCGGACCTTGAGGTTCTTCCCCTTCCCCTCGGAGAGGCCCATTTCCTCCAGCTCCTTCACCTCGAGATCGAGGGCGACCTCGACGAGCCGGCGGTCCTTGGCAACCTTGATGACCGCGACGTTGCCGACGGTGACGCCGCGGAACTTCACCGGGGAGCCGAGATCGAGGCCCTGGACCGATTCGTCGAAGAAGCTCACGTAGGTGACGACTTCCTTCTGCAGGCTGCGGGCCCCGAGCAGAACGAGCGAGAGGAGCCCCAGCGCGAGGCCGACCACGACGAAGAGGCCGAGCTTCCAGTGTCCTTTTGCGGCAGCCATCAGGCGCTCCTTGGCAGGCGGTTCATGAAACGGTGGACCCGCGGGTCGGTGCTCGTGTCGCGCAGCACCTTGGGGTCGCCTCTGCCGATGATGGATTTGCTTTCCTTGTCGAGCAGAATGCACTGGTTGGCGATGCGGAAGATGCTCTCGAGCTCGTGGGTCACGATGACGAGCGTGAGGCCGAGCACGCGGCTCAGCGTGAGAAAGAGCTCGTCGAGCTCCACCGCGCTCACCGGATCGAGGCCGGCCGACGGCTCGTCCAGGAAGAGGAGATCGGGCTCCAGCGCCATGGCGCGTGCGATGGCGGCGCGCTTCTTCATGCCGCCGGAGAGCTCGGCGGGGAGCTTTTCCTCCGCGCCTTCGAGGCCGACCAGCCGGAGCTTCGCGCGCACGATCGCGCTGATCGCGTCGGCCGGGAGCGTCGTCCATCGTTCGAGCTGCAGCGCGACGTTCTCGGCGACCGTGAGCCCACCGAAGAGCGCGCCGGACTGGAACATCACGCCGTAGGGAGGGCGCCCGACGTCGAGATCGGGCGAGCCGATCCCGTCGATCACGATCGTCCCTGCGAGCGGCGCGTCGAGGCCGATCATGTACCTGAGCAGCGTCGACTTGCCGCAGCCGCTCCCGCCGAGCACGGCGAACACCTCGCGGCGCGCGACCTCGAACGTCGCGTCCTGTTGCAGGACGACGTCGTCCCATCCCATCGTGAGACCCGTCACGGTGAGGGCGGGCGCGCTCATAGGTTGAACGCGTGGAAGAACATGGTGAAGCACGCGTCGATGACGATGAGCGCGAACAAGGTGGAGACGACCGCCGACGTCGTGCGCCGGCCGACGCCCTCGGCGCCGCCGGTCGTGGCGAAGCCCTGCTGGCAAGCGATGAGCGAGATGGCGATCGCGAAGACGACGCTCTTGACGAGGCCCGACGAGACATCCCAGAGGACGACCGCCTTGCGGGTCTCAATGAGATAGCCCTGGAACGTGAGGCCGAGGCCGCCGATACCGACGGCCATGCCGCCGAGGATCCCCACGAAGTCCCCGAGCAGCGTGAGGATTGGCATGACGAGCACGAGGGCCACGGTGCGCGGCAAGACCAGGTAGCGCATGGGGCCGAAGCCCATCGTGCGCAGCGCGTCGATCTCCTCGGACACGCGCATCGAGCCGAGCTCGGCCGCGAAGGCGGCGCCCGATCGACCGCACACGATGATCGCGGTCATCAGCGGCCCCAGCTCGCGCGTGATCGAGACGCCGACGAGATCGGCGACGAAGATGCTCGCGCCGAACTGCCGCAGCTGGTTCGCGCCTTGGAAGGCCATGACGAAGCCGACGAGAAAGTTGATGAGAACGACGATCGGGACGGCGTTCGCGCCCGTTCGCTCCATCGTCGGGACGACATCCTTCCAATTTCCCGTCTTCGGCTCACGCAATACGCCGAGCGCCGACAGGAGCATGTCCCCGAGAAAGCCCAGGATGCGCAGGGTCTCGAGGAAGAACTCGATGGTGCCGCGTCCGATCTGAGCGAGCGTGCCCTCGTGGGGTGCGCGCTTGCCCGAAACGGGGGCGACGTCCCCGGAGTAGAGGTGGACGAGCGCCTGCACAGCCTCGCGTGCGCCGGTCAGCTCGGCGCGAACACCGCGCGCGGCGAGCTCGGCGCGCAGCTGGACGAGCAGCGCCATCGTGCCGCCGTCCATGGACTCGACGGCGGAGAGGTCGACCGCGATGCGGGAACCCGACGCGACGGCGCGCGCGCGCTCCTGCAGGGCTCTCCACGTCTCCGCCGCGGTGGCGAGCGTAAGGTGCCCCTGGAGCGCGAACGACGTCGATGCGTCCGCACTGGCGTCGCCGGCGGTGCTCACGAAAGGATCATCGCCGCGTCTCGTGCGGTCCGTTGTGCCTACCACCCCCGTCGGCGCTCAGGTCGAGGCGATGCTCGCCGGCGTCGCTCACGACCTTCTTTGCGTGGGCGACCAGCGTCTCGAGCTTCTTGTCCACGACCTGCTCGACCTGCTTGGCGTCGTCGACGCCGTCCGTGAAGAGCTTCGCGATCTGGCGGCGGAGCTTCTGGCTCGACGACGGCGAGAGGACGAGCACGGCGGAGCCCGCGACGGCCGCGCCCGCCGCGAACCACATGAGCGGGGAGAGCGCGCCCTTCTGGCGCTGCAGACCGACGCGGTCGAGAAGGTTGTCGGCGCCTCCCATCTCGAAGACGCGCAGCCCGTTCACGAGGCGGAGGACCTGCGTGCCGAACTCGAGGAAGCTCCCCTTGGCGTGCGCGGCGGTGCGCGTGGCGGTCTCCTTGATTTGGTCGGTGGCGTGGCCCGCGCTGTCGGTGATCGAGTTCATGACGGTCTCCTCGGTTGTCGCAGGCAGTCCATTGCATCGAGCGCGCCAAGCATGCATCGACTCGCAGCCCTGCGTTTCGGCTGGGATCACGGGCTTCGCCGGATCTTCACAGCACGAACGCCTCATTGTGGCGAGATGGCGTGCGCGCGCGAGGACAGCCGCGACGACGGCGCGCGGGTTACCAGGTCACACCGGTCGTCACGCCCGTCCGGTGCAGCCCGTCGACGTCCGGGATGAAGAACGCGTGCACCGGCACGTAGAAACCACCGGCCCGCGGCGTCCAGCCCGCGGCGATGATGCTGTGCGCCTCTTGACCCCTCAGCGGCGTCACGCTCGCGCCGACGCCGAGCTGGAACGAGTTGTCGATCTCGAAGCCGAGCAGGCCATTTCCGGTCGGGAAGAACTTGCTTTGCTCGAGCCCCGCGACCATCGCGTTGCCCACGAGGATCACGTTGAGCCACGAGTGGCCGACGAGGCGCACCACGCCCTCGTACCCCAGGAGGAAGGAGTGAGGCGTCTTCATGTTGATCTTTTCCTTCAGGCTCACACCGTCGAGCGACTCGACCGGCTTCTCGAAGTTCGCCACGTACGCGTAACCGAGGCGGAAGCCGTGGAGAAACTTCTGGTCGACCAGGCGATCCTTCGACGCCGGCGTCCACTGCCCGTGGTCCGCGTCGGGCGCCGTCGTCGTGGCGGGCGGCGTCGCGGGGACCACCGCCGGTCCGGGCGGCGCCGTCGGCGCGGCGCTCGCAGACGGATCGGTCGGTTGGATCGTGACCGACGCCGACGCCGAAGCCGACCCGGCCGGCAACGCGGGTAGCGAGGGCGGCGTCGCGGACGGGGTCCACGTGCCGCCGGGCGCACCGGAGCGCGCGCCGTCTTGGTGCGTCTGGCTCTTCGCGGCGGGGGCGGCGAAGCTGGCGGCGGAGAGTGCAGCAAGGGCGAGGAGCGAAGCGACGATTTTCATGGGGACCTCCGGCATTCTGATCTGGTCATCAACTGGTTGAACCACTCAATGAGCTGCCCACCACTGCAGAGGTCGTGCCGGCCGATAGCTCCGCTAACCCTTCGTTTCTCCGCGCCAGCGTGGCGCGCGCCGCGCACTCGCGTGCGCACGCCGCGCTTCACCGCGAACCGCGCTGCGCGTCGGAGTGAGCAGGACCGCCAAGGCGATCCGCACCCACCCGACCCGCTGCAGGGCCTGTACCTATCTCGCGCCGTGAACGTGCACGTCAACGTGCCCGACGAGCAGATTCCCGACGCGTGTGGAGCGTGCTACGCCGGCGGCGTGCGGGGCCTCTCTCATGCGTTCCTAGGGCTGCTGGCCGCCGGGTGCTGGTTCCCCGGTAACCCCACCGGACGTTCCTCGAACGACGAGACACCGCCATGCACCCACGGCTTTCCTAACGGACGGCCCTGCGGCGCCGGAGCGCGCGTCTGCCGCGACCGCAACGAGCACTACGAGTGCTTCGAGGGGCGCTGGCACGTGAGGTGAGGGCGCAACCGCCTCAGGCTTCGAGGGGACCGCCGCTCATCGCTGCACCGTGACGAAGCCGGACTCGCGAGGGCGATCGGGCGGGGCCAGCTCCTCCGAGGAGTTCAGGTGGGGCACGGCGACGAGCGACATGACGCGATCGACGAGCTTCATCCGGCCGCGGCGCACCGCGATCCAGCCCTGCGGTCCCAGCACCACGTTGCGCGCCGAGACGACGTCCGCGACGACGGCGTAGCCACCGGACTCGCCCATCAGGCCGAGGCGCCTCACGACCTCGCGCTGCGCAGCCTCGACGATGTCCTGGACCGCGATGGCAGGCGGGACGCTGTTCGTCGCCGAAGACGGCCCATCGTCCTCCCGCGCGCGGACCGTGCGCGTGACATCCTGGTACCGTCCGAGCCAGCGCCCCAGGCCGGCAAGATCGGCGGGATCGAGCCACAAGAACTCCGACACGAGGGTCCTGCACGCCACCGAGCCCTCGTGCTCGTTGCGGCGCCCCGGTGCCACGAGCTCGTCGATCGCCACGTTCATGCGGACCTCCCGTCGTCCCGCCCGGTGCAGTCGTCGATGGATCGAACGATCATGGTGCCCGAGGTTCGGCGTCCCGACGCTGCAGGCCCGCGGTCGACCTCGTTGAGGTGCGCCGCGGCGACCAGGCTCATGACGCGCTCGGCGAGCTTCATGTAGCGGCGGCGGACCGGGACCCAGCCCGCGCCCTCGAGGACAAGGCCGCGCTGCGCCAGAACGTCGGCCACGACCGCGAAGCCCTCCTCCTCCGCCAGGCGCGCGAGCTGTTCGAGCACGTCGCGCTGGGCGCTCCGCACGAGCGCCTCCAGCGGCGGCATCGGCGCGACGGGCGTGAACGCAGCGCGTCCCGGCGCTCGATCGGGGCGCGTCAGCTGCTCGTACGCGCGGAACCAATCCCCGAGGGCGTGCACGTCCGTCGGCTCGAGCCACAGGAACTCGGTGATGCCGGCCCAGCAGGCGTCGGCGAGCTCACACCGCGTCGCCCGGTGACCTTCGTTTCCCTCGTCGAACCAAGGTGCTGCGCCTTGCGGGTTCATGCGGGCCTCCGAGGTCTGCCATTGCACGTTGCCGTCCATCGAAAAACCCATGGAATATCCACGACCAAGGTGTCCGACGCCGTTGCGGGCGCGGCCACAGCGTTGCACGCCATGCAACGGCCCCGACCCACACCGTGGTGGCGCGCACCACCGCGGCGCCCGACTGCGCTGGCGGCAAGGAAAGCTCAGAGGCGCGCGGAACTGTGTGCCCGGCGGGATGCGGCCGTCGTCGGCCCAGCCCGCGGGATGGAGCTTCGTGCAGTCGACCACCTTCGAGAACAGGTACACGACCGTCGTGGTCGAATCGTCGGGCGCGCCGATCCACAGCGCCATGGCGACGGTGTTGACCGGGACGCCGCCGACGTCTCCGGCGATGGTCCCGCTGCCGGGCGCACCGCTATCGGTCGGAACGCCGCTGTCGCCCGAACCGCCGCTCGTGCCCGAGCTGCCGCTGCCCCCGCTGGTGCCCGAGCTGCCACTGCTCCCGTTGCTCGTCGTGCCGCAAGCTGCGACGAGGCACGCGAACGCCACGAACCCGACAGACCTCATGTTCGTTCCCGAGATGGACCGGATTTGCCGTGGCCCGCGCTTGGCGGTGCCCGAGAAGTCGAGGTCCACGCGACGACGCCGTAATCCACGCGGGACTTCTTGGGTCGCGGGCGATGTGGGTGTGCGGTCCATCAGGGCTTTTTCGGGCTGCATCGAGCCAACTTTCGTTGCCCGCTCCGCCGCCGCGAGCTACATCCCCCGCGCCGAGGTGCCCATGAACGGGTTTCGAATGACGGTTGTCGGACGACTTCTGACCCTTCTGCTCCTCACCGCGTGCGCCGTCGGCACCGGGACCGCTGCGGGGACCGATCCGCCAGGGCCCGGCGACGACGCCGGTGCCCACGACGGCGCATCGGGCACGACGTCGTCGAGCTCCGGCTCGTCCTCCGCCCCCGCGAGCTCGTCGAGTGGCGGGTCGAGCACATCCTCGAGCTCCGGCGCCACGGGGTCCAGCTCGTCGGGCGGCGGCTCCTCGTCGAGCTCGTCGAGCTCCAGCAGCTCGTCGAGCTCCAGCGGCGCGTCGAGCTCCAGCGGCGGGACGTGCGCCGGCTACGCGCCGCCGTCGAAGAGCGCCCCGTGCCACTCATGCGGGACGCACCCCTGCCAGGCGAACGGTTGCTACAGCGGGTACTACTGCGAGCTGGCAGGGGCGAAGTGCGTTCAGAAGCCGTCGGGTTGCTGAGTTAGCGCGCCGGGTCGGCGCCGTGTCTCGGAGGCGTTTCGGAGGACGCTGGGGACCTGCGCGCGACGCTGGATGCGTACCTGTCCCCCAACCACGTGAAGCACCCTTCGGGAGGCTGCGTCTGGCCGCGGCACCTGGTCCTACGCGGGGACGTCGGGCTCGGCCTCGCCCTTCGCTACAGAGAGGTCACGCGGCAACCAGCTTCGCGAGCCACGCGCGCGACGCGCTGGCATCGATCGAGAGCGCGTCGAGCCCGGGAAAGGCCACGTCCTCGAGCGCATCGACGAAGACCTTGCGGCGCAGCGAATACGGCAGGACGCCGTGCTCGACGAGCGTGCGGTCCTCAGGGCCCTTGGTGTCTCGCCGGAACGTGTCGCCGGCGGTGGTGTTCAACATCCACGGGATCCACCGCGCGAGGAAGGAGAGATCGTCGGTATCCTTGTGGCTCGCCAGCACCGCCCAGCCGAGCCTCGCGTGCGCCACCTCATCGCGCGACAGCTCGCGCAGGACCTTGCGCATCCCCGGGTCGCGCACGTGCTGGGTGAGCGTGACGAGCATGACCGAGCTCTCCGTCTCGGCGAGGCAGAACGCCGCCACTTCGTAGAGGACTCGCTCGCGAGACGAGAGGCGCTTCGGAGCAATCTCGGTCGGGCGCTCGTCGGACTTTTGGAGCCGGTGCTCGTAGCGCTGCGCGAGCTCCGCGCACAGCTCTGCGTGACGCCCCTCGTCCCGCGAGGCGTCGTGCGTCTTGGCGACGAGCGACGCGGGCGTTCCGATGCGCTCGAGACGCCCCGCGAGCCTCGAGAAGCGGGCCTCTGCGTCGCGCTCGACCCAGTGACGAAAGGCCCACGCCTTACCGGCCGCGGTGCGGATCTCCGCCCGCACGGCTCACCAGCTACAGAGACCGTGCGAACAATCGCCGGGCCTGTTGAGGCAAGCGTCCGCGGCCGCCAGCGCGTCGGAGATGCCCGTGTCGGCGACATCCCGGTTGCCGGCGGCGTCGGTCGGCGACCCGCTGTCCGACGCGGCGTCGCCGGCGTCCGCGGAGCCCGTGGACCCGTCCGAGGCGCCGGAGTCGCTGCTGCTCTGCGCCGGATCGCTCGAGCACGCCGGAGTGGCCATCGCGATCCCGCCGGCGACGAGGACGTGAAAGAGCTTCTGGGAGGGGCGCGCGGGGACGGATGCCATTGCTATATGGACGGTATGGCCAAACGGCACACGGCACCACGGAATATCGACGCACGAAAAGCTCCAGATGGAATGGTCTCCGTGAAGAGGCTGCCGCTGCGAGACGTCCTTCGCGCGCTCCGCAAAGCGCAGAACCTCTGCCGGCGCACGCGACCGGCGTGCACCGCTTGCCCGCTTGCGGAGAAATGCCCCTCGGCAGAGCCTGGAGGCGTTACCGAACGGTGACGACCACGCGTCATCGGGGCGAGAACTTCCCCGACGGACGTGCACAACACGAAACCTGGGGTAGCTTGCCCCACCCATGCCTCGCACCCCGTCGTTGGCGCTCCTTCCTCTGGCTCTCGTCTCCAGCCTCCTCTTGTTCTGCCTCGTCGCCGTCGCCGCGTGCGGCAGCGCGAGCTCGAACGTCGACACCGGCGCCGACGCCGGGTGCCCGAACGGTGAGTGCCTGAGCGAAGGGGGCCTGCCGGTCTGCGGGAACGGCGCGGTCGAGAACGGCGAGCAGTGCGACGACGGCAACACGAAGGACGGCGACGGCTGCTCGGCGGGGTGCCTGAAGGAGACGGCGCCGCCCCCCGGCGGCCTGCCCGAGATCACGTGCAAGACGCTCGCGCCGCTGGCGACCGGGACGTGTGCGGTCACCGCCGGGAGCGCGACGAAGCTCGTCGTCGGCACGGTGCTCACCTCCGAGAAGACGTACCGCGGCGGCGCGGTGCTGATCGACGACAAGGGCGCCATCGCCTGCGTCGGCTGCGACTGCGAGGCGAAGGCGCAGGGCGCGACGGTCATCACGTGCCCGACCGGCGTCGTCTCCGCCGCCCTCATCAACACGCACGATCACATCACCTACGCGCAGAACAGCCCGTACACCGACACCGGCGAGCGCTACGAGCACCGCCACGACTGGCGCTCCGGCAAGAATGGACACACCAAGCTCACGACGCCGGGCGGCGCGACCCCCGACCAGGTCCGCTGGGCGGAGCTGCGCTTCCTCTTGAGCGGCGCGACGTCGACGGTCGGCTCGGGCAGCGTCGCCGGCCTCCTCAGAAACCTCGACAAGGCGGCCGACGAGATCGGCCTCGCGCAGAAGCCCGTCGACTTCGAGACCTTCCCGCTCGGCGACTCGAACTCGACGCAGCTCACGTCGGGCTGCGGATACCCCTCCATTCGAACGGCGGCTTCGATCGCCGGCGACGACGCCTTCTTGCCGCACGTCGCCGAGGGGATCAGCGACTTCGCGAAGAACGAGTTCACGTGCCTCAGCACCACGACCGGCGGCGGGCAGGACCTCGTCGCGCCGAAGACGGCGATGATCCACTCGATCGGCCTAACCGCCGCCGACTACGCCGACATCGGCCAGCGCGGCGGTTCGGTCATCTGGTCCCCGCGTTCCAACATCACGCTCTACGGTGACACCGCCGAAGTGCCAGAGGCCGCGCGCCTCGGCGTGCGCATCGCGCTGGGCACCGACTGGATCGCCACCGGCTCGATGAACCTCGCGCGTGAGCTGAAGTGCGCCGACACCTTCAACAAGACGTACTTCGACGCCTTCTTCAGCGACGTCGCGCTCTGGCGCATGGTCACCGTCGACGCCGCGCGCGCCACGGCGACCGACGACGTCATCGGCGATCTGGTGGTCGGCAAGATCGGCGACGTTACCGTCTTCGCGGGCAAGGACCACAAGGATCACCGCGCCGTCATCGACGCGGCGCCGCAAGACGTCGTCATGGTCATGCGCGCCGGCAAGGTGCTCTACGGCGACGACGGGATCGTGACGACGGCGACGGCCGCCGCGTGCGACGCGCTCGACGTGTGCGGGACCGCGAAGAAGGTGTGCCTCCAAGACGAGTTCGGCAAGAACCTCGCGGCGCTCAAGACCGCGGCGGGCGCGAACATCTACCCGGCGTTCTTCTGCGGCACGCCGACGAACGAGCCTTCGTGCACGCCCCGGCGGCCCAAGAGCGTCTCCGGCTCCACCGTGTACACGGGCGTCCCGTCGGCGACCGACGGCGACGGCGACGGCATCCCCGACGCGAGCGACGACTGCAAGAAGGTGTTCAACCCAATCCGCCCGATGGACGGCGGCAAGCAGGCCGACGCCGACGGCGACGGCGCGGGCGACGCGTGCGACGTGTGCCCGCTCGACGCGAACACGACGACCTGCAAGAAGTTCGACGCCAACGACTCCGACGGCGACGGCGTCGCCAACGGCGCCGACAATTGCCCCACCCTCGCCAACCCCGACCAGGCCGACGCGGACGGCGACGGCAAGGGGGACGCCTGCGACGCGTGCCCGAAGACGGCGAACCCCGGCGCGCTCGCGTGCCCGGCCACGATCTACGACATCAAGAAAGGGACCGTGCCGGTCGGCACGTCGGTCTCGATCGCGAACACGCTCGTCACCGGCAAGGCGGCGACCGGCTTCTACTTGCAGGCGAAGGCCGGCGATCCCGGCTACGCGGGCACCGACTACTCCGGCATCTTCGTCTTCCAGAGCGGGAGCCCCGTGAACGTGGGCGATCGCGTGACGGTGACGAGCGCGGCGGTCGCCGTCTTCGGCGGCGAGACCGAGCTCACCGCCCCGGCGGTCACCGTCGTGACGTCGGCGAGCGAGGTGCCCCCCGATCCGGTCGTCGTGACCCCCGCCGACGTCGTGACGGGCGGGCCGAAGGCGGCGGCGCTCGAGGGCGTCGTCGTGCAGGTCGCGGCGGTGACCGTCACCGACGCCGCGCCTGCCCCCGGCGCCGGCGACACAGCGCCGACCAACGAGTTCGCGGTCGACGCGGCGCTGCGCGTGAACGATCTCTTGCATCTCACCGCTCCGTTCCCGACGGTGGGGACGCTCTTCACGTCGATCACCGGCGTGCTCGATTTCAAGAACGGCAACTCCAAGCTCGAGCCGCGCGCCGCGACCGACGTGGTGGTTGGTCCCGCGCAGCTGAGCGCGTTCAACGAAGCATCGAGCTTCGCGCGCGTCGGCCAAGCGGGCACGGCCACCTTGCCCGTGCCGCTCACCGTCTCGCTCACTTCGGCGCCGACCGTCGACACGTTCGTCGCGATGGCGTCGAGCGACGCGGCCAGCCTCACGGTCGCGGGCGGCGGCGCCACGGTGCTCGCCGGTCAGACGAGCGCTCAGGTGCTCGTCAACGGCTTGCAGCAGGCCGCGTCGGTCACGCTCACGGCGACGCTCGGCGCGCAGACGCGGACGGCGACAGTTCGGGTCGTCGCCGCCGCGGAGGTCCCGGCGCTGAAGTCGCTGACGCCGCCCACCCTCGTCCTCGCGCCGGGCGGGACGACGACGTACACGGTCGGCCTCGACATCCCGGCCCCCGCCGGCGGAACGGCGATCACCTTGGCCCTCGCACCCGCGAACGCCGGCACGATCCCGGCGACGGTAACGGTGGGCGCCGATCAGACCACCGCCACGTTCACGTACGTCGACGCGACCACGGTGACGAGCGCTACCGTCGGCGCGACGCTCGGCGCCACCACGCTGAACGCGACCTTGACGCTGCAGGTCGCCGCCGGCGGCCTCGTCATCAACGAAGTCGACTACGACAACGTGGGAACCGACAACGCCGAGTTCGTCGAGATCTACAACGGGTCGGCCGCGGCCATCGATCTGACCGGGTACACCCTCTTCCTCGTCAACGGCGCGAACAACGCCGTCTACAAGACGGTGGACCTCGGTCCCGCGGGCACGCTCGCGCCAGGGCAATACCTCGTCGTAGGCGCGAGCAGCGTCACCGCCGCCGCGGGCGCGCTCAAGATCGATCTCGGCGCACTCACCGACATCGTGCAGAACGGCGCGCCGGACGGCGTCGCGCTCGTCGACACGCAGGCGAACAAGCTCGTCGACGCGCTGTCGTACGAGGGCTCCATCCTCGCCGCCGTCCTGCCGGTCGTGGGGACGGTGAGCCTGGTCGAGGGCACGGCGCTCGCCGCCAGCGTCGCCGACTCGAACACGGCGCCGGGCTCGCTCTGCCGCCTGCCGAACGGCGCCGACACGAACGACGCACAGGCCGATTGGAAGCTCTCGTCGGCCGCCACCCCCGGTGCCGCCAACGCCAATTGAACCGCAGCCGCAATCCCCGCTCTAGTGTCGACCCGCGACAGCCCAGGCCTTCTCCCACATCTGGATGTAGTCCTCGGCCGAGCTGAACAGGGGCTTGAGGTACGTGCCCACCTCCGCGGGCCGGGGGTGCGAGTTGGCCACGTCCTGCAGGAAGTCAGGGAGCATCCCGTAGTGCGCGACTCCGTCGATGTTGACGTCGTAGTCGCGGTTGCCGAACACGAGCCGGCGGAGCGGGCTGTTGGTGCCGCTCATCCGCCCCCACTGGTTCCATACGGTCGAAAACCAGCGGATATTGTCCGCGAGCCTCGGGAGGGTTTGTCGTCGTGGCGGGAGATGCGACGCCGTGAAGCCCGTCCTCACGCAGTACGCCGCGTAGCGCTCGGCGAGTGTGTCGTTGTCGCAGCCAACGCCGCAGAACGCCTCGAGGTCGGCCTCGCCGCTCGACCCCAGGCCCCACGCGTAGTTGATAATCCTCTCGGGCCGGTTGTGATCTGCGGAGAGATCGATGCCGTGGTTCGGTACCTTGCGCGGATCGCCGTCCGGAGCGTTGCCGTACCGCGGCATCGTGCGTGGATTGCGGCCCGCCGTATATGCGGCGATCGCCTTCCACGCGTCCTCGTGCTCCAGCGGCCGCGACTCCCATTTGTTGTCGCCCTCGAGCGGGGTCTTCTGCCATGCGCCCGATCCGAACCGGAACGCACGCCACTCGATCATGGGGGTTCTGTTGCTGTAACGCACGCCATTGCGCTGCGCGTCGACCTGCGTAAACCGGCGCTCGTCGCGGCGCGGCAACGTGACGTGCTCCTCGCCGAGCAGATAGGCGGAGTTCGGCCCGAAGCGGGGGCCGAGGGTGATCCGGTCCGTCGACAGCGCGACGCCATGGCCTCCCATCACCTCGACCGCGTACTGGTAACTCTGCGCCCAGGTCTTCGACGATCCGTCGTTGTCGTTCGGGATGGCCTTCCCCCAGGCGAGCCGCCGCGGTAGCCACAGGATGGCGCCCGTCACGCCGCCGAGGCTCGCGATCGTCTCGATCTTGACGCGCGATGCCTGGCCCTCGTGGCGCAGCGGTCCCTGGCTCGTCGTGTCGAACAGCCTCGCGTTGTCGACGTCATTGTCGACCTGGGCGCCGTGCGTGTACGTGCCTGGACCGGTGAAGGCCAGCTCCATGTAGTCGGTGTGCGACGACATCACCGGGTAGTGCGTGGTCATCGCCTTCGTCAGGAGCCCCTTCGTCGTCTTGTACCCCGCGTGGTCGAGGTCGATGATCATCCCGCGGCGCGCGAGCTCCTCGAACATGATCTCGCCGGCGGGCTCGAGCTCCTCGTTGTTGATGTGACCATGCCCGGTCGTTGCCCAGCTCGCATCGCTTTGCTGCGCCGCCGAGTCGCCCGTGATGGCCGTGCGGGACAGCGGACCGGTGCCACCCCAGCTGTCCATGTCGAGACGGTAGCGGATGCCCAGAGCATCACCGCTGTCGACCTTGACGTTGGTACCCGAGATCGCGCGGTTCACGTCGTTGAACATGCGCTGGAACATCGCGGCGCCACCGAACACGCCCGACACGTAATGGAACGGCCCGATCTGCCGCACCCCCTCGGCGTAGAGGCGATCCAGCTCCGCCGCGATGAGTCTCCGCTGCTGGGCGTGATCCGCCGGCATGACGACCGCACCGGGCTTCTGCCAGTGGGAGTTGGGAACGAAGTTACCGATGGAGTCGAGCTCGACCCCGATGATGATGGCGAGCTTGTTGGCGCCGATGATTCGTCGCGCGTCCATCGGCGTGAGCGCGATCTCGACCCAGCCGCGGTTCTCCGGCCTTTGCGCCCAGGTCTTGACGTCCGCGATCTGCAGGTCCGCGCTGCCCTTGTCATCCTCGGGCGCCGACGAACCGATCACGGCTTTCTTGAGGGGATGCGCGCTGACCACCCAGGTGTTGACCGCGAGAGCCGACATCAGGCGCAGGCCACCGTCGTAAGAGCGACGGATCCACTCGCTGTACACCGTCTGGCCCGCCATCATGCTCGTCGTGGGGTAGGCGCGCATGTCGGGATAGCCCATGCGCATGGGCAGCGTCGCCGCCTTCGCAACCAGCGCGGCGGCCGCGCCGGTTGCTGGATCGAGGGGGATCGGAGGGATGAAGGGCGTCCCGAGCGGTGTCGAAAGGGAAAGGAACGGCGTCAGCAAGTTGCTGAAGGAGGCGGTCGCTCCCACCGCCGCTCCGAGCGCTCCCCAGTTGAGCCTTTCGAACAGCGGCGGGAGCGCGGCCCTCCGAAAGGCCTCCGTTCCATAGGCCGAACCGTCCCGTGCGTAGAGCGATCCCTGGATCACGCCCCCGCCGAAGGCGAGATCGTTCATGGGATGCGCGTGGGTGTCCGCGAATCCCCAGACGCGCAAAGGGCGTGGGGCCGGTGCCGCTGCGGCGAAGCGGAAATCGTCGACGCTGATGTGCCCCCAAGCACGATTGGAGTTGTCGACGATCCGGATCCGTCCGCTGCGACCGCGGAGAGCCGGCGGCACCTCGAAGACGACGTGTCGCATGACCTCCGAGTTTTGACCGGTCGCAGCGAGGGTGACGACGAACTTACCGTCCACCCCGACGAACGTGTTTGAGCTGCCTCCGCCTCCAAGCCCCGGAAGCGTGGCCAGTGCGCGAAGTCCGGCATAGAGTCGATCGAGGTCGGCGATGTCCTTCTCGTTGTTGCCGCGGACCTGAAGCTCCACACGCTCGGTCGCCATATCGTTCCCGCCGCCGAGCTGGAACGCGATGAAGCGGTGGGCCTCATCGAGAGGGAACTCGGCGGACGTGAGCGTCCCCGTGGGCCCCTCACCCTGAACACCCCCGAGAGGCGCCTTGGCGATGTTGTGACTCTCGTACGTCCCGATCCAGAAATCTGCGTGATGGCCGATCGGGTAGGGCACGCGCTTCCAGTAGTCGCCGCCGATGCCGCCGGCCTCGAATTCCATGTCGCCGCGGACGCGTTCGGTCACGACGTTGTCGCCAGCGGTCGGCTGGTTCGCGAATGCGGTTCCGGTCGCCGTCCATCCGGCCGTCCCGAACTCGAAGTCCCAGGAGGTTCCGGTCGGGATGCCGACACTTGGGAGTACCGTCGGGGCGGGCGGTGCCGGCGGCCCGCCAGGAGTCGGTTTAACGGGGTCGGGCTTCGGGATCTCCTTGGGCGTGGAGCTCGGAGCCGGCTTTCCTGGATCTTTGCTCGGCTCCGCCGAGACACTTGCGGTGACCAAGAGAACGCAGCACGTAGCGGCCGCCCGAATTCGGATCATCATCGCACGGTATCAGCGCCCGACGGCTCGGCGAGAAACAACCACTGCCATTGTTCGTCCGCCGCATACGGCTGCACGGCGGGAATCTCCCCGTCGTCCCCGACGTTTTTTTGGAAACTCTCGGGTGCGCCCGGGTGTCGGCAAGGTGGGCCCCCGCACCGGGAACGGGGGGCACCACGCGCGCGTACCAAATAGCGCGAGGAGACGCGAAGGAACGACATGACGACATCCGCGAAGATCGGCTCGCTTCTATTGCTGGTGCTCTTGCCCGCGGGCCTCGCCACGGGGTGCGCCGGGAGTCACACCGCCAAGGGCGCCGCGATCGAGAGCCCGAAGGCCTCCGTCGCGGCCGGCGGCGCCTCGTGCCGCCGCGGCTCGATCGCGACGCCACTCGGGCAGCCGCGCGCCGGCGGGGCCATCGCGCTCGCGAAGATCGGGACGCGCAACGTCGCGCTCATCGCCGACGAGGACGCGCACGCGATCGCCGCGCTCGACCTCGACACGAAGAAGGAGCTGCCGCCGACGCCGCTCGACGGCGCTCCTTCGCAGATCATGGTGACCGCCGACGGTCGCGTCCTCGTGCTGCTCCGCGACCGCGCGCGCTTGCAGGTGCTCGAGGCCGAGCGCGCAGACACGCCGCTCGCCGCGCGTTGCGCCATCGACGTCGCCCCCGAGCCGGTGGGGCTGGCCGCGTCGCCCGACGATCGGACGCTCTTCGTGTCGAGCGGGTGGGGCCGGTCGCTGGCCGCGTTCGACGCCGGCAAGCTGGCGAAACAGTACGAAGTCCCGCTGGCGCGCGAGCCGCGCGCGGTGGTCATCGCCGACGATGGCGCGACCGCGTTCGTGTCCCACGCGGTAGGCTCGATCATCAGCGCCGTCGACCTGCGCAAGCCGTCGCACGACGTCCGAGCCGTTCGCGTCGCGAGCCGCGGGGACAATTTCGGATCGGTGAAGCTGCAGAAGAAGCGCTTCGAGCAGATGCGCGAGCAGCTCAGCCTGGAGCAGCGCGCGGCCCTCGCCAAGCAGCTCGCGGCGCAGGAGCACGCCGGTTGCCAGGGGTTCGCGCTGGCGAAATCGGCCGCCCCGGGCGGGCGCATCCTCGCGCCGCAGGTGTTCGTGGACCCCGGGAGCGCGGAGGTCCGCACCGAGGGCTACGGCAACGGGAACGCCGCCACCGAGACAGCGGCAGTCGCCGTGCTCGACGAGGGCACCGCGGAGCCGTTCGAGGCGTCCCTCACCATCCAGCGCGACTTCACGTGGCGCGGCGAGAAGAGCGCGCGCGATCACCGCGAGGCATGCCTGCTCCCGCGCGCCGCAGCGACCGATGCGCGGACGCGCACGCTCCTCGTAACGTGCTTCGGCATCGACGACGTCATCGCCTACGACGCCGGGTCGGCCTCCCCCGCGGGCTCCGAGCGCCGGCGCTGGTCGGTCGGTCCCGGCCCGTCGGGGATCGCGGTCGACCCGGAGAAGCCGCGCGCGATCGTATGGTCGCAGTTCGATCGCTCCGTGTCGATCCTGGCGCTCACCGGCCCCGACGCCAGCGACGAGAAGACCGAGGCCTCCGTGCGCCCCCCGAGCGTCGCGCTAGCGCCGGCGGCGACGACGCTCCCCTCCGACGTCGCGCTCGGCCGCCTCGTCTTCCACATGGGCGGCGACACGCGCATCTCCAAGGACGGCCGCGCCTGCGCGAGCTGCCACCCCGATGGGCGTGACGACGCGATCACCTGGGCGACCCCGGAAGGGCCGCGCCGATCGATCTTGCTCGCGGGCCGCGTCGCGTCGCAGAAGGCGTTCGCCTGGAATGGGTCGTCCAAGACATTGCGCGAGCACCTGGGCAAGACGTTCGACCGGCTCGACGGAAGCGGCGTGCGCGGCCTCGAGCTCGACGGGCTCGTCGCGTACCTGTCGACGATGCGTCCGCCGGTCGACGCCCCATCACCAACCTCCGATCCGAAGGTCGCCCGTGGTGCCAAGCTCTTTTCCTCGAAGGAAGCGGAGTGCGCGACGTGCCACAGCGGTCCCACCTTCAGCGACGGCGTGTTGCACGACGTCCAGAGCAGAGCCGAGGGCGATCGCGGAGCCGGCTTCCGCACACCGTCGCTCCACTTGATCGGCGGCGCGGGCCCCTACTTCCACGACGGCCGCTACGCGACGCTTCACGACCTACTGCGCGACACGGACGGAAAGATGGGGCACACCAAACAGCTCTCGGCCGCCGACCTCGACGCGCTCGAGGCCTACTTGAGGACGCTATGAAGCGCCTTGCGAGCTTCGGCATCGCGATCGCCGCCCTCCTCGTCGCCGCGACCGCGTTCGCCGCGGACGCCGCGCCTGCCACCGCCGCCTCTCCCGGCACAGGCAGCGCGGCGTTCTCGTCGCTCCCCAACGGCCGCGTGCCGGACCCACCCAGCGCGCCGAAGCCGCCGACGTCCATCCCCTCGTCCGAGAAGGCCCCCGGGTTCTTCCTCGCGAGGTCGAAGAACCAAGGGCACAGAGGGAACGACTACGCCGTCCTCGCGGCGACAGCCGAGCGTGCGCGAGAGATGGTGCAAGGCCGCGGCTTCGGCAGCGGCCAGCCGGCGCCGAACAACGAGGCCTGCTTCACCCAGGCCCAGCAGAGCGGGTTTCGCGAGGCCGACGGCGAGAGCACCCGGGAGTGGAACCCCGCGCTCCAGCCCTTCATCATGATGGCCGCTTCGGCGGCGCAGGGCGCGCGCGTAGAGGCAGTCCACTCCGAGCGCCTCGTCCAGGAGCCCGGACGCGTGGCCCTCGAGACCATCGACGCGTGGGTCGATCCGACCACGCGCGGCACGCGCCTCATCGGGCGCGCGACGCTCCCGCTCACGCGCGTGGCCATGGTCGTCGGCGGCGGAGCGATCTACGCGGGCAAGGACGGTCGCAAGGTGCACGTCGTGTTCGTGAATCCGCCGCCCGAGCACGGCCCGCAGCGCGACCGCGGTCTGTTCGCCACCATCGACGGCGGCTTCGCCTCGAGCCAGTGCGCGCATCTCCGCGTCAGCCTCGAGACCGAGAGAGGCCAAGGACGTACGGCCACCTTCGTCACGGACGTGCACCTTCCCGCGCTCGACGCCGAGGGCCCGCCCGCGGCGCAGGACAAGGCGAAGGCCGAGCCGCGCGCGGCGGCGGCGACGCCGGCGCTCGGCAAGCTCGGCGCGCTTCCCGAAAACCGCGTCCGACCCGTTCACGTCCACACCAGCGTGAGCTGGGCGAGCCGCGACGCCGAGCCCCTGCTCACCGTGGCGTCCGGCTGGGACGCGCGCGAGCGGCTGGAGCGGTTCTAAGCCGACACGGTTGGGCTCTTCGATGCGTCGTGATTGCGCCACTTGAGGGGTGGCACGGACGGCACAGGGAACCGGCTCGACGCGCCATGCCTTTCAACGGCGCCACGGTGTGGCGATCGCGCGCGTAACGAGACGCAGACTTCCGCGCGCCGCGCGCTTGGCACGCGATTCGCTGGTTGAGAGTCCATGAAGCTTTCCCTCCGCTTTTCGCCCATCACTTTTATTCCTCTTCTCGTTTCCGCGCTCGCGCTCGCCGCGTGCAGCTCCACCTCATCCACGGGGAGCAACGCGGACGCGGGCGGGGGCGACGCGACCGTCGACGGTGGAACCGTCACCATCGCGTGCACGGCCAGGGTCGCCGCCGTCTGCGCGACCCCGTCCGCAGATTGCCCCTACCCGACGCTCGCCACCGCGCGCGCCGCGGCGTGCTGCGCGTCGTCCGGCTGCTCACTCAAGGTCACCTCGTCCCCGTGCGGCGGCTACGACGTCGCCGAGCTGCAGGGCACCGACACGGTGACGAGCTACTACTACGATCCTGCGACCGGGAACCTGGTCGCCTCCGTGCACTCCGGCGCGACGATGCTCGGCGGTGACACGTGCAACGCCGGCCCCGCGATCTTCGACGCGCCCAACTGCCCGCGATCGAGCTTCGCGTGCGTCGCCGCGGACGCTTCCGCGGACGCGACGTCCGGTTGAGCGATCGGCTCGGCGCTCTCCTTTCCCGACCTGGTCTCGCGCTGATTGCAGCCGAGGAAATTCACTAAAAAGGACAACAGTTCTCGATGAAAGCAGCTCACCCCTCACAAAGGTGCCACCTATCCAGCACCTCCACCCACTCTAGTGAGGTGCGCGCACAGGTCGCGGAGGGGGGCCACATCGTGCAGACGGCGATCGCGGCAGGCAGGTGCATCGCAAAGCGCTATCGGCTGATCGAGCCGATCGGGGACGGCGGGATGGGCACGGTCTGGCGCGCGCGCGATCAGCGCCTCGACATCGACGTGGCGCTCAAGCTGCAGCGCGGCGCGGCAGCCGGTAGCGAGCGCGAGCGCCTGCTCGCGCGGTTCGCCGACGAGGCCGAGCTGTCGGCGCGAATGCTGAGCCCGAACGTCGTTCGGGTCCTCGATCGCGGGGTCGACGACGACGGCGCGCCGTACATCGCGTACGAGCTGCTCACCGGTGACGAGCTCGGCGTCCGCATGGGGCGCGAAGGTCGTCTGTCGCTCGCGCTGTGCGCGGAGCTGATCGTTCAGACCAGCCGCGCCCTCGCGCGCGCCCACTCGGTCGGCGTCGTCCACATGGACATCAAGCCGGAGAACATCTTCCTCTGTGACGAGGCGACGGAGCGGCCGCTCGTCAAGGTCCTGGACTTCGGTATCGCTCGGCTGCGCGGGCGCGAGAGCGGCGCGTCGGTGCGCCGCGAGGTCGCCGGAACGCTTCAGTACATGAGCCCCGAAGTCCTTCTCCACGGCCGCTCGCCGGACGCGCGCAGCGATCTCTACAGCCTCGCCGTCGTCGCCTACGAGTGCTTCACCGGACGACTCCCGTACCAGGGCACGACGCTCGGCGAGATGCTCCTCGAGCACACGCAGACCAGGCCGGCGCCTCCGTCGAGCCTCCGGAGCGTGAAGAGCGAGCTCGGGGTCACGCTCGATGCCTGGTTCGAGCGCGCGTTGCATCCTGACCCCGAGCAACGCTTCCAGAGCGCCAAGGAGATGGCCGAGGCGTTCGTCATGGTGCATCGGCCCCAGCGCCCCTCCGGGAGGCCAGGACCCGTGCGGTCGTCGATACTCCCGAGTGCGCCAAGGTCTGGCGGAAGCGATCGGCCAATCAGCTCGCGTCCCCCGCGCGAGAGTCGTACGGTGTCGGAGTACCACGTGATTCGCGACGACGGCGAAGGACGCAATGGCCCAGAGTAACGATCTCGATCGCCGCGCCGGTGTCGCGCTCGACGGGCACGCGCACTTCGGTCGTCATCGTGCGCGTGCCCGTGTCGAGCGCCCCGCTTCATGCGCTCGGCGAGCTTGCGCGCGACCTCGTAGGTCTGGTCCTCGCTGGTTTCTCGAGCTCGTCCGCCACACGGGAGTCCGTCGGGCGAAGCGGGGGCGGTGACCCGGACGGGAACCTGGTGTGCGAAAAACACCAGGTTCCTTTGGCCGCTCCGCGACTCAGTTGGGGCAGGTCTGACCAGCGCACACCGGGTTGTTGCCCTGGCTGCACGTCGTGCCGGGCGCGATGCAGAGGCTCTGATCGCAGCAGCCTCCGCTTCCGCACGCCCGACCGGCGCAGCACGCCTGGCCGGGACCGCCGCACTGCTGACAGGTGTCGCCGGGGCCGCAGCCGAGGCCGCCGCCGCAGGTCCGACCCGGGCAGCACGTCTGGCCCGCGCCGCCGCACGCCCCGCAGGTGCCGCCATTGCCGCACGCGAGGTTGGGGTTGCACTGATCGCCGGCGCAGCAGACCTGGCCGTCGGCGCCGCACGCGGCGCACGTCCCTTGCTCGCAGACCACGCCACCGGCCGTGCACTGCTGATTGTTGCAGCACGGCTGACCCGCAGCGCCGCAGGTGCCGCAGCTGCCCGCGTTGCACGTCGGACCGCCGGTCACGCCGGTGCACGTGCCGCCCGCCGCGACGCAGTTGCGTGCGACGCAGCAGCCGCCGCCGTTGCACGTGCTCGACGCGCAGCACGGCTGGGCCGCGCCGCCGCACGGGGCGCAGGTGCGGGGACCGCCACCGGTGCCATTGCACACGTTGCCCGTCGAGCACTGCTGCCCGGGGCAGCACGCCTGGCCGGGACCCCCGCACGCGACGCACGTTCCGCCGGAGCACGTCCCGCCGGTCGCGCACGCGCCGCCCGTCGTGCAACACGGTTGATTGACCGCGCCGCATGCCGTTGAGCCGTCCGCGAGGGTGCCGCTGCTGCCGCCGCTGTCGCCGCTCGTACCGCTGCTGCCGCTCGTACCGCTCGTTCCACTCGCACCGCTCGTTCCACTCGCACCGCTGGTACCGCTGGTACCGCTGCTGCCGCCGCTGGTACCGCTGCTCGATCCGTCGCCACCGCCTCCGTCGTCACCTCCCGCGAGCGTCGCGGTGCTGTTGGCTCCGCCACAGCCCCAAATGATGCCCACACCGACCATGACGAACGTGACGAACCTAAGCAGGTGAAGCGACCGCATTCGTTTCCTCCTTGGTTTGATCCGCCTCTTCAGTGGGCGGAAGAGTCAGCCCAGCCGCAAGAAAACGCACGACCGGCGCGAATGGGTCGCCGAACCACGGCACACGTACGCGCACCTCCGACCGCCGCGCAGGTGCACCCGCTTGCCGGCACATCCCACAAATCAGCCGGGTGGCGATCGGCGATCAGAAGGAGCGCGCGGGCGACGTCGACCCCTGGGTCGGGTCAACTGCGCATGGCCGCTTCGAGGGCTGCGTTCAGCGCGTCGAGGGTGAACGGCTTGTCGAGGTACCGAACCCCGCCGTCGAGGAAGCGCTGCGCCCGCTCCGTATACACGCCGCCCGTGAGGAATACCGTCCGCGAGGCCACGGACGGATACGACTCGATGAGCGCATCGTAGAGGTCCATGCCGGTCATCTCGGGCATCATGAGGTCCGAGAGCACGGCGTCGAAGCGCGCGCCCGTCGCGAGCAGAGCGAGCGCCTCCTGGGCGCTGCCGCAGTCGACGACCTCATGGTCCTCTCCGAGGAGGCGCGCGAGTGATCGACGCAAGACGGCTTCGTCGTCGACGATGAGGACGCGTCTACGCCGCGCGGAGGGCGGCGGCGCCTCGACGTGCGCGGGCCGTGCGGGAAGCGAACGGGTCGCCACGGGAAGGACGACGCGAAACGTCGAGCCGCGCCCGAGCTCGCTCTCGGCCTCTATCGTCCCCCCGAGACCACAGACGATGCGGTGGCAGATCGAGAGGCCCAGCCCGGCGCCGCTTCCCTCCTTCGTCGTCACGAACGGGTCGAATGCGCGGGCGACGAGCTCGGGGGTCATGCCGCTTCCGGTGTCGCTGACCTCGATGGCCACGTGCGAGCTTCCGTGGTGTCGCGCGCGGAGGGAGATCAAGTTGCGTTCCGCCGCCCCTTCCGGAATGGCCTGCGCGGCGTTGACCAGGAGATTGATGAGGACCTGACCGAGCCGAGTCTCGTTGCCGTTGACGGGCGGAACGTTGCCGACGTCGACCTCGAGGCGCGCCCGGTGGCGAAACTCCGCCCGTGCCACGCCGGCCGCGTAGGTCGCGATTGGCGCGAGCTCCACGGGTCCCGTCTCCTCGTCGCGCGCGCGGGCGAACACGCCCATGTCCTGCACGATGCGCCGCACGCGGTCCGCGCCGACGCACGCGTCGGCGAGTGCGGCTCGCAGCGCCTCCGCATTCACCCCTAGCGCGCTGTCGAGCCCGCGTCGCGCGGCGTCGAGGTTGGTCGTGATGAAGGTGAGCGGGTTGTTGATCTCGTGCGCAATGCCCGCGGCGAGCGTCCCGAGCGACGCCATCCGATCGGCGCGGGCCAGCTCTTGCTCGATGCGCTTTCGTGCGGTCAGATCGCGGAGCGCAACGACGCGCGCTCGCTTGCCAGCGAACTCGATGTTCCGCGCCTGCACTTCGACCGGGAACGTCGTCCCGTCGGCGCGCAGCCCGTACGCTTCGTACGGACCTTCGTTCCCCTCCGCAGTGTACCTTTGCACCAGCTCTCGCGACTCGGGCGCCACGAAGTCCATCAGCGCCTGCCCGCGGAGCCCGCCCGGCGCCGCGCGATAGGTGCGCTCGGCGGCCGCGTTGGTGAAGAGGATGGTCCCGGCCTCGTGGACGAAGGCCGACTCGAAGGTCGCCTCCGAGAGGGCGCGGAGCTGCAGCGCGGACTCGTTCAGCGCGGACTCCGATCGATGCAGCTCGGTGAGATCGCGGACGCGTACCCAGACGTACGGCGTGCCGTCGAGCGCGTCGAACCTCGTGCTCGAGACTTCTCCCTCGAAGCGCTGACCGTCCTTCTTGACGAGCGTGATCCGAGCACGTGCCGCCCCGCCGGACAGTCGCAGCTCCAGCGCCGGCACGAGCCGTCGATCGTTTGGGTCGAGCACGTCCTCGCGCGAGAGCTTCCGCATCTCGTCCGCCGTGTAGCCGAGGAGAGCGCATCCTGCGGCGTTCGCCTCGAAGATGGCGCCGTCGATGGATGTGATGAAGATCGAATCGACGCTGCTCTCGAGGATGGTGGTGAGCGGCGCGCCGAGTGCCGCGAGGACGCGCGCGCTCGAAGCGACAGGCTGGTGCGGGGAGGGCTCCGCGGCGGGAGAGGCGGCACCGTCGCCGTTCACGTTCCAGAGAGTGTCCTCGCTCACGATGGAAACGTAAACGTTGTCGCGCGCGGCGGCGAGAGGGAGAAGCGACGACGGGCGCAGCCTCTGACGACGGGCGCAGCACTCGTCGGGCCGGGTGGCGCTACCTTTCCACCACGCCTGTTACCGCGCGGTGCCGCTCGCGGGCCCCCCGGGGGCGCCGCGCGGGGCGAATTGAGGCGTGAACGCCCGCGCACGGGACTTGCCACGCAGTTGGCAAGGCGCCGGCGCGGAGAAGGGTCCGGCGCTGAGGAAAGCCGACGCCGATGATCTTATAGGATCTCGCCACGTAGGCCGCCTCGTCCGACCCTTCCGACGAGTCCAAGTGGTTAGGAGTTCGAGAACACTGCGTCACCGGGAGACTTCGGAGTTCCGGAAGGCTGCTCAGGCGTTCAGCCGAACCGTGCGTGCGCTTCGCGCGGCGCGCAACTGGACCTTCGAAGAGGCCGCTGAGCGCTTCGGCGTAGAGCCGGCCTATGTTCGAAGCATCGAGACCGGCCGGACGAATCCTTCCCTGGCCGTCATCGTGAGCATCGCGATCGCGTTCGAAGTGCGCCCCTGCGAGCTGCTCGTCGTCGCAGACGACGACGCGAAGGCACCCGGACGCGTCGAGTGACTTCGAGCGCGCTCTTTCACAGACTGCGTGCTCATCGCGTGGGGCGCTACGGCGTCGCCGTCGTCGCAACTGTGCTCGCGACCGCCCTGAAGCTCTCGTTCCCGACGGTCATTGGCCACGGCGAGCCGGTAGCGATCTACCTCGGCGTCGTCATGCTCGCGGCGTGGTTCGGTGGCTTTGGTCCCGGCCTGCTCGCCACCCTGCTCTTCACGCTGGCGGGGATCTACTGGTTCGCCGCACCCTACGAGGCGTTCGACGTCGAGACGCCGCACGACATGGTTCGCCTTTCCCTCGCGATGGTGGAGGGGGCCACGATCGCCCTCTTGGCCGGCGCGCTCCACCGCGCGCGTGCAGCGGCGGGCACGCGCGCCGAGCAGCTGGCGAAAACGAACGACGAATTGCGACGGGAGGCTGAAGCGCGAGCGCGCGCGGAGGCGTCGCTCGCCAGGGCGACCGAGCAGCTCCTCCACTCCCAGAAGATGCAGGCGATCGGCGCGGTGGCCGGCGGCGTCGCGCACGACTTCAACAACTTCCTCACCGTGATCCTGAACTATTCCTCGCTGCTGCTTGCGCGGCTCGAACCGAACAGCGCAAACCACGAGATGGCGTCGGAGCTAAAAGACGCGGCCGAGCGCGCCGCGGCGTTGACCCGAGGGCTCCTCGCGTTCGCGCGCAAGACGAAGATCGAGCCGCAGGTCCTCGACCTGAACGAGTCCGTGCGGGGCCTCGAGCGCATGCTGAGCGCGTCGCTCGGCGCCACGGTGAGCCTCGCGACGGCGCTCGACTCCAGGCCCGCCCTGGTGTTGGCCGATCCGACCCAGATAGAGCAACTGCTGACGAACCTCACCCTCAACGCGCGCGACGCGATGCCCGATGGGGGCACCGTCACGATCACGACGTCGCACGTGTCCTTGGAGAGTGGCGAAGCGCAAGCGAGAGGGCTATCGGGCGGCGCGCACGTCGAGCTGACCGTGCGCGACACGGGCTGCGGCATCCCCCCCGATGGCATCGCGCGCATCTTCGAGCCGTTCTTTACTACCAAGGAGATCGGCAAGGGCACCGGCCTCGGCCTCGCCATCGTCCATGGGGTCGTCGCGCGCGCCGGGGGCAGCGTCTGGGTCGAGAGCGTCGTCGGGCAGGGGACGGAGTTCAAGGTGCTCTTCCCCGAGTCTTCGACGCCGCTCCCGCTCCGGGAACCGCCGCCGCCGCCGGCGGCGATCGCCAACACGTCAGCGCATGACGAACGAGGCGGCGACGTCGATCACATGATCGAGCCGCCCCGCGCGAAACGCGTCGCGGAGTAGCCCTCCCGCGAGCGCGACGCCGAGGAGCACGGTCGCCAGCGGGATCATCGACCTTCGCGCGCGGCGCGTGCGGTGCGTTTGCCTGCGCCTGTCGTCGACGCCCACCCCGGGCGGAAGCGGCCTCCAGCGAAGGTCCCATTGCTGCGGCTCGCACGGCAGCGGCCCCTCGGGCTCGGACGCCGGCGCCGGAATCGCCCTCCCGAGCTCGAGGGCGAGAATTTGGCCGAACGAGATCTGCCGAGTCCGCGGTGCGGTGTCCTCCTCGAGATCGTCCGCGACGACCTGACAATCCGAGAGGCTCAGCTCCACCGGCTCCGCGGACGGCGGCTGCGGGCGCGGGTCGGCGGTCGGGAACATCCCCGACACGATCTCGTACTCGCCGGGCCCCAGCTCGATGGTGGTCGACAGGGTCTCCTCGAAGTCGACCGCGACCGCGACCCGACCCTCCATGCGCTTGCGATTCGAGAAGGGGATCATGCCCCCAAGCAGGCATTCTGCGGGCCAGCGGGCCATCCGAAGAAATCCGTCAGAAGTCGCGGGGTGCGACATTGGCGCCGCGGCGCGACCACACCGGCGCTGAGGATCCCAAGGTCCATCGAGGGGCGTGTGCCGAAATGGGCAGCCGCGTGCGCGGGACGGTCATCGCTTCAGCGGCGGCGGCGTGTACTATCGCCGCCCTCGGAGGGCAAAACGATGGCGCGAAACTCCCGTTCGACTGCACGAGCCAAAGCGCCTGCGGCGCCGCGGTCCAAGGTCCGCCTCGCGGTCCTCGTCGCGACGCGCAAGGGCGCGTGGATCTACCTCGGCGACGCCGGCCGCAAAGCGTGGCGCGTCAGCGGACCGCATTTTCTCGGCCACATCGTCAGTCACCTGGTGCTCGACCCTCGCGACGGGCGCACGCTCCTCGCTGCGGCCAAGACCGGTCACCTGGGGCCCACCGTCTTCCGCTCCAGCGATCTGGGACGCACGTGGAAGGAGGCCGCGCGTCCGCCCGCATTTCCGAAGGCGCCGGAGGGGGAGAAGGGACGCGTCGTCGATCACACCTTCTGGCTCACCCCCGGCCACGCGAGCGAGCCAGGCACGTGGTACGCAGGCACATCGCCGCAAGGGCTTTTCCGGTCGGAGGACGGCGGCGAGACGTGGGAGCCGATCGGCGGATTGAACGACGATCCGGAGTACCGCAAGCGCATGGGCGGCGAGCAGGACGGGACCCCCGACGGGCCGAAGCTCCACTCGGTGCTCGTCGATCCCCGCGACGCCGCCCATCTCTACGTCGGCATGTCGAGCGGGGGCTTCCACGAGTCTCGCGACCGCGGCAAGACCTGGACACCGCTCTCGCAGGGCCTCGAGGTCGTCGGTGGGTTCGACGCGAAGAACCTCGCGTTCCACGATCCGCACTGCGCTCGCATTTGCCCGAGCAACCCCGACCGGCTCTACCAGCAGAATCACTGCGGCATCTACCGGCTCGATCGCCCTTCGACGTCGTGGACTCGGATCGGCAAGAGCATGCCCAAGCGCGTCGGCGACGTCGGCTTCCCGATGGTGGTCCACCCGCGCAACGCGAACGTCGCGTGGGTCTTTCCGATGGATGGCACGACGGTTTGGCCGCGCACCAGCCCGGACGGTGCCCCCGCGGCGTACACGACGCGCAACGGCGGCAAGACATGGCAGCGCCTGGACGTCGGGCTGCCCAAGAGCCAGGCGTGGTGGACGGTGAAGCGCCAGGCGATGGCCGCGGACGCGCGCGCGCCTGTCGGCCTCTACCTGGGGACGACGAGCGGCGAGGTGTGGATGAGCCGCGACGAGGGCGCGCGCTTCTCCCTCCTCGCGCGGAATCTGCCGGAGATCTACGCGGTCGAGGTCGCGGAGCTCTCGTCATGAAGGTGCTGATCCCTAGCCCGCTCCTCTCGTACACGCGCGCGGCCGACGTCGAAGCGTGCGGCGCGACGCTGGCCGAGCTCCTCACCGATCTCGACCAGCGCTTCCCCGGCTTCCGATTTCGCGTCGTGGACGAGCAGGACGGCCTTCGCCCCCACGTCCGCTTCTTCGTGAACGGCGAGCAGGTGTTCGATCTCGCTCGCCCGCTCCAGCCGACCGACGAAGTGCAGCTCGTGCAGGCCCTCAGCGGAGGGTAGAGCGGCAGCCCCACGCTCGCGCCCCGAATCTCCCCCTCCCCGCTCAGAGGCTCGCAGCGCCGGCTTCCTTGAGGCGCACGCGCCAGATGTGGAAGCGCTCGGTCGCGTTGGCGTGGAAGTAGACGAACCCGTCACGGCTCCACGACGGACGCGACGCGAGGCGGTCTCCTTCGGTGAGCTGCACGAGACCGGCGCCGTCGTCGTGGACGACGAAGAGGTTCGCCTGGACGTAGCGTTCCTCCTCGACGTGCGCCGAGCAGAAGGCGACGCGCAGCCCGTCGGGCGACCAGGACGGCTCGACGTCGTCGGCCGAGCCGTAGCTGATCTGGTGGGACTCCGTGCCATCGGCGTTCGCGACGAAGAGGTGCGCGTGGCCGTCACTCGTCGTCCGGGAGAACGCGATGCGCCGGCCGTCGGGGCTGAACGCCGGCGCAGATCCGGAACCGAGCACCGTGACACCGGTGCCGATCAGGTCGGAGATGCCGAGCGCGTGATCGAACTGCCGCACGCTACGCCACCCCGACTCGAACCGCACGACGTTCACGAGCGACATCGCCATCGTCTGGCCGTCGGGTGACATCGCCGGCCACTCCGCGACGAGGTACGGATCGCCCGCCTCGGCGACGAAGTTCGTCTCGGCCGGGCTCTTGCCGAACGTCTGCACGAGCGCCTTCGCCGAGTTCTTGGTCCTGGACACGAAGATGAGGCTCGTGCCATCGGGCATCCACGTAGGCTGCAGTCCCATCGTGTCGTTCGACGTGTAGAGCATTTTCCCGGCGTGTCCGGTGCCGACGTCGGCGAGCGCCATGACCTCGACGTGAGGCATGGCGTCCGCCGACGAGGCGACCTCGTACGCGATGGACTTCCCGTCGGGCGCGACGGCCGGGTCGAACTCGTTGTCGTTCGAGTGCGTGACCTGCTCGAGGGCGGATACGGCGTCGGTGGGGACCACCGGACGCCGGATCGACGCCGAGCAGCCCAGGCAGGCGAGCACCGCGCCACACGCCACGGCGATGAGGATCGTTCGCACGGCGCGCCTTCTTTCTCAGTACGGGTTGGTGTTCGCCGACAGCTTGCTTCCGTCGCCAGGCGTCGCGCCGTTGGTCGCCGAGGGAGCGGGGGCGGGGGCGGGCATCATGCCGGGGAAGCCTCCGTACGGGTTGAACATCTGCTGGAAACCGGGGATCTTCGGGAACAGGAACTGCGGCGTCCGCGACCAGTCGCCGAGCATGATCGTCGTGCCGGTGCCGCCGAGGTGCCCCAGCGCGTCGTAGGCGTGCATCATCACGTGCATCGGCGTGACGTTCGCGACCGACGCCCGCGTCTCGTCGGCGGTAGCCTTGGCGAGCGCGCTGCGAGCCGTCGCCTCCCCCTTTGCCGTCGCGACCTTCGTAGTCGCGTCGCCCTCCGCCTTGATGCGATCGATCTGCGCCTGTTCGAGCAGCAGCTTCTTCTCCTGCTGCTTGTTGCGGAGCTCCGACTCGATGCGAAACTTTTCGTTCTCGGTCTGGGTCTGGATCTGGATCTTGTCGACCTCGAGCTTCGACATCGCCGTGAGCTTGCTCTGCTCGGCCTGGGCCGAGAGCTCGAGCTTCTTCTGCTCGGTCTGGGCGGAGAGCTCCATCTTCTTCTGCTCGGACGCCGTCTCGAGCTCGAGCTTCTTCGTCTGCGCCGCGAGCTCCAGCTGGCGCTTCTTCTGCATGGCCGCGTTCTCCATGATCTGCTTGTCGCGGAGCGCTTGCTCCTGCGACACGACGCGCTCGGTCTCCGACTGCCGGATCTCCGGCGCGTAGGCCACGTTCTCGATGTTCACGCGCGAGACCTCGATGTGCTTGCCCTTCAGTCGCTCGCGGAGCTGCTTCTCGACGGCGTCCTCGATCATGCCGTTGCGCTTGTGCAGGTCCAGGTACGACGTCGTCGCGAAGACGCCGATCGCGGCGCTCTGGAACTCGGGGCCGATGACCTCGTCGAAGTAGTTGGTGCCGATCTCGGTGTCGAGGAGGTAGAGCTCCGAGATGATCGGGCGGTAGGTGACGGCGATGGACAGGTCGAGGGGCAATCCCTCGGCAGACAGCGCGCGCAGCGCCTTCTTCGAGGTCGTGTACGTGACGTCGAAGTCGTCGAGGCGCGCGCAGCTGCCCTCCGGCTTCCAGAACGGACAAGGGGTCTTGTAGAAGCCCTCCTTGAGGACCTCGTGCTGGATACCGCCGTTTTCCGGATCGAAGCGCAGCGCGCGGTGACCGGGTTGCACGGCCACGCCGGCCGCGCAGCCCGTCCCAGTGGTGAGGGCGACGAGCCCGACGAAAGACAGACCCATGATCGAGAGTGAACGCATGAGAGCACCCGTCTGGCGGCGGCTGTGCCGCGCGCCTCCTGTTGGTTTGTGTCGGCTCGAGGCGGTTAAGTCGGTCGCGGCGCGACGGCGTTGAGATCGACGCCGTCGAGCCATCCAGCGAGATCGCGCCCGATCTCCATCATGCAGCGGTACATCGTGCGGGCGCCGTTCTCGGGGGCGACGATGGCCCCCTGGCGGCAGCTCGCCTGGGTCTGTGCGAGGTAGATGTTCCCGGCGCGCATGCGCAAGGTCGCGCGTACGGCCATCGAGAAGATCACGCGGCCGTCGTCGTACTGGGCCTCGGCGTTCGTGACTTCGACGAAGAGATGCCAGCCGTCCTTGCCCGACGGATGGGCGCGATGAACGTCGGCCCAGGGGACGGTGGCGGACGCGACGGCGTGGCCGAGGGCGGCCTCGATGTCGCCGTACTCCACGCGCGTGCCGCGGAGGTGGAGCGGATCGTTGACGGCGGTGGAGCGCGTGACCACGCGGAGGGGAACGGTGGTGGGCTCGGTTACGGGGATCCCGTTCGCCGAGAGGAGCGGGACGATCTCGGCGTGCGAGCTACACCCCGCGACGCAGCCCGAGGCGAGAACGAAGAGGAGAGCCAGTCGGCCACGCGAGCTCATGTCCAGTGCAGGTTGCAAACGTCACGCCGCGCTGCAATTTGTCGCCTTCTTGCGCGTTTCGGGGCAACTGTGGCCGCGCGGACAGGCGCAAGTGCGCCCGCGCACGTGCTTGGCGCCCCACGTCCACACCCGCTCCGAGGCGCCACGCCCTCGCGAGGAGACTCAGATCGTGATTTCTTTGAGCTGGATCTGGCTCTTGTCGGCGATGCCGAGGCCCATCTCCGCCGCCACCTTGATGTAGGCGGGGGCGCGGCCTTCGTCGGCGAGGGACTTGAGCTTGAAGTCCGCGCGCGCCTGGTCGACGAGCTCGGCGCCGATCGTGTCCATCGCGACCGCGTCGGTCGAGACGTAGATGCTCTCGTGCGGGCGCACGTGCTTCGGCGACTTCCAGAGCGGGCCGCCGTGGGCCATGATCTTGAAGCCGTCGGTGATGTTCAGGCGGACCCGCGACTTGATGATGTCCTGCGCGTAGAGCTGGGCGATCTGCGGGCTCGCGTGGTGCGAGTGGAAGATGTGCGGCGACGTCTGCGTGCCGTGCGTCATGTTCTTGAGGAGGCCGGTGTACCCGCAGATCGCGTGGTCCTTGATCAGCGAGAAGTTCACCACCGCGGTGGAGTCGGTGAGCGTGCGGCAGAACTTCGTCTTCAGGTCCTCTTTGCGTGAGGGGCCGGTGTTCGGGATGACGCGGTCGGGCATCGTCGTGTCGCCGTTGCCGTGGACGACGACCTTCACACCCTTGGGCACGTTCTGCGCGTTGATGCGCGTGCCCGCGAGGAAGCTGCCGTACTGCTCGAGCACGGTGATGCTCTCGGCCGGTACGCCCGACTGGATCATGGCCTCGATGAACGGGAGGACGAGCTCCTTGTTCGTCCCCATGTTCTTCTCGGCGATGCCGTTCACCTTCACGCACACGATGTCCTGCGGGTGGATGAAGAGCTTGATGGCCTCGACCAGATCCGCCTTCCCGGTGAACTCGGTCATGGCGCGCGTGAGCATCGCCTTGGCGTCGTCGTCCTTGGGGTAGAGCTGGTTGGTCTGGAGGCAGTCCTTCTTCGTGACCTTGACGATCTTGCCGGGCGCCGACATCGGCGTGAACCCGGCCGGGAGCACGGCGGCGAGGCTCTTTTCGCCCTGCGCGGCCTCGGCATCGGTGCTCGACGTGAGGAGCGTCGTCGCGACGGCGGCTGCGGCGGCGCCACCGACGAACGCGCGGCGGCTGAGCGCCGAATCCTCTTCGATCTTCGCGACGACCTCGTTGGCTCCACGCTCGCTCATAGGCTTACTCCTCGTGTGACGACGACGCGTAGCATGACACGAAATGGCCGTACCAACTAGCGACGAACCGGGGTCGGGGCTAGCCTTGGCCATCAGGATGGGGGCGCGAACACTTCGATCTTTGGGGGCAGGTTCGCTGGCTGCTAGCGCGGCGGGGTTCGTTTGGCTCGTCGGCTCGTGCGGCGGCGGGAGCTTCTCGGGCGTGAGCGACGTCGACGCAGGGTCGGAGGCGGCGGGACCCGACGGGACCACGGGGGACGCTGGCGCGGACAGCCCAAACCCGCCCGGCTGCCCGGCGACGCAACCGAGCGGCAAGTGCAACGGCGAGAAGCTGGCGTGCACGTACGGCTGCTCGTTTTGCAGTTGCTCCCAGGGGCAGTGGCTCTGCAGTAGCCCTGGCTGCTTCGGCGGCTGCAGCCCGACGCCGCCGGCCGCGGGCTCCGCGTGCGGCGGCTGCTGCGGCCCGAGCGTCGGCATGACCTGCGACTACGCGTGCCCGTCCGACGCGGGCACCTTCCGCGCGACGTGCGTAGGCACGGGCGGCGCGGGCGCGTGGAAAGTGGACTCGTGCACCTCCGGGGGCTCGACTCCCGGCAAGGTTGCCTGCGGCGGCAAGGAGTGCGACCTCGACGCCGGGCAAGGCTGCTGCGACACGGTGACGAACGACGCAGGAAAGCAGACCTGCGGCCCGCTGGCGGCGGGAAGCTTTTGTTCGACCGGCGCCGTCGAGGAGTGCGACGAGAAGGCGGACTGCACGGGGTCGAAGGTCTGCTGCATCCAGTTTTTGGCCCAAGGGATTCAAGCGACGTGCATGCCGACGTGCATCACCGGCGTGGAGCGGTACCAGGTCTGCAAGACCACCTCCGAATGCGAGCTCGGCGGGCCGTGCCAGACGCACACGTGCGGCGCCGGAGAGACGGTGCAGTCCTGCACCAAGCCGCTCGGATGCCAATGAGAGCAGGGCGGGCCGGGTCCAGAGGGCCTCTCCATCTGCTTGCTCTCCTTCTCCTCGCCGGTGTCGTCGTCCTCGCGTGCGGGGCGCGCCAGAGCCCGGCCGAGCGCCAGGAAAGCGCGCGCCCGGCGGTCCTCGCCCTGCAGGCCGGACGCTTCGCCGACGCCGCGCGCGGCGCCGAGGACGCGCTCGCGAAGGACGACAAGAACGCGCTCGCGCGGGCGGTGCGGGCCATCGCCACCTGGGAGAAGACCGCGGACGAGCTCGCCGAGGAGGCCATCATCCTCGTCGGTGGCTCCGTCCGCCGTCGCCCCGACTTCGACCGCCTGCGCGCGTCACTGCTCAAGGCCGAGGCGACGCTCGCGCGCGTCGACGAGGATCTCGCCGTCGCCGAGGAGGACAAGGCCTTCGCCCTCGAGCTCTGCATCGCGTGCTGGAAGGGCGACTGGAATCACGACGGCCGCGAGGACCGTCGCGACGAGCACCTCCTCGAGATCGAGGCCGACGCGACGGGGGCGCCGCTGGCCGACGAAGACCCGCGACGAAGGCCGACGTTCCGGCTCGACGCGGGCGACGTCCAGTGGGCACGCGCGATGGTGGCATTCCAGCGGGCGCTCCTGGATCTCGTCGTCGCTTACCGCTGGAAGGATCTCCTCGGCTTCAAGGAGTCGCGCGGCGAAGGCGTCCTCGTCGTCCACCTCGACGACGCGGGGCGCGTGCACGCGGCGCGCGATCGCATCCTCGAAGGGCTCGATCACTCGGATCGCGCACGGCGCGCGTACCTCGCCGAGACCGACGACGATCGCGAGTGGGTCCCAAACCCTCGCCAGAAGAACCACCCCCTGCCCCTCCCCGTGGACGAGGCGCTCTACGCGACGTGGGACGGCGTCCTCGGCGACACGCGCCGCCTCGTCCGGAGCGAGGAGGGGTTCGACGTCCGCGAGCTCATGGGCTTCGCGCACGTCGAAGGCCGACAAGAACGAACGGGCGCGCACGGCTTCATCGACGTGGGCAAGCTCCTATCGTCGCCGCACGATCTCCACGTCGATCTCGACGTCCTCGAGCACACGCGGCAATCGCCGGACGCGGCGCTTCGCTCGGTCCTCGGCGACGCCTACGTCGGCGAGATGCGCCGCTCGCCGCTCCCGAGGCGCCTGATGCGAATGGCCGACGAGCTCGCGCGCGGCGAGGAGTCGTTCGGGCGAAAGCTGCGGTATCTGTTGTGGCTCAACTGAAGTGAGCGACGACGTGGCTCGGCTGAGGAGAGAGCGACGAAGTCCGTGAAGTCGGCCTGTCAGCGGTGAACCGCCACCATGTCCCAGCAGGCTTGCTCTGCGGCGGTCATCGCCTCGGGGGTCAGGACGATCCGGCGCTCCCAGTGGGCGCGCATCATCCCGTTGAACGCGCCGAAGACCAGCTCCATGAGGAGCGGCGCGCTCATGGGCTTGAGCAGGCCCTGATCCTGCGCGGGCTTCACCATCGCCGCCCCGAACTCCTTGAGGCCGCGATCGATCGCGATGCTCTCCGCGTCGAGGTACGACGTGTGGCTATGTAGCTCGAGGAACGCGAAGGCGGCCGGGTGCGCGATCGCGAAGGCGGCCATCTCGCGCCACATCGTCGAGAACTGCTCGCGCACCGGAGCCCCCTGGGGAAACGCGGTCAGCACCATCCGCGAAACCTCGCTCTTCCACTTTCGGTAGAGCGCGTTCACCAGCGCCTCCTTGCTGGAGAAGTAGTGGTAGGTCGTGCCCGACGCGCTGCCGGCGCGCGCCGCGATCTGGGGCATGGCGGTCCCGTGGAAGCCCCGGTCGACGAAGCAGAGAAGCGCCGCCTCCAGGATCGCCTCGCGCCGCTCGGGGGTGGCGGGGGGCCGGCCTCGTTTTGCTTGTTTCATCGTGTACTTCCAACTGAATGTTCGTACGGGCGACGACCGAGAGCAAGGGCTCAAATAGTTTAAAAACAAGGTTGACAACCCACCTTTCGGTACTAGGAATGAACGTTCATTCGGTAAATGGATACCGACTTCGACAGGGGATAACGTCATGACCAGGAAGATGCTTTCGTGCCTCATTCTCTCCGCGTTCGTTGGATGCGCCTCGGCGCCGGAGAGCACGGAGTCGGAGGACCCGCGGACCCTCGACGAGGCTGTGACCGCGTACGGCATTCGCGCGTCGGACCTCACGTCGCCGTACTACTGGGGCGACAAGTTCCTCCACATGTACGCCGACAAGCTCAAGGTCGGCACGCTCGAGCCCGGCCCCACGCCGCTCGCGACGCCGCGCACGGTCCTCCTCATCACGGGCGTGACGATCCCGGCCGCATGGTTCAAGCCCATCGAAGCCCGGCTCACCCGCGACGGATTTCGCCCCGTCGTGTACGAGCCGCCGGCTCTTCTCAGCGGGAGCCTGTTCCAGAACTCGAGGGACCTCGCCGACGTGGTCGCCCGCGTGAAGGCCGAGAGCGGACAAGAGAAGATCGACATCCTCGCCGAGTGCACCGGCGGCCTCATCGCGCGCCACTACATCCAGTCGCTCGGCGGCGACCAGCACGTTTCGCGTCTCGTTACGTTCGTCTCGCCCCAGCACGGCATCGCGAAGGCGCCGATCGCGGCGGCCATCGCCGGATGGCCGGCCCTCTACGACCTGTCCCCCGGCAGCAAGTTCTTGACCGCCGTCAACAGCGCGCCGCTCCCCAAGAACGTGCCGATGACGTCGATCTACACCTGCACCGACGAGTACATCCGGCCTTACCGGACGTCGATCGTGCCGGGCGCCACGAACATCGGGCTCTGCGACACGTTCGTGGACCACTTCCAGACCTTCTACGATCCCGCGATCTACCTCATCATGCACGACGCCCTGGTGAAGTGACGCGAGCGCTGCGCCGATGCGATCTCCGCTGCGTGCGGAATTGGGCACCGCTGCTAGGTTTGTGAGATGCGCAGGTACCTCGCCGCTGCGGGGCTCGCCGTGTTGGTCACGGGGTGCGGCCTCGTTGCGGGGCTCGGTGGCGAGTATCGCCCCGCCGCTGACGCGGGGACCTCCGCGATCGACGGCGGGGGCGGCGGGGATTCCGGCGGTGACGGTGCGGCGGGGGACGCTGCCGGCAGCGCGGACGGACGAGGCTCCGACGCTGAAGGAGGCGCGTCGTTCGACGCCGGGCGCTGCAACCCTGCCTCCAACCACGGTCCGACCATGATCGAGGTCCCGACGTCCGCCGGCTCCGCCCCGAGCTTCTGCATCGACTCCACCGAGGTGACGCAGGCGCACTACGGCGCGTTCCTGGGCGCCAACCCCATCGCGGCGCAGGGTCCGCCCTGCGCGGAGAACGCGACCTACTTGCCGGGCGGTGACGCGCCCTCCGGCTGCTTCGCCTACGCGGTGAACACGGCCTCGTCCGCCCCGGTCACGTGCCTCGACTGGTGCGACGCGAAGGCGTTCTGCGCCTGGGCGGGCAAGGAACTGTGCGGCAAGCTCGGCGGCGGCGACGTCGACTTCGGTGGCGGCGAGGGCGCAGACATCCAGCAGAGCCAGTGGTTCGCGGCGTGCACCGCCAACGATCCGCCGAGTCACCCGTTCCCTTGGGGAGGCGCGCCGGACAACGGGCAGTGCTTCTCCAGCCTGGCGTCGCCCGCGCCCACCGGCCCGGCGCCCGTCGGCTCCAAAGCGAGCTGCGAGGTGCTCGGGCTCCCGCCCCTCTTCGACATGGCCGGCAACGTGGCCGAGTGGGAGGACTCGTGTGACGGCAAGCCGGGAGCGGCCCCCGATCAACCCTGTCGTGCGCGTGGCGGCGACTACGCGATGAGCGGCAACGGGCTCAGGTGCGACGCGCTCAACATCAACCCCAAGCGCAAGGCGACGGACATCCACGTCGGCTTTCGCTGCTGCGCGAACTGAAAGGGTGTCCACGAATCGACGACGACGACGCGACCTGCGGTGCCTGGAGAGCAGTGGCAACGGGACAACCCGGCGGGCCCCGTGACCGTCACGCCGTGCCGAGACGTTCGACGTCGATTTTTCGACAGCCTCTGAGGGCTACGCGCGCGCGAGGACGCCTTCTTCACCGGGGTTCGGCGCGTCGTGCTTCAGCGTCCCCACGCGGCGCCCGAGCATCTCGCGCACGGAGGAGAGATTCCCGCCGCGCGTCTCGGTCACCAGGATGCGCGGCGCGACCGGCGGCGCGTCGGCGCCGAAGCGCGCGCGGAAGGCACGCGGCCACGCGCGGCGAAACGCGTCGAGGTCGCCTTCGAGGCCTCCGCGCGTCGGCGCGCCCACGACGAGGAACTCGTCACCGCCGTCGCGGATCGTGCGCGCGCTCGGCGTCTTCGCGAGCTCGGCGGCGAACGCGGCGAGCACCGCATCGCCCATCTCCTGCCCGTAGGCGTTGTTGAACGCCCGAAATCCAGCGAGGTCCAGGAACGCCAGGTCCACCCGTGCCGCCGCGAGCCCCTCGAGCGCACCGAAGAAGCGCGCGAGCTCGGAGAACGCCGCAAAGAACGGCACGCGCGTCTTGTGGTCGAGGTTGAAGTCGGGGACGTACGGCCACTCGAACCTGTCGGAGAACGGACGCGACGCGTCGACCAGCCACGCGCGGATCTCCGCCGTGAGCCACGGCGCCTCGGGGCCAAGCGCGCGGAACCATCCGTCGGGCCGCTGCTGCTTCGCGAAGTAGGCCGCGGTCGGCGCCGGGTCGAAGCCGGGATCGAGTCGGGCGAGGAGCGACGCGGCGGCGAGCGTGGTCATCACGTCGTCAGGCCCCTTGCCGTCGCCCCACGCGCCCGACGCGCGGCGCTCGCCGGCGACGAAGGCGAGCAGGCGCGCGACGAGGTCGAGGCTCATCCCGAGCGCCACGAGACCCGACGCGAGCTGCGCGCTCGCGGAGACGAGCGCCACGTCGTGGAGCGGAAAGCGCGTCCCGAGCACGCGCCCGCCCGCCCGATCGGCGAGACCCGCGTACGACACCGCGATCGCGACCGCCAGCGGATAGAGCCGCGCGAGCGCGCGCGGACGCCGTGCGATGCGCGCGAGGGCGAACGTGTCGGCCCACGCGTGCGCGGCCTGGATGTAGAAGGCCAGGTCGCGCCGGAACACCGGCTCGGCTTCGGCGAAGAGCTCCTTGGCGTCCTCGCCCTCGCTCTCGAGCAGGAGCTCTGCGCACTCGGCGATGAGGATCGGCACCGTCAGGCGCTCTTCGAACTCGAAGGGATCCTTCTCGAGCAGCGGCTGCTCGAGAGGACGCCACGCCCGCCACGTCTCTGGCGCGCCGGCGTAGCTCGGGAGCACGCACCGCTTGTGCGACAGGTCCCACCGGTAGCGCATCGAGCTCGTGATGCTGCCCGGATCGCGGCCGCGCCAGTACGCGAAGAGCGCAGGCCGATCGACGGGGGCTCCGAGCGCGGCGCGCGCGCGGAGGATCACCGGCGCAAGCGGCTCCGACGGCGGCGTCGCCCCGAGCGAGTGCAGGGCGCGGGCGGCCCGGGCGATGCTGTCCACAGCGAGAGGATAGCAGGGACCGATCGCGTCGCGCGCAGCGACGCGACGCGCGGCTCGGCTCCGTGAACGACTCGGTACAGACCGCGTGGTCCCCACTTGACGACGAATCGGCCGGTGTTTAACGGCAGAAGTGAGTCGTTTTCGAGGTGCACCCCGGGGAGAAACGCGACGTTTTACCCGGCGCCCCGTGGGACGGCTCGGTACCCACTGCAAGGAAAGGAGGACCAAACCATGTGGCAACGATCTGAGCTCCCCCCTCTCGCTGAGCTTCCCGATGAGTTCGAGGACGACCCCGCCCTGTTCGATCCATCCCCGGAGTGGTTCGTGCCGGGACTGAAGCCTTCCCTGCGTGAAGACGCGGCGCCGCCGCCTGAGCGGAACAAGAACGCGGAGCAGTCACGGATGCAACCGCAGACGATCCCGTGCTCAGCACGGGCAAATTTTCGAAAGGAGAAATGTCATGTTGTCGCGCTTCAGCGATTTTGAAAACACGTTCGCGTTGATGGACGAACTTCGGCGTCGAATGGATGGCGCGTGGGACGACGTCGAGCCGTCGTGGCAGGGAGCATCCTCGAGCTCTCGCGCGCTCTCTGCATCGTCCTTCCCCCGCATCAACTTCTTCGACGGGGGCTCGAACCTCGTATTGAAGGCGGACGTACCCGGGCTGTCGGAGAAAGACGTCCAGGTCACCCTCAACGAGGGCGGCGTCACCATCTCGGGAGAGCGCAAGGTCGTCGCCCCTGAGGGCTACTCCGCGCACCGACAGGAGCGGAGCCACGTGAAGTTCTCGCGCAGTCTCAGTTGCCCTGCAAGGTCAACCCCATTAGGCGACCGCTTCCGTCAAGAACGGCGTGCTCACCATCACCTTGGCAAAGGCTGCCGAACTTCTGCTCGTCGCAGACGTGCCCGGCGCCAGCCACGACGGCATCGATGTTCAGCTCGAAAAGGGGCAGCTGACCATACTGGCGAAGCGGAGCGACGAGACCACCGGCGCGCCTATCGCAGCGGAGCAGCGATCGCGCGATTGCTTCCGAGTCTTCTCCGTCCCCCAAGGGATCGATGCCTCGAAGATCGACGCCCAGTTGAGCGCGGGGGTGTTGTATCTCCGACCTCCTAAACAGGAGTTCCTGAAGCCACGTCGCATCGACGTGAAGCAGGGCTGAGGGACGCGTGCGGTGCTGCGATCTTCAGGAGAGAGGCTAGAGTCCGTGGTTCTCTCGCGATCACGGACTCTGGACTCTACGGCGTGCCGAAGAAGAAGTAGTCGGCCGTGTAGGAGACCTTCTGCGTCGTGCCCACGGTGCTGGCGTCGCACGTGACGGCGGGGGCGATGCCGCCGGTGGTGTTGAGGCGCTGGACGTAGCCGGCCTTCGAGAGCGTCCCCGTGCCGCTGTTGCCCGTCTCCTGGATGAGAAGCCACGGGATCGCGGTCGCGCCTCCGTCGGGCGTGAACGCCGCGAGCTTCTTGCCGACGAGGTAGGTGCCGTCGGTGGTCTGCCACTGCGGTGCCGTCGCCCCGCCGTCGCTGGCGAAGTGGGTGCCGATCTTGGCATGGTGGCAGTCGGCGAGGTCGGCCTCGGGGCCGACGAAGACCCACGCGTACGCCGTGCCGCCGTCGACCGTCACCTGCTGGCAGGTGTAGTTCTGGGTGCCGATCGCGCCGGCATGAAGGAGCGGCCCGCCACCGTCGGCGGGCAACGTGATCGCCGGCGCGACGCTCGGCGGCGTCGTCCATGTCCCCGGGCATGCGTCGGGATCGGTGGTGCTGCCGTCTGCGTCGGGGCCGGCGTCCGCGACCGCGCCAGTGTCGCCCGAGCCCACGTCCTGGACGACATCCGGACCGCCGCCCGTGTCGGGGACGCTTCCGGTGTCCGACGTGGCGTCAGGGCGGGTGCCCGCATCAGGGGTACCCGAGATTGCGTCGTCGCCGCTGCAGCCGGCGAGGGCGACGAACGTCGTGAGGGCGAGCGTGCGTTTCATGATCATCTCCAGGGGTTCGTTCGAGGAAGAATCGTCGTCAAAATCAGCCCGTCGCGCCGCGATCACAGGGGACGCGTGAGGGAGCCGACCCAGGCACGGAGCGTCGCGACGCCCTGCGGATCGACGGAGTGCGTGCCGAGCGGCGGCATCTGGTACTGGCCGCTCCGGTCGCGGTAGCTGGCGCGGAAGACGAGGGTGCTCGCGTCGGGCTCGCCCGCGGCGATCCGGACGTGTGCGCCGTTGGGCGCGGAGAAGTTGGACGGGACGTTGACCGCGGTGCGGTACGCGTTGGTCCCTTCGACGCCGGCTGCGAGCGTGGCGACGTCGAGGCGCATGTTCAAGCCGGTGAAGTGCGCGGCGGCCTTGGGCGACGCGTTGTGGCAGGCGGTGCCGCAGCTCGCGTGGAGCCAACCGAGCGCCGCGACCGCCTGCGCGTCTCCGGGGACCACGGGCGCGGCGAGCGGGGCGGAGAGGAGATCGCGCCGCGTCAGCTCGGCGAGCGTGAGGCCGGTCGCGCCGGGGGCGGCCATGGTGACGGCGTCGAAACCGAGCACGCCGTCGGCGCGACCGCGGTGGCAGGTGGCGCAGGTCGCGAGGGCGGGGATCTCGTAGCCGGTGCCCCCAACGTCGGTCTCGCCGGTCGTGAGCTCCGCCGCCGCCGACTCCCCGTCGGCGGACCAGCGGTAGGTCGTGCGAAGCCACTCGCCGCTCGCGAGCTTCATCGCGAAGCGCGTCTCGACGCGCTGCTCGCCGCGGCGGAACTCCTTCCACACGCGGGTGCCGACGGGGAACACCCACTCGTCGGGGTTGGTGGTGTCGATCTTGGTGCCCGCCGGTAGAGCGAGCCAGCGCTGCTTCGCCATGCCATCGCTCCACGCCGCGAAGCCCGGCGTGAACGGCAAGACATCGGTGGCGACGTCCTTCGACGACCAGCTCGAGTAGAGGCCGGTGCACGCGAGCTCGGTGGGATGCTCCCCCGAGTTGGTGCAATCGAACGGCTCGTTCGGCCCGCCGCGGCCGGAGCACGCGACGAGCGTGACCGCCGGGATCACGACCAGCGCCAGGCAGACCGCGAGGACGCGGAGGCTCTCCGCCCGCCGCCCCATCACGGCAAAAGCCCGGGGCTGGTGCGTGCCGCGGTCACCGACGCGGAGACTGTGACCATGTCCGGCTCGAGGTGCCGGTCGAGGCGAGGGCTCCGGCTGAAGCGGCGCTGCCACCGCATCGCGAGGTCCGAGAGCGCCTCGACGTCGGCCTCGTCGTGGCCCGTGACGGCGAGGTCCACCGTGACGGGCAGCATGAGGCGAGCACCGAGCTTGGCGACGAGCGAGACGTGCGTCCCGCTGCCGCTGCCGCCGCCGCCGCCGCCGCCGCCAGGAGATGCGCTACGGATCAAGAGGTCGGCGTCGAAGCCGTCGGTGAATCCGCTGCTCACGACGAAGCCCTGCTCGACGAGCGAGCGCCGCACCACGAGGAAGGCGAGCTCTTGCACCGGATCGCTCGCCACCTCCATGCGAAGACGCACGACCGGCTTCTTGTCTGTCGCGTCGGCTTCGCTGAGTGCCGCCGCCGTGGTCGCGTGCGCAGCCCCCGTTTGCGTCTCGGCGCACCCGACGAGCGCGCTCAGCAGACACACGAACCCCAACGTCCTGGCCATCGTTTCCAAGGAACACCTCCTCCAGGGCAGCGCGTCTCCGCCTGCCGTCTTGTTCTGTCTGCCCCACTGCGCTCTGGCGGCCGCCCCGGAAGGGCGACTCTGCGCGGCGCAATCAACCACTACGACGGCCGAGCGGTGAGGTGTCGCGGCGCCTCGAAAATAGTGCGCCTCGCGATTCCTTCTCGCATCGCTCGATTCCCGCCTAGAAAGGCGACACCGGATGAGGTTCGGATCGTATACCTCGGAGGGGGGTTGCGGCCGGGGTGGATAGGGGGCTCTAGGCTTTCTTCGATACGGGCCGCCCGGGTGCGGGCTGGGGGTTGGGTTGGACAATCGCATCGAAACGACGGGCACGACCGACGTGGTCGACGCCGCGATGGAGCGCTACGCCGACGGCGACGAAGCCGCGTTCGGCGAGGTGTACGACGCGCTCGCGCCGCGCCTCCTGCGTTTCCTTACACGGCAGACGCGCAGCGTCGGACAGGCCGAGGACCTCCTCCAGGAGACGTTCCTGAACATGTGCAGCGCCCGCGCGAGCTTCTTTCGCGGCGCGCGCGTGACTCCGTGGGCGTTCACCATCGCGCGCCGCCTCCTCATCGACGCGGGCCGAAAGAGCCAGCGCCAGGTTCCGATCGCGCGAGACGCCGACATCGAGTCGGACCCGCCCCCGTCGCGGTCGCCGCGCGGCGATCAGATGGTGGAGGCCCGCGAGATCGCGGCCAAGGTGGAGGTCGAGCTCGGCCTTATGCCGGAGCCGCAGCGCGAGGCGTTCATCCTCGTGAAGGTCGACGGCCTGTCGATCGCAGAGGCCGCCGAAGTCCTCGGAATCTCGCCAAACGCCGCAAAGCTTCGGGCGTTTCGCGCCTATGACGCACTTCGTGCGTCTCTCGGGGACATGCTAGACAAGGAGTGGCTGTGAATCTATCGCCGGACCTGAAATCCCGCATCGCGGCCGCCGCCAAGAAGGAGGCGTCGCCGACGCGGGCGTCCGCGCGACGGAGCGTGCTGCTCGTCTCCATCGCAGCGGTCCTCTTCGCCGCAGCCATGTTCTTCTGGCTCGGCGGCGTTCACACGGGCGATCCGAACAATCCGACGGGGCCCATCCCCGACCGTCCGCTTTCGTTCATTTGCGGCACCGTCATCGGCTGGTCGGCCGTCGCGGCGGTCGCCATGTGGGCGGCGTTCAGTCGCGGGAACTCGATGCTCGGGCGACGCTGGCAGTGGCTCATCGCCGTCGCGATCGTCACTCCGGTGGTCCTCTTCGGGTGGATGTTCCTCTGGAACACGCAGTTTCCCGAGACGATGGCCGAGTACGCGGGCAGGCGGGGCTTCCGATGCCTTTCCTTCACCCTCGCGATGACGGCGTGGCCCCTCGTGGCGATCTCGTACGTACGTCGAGAGCGCAACCCGTCCGCTCCTGCCGCGGCGGGCGCCGCGCGCGGCGTGGCGATGGGCGCCGTCGCGGGAGCCGTCGTGGATTTGTGGTGCCCCATCGCGGGCCCTGCACACGTTCTCGTCGGCCACATCACGCCGATCATCATCCTGATGGGTCTGGGCGCCGTGACCGGCCGGCTCCTCACGGGAGTCCGACGGTAGGTATCCGGGCTTTCGCCCGCCCGTCGCTGGCGCGACGAGCCTCCCCGAAAATCGCCTTCGGCGACTCGTGCGGTGCACGAGAAGAAGCAGAAGGGCAGAAACGGCATCAGCGGACCTGATCTTGGGACCTGATTGAGTGAGGGCAGTCTAGGGGGGCGGCCGCGATGACCATGCCCGTGGGGCCGGGGACCAGGAAGGCGACGAGGCCGTGGCCGTTGGCATCGGCGGCCGACAGCGCTCCGGTGGACATGGGCAGTGACGCGGGGTCCTGAGCTCGCGCGACGAGGACGTTCAGCGTCTGCGGCTCGAGATCGAGCGTTACGCGACCGCGGGCCTTGCTCGTGAACGCCACGGACAGCCAGCCGTCATGCGCGCGCACGACGACACTGTCGACCGAGTCCACGGCGTCCGCGGCGAGCACACGCGGCCTCCCGGTCGGCCTGCACGTGTCCGCCAGATCGGCCGAGATCTCGAACGCGAGCCCGTGTGCCGCCGACTCCTGCAGAGGGCGCTCGGCCGCCGCGGACGCGCACCCCACAACCCCCAGCAGCGCCGGAAGCGCCAACACGCCCACGCATGCACCCATTCGTCGCATGGCCTCTCCTCTTCGTCGTTCGTCGTTCGTCGTCGTTCGTCGTCGTTCGTCGTTTCGACGTGCCCCCGCACAGCGACGATGTCGCGCGCGTCATCGAGGCAATACGTTCGCGCCGCGTCCCGGTGTCGCGAAAAACCGTCCGGGGACACCCCAGGACCGTCCCGGACAATCGCCGCGGCTTCGATCGCCTTGAAATTCCAGGGGCTGGCCCTGGCACGCCCGTCGCTTAGGCCTCCCCGTGCGCACGTCGCAAGAACGGACGAACGCACGAACAGGAGATCGAGTCATGGAACCCAACGTCACGAATACGCCGAGCAAGACCGTCGACCACAAGAACGTCTACACCGTGGTGGACAGCAAGAGCGGCAAGGCCATCTGGGTGAAGATCGGCGCCGCCTTCACCAACAGGGACGGCTCGCTCACCGTCCGCCTCGACGCGTTGCCGCTCAACGGCACGATGCAGGTGCGCGAGCCGACGGTGTGGGAGGACCGCCGGCCCGACCTCGCGAGCACCGCCGCGGGCGTCGCGCCGCTGCACGCAAACGAGGCATTCGCGTGAGCGCGCGGTGGCAAGCCGTCCGCGCGCGCATCGTGGAGCTCGCGCGGACGCTCGCCGCCGCCCGCTGGACCAAGCCCGCGCTCCGGCTCCTCGCCGCGGGCGCGGGCGTGGTCCTCCTCGCGGCCCTAGGGCGAAGCGCCACGGCGAGCATGGTCCTATCGACCCCGACCGCGACCGCGACCCCGACCGCGACCGCGACCGCGACCGCGACCCCGACCCCGACCGCGACCCCGACCCCGCTCCCGACCCCGACCGCGATGCCGACGCCGACGCCGACGCCGACGCCGACGCCGACGCCGACTCCTGACTCCCCCCTCGTCCTCAACCTCGCAACCTCCGAGGACTTCCAGCGCCTCCCCGGGATCGGGCCGAAGAAGGCCGACGCCATCGTCGCGCTACGCCAGCGCCTCGGGCGCTTCCGGCAGATCGAGGATCTGATGAAGGTGAAGGGTGTCAGCCGCGGGACGATCAAGCGCCTCCGCCCGATCGTCCGCGTGGATCCGCCCCCTCAGGCGGTGCCGCCGTCGGTGCGACCCGACGCGTCTACGACCTGACGCAGTCGCTCGACGAGCGGCGCGATCTCCGCGCGGCGGAGCTTGTAGGATGCACGGTTCGCGACGAGGACGCTGGACACGCGGGAGACGATTTCCCGCTCGGCGAGGCCGTTCTTCACGAGCGTCGAGCCGGTCTCGACGAGATCGACGATGAGATCGGCCAGGCCGGTGATTGGGGCGAGCTCGACGGAGCCGCCGCAGTAAACGATCTCGGCCTGGACGCCCTTGCGGGCGAAGTGGGCGGCGGCGGTCCGCGGGTATTTCGTCGCCACGCGCGGGAGATCGCGGGGCTCGTCCTTGCCCACGGGGCCCGCCACCACCATCCGGCACACTCCGATACCCAGATCGATCGGCCGGTACAGCTGCGCCTCGCGCTCGTCGAGCACGTCGCGCCCGCAGACGCCGAGATCCGCCGCGCCGTACTCGACGTACGTGGGCACGTCGTCGGGCTTGAGCAGCAGGAAGCGCAGCTCGGGCCCCGCCACGCGGATGAGCGCGCGATCGTCGGCGAGGAGCACGTCCGCTGGGATGCCGGCGCGCGCGAGGAGCGCCGCGAGCGGCTTCAAGATGCGCCCCTTGGGGACCGCAATCGTGACGGGGTTCACGGCCTCACGCCTCCGCGTTCTTCACACGCTGCACCGTCGCGCCCAGGCGACCGAGCTTGTCCTCGATCCGCTCGTAGCCGCGATCCAGGTGGTAGACGCGGCGCACCTCCGTCTCCTCTTCGGTGACGAGGCCCGCAATGACGAGCGACGCGCTCGCGCGGAGATCGGTCGCCATGACGCTGGCCCCGTACAGCTTGTCGACGCCCTGCACGACGGCCGTATTACCACGGAGTGCGACGGTCGCTCCCATGCGCTGCAGCTCCGGCACGTGCATGAAGCGGTTCTCGAAGATCGTCTCGCTGATGACGCTCTCGCCCTTCGCGAGGCACATGAGCATGAGGAACTGGGCCTGCATGTCCGTCGGGAAGCCGGGGTGGGGCGACGTCGTGACGTTGACCGGCTTGAGCGGGCCGGTGCGCCGGACGCGAACGTTCATGCCTTCGCTGGCGATCTCGACACCGGCTTGCCGCATCTTGACGACGAGCACCTCGAGATCGCGCAACTCCGCGCCCTCGAGCGTCACGTCGCCCATCGTCGCGGCGGCGGCGACCATGTACGTGCCGGCCTCGATGCGATCGGGGATGATCGCGTGATCGAAGGGCGCGAGCTCACCGCGGTCGGAGCCGCGGATGTGCATGACGTCGGTGCCCGCGCCGTCCACCTCGGCGCCCATCTTGTTCAAGATGCGCCCGAGCTCTTCGACCTCCGGCTCGCGCGCGCAGTTCACGAGCGTCGTGCGCCCCTTCGCCAGCGCGGCAGCCATCATCAGATTCTCCGTGCCGGTGACCGTCGGCAGATCGAAGACCACCTCTGCCCCCTTGAGGCGACCGCCGCCGTTCGGGCCCTCGGCGATGACGTAGCCGCGCTCGAGGCGGATCGTGCAGCCCATCGCTTCGAGCCCCTTCAGGTGCTGATCGATGGGGCGGGCGCCGATCTGGCAGCCGCCGGGGAGCGAGACCTTCGCGCGCCCGAAGCGCGCCACCAGCGGCCCGAGCACCAGCACGCTCGCGCGCATCTGCTTCACGAGCTCGTACGGCGCCTCGGGGCGGACGGTCGAGCCGGCGGCGACGTGCACCTCCGGCGCGTCGACGCTGACGTCGCGCCCCAGGAAGCGCAGGAGCGCCGCAGTGGTGTCGATGTCGCGCAGCTTCGGCACGTTGCGGAGCTTGCTCGCCCCGTCCGAGAGGAGCGTCGCGCACAGGATGGGGAGAGCGGCGTTCTTCGCACCACTGATGCGCACCGTCCCCTTGAGGGGGACCCCGCCCTTGATCCTTATCGCGTCCATGATCGAGTACTGCCAAAAGAACGCGCGGCTGCCAAGTAATGTGCCGGCAAATCGCGGGGAGCGCCGTGGCGCGCGCTACGCCGAGGTCTCCGGGGGAGGATTGTCGCGCCCGCGCGTAGAGATGAGCTGTCGGGCTCCTCTTCGCGTGACGGTGCGTTCATGAACCATGGCTTGTCGAGCAGACCTCCGCTCCTCCTCTGCCTACCACTTCTTCTGAGTCTGGCGTGCGGCGGCTCGGCCCCCGAGCCCGTCGCCCCCATCTCGAGCCCGGAGCCCACGTCCGCGCCGATTCCGACAGCGACCCCGCCGTCCGCGCCCGTCGCGCCCACGCAGCCGACCGTCGCCGCGAAAGAGGAGCCACCGCCCGCCCCGGAGCCGCCGCCGACGCCCGCAGCCAAACCGCCGCCGCCGCCGCCGCCCGCGCAGCTCGAAGGAACGCTGAAATCGCACAAGGGCCGTGAGCTCACCGTCAAGGTCTCGGGGGATGCGCCCGCCGTCGGAGCGAAGGGCTCTCTCGAGAGATTCTTCGAAGGAAAGCCTGGCGAAGCGAGCCCGCTCGGCGCTCTGGGCGGGCTCTTCGGCGGCACGATCCAGGGGTGGCTCGGGATCGCGTCGGTCACCGTGAAGAAGCTCGACAAGGACGTCGTGACGCTGACGATCGACGAAGAGAAGTCGAAGATGAGCGTCAACGGCAAGCCCGTCGACCAGTTCAAGACGGGCGCGAAGGTGCGCCTCGCGATCGCGGCGCCCGCACCCTAGAGCGAACGCACTTCCCGCGCTGCGGGCTCGCCGCCAAGTGGCTTTTGCTCGGGAGCGACGGGCATCCTTTTTCTTCGTGCGACGCTGAAGAAGTAGGTGGGGAGCGCTGGCTGGATCGCGCGTGGCAGACGCCCGGATCGTCGTGGACCCAATTTCAGCCAAACCATGAATGATTTCAAGGGGCCATGGCGGGTGTGACGTTTGCTTACAGAGGTCGCCCCCCCCCTGTGACATCCCAAACGCCGCGCAGCACGTACCTCCTCTTCTCTCTGCCGCTCCTTGTCGGCCTCGCCGCCTGCGGCTCGGACGCCGCGGTCTCCGACGCGCCCCCCGAGGACACCTCGGCGCTCGGCGCGTCGCGTCATCACCTGCGCTACCTGGCGATGAACGTTGGAAACGCCGACGTGCGCGGAGGATGCACCCCCTACGAGGACAAGCTCTGCGCCGCAGACGTGTCGCAGCAGATCCGCGCGTACATCGCGACGTGGAAACCGGACGTCATCCTCATCTCCGAGGTCATGGACGAGCCGCAGCTCACGCGCACGATCTTCGAGAGCGACGTGAAGCGCGGCGGCGACGCGAGCAAGAACCTCGGCGGCCCCATCCTCCCCGACGTCCCCGCCAAGCCGTACGGCGTCTCGTGCCATGCGAGCATCGATCGCGACACCGGCCTCGAGGACGCCGCGTACCCGATGGACAACCCGAAGGGCTCGCACCGCCACGAGTGCGTCGTCTACGACACGAAAAAGTTCGGGCTGCGATCGGTGGGGCACGTCTTCGGCTCGAACGCCGACGCGTGGGACAAAACCAACTGCCACTACGACTTCACGGCCCGCTCGGCCGATCTCGAGCTCCTCGGGAGCAAGGACGAGCACGGCGAGCCGATCGTGATCACCGCGATCGCGATCCATCCGCCGTCGAACCCGATCAGCTCGGCGCAGAAGAAGTGCCGTATGGAAGAGATCGGTCGCGCGTGGAGCACGCTCGCCGCGGGAAAGAAGCGCGTGATCATCGGCGGCGACTGGAACACGCAACGCGACGACGAGCTCCAGGTGCCGAGCGGCTTCCACGTCAACTACAGCAAGGGCCAGCACTTCACGTTCGCGCCGCACGACGACGAGTACAGCGCGCAGTACATCCTTCCGATCGGCAACTGGCAGTACGACCACGCCTTCTCGAACTTCGGCACGGCGTGCACGACGTGCGGTAACTTTTACCGCGGCGCGTCGCAGGATCTGAAATACGGCTCCGCGCTCGGAGACTACGACGACCACCCCTGGGCGGCCCATCCGGGCCTCGACCACCGGCAGGTGCTGGTCGATCTGGCGTTTTGAGCTTCGCGCTATCCTGATCGACGGATACGGCGGCCCTCGCCGCCACGCGGTGCGTCTCTTAGGATGGAGCGCACATGGACGTCGAGGATCGCTACAAGGTCTGCCAGCTGCTCGAGACGATCATCGCGGCGGACGGCGAGATCACGGACTCCGAGCGTGAGTTCTATCGGCGCGTCGTGGAGCGCTTCGGGCTCCCCGAGCGCGAGGTCGGCCCGTTCTCGCAGGACTCCGTCGGGCGCACCACCACCACGCTGCGGGCGCTCGCGCCGGACGTGCGCCTCCGCGTGATGGTGCTCCTCGTCGACGCCGCCGTCGTGGATGGGCGCGTCGACCCTCGAGAGCGCGCGCTCCTCCTCGCGTCGGCGGCGACGCTCGGCATCGAGGCGACCGCGCTCGAAGAGCGAATCGCGTCGCGCCTCCGCGCGAGCGCCCCGCCACGATAACCGCGCTCTTTACTTGCTGCCGACCGGATTAACGCAGCAAAGGGCTTGCTCGTGCAAGCGCTGCGCAGTCCGCGTGCAGCCGTTGCATCGTGCGGAGCCGCGCCGTTCGCGAATGAACGTTCGGCCTCCTTTCACAGTGGCAGTTCGACGCAGGTGCCACATAGGATGGGCCACGTTGGGAGGGCCTTCATGAGAACACGCTCGGTGCGTCAGCGAAGTGCGACCTACGTATGGATGACCGCGCTCGCGGCGGGGAGCTTGGGCGGAGTCTTCGTGCACAGCGCGCGAACGCGCGCGGGCGTCGTCGTGTGCCGGCCGCCCAAGGTCGTCAAGCAGTGCACCGGGGGCGAGTTCCCCTCGTGCAGCGCCGTCGAGACCTGACCTCGTGATCGGGGCGCTACAATCGGCGGCGCGGGCGGCGGCGCGGGCCGTTCGTCACGCCACGGCGGTGCAGCGCTTCCTCGGCGTCGCCGCGATCGTCCTCGTCGCGGGCCTCGTCGCGCGCGCGATCGGTACGCGCCCTGCCGGCGGAGCGAGCCTCGACTCTTCGCCCGTCGAAGGCGCGATCCCGGCGGTCACGGGCGGCGGGCATTACGGCCACCTGTTCGCGTCGCCCGCGAAACCGGGCGACGCGTTCGACTACGCGTTCACCTGGACCGAGAAGGCGCAGAGCCTCTTCTTGTCGGCGTCCGCGCTGCCCGAGCCCGACCTGGTCGCACACCCGAAGTCCGGTATGCGCGGCGAGGTGAGGCTGACCGCCATGATCCCGCGCGACGCCCACCCGGTGATGCTCGTGGAGGTCCGACACGTGGAGGCGCTGGAGGGCGATCCACGCTCGACGGAGATCACGGCGCTCCTCGCGGAGGACATCGCCCGCGCCAGCGGGTACCTGGTGTTCAACCCCGACGGCGCGCTGCAGTCCATTCGATTTGCCGAGGGGACGCCCGCGACGTTCACCAATTTCGTGCAGCGGCTCATCGGCGCCATCCTCCACGCCAGGCCGGAGCATCCGGGCGATCGTGAGGTCGAGACCTCCGAGACGACGCCGTTCGGCGTTGCGACCACGAAATACGAGGTCCGCGGCGATCGGCAGCTCTATCGGAGCCGTGTAGCCTACACACATATCGGCGGGCTCCCTTCGCGCGCGGACCTCACCGAGTACACGCAGGAGCTGGAGTCCGGCGCGCTGTTCGCGTTCCGGGAGGACGGCGCGCTCGCTTCGGTCACGGGCGGCGAGACCCTGAAGGTGACGAAGACTGACACGTCGTCGCCCGCCGTCGACGTCGAGCACGGCCTATCGCTGAAGCTCGGAGAGGGGCGCCATGGAGAAGGGGAGACGGCGCCGAAGCACCTCGGCGCGCTGGCCACGCACGTGCCGTGGGAGTCGACGATCGATCCCGCCGCAGAGCGAAAGGCCGTGGAAGATCGGCTCGAGGGGCTCACCGGACCCGCACTCCTGTCCCACCTCCGCGCGGTGGCCGTCCTCGGCGACAAGGCTCCCGACCAGCTCAAGTTCTTCAATCGCGCCACGGGGCTCCTCAAGCTGCATCCAGAGGAGTCCACCAAGTTCGTGGAGCTCGTCCACGAAAAATCGATGAGCTACCCCGGGCGGGCGTTCGCGCTCGACATTCTTGCGAGCGCCGGGAACGACGTCGTCCAGGCGGCGCTGTTGCAGATCCTCCGAGATCCGCGCACGCGCGCGCTGCCCGAGTATTTCTCGCTCTACCAGCGCGTCAGCCTCGTCCGCGCGCCCAGCGACGCCACGGTCCACTTCGCCGAGGAGACCTTCGATCGCCTCCACAGTGCCGCCGCCAAAGACGAGGCCGAAGACAACCTCCGCACCGCGAGCGTCTACACGCTGGGCAGCGTGGCCGGTCACATGAAGGAGACGCGCAGACTCGAGGGCGCCGAGAAGCTGTGCGCGCGGATCGTCGAGAAGATGAACATCGAAGAGGCCAAGCGCGCGCACACGAACGCGTACATCGCCGCGCTGGGCAACGCGGCGGTGCCGAGCCAGGAGCCGCTCCTCCTGCGCTTGAGCGACGATCCCGTGCAGGACCGGCGCGTCGCGGCGCTGAACTCGCTGCGCAAGTACGACACGCCGGCGTCCAAGGCCCGCGTGATGGGCGTCCTCACCGCCAAGCTCGGCGCGCCCAACGTGGACTTGCCCACGCAGGCTGAGGCGCTGCGCGCGCTTTCATCGATGACGCCGACGCACGCCGACGTCCTGCGCATCGCCGACGCCATCGTGAAAGACACGCTGCACCGCGATCTCTATGGCGAAACGGTGCCAATTTTCCGCAAGGGGAAGGCCTCCCTCGCCGAGGTCGGCCCCGCGCTCGACCTGATGTTCGATCGGAGCCGCGAGCGCGACGACGGACTGCAGCGGCGCATCGACACGCTTCGCGCGGAGCTCTCCGCGGGCCCCTGAGGCATCGGGACCGTCGAGGCGGCAGGCGGGCCTGGTAGGTCCACCGATCTGCGGCTTGCAGCCTGCAGTCGATCTTCGCGACTGGTTCGGCGTTTGGTCAGCGGCGGCGTCCCACCGCGAAGGTCACCCATCGAAAACTCGTTGGCTTCCGCGACCTCGTCGCCCCCTGATTCACCCGCGATCCAGCGCTTCGTGAAGTTTTCCGCCCGGCCCACATCCTGCTTCTGGGGACACCAACCCCGCCGATGCATTCCTTTCCGCGAAACCTGGATCGTTGCGGCCTCACCCTCGCCGCGGCGCTCGCCGTTGGGCTCGTCGCGCCCGCCGCGCGTGCCCAGGGACCGAAGGATGCGTCGACCGCGCACATCAACAAGGCCAACGAGCTCTACGGACTGGGCGACCGCAAGGGATCGCTCGTCGAGTTCAAGCGTGCCTACGCGCTCGCGCCCCACTTTCGGATGCTCATCAACATCGCGCGCATCGAGCTCCAGGTGGAGGATTGGCGCGCCGCCTACGAGTCCTTCCGTCGCTACCTCGCCGACGGCGGAGCCAAGGTGAGGCCCGAGCGTCGCGTGGAGGTCGAGGGCGAGATGAAGAAGCTTCTCGCCGAGCACAAGGACGCGTTCAGCGGCGACGCGACGCCGCTCTATTCTCCCGATCCGGCGCCGGCCGCATCGGCCCCCGCGCCCGCGCTCGCCGAGCCGCCGCCGCCGGCCGTCACGCCGGAGCCCGCCCCAAAGGAGCCGGCCCCCGCCCCCAGGGAGCGCCCGCCCGCGCCGGCCCCGGCGACGTCGTCGGTGCCGTGGGCCGGCTGGGCTGTCACCGGCGCGCTCGCGGTCGGCGCGGGGGTGTCGGGGTTTTTGGCCCTAGGGGCTTCCAGCAAGTACGACGACAAGCTCAAGACGTTCGGCGTATCGCACTCGGACCTCTCGGACGCGCAAGGTCACGCGCGCGCGCTCGTGATCGTCACGGGTGTGCTCGCAGCGGCGACCGCGGCGAGCGCCGGCATCACGATTTACCTGCAGGCCTCGCAGAAGCCCGGCCAATCAAGCGAAAAGGAGAGGCCGCGCGAAGCCGGCCTGAGGCTCCTCATCGGTCCCGGCACCCTCGGCGCGCAGGGAGCATTCTGACATGCGCAAATTGGCGATCGCGATCTCGCTCCTCGGCCTCGTCGCGTGCAGCAAGCTCTTCGGCGACGCCGTGCAGTGCCGCACCGACGGCGACTGCTCGGCCTTCGCCGGCTCGGTCTGCGACACGTCGCAAGGCGTCTGCACGACGCCGTCGGACGCGCCGGGCACGACCCCGCCGCCCGGCAATGGGACGCCGGACGCGGACACCTCCGACACTTCGACAGGGCCCCTCGCCGCCGACCCGTGCTTGGCGACGAACAAGCCGCAGGGCATCCTCCTCGGTCGAGACGCGGGCGCGTCGAGCGGCGCCGACGGCGGGACCACGGACATCGTCACCGACACGGTGCTCGGGTGCGACAAGGACTGGGTGCTCACAGGCAAGGTCGTCGTCCAGCCCGGCGCGACGCTGACGGTGCAAAAGGGGACGACCGTGAAGGGGGACGCCGCCACCAAGGGCGGTCTCACGATCCTGCCGGGCGCCAAGCTCATCGCGCGCGGCGAGAAGGACGCCCCGATCGTCTTTACAAGCAGCGCGCCGCAAGGCCAGAAGGCGCCGGGCGATTGGGCAGGGATCGTCTTCACCGGCAAGGCGGGCCCCGCCGGCCAGCTACCCTCCGGGCTCCCCTATGGCGGCGACGCAGCCGACGACAGCAGCGGCGCGCTCCGTTTCGTACGCGTCGAGTACGCGGGTCTCGGTCTGGTCTTCGGCGGCGTCGGCACCGGCACCGACCTGGACTTTGTCCAAGTCAGGCGCCCGAACGACAACTGCTACGTCTGGTACGGCGGCACGGTGAACGCCAAGCACCTGGTTTGCCAGTCCCCGGCGGACGAGCCTTTCGAATACGACCAGGGCTATACCGGCAAGATGCAGTTTCTCCTCTCGCAGGGGACTCCGCCCGACACCCCAGGCCACAACGGCTTCCTCGTCAACGCGTCGCAGCCCACCGTCTACAACGCGACGGTCTGCGGCAGGGACGGCGCGAACCTCGGGTACGGCGTCCTCCTGCGCAACGGCGCGCACATGCACCTCGCCAATGCGATCTTCACCGGATGGAACGCGGGCGTCGACGTCGTCGGTCCCGCGGCCACACCGCTCGAGCTCGTGAGCTCCGTGTTCTTCGGGAACCTCACCGCCAACATCGCCTTCGTCGAGGATCCTGCCGTCGTCGATACGGCGAGCCCGCTCTTCGACGACGACAACGCCTTCGACGAGATCGCCTGGTTTCAGCTCCCCGACAGCAAGAACTCGACCGACGATCCGGGCCTCACGAAGTGCTTCGCCCCGACGAGCCCGGTGTTCGGCCCCTCCGCCGCCCTCAAGGCCAACGCGGCGACGCCGCCGACCGACGGCTTCTTCGACGTGAACGCCACCTACGTCGGCGCGCTCCGCGACGCGAGCGACACCTGGGCGACCGGCGCGTGGGTCGTCTGGGCAGCGAATTAGAGGGCCTTGACCAGCCCCCAGCCGCCTACTTCTTCGCCGCGTCCTTCGCGGCCTTCATTCGCGCCTTCAGCTTGATGGCGTAGTCGTCCTTGTTCTCCTGCTTCACGCGGGCGATGGCGAGGGCGTTGGGGGGCACGTCGCGGGTCACCGTCGTCCCCGTCGCCACGTACGCGCCGTCGCCGATCGTGACCGGCGCGACGAGCTGCGAGTCGCTGCCGATGAAGGCGCCGGCGCCGATCGTCGTCGTGTGCTTCTGGAAGCCGTCGTAGTTGCAGAAGATGGTGCCGGCGCCGACGTTGGCGCCCGCCCCGATGATGCCGTCGCCGAGGTACGCGAGGTGGTTGGCCTTGGCGCCCTTGTCCATGCGCGTCTTCTTCGTCTCGACGAAGTTGCCGACGTGCGCGTCCTCGCCGATGTGGCTCTCCGGGCGCAGGTGGGAAAATGGGCCAATTTGCGCCTTCTGCTCGATCGTCGAGTCCGTCGCGATCGAGTACGGCTTGAGGAAGACGCCGTCGCCGACCTTCACGTTCGTCAGCACGCAGCCGACGTCGACGACCACCGCCTTGCCGATGCGCGTCGCGCCGCGGAGGACCACGCCGGTCTCGATGACCGACTCGGGCCCGATCTCGACGCCGTCCTCGATGCGCGCGCCCGTCCGCACGGTCACGCCGCTCTTTCGCAACCGCTCGACGATGCGCGCGGCCATCTCGTCCTCGAGCGTCGCGAGCTGGTGGCGATCGTTGACACCTTCCATCACGTTCGCGCGTGACAGCACGCCGGCGACCTTCTTCCCCTGCTTCACCGCGAAGCTGACGATGTCGGTCAGGTAGTACTCACCCTGCGCGTTGTTGGGCGTGAGCTTCTCGAGCGCGTCGCGCAGGAAGGCGACGCTCGCCGCGTAGACGCCGGGGTTCATCTCGGCGACCGCGCGCTCGGCGTCCGTCTTCAGGTCCTTGTGCTCGCGGATCTCGAGGATGTTCCCCGCCGCGTCGCGCAGCACGCGCCCGTAGCCGAACGGGTCGGGCACCACGCACGTCGCCATCGCGACCGGCGCGTCGCGATCTAGGTCGAGCCGTCGCGCGACCGCCGCGACGTCGCTCGCCTCGAGGAGCGGAACGTCGCCGTAGAAGATGAGCACGCGCTCTGCGGTCGCGGCCACCGCCGACAGGCCCGCGCGCGCAGCATCCCCGGTGCCGCGCTGCTGCTCTTGCACCGCCGTCTTCACGCGGCCGCCGAGGTCCCCGAACGCCTTCGCGAGGTACCCCGCGACGAGCTCGCGCCCGTGCCCGACCACGACCACGACCTCGCCGCACCCCGCCTCGAGCGCCGCCCGGACCGGGTAATGCAGGAGCGGTCGCCCGCACATCGGATGGAGCACCTTGGGGACGGCGCTCTTCATGCGGGTCCCCTGCCCCGCCGCAAGGATCAGGGCGGTGGTCGTGGCCAGGGAGGCCGGGGTCGTCGACATGGAGCTTTCCTCTTCTTTCGTCACCGGTACGTCACCGATTGGTGGATCTGCGTGGATCCGGGCCCTGGGAGAGGCTAATCCGATTCGCCTGGTCCACGGGCCCGGAAAACCCGGATCCGCGCGCCACGCGCCAACGTTGAGGTATGGGGAGCGCTTGGCGCGGCTTCTGCTAGAAGGTTCCGATGTAGGTGGAGGTCGGCTTATGCGACGGTCGGGGTGTACGCTTTCGGGATTGGGGGTTCTCGGCACCGTGGCGCTCGCCGCGTGCGCGAACGACTTCGACACGTCTCGTGTTCCGCCGGCGCGCGGGAGCCTGGGCGAGGAGATGTACGGCGTGCTCTGCGACCGCGTCGGCGGTCAGGCGCTCCACGAGGATATGACGGGCGCGTCGTTCCGCGGGATCTGCCACAAGGGGTTCGACGGCAAGTACGTCGACAAGGTCGATCAGACCCTCCTCCCCTCCCTCGCCGACGACGCCGTCGACAAGAGCGGCAACGCCGTCGCGATGGACAAGCAGAAGGCGACGCGCAGCTACGCGATCGCGCGCGTCGAGGCGATCGGCCGCCGCCGCGCCGATCTCGTCGCCGCGCTCGACGCGACCTTCCCCGACATCAAGGTCGCGGTGAAGGACGTCAAGAATGGCAACGGCGCGAAGAGCTGCGCCCCGGTCACGGCGCAGGCCCGCTTCCACGACGAGCTGTCGGACATGCTCGGCCGCTTCCAGTCGCTCTACAACGACGGCACGATCCCGCAGTCGACCGAGTCGCTCGCGAAGCTGATGCAGGCGTTCAACAAGTCGAAGGAGGCGCAGCAGGCGCTCGCGCGATTCGACTCGCGCAAGGGGTACCGCCCGGTCGAGACCGCGCTCGGCGCCACGCGCCCGATCATGGCGTACCCGGGGCTGCGCGATCTGTCGAACGCGACCCTCAGCCTCCTGTCCGCCGACAGCCAGCCGTACGCGGCGAATCCGAAGCTCGACGCGAACGGCAAGCGCATTCCGGTGCCGGGCGCCGCGAACGCGCAGTTCAACAAGACCCTCGAGGTCCTGACGCAGGAGCTCCTCGGGGCGAAGGGCGATCCGGCGCTCGCGCCGCTGAAGGTCACCAAGGACGCGGCGCTCGGCCGCGACGTGCTCTCGCGCACGCGCGACAACCTCGAGGTCGTCCAGCAGCTCTTCTACGCGCAAGACGCCGCCTACGGCGCGGGCGACTCGCGGTTCATCGTGAAGCGCGACGGCCGCGGCTACGCGCTCGTGGCGACCGCGGGCGGCGCCATCCCCGCGCCGTTCGTCGACGCCGACAAGGACGGCCTCGCCGACGTCGACGGTCTCGGCCAGTTCGTCACCACCGGCGCCGGCGCGCCCAGCCCGTTCTTCACCGTGACGTCGAACGTCACGGCGACGCGCGACACGTTCGGCCGCGCGCTCTTCGCCGCGAACCAGCCGATGTACGAGACGATCGACACGAGTCACACCTTCGCCGCCAGCCTCATGAGCGACATGAAGGCGCTCGTGAACCCCGACCCCGCGCAGAACCACGAGACGATGATGTACGCGCTGGCCGGCGCCCACGTCATCTTCGGCGGCCGCGACGGCAGCGCCACCACGGCCCGGGCCTACGACGGCGGCGGCTCGGTGAAGTACGACGCGTTCCACCCCGAGACGGCGCCGATGCTCGATCTCGTGTACGCGATCGGACAGATCCTCGCGGACCAGAACACCGACGACGTCCTCTCCTACACGAGCACGCTCTTCACCAAGCAGACGCCGGCCCTCGCGCGCATCGTCGGCAACGGGCTCGCCGTGAAAGACCTCGGAAACAAGCACACCGAGGCCAAAATTCCCCTCGATTCGACGCTGTGGGACGACGTGCTCGACGTGGTCGCGAAGATCACGCAGGAGCCGGGCCTCCTCGAAGACCTCTTGCTCGCGCTCGGGCAGGACGACTCGCTCGCGCTGGGCGGGGTCTTCTCCTCGTACATGAAGAACAAGGATCACATCTCGTACGATCCTTCGGCGCTCAACGGCCCCGCGAAGAACCTCGACACCGGCGACGGGAGCGATCCCAAGACCTCGGTCGATCGCGCGAAGGCGGACACCGGCTGGAACCAGAGCAACATGCAGCGCTTCAGCCGCGCGATCCACGACGCGATCGGCGTAACGGCGTGCAACAAGGACAAGGCGGTCGTCCACGCGAAGGGCGTCCCCGTCGTCGGCTCGATCGACATGCCGCTCGGCGGCGGTAGTTACAAGGAATGCGAGGTCTTCAAGATCGAGAATCTCGGTCACTTCTACCTGGACGCGATCGTCGGCAAGGCCAACCTCTACTTCCGGCCCACGATCCTGCGCGACGGCATCTGCGTCCCGATCATCGGCTGTATCGCCGCTGCGACCGTAGACATGATCGAGAACTCGAGCGGCATCGGTGTGGGCAACAACGACACCACCGGTTTCTGGGATCCCCCCAGCTCCAACGGCCCCGCGGGATGCATGCCGGGGGATCTCAAGAAGACGTGCATGAGGCCTCGCCCCCAGTGGCTGAATCGCCTCGTCTTCTTCGATCTCGACGCTGACAAGACGAACCAGTCGACCAAAACCTTCCTCACCGACCTGCAGGGAAAATTCACGATCGGTACGCTCTCCTGCCCCGAGCGCGTCATCGACGATCCGGACCCGACCGCCCTCGACGCGTCGCCCGACGGCAAAGTGCACGGTCTCCGCAACTGCGCGCCGGGGCAGTCGCTCTTCGAGCGCGATCAAGACGCGCTCTTCCCGTGGGAGATGATGGGCTTCTTCAAGGCGATGCAGCCGATGCTGAAGGCCTTCGTCGCCCACAAGCAGGAGGACCTCTTCCTCGCGCTCCTCGACGCGCTCCACAAGCACTGGGGCGACGACAAGATGACCGCATCGGAGTGCGATCTCGGCGGCGTCGCGTGTACGAAGGAGGGGGCGGTCAGCTACGAGCCGTTCCTCGCCGAGGCGATGAAGACCGACATCTTGCCGGCGCTGCACGATCTCGTGAACGTGATGCAGACCACGACGATCAAGCATTGCAACGCGGTCGACGCGGCGACCAAGCAGTGCACCAACTCCGTCGACATGAACGGCATCGCCATCATCGCGAACGCGACGCGCGCGCTCGTCGATCCGACGGTCTCCCAGAAGAACGGCATCAAGGACCGCGCCGGCAAGACGACCGCGCTGCGCAACGACGGCAAGACCAACCCCCAGGTCACGCCGGTCTATTTGCTCACCAACGCGCTCCACGCGATCGACACCGCGTTCGACGAGTACGCCAAATCGCATCCCGACGACAAGGCGCGCCTCCCGCAGTGGCGCGCGGCGCGCTCGCAGCTCGTCGATCAGTTCCTCGCCGCCCAGGGCAACGGCCAGAACGCGTCGTTCCGCAACAAGGCGTTCCCCAAGATCACGCCGGTGCTCATCGATGTCCTCCGTTCCCAGCTCTTCGCGCACTGCCCGACCTCGTTCGCGCCGCCGTACGACAAGTGCGCGTGGGCCCAAACGGTGATGACGCAGCAGATGAGCGACGTCGTGGGCGGGCCGCTGTTCGCCAGCACGATGGATCTCATGGACGCCATCCGCAAGAACGACGACGCGCGCACGCAGCTCGAGGCGCTCCTCGACTACCTGCTCGACGCCGCGAGCAACAACGAAGCGCTCGCGTCGATGCTCGCGTCGTCCTCCGACGTCATCCAGGTGATGCGCGACGACGCCAACCTCGTGCCCCTCTTCCACGTGCTGGCCTCCGCGACGGCGGCGGGGCAGAACGGCCAGAAGAGCATGATCGACGCGCAGACCGCCCTCCTCGCCAAGATCAGCGGCCGCGCGTTCGACGCCGGCAACCAGGAGACGTGCAACAAGGAGCTGGATCCGAACCAGATCATGACCGTCGCGATGGGGAACCTCGTCACGCCGATGAAGCTCTCCGACGGCAGCCTGGGGCAGACGCCGCTGCAGGTCATCATGGACGTCGTCGGCGACGTGAACCGGCTCATGCCCGACAAGAGCGACAAGCTCTCCCCCGAAGACTACGCAAGCGTCACGGACAACGTGACCGACTTCTTGCTCAATAAGGAGCGGGGTCTCGAGCAGTTCTACGAAATCATGAGGCAAGGCACGGTCCGTTGATGCTCTCGAAGACGGGGCGACTCCTCGCCTGCGCTGCGGTCTTGCTGTCGTCGACACAGGCGCACGCCGCGGGCCTCTACTTCTCCGATCGCGGCGTCCGTCCGCTCGGCCGCGGCGGCGCGTTCGTGGCCGGCGCCGACGACCTCGGGGCCATGTGGTACAACCCGGCCGGCCTCGCCGACGCGGGCACGAGCATCCTCAGCGATTTCTCGTGGCTCCATTTCACGAGCGAGTACACGCGCAGATCGCAGGCGACCGATCTCAACGGGACCGTCCGGAACTACGACTACCCCACGGTGAACGGCACCTCGCCGGTCCTGCCCATCCCGACGCTCGGCGTCTCCTACGCGTTCGGCGCGAAGAAGGAGTGGACCGGCGCGTTCGGCATCCTCGCGCCGTACACCGCGATCACCTCGTACCCGCTCACCGTGAACGGCCAGCCGGCGCCGTCGCGCTACTCGCTCGTGTCGCTCGATGGCTCGGCGCTCGTCGTGCCTGGCCTCTACATGGCGTACAAGCCCATCGAGGAGGTGCGCATCGGCATCGGCCTGCAGGCGCTCGTCGGGACGTTCGCGTCGACCGAGGTGTTCAGCGCGTGCCCGACCGATCACCTCGTCTGCGCGCCCGAGGATCCGACGTACGACTCCTTCGCGCAGCTCAAGGTGGGCCCGATCTTCGCGCCGAGCGGCAACGCAGGGGTCACCTTCGTTCCCGAGAAGCACGTGCGCATCGGCATCAGCGGGCAGCTGCCGTTCACGATCAACGCGCCCGCGACGGTGAAGGTCAGGCTCCCGAACGCCGTCGTCTTCGACAAGGCGCAGCAGGTCGGCACCGACGCCCACGTGCGCTTCAAGCTGCCCGCCGTCCTGCGCGCGGGCATCGAGGGGCGCAACGAGTTCGCGAACAAGTCGCTCCTCCGTGTGGAGGCCGCGTACGTGCGCGAGTTCTGGTCGGCACACGACTCCATCAACATCACGCCGGACAACATCACGCTCGTGAACATCCAGGGATTCCCGAGCCCGTTCGGCGTCGCCCCCATCGGACTCCCACGAAATTTCAAGGACTCGAACTCGTTCCGCCTCGGCGGCGAGTACACCCTCGCGGTGGGGAGCTACGTCATCGACGTGCGCCTCGGGCTCAACTACGAGCAGAGCGCCGTCCCCAACGCGTACCTGTCGCCGCTCACGATCGATCTCGACAAGGTGACCCTGGGCATCGGCGGCGGCCTCCACATCGGCGAGCACCTGCGCCTGGACGGCGTGTATGCGCACGTGTTCACGGGTAGCGCTACGGTCTCCCCGTCGGAGGCGGCTGTTCCCCGGGTAAATCCAGTGCGCGGCAACCCGACGCCGGTGGACGCCATCAACGGCGGCGCCTACGCCGCGCGGGCGGACGTTCTCGGGGTTGGGCTGAACTACAAATTCTGAGGTAGCCTAGGAGGATGGCGTTCTCTTTGCGCGCCCTCGCGGGCGCGGTGGTCGTGCTGACGGCATGCGGGTCTCCCACGTTCAAGGCGTCGGGGGACGGGGGCGATGGCGCGACGACCGACGCTGCGCTGGAGGACGGCGGTGTCGACGCAGCCGATGCGGCATCGGCCGGAGGGCTCGTGTGCCCGGGCGCCCTCCCGAGCGGCACTTGCGAGCTAAAAAACGTCTGCTGCATGTACAAGTTGAACGGCGGCAACAACAACTACCAGGGCACGTGCGGGACGGCGGGCAAATGCTCGGGCCCCGCGCCCCCCGGCAGCAGCGGCGATCCCCCCGGGCAGCTCGTATGCACGCGCTCGGCGCAATGCAACAACCTGCAGGTCTGCTGCATCGTCAGGAGCGGCGGGGGTGGCGGGGGCACGTCGACCTCGTCCTGTGCGCCGCTCGCCACATGCAGCGCCACCGGCGCCGTGTTGTGCGAGATGGGTCGCCCCACATCCTCGTGCCCCGGCGGGCTCGCCGCGTGCGCCACGAGCTCGAACGGCGAGTGGGGTCTGCCGGCGGAGCTCGGCACCTGCGGCGGCAGTCCACCCAAGTAGGCGTCGGGGCCTGCCCGCCCCCGGCGGGGACGACGAAGCGCGGCGCTAGGGAACCACGCGGGGCAACAGGTCGGGCAGCGGCCCGCTCGGTAGCGGCCCGCTCGGCAGCGGCGCGTTCGACGCGCTCGGTAAGGTAGCTACGAAGGGCCCGCTGCTGCTGCTGCTGCCCGCGGGCCCGTTCTGGGCGACGTAGAGGGCCACGGTGTCCCCGTCCTTGAGCGCCTGGGCGCGCGGACGATGGTTGATACGCTCCATCATCCCCGGCGACACGCCGTGCTTTCGGCCGATGGCCTCGAGCGTCTCGCCCTTCTTCGCAGCGACGGTGATGCGCTTTTTTCCCTTGAGCCCCTCGTGGTACGCGAAGAACTCCTCGGACCCGACGGCGACGACGCGGACGTCTTGCGACTCGAGGTGGACCGCCTGCGACAGGTCCGCGTCCTCGCGCACGAAGAGCTGCAGCGTCATCCCCTCGAGCAGGCGCGCGGCCGGATCGAGCTCGTTCCAGCGGCGGAGCTCGTCCACCGAGACGTGGAACGCGCCGGCGATCTGCGGCAGCGTGTCACCGCCCACGACGCGGTAAAAGACGCGACGGCGATCGGGGTAGACGAACACGTCCGTCGGCACGGTGACGACGAGCGCGCCGTTCGCGGGGATCGGGGCGGAGGGCAGCTGCGCGAGCGTCGCGGCGAGCGCGCCGGCCTCGGGCGTCTTCGGCGCGGGGGCGCCGGGCGCGGGCTTCGGCGGGTCCACCTTCGGCACGAGGAGCGTCGCTCCGCCGCGCACGATCTCGTTCTGGGCAACGCCGTTCAGCTCCACGAGCTTCTGCGTCGTCACGTGGCGATCCTTGGCGATCTGCTCGAGCGTCTCGCCGAAGCGGACGACGTACTTCTCGAGGACGTCCTTCTTCGACTTGGCGAGGCTCGCCGTGCACGCGGCGCCTTTGCCGGACGGAACCCGCACCGCGTAGTCGGCGGCAGGCGTCGGCGACGCGGTCGTGCCCGACGCCGGGGGGGGCTGGGGGGCCTGGGGGGGCGGCGGCGGCGTGCGCGACGCGCGGAGCTCGGGGTTGAGCGCCTCGACCTCCTTCACCGTGCACCCGGCGGCGCTCGCGACGACGGACAGCGCGACGCCGGCAGGGACGCTCACCTCGTCGGCCTCCACGGGCGCGTCGGGGACGAGCTCGGCGAAGCCGAAGACGGCGGGGTTCTTCGCGACGATCGCGGCCGCGAGGATCTTCGGCACGTACAGCGTCGTCTCCCACGGGAGCGCCCCTTCGAGGCGCGAGAGCGTCCAGAAGTCGTTCGTATTGTACCGGCGCACGACCGAGAGGATGCCGCCGTAGCCCATGTTGTACGCGGCGATCGCGAGATCCCAGCTGCCGAAGCGGCGGTGCAGATCTCCGAGAAAATCGGCCGCCGCCTCGGTCGCCTGGGTGACGTTGAGGCGCTGATCGGCCCAGCGATCCTGCGGCAAGCCGTACGCGCGACCCGTGTCCGGCATGAACTGCCAGATGCCGAGCGCGCCGACCGGCGAGCGCGCGGTGGGCTCGAAGCCGCTCTCGATCATCGCGAGCCAGACGAGATCCTCGGGCACGCCTTTGCGACGGAGGACCTTCTTCAGCTGATCCTTGTAGCGACCCGAGCGCCGCAGCCAGACGCTCAGCATCGCGCGCCCGCGCGGATCGTCCTTGAAGAACTCGAGGTAGCGCACGAGGCGGGCGTCCCAGCGAACGGGGACGTCGGGCAGCTCCAGCTTGCCGAGCCACGACAGATCGCGCCCGCCCTCGGAGCCGGGCGGCGGGCCGGAGACCGGAACTGGCGGAAGCCCCGTCGCATGGACGCGTGGGGCCTCGCTCGTCGCGGCGAGCGGGTACGGAAGCTCCGCGCCGCCCGCGGCGGGGAGCGCGATCGGGAAGAGCTCGCGCTCCGCGGCGTGGAGCGCGCGGAGCTCGGCGGTGTCGGGGCCGAGCATGACGTCCTCGGAGGACGGGCCGCCGGAGATCTGCCGACGCGCGGGCGTGTCGGTCGTGCGCCCCTTCGCGGCCGCGGGCTTCGGCTTCGCAGGGATCGTGGCCTTCGGCGCGGGCTTCGGCGTCGCCTTCGGAGTCGGAGTCGGCGTCGGCGTCGGCGTCGGACTCGCTTTCGGCGGCGGGGGCGGCGTTTGGGCGGGGACGCGCGTCGGGGCGGGCGCGGGGGCGGGGGCGCCGGAAGGGGAAGGCGGCGCGGCGGGAGCGGCGTGCGCGCTTCCGGCCAGGAGGCCCAGCATGCACACACCTACAGACATCCTGCGCCGCATACCTTTCGATCGCACTTTGCGGCCGGGGCGTCAAATAAGCGAACGGTCGCCTCGCCCCGCCACCGCGGATCTTGAGGGACCCTGGCCGCGGGTGACTGGAGTAAGACGGCACGCTCATTGCGACCGAGGTGACATGCGCGTTCAACTGGCTTCCCTATCGTGCGTCTTTCTCGCGGCAACGGCGTGCGCGCCGCTTCAGGAGACCGTGGTCCACGTGCAGGATCCCACCGCGCTCGCGGTCGAGGTTTCGTCGAGCGACGGCAAGAAGACCGTGCTTCCCGGCACGCCAGACCCCGCGACCGCCCGCGTACCGACGACGTTCGGCACCGGCGAGGTCGACGCGATCCGCCGTGGGGCAGGAGGGATCGCGCTCCGGTGCTCGACGTGCGTAGGGGTCTCGCCGATGACGATCCTCACCGACGGCGGCGCGCTGATCACCTTCGGCGATCCGAAGACGACGGTCGTTCGCGACGGCGATCTCCTCCGAATCAAGATCGCCTACCTCTACGACGATCTCGCGGTCGGACACTTGCGGGCGGTCGAGGAGCCGGGGAGCGTCGTGTCCACGGACGGAAACGGGAGGCGCGCACGATCGCCATCCACGTCGCGCCTGAACGTCCTCGAGCTCGTCACGCCGGCGAGCAACGTCCTGGACGTCCACACCAAGAAGTCGAGCACCACCGGGCCCGGCATCGCCCTGCTCGTGGCGGGCGTCGCGGTGGGCGCACTGGGAGCGTTCGCGCTCGCCTCCCGGTCGTCGGCCGACACCACCGAGCGAAACATGTTGCTCGCGGGCGGCATCACCGGGCTCGCCATCGGCGGAGGGATGGCCGCGGGAGGGACCGTGCTCCTCGTGACCTCACCGTCCAGCGAAGGCAGCTCCACCGCTCCGTGACCTACCAAGATATCCTTCGGTCATGCGCTCGATCCGCACCGCGCTCCCCTCCAGCATTCTCGCGCCTTCCTCTGCGGTGACGCCGCCGCCCGACGCGCCGTTGCCCGAGATCGTCCAGGTCGGCGCCGAGGTGCTCCGCGCGCGCGCGGCGGAGGTCCCGCTGGCGGACATCACGTCGAGCGAGATGCAGCGCCTGGTGAAGACGATGATCGAGGTGATGCGCGTGGCGCCTGGCGTGGGCCTCGCCGCGCCGCAGATCGGCGTAGGCCTGCGGCTCTTCGTGCTCGAAGACAAGCCCGAGTACATGGCGAGGACCACGGCCGCCGATCGCGAGGCGCGCGGGCGCGTGCCCGTTCCGCTCAAGGTGTTCTTCAATCCGGTGCTGCGCCTGCTCGGCGAGCGCAAGGCGACGTACCTCGAGGGGTGCCTCAGCGTGGCGGGCTTCGTGGCGCTCGTGGAGCGGAGCTTCGAGGCAGAGATCGAGGGTACCGACGAGCACGGCGCTCCGCACGCGTGGCGCGTAGGCGGATGGCCGGCGCGCATCCTCCAGCACGAGACCGATCACCTCGACGGAACTCTCTACATCGACCGCATGCAGACGCGCTCGTTCGCGAAGGTGGACTGACGGGGCCGGCTTGGTGCGCCCTTAGCGACGGACCCAGACCGTCTTCGCGGGGTTCGCCTGGTTCGTGGTCGGTGCATGCGACCCCGGCGCGTCGACCATCTGTAGATCCGCCGCAGCCCGCGCTCCGGCAGGAGGGATCGTGGTCGGGGTCGCGGTCGTGGTCGCCGTCGCCGTCGCCGTCGCGGTCGCGGTCGCCGTCGCCGTCGCCGTCGCGGTCGCCGTCGCCGTCGCGGTCGCCGTCGCTGCTGCGGCTGCGGCCGCGGCCTGTGCGCTCGTGTCGCTCCCCTCACCTTCGTCGCCGTCCGCGCGCGGCAACGGCGGCAGAAGCGCGACGTCGAAGTCGAGTGGAACCTCGTAGATCTCCGTCGTCGGCGGGTAGAAATCCGTATTCGACTCGGTCCGGTGCGTTCCGTCGGGAAACGTCAGGATCCGCGAGCGCTTGATGCGGAATCCCCGGATCCCGTGCTGCTTCACGATGACCTTCTTCCCCGCGAGGAACGGCTGCTCCACGATCTTCCGCGGGTACGGCACGGTCTTCAGGAGCTCTCGCCCGAACGCCACGCGCACCGGGCGCGACGGCCCGAGCAGCTCCATCCGCAGCTTGCTCCCCTCCGTCTTGGCGTGCAGGACGACGGGAAACGAGTGCGGGTTTCGCACCTTCAAGTCCACGATCGGGTAGACGACGGTGGAGTCGAGCCCCATCGGAATGTACGCGCTCGGCCGCGAGTGCGGCAGCCGTTCCAGGATCTCGAGCCCGCCGAAGAAGGCGACGGCGTGGAAGGTCGACGCAGCCTGGCACGTGCCCCCGCCGATGCCCTCGACCATCTCGCCCTTGAAGATCTCCCAGCTCCTCTGGAAGCCGTTCTCCTCGCTGCGCTCGCCGACGATCTGGTTGAAGCTGATGAGCTCGCCCGGCGACAGGACGAGCCCGTCGAGCTTGGCGGCGGCGACGTCGATGTTCTTTCCGCGCCGCTGCTGGTCACCGCCGCGCGAGAAGTACGTCTCGTACTCGGCGAGGACGGAGTGGACGTCGAGCGCCGACGCGAACGACGCGGTGACGCGCGGCGGCACCTCCACGGCGGGGATGGTGATGACCGTGGCCACCGGATCACGCGCCGCCTGTTCGATCGCCGCGACCGCACCGAAGGCGTCGAGGTACCGGCCGGGCTTCTCGGGGACGGTGACGTGGCGGTCGAGGTCGAGGCGCGCCGAGACCGGTTGGGTGTCCTCGGTCTCCTTCAGCTGCGCGAGGCGGGGGAGCACGTGCGTGTCGTCGACGGTGGGCAGGAGCGGCACGTCGATGGCCCCTGCATGGGCGCGCTCGGCCGCGTCTGCGCGCTCGAGCAGATCCCCCTCGTGGCCGATGCGCCGCGCCGCACGAACGACCGCGTCCTGGTCCACGACGACGCCGAGCTCGCCCAAGGTCGCCTCGAGGACCGGGCGATCCGGCTCTCCGGGCAAGACCAGCTTCACCTTTCGTGCAGCGAGGAGCGCCGCCCGCGCTTGAACGAGCGCGACGAGCTCCGTCGGGTCCGGGACAGGCTGCCCATCCACCCGCACCCCGGGCAGAACAGCCCCGGCGGGCAGAAAACGCGCCCGGGCAGCGACACCCCCGCCCACACCGCCGGCGGCGAGAATCCCGAGAACGGCGAGGCGTACTGCGAACGGAACCTTCATGGCACGACGTGCGAGGAACGCGCGAGACCAGTATCCGTCATCCCACGGTGCCAAGGTAGGAGATCCTTCGAAAGGCTTGTAAATCGGGCTCCGCTAGGGTCGACTTTGGTGTCGGCGCACCGTGAAAACCTGTCCGCAGTGCAAGATGCGGTACCCGAACGAGGCGCAGTACTGCTTCCTCGACGGGGCGGATCTCGTTCCGCTTCAGGATACACGCATCGGCTCCACGCTCGTCGGCCGCTACCTGATCGAAGAGGTCATCGGCGAAGGCGGCATGGCCACGGTGTACCGCGCGAAGCACAAGCTCGTCGAGCGGCCCTGTGCGATCAAGATCATGAACCCGATGCTCGCGACCGACGACGTCGTGCGCGAGAGGTTCCGGCGCGAGGCGAAGAACGCCAGCAAGCTCGCGCACCCGAACATCATCGAGATCTTCGATCAGGGCGACACCGACGACGGCACCGCGTACATCGCGATGGAGCTGCTCACCGGGCATCCTCTCGCCGAGCTCATCGCGAAGGCCCCGAAGGGCATGGCGATGGAGCGCGCGCTGCCCATCATGGTGCAGATCGCCCGCGGCATCGCCCGTGCGCACGACTTCGACGTCATCCACCGCGATCTGAAGCCCGAGAACATCTTCGTCGTCGTCCAGAAGGACGGGACGGATCTCGCGAAGCTCCTCGACTTCGGCATCGCCAAATCGCGGAGCGACTCGCGCCTCACCGGCGCGGGCGAGCTCTTCGGCACGCCCCAGTACATGGCGCCCGAGCGCATCGAGCGCGGCGAGACGGGCCCCAGCGTCGACCTCTACGCCCTCGGCGTCATCTTCTGGGAGATGCTCACCGGCAAGCTCCCGTTCGACGCGCCGGACGTCGCCACCTTCTTCGTGAAGCACCTCCACGAGAAGCCGCAGAGCACCCTCAAGGTCAACCCGAAGGTACCCAAGACCCTCGACGCGCTCGTGCTCGCGCTCCTCGCGAAGGATCCGAAAGCGCGCCCCGTCGACGCCCACCGCGTCCACCAGGACCTGCGGGCGATCGGAGAGGAGCAGGGCATCGCGGTGCCGCCGGAGGACGACGAAGGACCGTCGTCGGAGCGAACGCTCCAGGTTCTCCCCTCCTCGCGCGACGATCCGTGGTCGCGGCGGATCAAGGCGGTGGAGCAGATGCTCACCCGCGTGCACGGCGGGCGAACCCCTCAGGAGGTCGTCCGCCAGCTCGGCGAGGTGAAGGAGATCGTCAAGCGCATCGACGCCATCTACGAGATCTGCCTCGGCGAGCAGAAGCGCCTCGGCTCGCTCGACGCCAAGGCGCGCGAGGGGCGGACGCGCTTCGGCTACGCCGTGGACGCGCTCGGCGTAGACGCGTCGAGGGCGCGCGACGAGGTGCGCGTCGCGCGCGCGATGGCGTCGCTCGTCGGCGAGGACGTGAAGCAAGTCCAGGCGCGCTACGCCGCGGCGCACCGGGAGGTTCTCCTCTGGGAGGGGCGCAGCGCGTTCCAGGAGCCGTACGCGGATCTCGCCGGCGCCTACCGCGGGGCGGCGGCGACGATGGACGCGTGGATCAACACGCGCGACGAAGAGCGCAAGGCGCTCGAGGGCGTCGAAAACCACCAGCGCACGCTGAGCGATCTCGAGTTTCAGATCCGCGAGCTCCGCGCGGCCCTCGCCGCCCACGAGCAGAGCAGCGAGGGGGAGCTTCAGGCGACCGAGGGCGCCATCCTCCAGTACAACCGCGAGGCGGAGAAGCTCGAGGACGACGCGCTCACCGTCATCCGCCGCCTGTGCGAGCCGCTGGGAAAGAGACCCGAGCTGAAGCAAGAGCTGGCGTCGCTCCTCAAGGATCTCGAGGGCGAAGCCGCGGCTTGAGAGCCATGGGGGCCGCGACGAGCCCGGTGATGGTAACTGACGCGGTAACCCGCGGGCCTAGGCTTCGTCCGCCCCGCGTTCTACCCGTGTGGCCCGCGCCTTGCTTGGGCACGGGGAAATGATCCAACACGGTCCTCTTGCTCTGGCTCTTGCTCTTGCGATCTCGTTCTCGCCTGTCGCGTGCGGCGGTTCCACCGGCGCGGTTGGCAGCGACGACAGCGGCGCCGACACGGGCGTCCGCATCGACGGCAGCACGAACGACGCCAGCACGAACGACGCCGGCGCGCGAGACTCCGCGTCGCGCGACGCCCCCTCCGACGCGCCGACGAGCGACGCGAACGCCGAGTGCCACCAGGCGGCGACCGGCAACGCGTGCGTCAGCTGCTGCGCGACCAAATACCCCGGCGGAAAATCCGAGCTGGATCTGGTCGGCTTCAACTGCATGTGCACGTCGTGCAGCGCGTCGTGCAAGGCGAGCACGTGCCAGGCCAACACGCCGCCACAGAGCCCGTGCATCGCCTGCGTGAAACAGTCGCTCGCCAACGACTGCCCCGCGGATCCTTCATGGACGCAGTGCTCGACGTCGTGCCACGCCTATGTCAGCTGCGCGCTCTCGTGCGCGGATTGACCTACGGACTGCGACTTGGCGGTCAGGCCGGTACGCCGAGGGGCGTGGAGCGGAAGATCGTCTGCTCCTCTTCGGTCATGTCGACGGCGATGTTCTCGAAGAGGGGCGTGCTCAGGTAGCGCTCGCCGGTGTCGGGCAGCATGCACAGGATGGTGGAGCCCTTTGGCGCGTCCTTGGCGACCGTGAGCGCGCACGCGAACGAGCCGCCCGACGAGATGCCGACGAAGATGCCTTCCTTCGTCGCGAGCTCCTGGCTGCACCGGAGCGCCTCGGGACCCGAGATGGGGAGGATGCGATCGATCATCTTCATGTCCACCGCGTCGCCGGTGATCTTCGGGATGAAGTCCGGGGTCCACCCTTGCATCGGGTGCGGGGACCACGCGGGGTGGCCGGCCGAGGGGGTGCCGTCCGGATTGCGCGCCTGCGCCGTCTTGCTGCCCAGGAGCTGCGCGGTCTCTGGCTCGCAGACGACGATCTTGGTCCTGGGGCTCTCCTTCGCGAGGACGCGTCCGACGCCTTGCAGCGTGCCGCCGGTGCCATAGCCGGTCACCCAGTAGTCGAGCGGCTTGTCGGCGAAGTCTGCGAGGATCTCGCGCGCCGTCGTGCGGGAATGAACGTCGGGGTTGGCCGGGTTCTCGAACTGACGCGCGAAGAACCACCCGTGCTTTTTCGCGAGCTCCTTCGTCTTGTCGACCATGCCGGTCGCCCGGAGCGACGCCGGAGTGACGATCACCTTCGCGCCCAGAAAGCGCATGAGCTTGCGGCGCTCGATGCTGAAGCTCTCCGCCATCGTGACGACGAGGGGGTAGCCCCGCTGCGCGCACACCATGGCCAGGCCGATGCCGGTGTTGCCGCTGGTGGCCTCGATCACGGTCTGCCCGGGCTTGAGCTCACCCGAGGCCTCGGCGGCTTCGATGATCCCCATGGCCAGGCGATCTTTCACGGAGCCTAGCGGATTGAACGCCTCGATCTTCACGTAGAGCTCGACGTGTGACGGCGCGAGCCGGTTGATGCGCACGACGGGCGTGCGGCCGATGGTCTCCACGATGTTCGCGAATCTGGGCACGAGTCCCTCCCTTTCCTGCACCCGGTGCGCGGCGGCACGAGGAGCTGGCGAGCATAGCGCCCGCCCGCCCAATCGTCGCACGTGAGATGCGCGAGCGCGAGGCGCCTTGCCGCACCGCCGGATCCCTGCCGCGCCCCCATGCGACGACGTGCCACGGCCCAGCGAGGCCAAGTGCGCGAACGGCTGGGCCAACGCAATGGGCATGGGTCTTGATAGGGAGCGGGGAGGAGGTCGCGATGCGACGTTGGCTTTCTCTTCCTGCGTTACTGCTCCTGCCCTCGTGCGCAGGCTACGGGCATCACCACCACATGCACTACGGCGGCGGCGGTGCGAGCGCGGTCATCGCCGTGATCGAGCTCGCCGCAGGCGTCGCCCAGCTCGTGGCAGCCGTCGAGCGCCAGCCGGAGCCCGTCGTCGTCGAGGTGGTACCGGTGCCGCAGCCGGAGCCCGCCCCGCCGCCGCCCGTGCTCAGGCGTGCGCCGGTGCCCACCCACGTCTTCATGGCGCCTGCCGCATCGCCTGCCGGAGCCGCGACCTCGTCGACACCGGGCGCACCGGCGCCGCTCGATCCGGCCGCCGCACGCGCCGCGCTGTCCACACGCGACGTCGCGTCGTGCTCGCGGCGCGGCGTTCCGCACGGCTACGGCCACGCCACGGTCGTCTTCGCGCCCGACGGCAGCGCCGCCTCGGTGACCATCGACGCGCCGGCCGGCATCTCGCCCGACGGCGTCGCGTGCCTCGGCGACGAGCTCGGGCGCGCACGTATGCCGCCGTTCGCGGGCGGCGCGGTCTCGGTCGGGACGACGTGGTTCGTGCCCTGAGCGGGCTACGACTACGCCTCATTGCCTGGCGCCATCCGCGCCGCGCAACGACGCCCGCTCGCCCCACGGGCAGCGAAACGCCAGCGGCTTGGTCAGCACCCACAGCGTCGGGACCGGCGCGGGCTCCTTCGGGAACGGCCCCTCGCCGTCGGTGAAGTACACGACGCCGTCGACGTCGTGCGCGCCGAGCACCGCGGGCGCGAAGACGGGGCGCAAATCCGTGCCGCCCCGACCGACGACGTTGTCGATGCGCCCCGCGAACGGGTAGATGCGCGCGATCGACACGTCGCACTCCGCGATGGTGACGTGGGCGCGCTCCGACAGGACGACGAGCTGTCGCGCGATCTGCTCGAGCTCCTGCTTGGTCATGCTGAGCGACGTATCGACGGCGACGAGCAGGCGCGGGTCCTCGGTGCGTCGCGGCGCCCACGTGCGGCCGGGGACCTCGAAGATCCGGCTCGGGAATCGGCGGCTCGGGCGCGACCAGGTGTGCACCGGCGCCCGCGCGCGCGCGACGAACATCCTCAGCGCGGCGCGCCAGTCCATGACGTCGTCGGGGGCGCGCGTCGTCTCCGAGAGCTCTTCGACGAGTCGCTCCGGCGTGCGACCCGCCACGAGAAATCGCCGCGATTCGCGCGGATCGTTCTTCTCGTCGCCGTCGCCGTCGTCGGAGTCGTCCTTGCCGCCGGCGTTCGGTTTCGCCTTTGCGTCCTTCACGGCGCGCCCGATGAGCAGCGAGGTCTGCGCGACACCGCCGGGCGAGGCCTCGCCGCGCCCCAGGAAGCGGTGGTCGTCGAGCGTCGCAGCCGACGCCTCGCCCGCTCCCGGCCGAGGCCGTGAGCCCGTGCCCGCGAGGTGGCGGACCAGGAGGTCGTAGCGTTCGCGCGTGCTCTGATGCGCGCGCATTCCGACCGCCGCGTAGGCACGCCAGGTGACCGCCGGCGGGAGCTCCTCCTCGATGTACTCGTTCGCCGACATCTCGATCGCCAGGTCCATGAGCTCGGGCTCTTCGACCTCGGCGAACTTCGGGTGCGCGAGGTGCCCGAGGACGACGTGATGCACCTCGTGCAGGAGCACGCCGCGCAGGTACTGGGGCTCGCGCATGAACGCGTCGACGTTGACGTGCAGGTAAAACCGCCCGTCGTGGAGCGACACCGCCATGCGCGTGACCGACGGATCGGCGACGGGGGTGAGCTTCGCGAGGATCGCCGCGTAGTAGGGGTACGCTTCGAGGAACCCCGGATCGCGCACGAACGCCGCGAGCCACGCCTCGAGCTCGCTCGGGCTCGCCTGCGTCGTCTGCGTCACGTTCACGAGCCGGGCCGCACCGGGGTGATGCCGATGCGCTTGAGCGTGTCGACGAGCGCGAGCCCGTCCTTCTCGGGGAGCTGCACCAGGAGGTGGCCCAGGCACTGACGCGTCACGTTGCTCCGCTTGAGCTCGGGGAGGCGCGACGGCTCCTCGAGGAACGAGCGCAGCGCCGTGACCGCGAGCGAGATGCGGTGGCGCTTGTTCGGATCGGCGCGCCAGGCCGCGAGCTTCTTCTCCGCGGCGCTCCCGGGAAATCCGGCGACGAGCTCGGTCGGCGCGACGTCGACGAGCGCGCCTGCGGTGACGTTGCCGCCGAGCGCGTCCTGCAGGCGCTCGCGCTGATCGCCAGGGAGATCGGCGATCAGCGCCTCGAACGACGCGAGGGTGAGCTGGCGCTGCGCGGCGAGGACGCCGGCCTCGGGGCCGGAGAGGAGCGGCACGAGGCGCGCGACGATCTCGTCCAGCCTATCCGTCTTGCCTTGCTCGCGGTACCCGGCGATCTCCTTCGCGCGGGGGGTGCCCGCCGCGTACGTCGCGAGGAGCTCGCGCACGTCGAAGGCGAGACGGGAGCCCCACGCGCCTTGCCCGGCCAGGAGCGACTCGACCCAGGCGGGCGGGAGGTACCCGCCGAGCGCGTCGCGGAGGAGCGCGCCGTCCGCGAGCTCCGCAGGCGTGAACGCCTGGAGGAGCTCCGAGGCATACGTCCACGTGCGCGGCGGCACGTCGTCGAGGAGGCGTTCGTGCGTGTGCGCGAGCGCCAGGATGCCGGGGTGGAGGTTCTGCGTCTGCGCCCACGCGAGCCACGACGCGCGATCGGCACGCACGCTCACCTGCAGGAACCGCGCGCGCAGCGCCTTGTCGAGCGCGGTCACGTGGTACTCGGCGGTCTGCGGGTTCACCGTCGCGACGCAGACCCACCCCGCCGGCAGCTCGTACTCGTGCAGGCGGCGCGCGGACAGGAGCTGGAGCGCCGGCTGCTGGATGTAGCGCTCCGCACGGTTCAGCTCCTCGAGCATCAGGATGCCGGCGCCGTCGCGAGGCAGGACGCTGGGAAGCGCGTACTCGGTGCGCCCTTCCTTCACGATCGGCAGGCCCACGAGATCGGGCGGCTCGAGCAGGCTCAGATCGAGGATGGTCGTCGCGATCCCGAGGCGCTCGGCGACGCGGCGGACGATCTCGCTCTTGCCGACCCCGGTAGGCCCCTCGAGGAGCACGGCGCGGCGCGCGCGGTACGCGACCGTGAGCACCTTCTCGAGCCGCGGCCCGACGGGGATCGCCAGCGATCGCAGACCGTCGCTGGACGTGGATTTGGGTGTTTGCGCCACGTCCCTTTGACTACCACGCCGGCAGCTATTCCACGACGACCCGATCCCCTGCGCCACGGCCGAACGTCTCCGGGCTGTACATCTCCTCGGCCTTCGGCGGCGCGACGACGAAGTCGCCCGGCGTCGTCGCGCGCGCGACGTACGTGTAGTCGTAGACGCCCTCCCAGAGGAGCGACGCGAACGCCTCCACGCGCTCGTCGCGCAGGTTCTGGTGCTCGTACCAGGTGCCGCGCCACCACCAGTACGGCGATTTGGCGGCCTTCGGATCCTGCGGGATCGGGCCCGACACGGCGAGCGCCGGGTTCATCGGCTCGAAGCCCGCGGGAAGCGGATCGACGAGCGCGACGTGGTAGCGACGGGCGGGCGCGACCATGCCGACGCGCACGCGCACCTTCGCGCCGCTCTTCACGTGCCAGACGCCCTTGTCGTCCTGGCGAACGTCCTTCGCGTCGTCGACGCCCTCGTAGCTCCGCGTGACGACGAAGCCGCGGTCCATCGGCGGCGGCCGCAGATCGCTCGGCGCGTACTGCATCCCGATGCGGTAATACATGCGCCCCGGGCCGTCCTTCTGCAGCGTGAGGTTCGCCCCCTTCGGAAAATCCGCGAGCTGCCGCATCGGGACGTTCACCTGGTGGCGCTCGGTGGTCCGGCCCTTGAAAACGTGCTCGCCGGCGTACCTGTCGCCGAGCCACGCCCGCGCGACGAAGTCCGGCGTCGTCTTCTCGTAGGTGTTGAAGTAGCGATCGAGCGCGAGCAGGACGAACGCGTTCTCCTGGGTGTTCGCCCAGTGGCCGGCCTTCCGGTGGGCGAGCAGCCCCGTGACGATCTTGGGGATCACGTCGCTCTGCGGCTGATCGCCGATGAGCGCGTCGAGGAGCACGCCGTCAGCGCGGCGGTCGGAGTTGAGGATCAGGTAGTCGGCGTCCTTGTACGAGCCGATGAAGTGGGCCGCGCCCGCCGTCTCGGTGACGCGGTTGGCGAGGTGCTTCCTGATCTGCGCCAGCTCACCCGCCGCCGAGGGGTCAGCGGCGACGATCGGGAGGATCCACCCCAGCGCTTCGAGGGGTAGCTTGTCGGCGCCGCCCGCCTCGGCGAGGAGAGTCTTGGCGCGGCCGCGGTCCACGTCCTTCATGCGCCACCGCACGTTGAGGGCGTAGGCGATGAGCGCGCGCCGCGCGTCGTCCGGCCACCAGGCGGGGATCTGCCCCTCGACGCCGCGGAGGTAGCTCTGCGAGCGCGCGAGCACCTGCGCGTCGACGTCGAAGCCCTTGTCCTTCGCCCGAACGAGCGCATGCGCGACGTGCACGCTCACGTACGGGTGCGCCTCCGCACCCGGCCAGAAGCCCCAGCCGCCCGACCACGACTGACGTGACTTCAGCCGCTCGATGTCCTTCCTTTCGCTCGCGAGGAGCGCCTCGGGCGACGGCATGTCCTTCGTCTTGAACGCGCCGAGCACGTCCTTCAGCGCCGCGATCGAGACGACGCGCGAGGAGATCTGCTCGTTGCACTCGAAGGGGTAGTGCACGAGGTAGAGGACCGCGTCGGTGAGCGCCTGGAGCGCGGTCGACGACGTCGTGATCTCGAGGCCGCCGAACTGCGGCACCACGTCGGCTGGCATCTTCACCGGTTGCGCGATCGCGCCATCGTCGATGGTGCCATAGGTGGCGAAGGCCTCGGTCGTCGCGGGCGTCCACACAGTGAGGTCGAGCTGATTGGCGTCGCTGAAACGGCCGGACGCTACCCCGATCTGAAACTTCGCCGTGCCAGCCTTGGCGGCCGCGGCCGCGATGCGGACCTCGACGCGATCGTTGGCGGGCACCTTCACGCGCCGGCCGACGCCCACGACGGTGGCGTTCACGGCGCGCATCGCCACGTCGACCTCCATGGCCGCGTCGGTCTGGTTCTGCACGACGATCGGCATCTCGAACTTGTCGCCGAAGTTGAGGAAGCGCGGCGGCGACGGACGAACCATGAGCGGCAAGCGCGCCGTGACCGTCGACTCGCCGTTGCCGAAGCGGTTCTCCCCTTGCACGGCGATCGCCATGATGCGGTAGCGCGTCAGGCTGTCGGGCAGCTTCACCGGAACGGCGGCGCGACCGCTCGCGTCGGTGGTCACCCTGGGTACGAACGCGGCGAGCGCGGCGAAGTCCGTGCGCATGGCCATGGGCGTGGTGGCCTGGCCCTCCTTGTTTTTGCTGCCCTTCTCTTCGCGGGCGGCGCCAAAGTCGCCGAGCTGGAGCTGCATGGGGGCGGCGCTCGCCGCGGCGGTCGCGGTCGCGGCAGGCGCGGGAGCCGCCGGTTTTGCGAGCGCGCGCATCCCCCCGCCGCCGGCGCCTGGCTGCATGATCCGCAGGTTGTTCGACTCGACGGTGATCCGACGCAACATCTCCTGCGGCTTGGCGACGAGCACGCGATCGCGCAGCACGATCTCGCGCGCGCCGTCCGGCCTTTGCGTGTAAAATACACCCAACGGATCGGGCACTTTGTAGCCGGAGAGCGCGAGGACCGCCTCGTCGACGACCACGAGGGCGAGCTGGGTGCCCGCCGCCGGCCTGCCCTGCGCGTCCTTGGCGTCCACGTCGATCGTCGTGCTTCCGCCCGGCTCGACGGCCTTCTCGCGCGGCTGCACGACGAGCGTGATCGCGCGCTCCTTCGGCGGGATCGCGAGGCGGGTCGCGCCGGTGGCGAACGCCGGCTTCTTGGGGAGCGCAGGGTCGGGCTCGCCGGCCTCGTTCGCGCGGGCCTCGGCGCCGACGAGGTCCACGCGGAGGGCGGCGCCCGGCAGCCAATCCCGCTCCACCTTCACGCTGATCGTCTGCGCGCTCGTCGCCATGCGGAAGCGCTCGAGCTTCACGATGCCCTGACGCCGCACGCTCAGCACGCCCTCGGCGGGAGCGAACGGCGCGAGGACGAGCACCTCCGCGGTCTCCCCCGGCTGGTACTCCTCCTTGTCGGTCACGAGCCTCACGCTCCCCGCGGCGAGCTCGCGCGACGGCGGCATGCGGTCGGACAGGACCCACACGCGCATCTCGGTGACGCTCCTCCGCCCGATGGAGTCGGTCACGGTCGCCGACACGCGGTAGTTTCCACCGTCCTTCGTCTTGAGCTTGCAGCGCGCCGCCTCGGCCTTCGATTCGATGGCGCACGTCTCCACGTCGCGCTCCTTTTCGAGCCACTCCGTCCCCTCCTGCTCCCAGTCGAGGCGCGCGCTCTTCAAGGTGAGCTTCTGGCCGGCGACGAGCTTGCCGTCGAGATCGCTGACGATGGTGTCGATCTCCAGTGTATCGCCCGCGCGCACGAAGCCGCGCGGGCGCTTCAGGCCGACGTACACGTCCGCCGGGTGGACCAGCAGGCTCGCGTGCGCGCTCCATGCTTGCCGGTTGACGTCGGTGACGGAGGCGTCGAGCTGGATCGACATGGGGCCCGGCTTCTCGAGCGCGTCGAAGTCGATGCGCAGGCGGTGGGCGCCGGAGGACGAGGTCTTCGCCGTCCACGTCTCGGCGGGCGGCGCCTCGGAGCCGCGGCCTCCCCCGCCGCCGCGCCCGAAGCCGTGGAAGGGCTGCGACTCCGGGCCGAACGCGTACTCGCTGCGGTTCGGCGGCGTGAAGTGGCCGGGGGTCCCGTGGACGGTCCAGTTGACGTCGGCGTTCGGCAGGCCGCCGCCCGCGTAGTACGTCGCGGCCACGGTCGCCACCGCGTGATCGCCGACCACGTGCGGCCCGCTCGTCGTCTGCGCGTTCACCTCGAACTCGGGACGGCGGAACTCCTCGAACGAGAGCGCGTGGTAGTGAGACGCGCCAAGCAGCGTGCTCTCTTCGATGCTCAGCTCGACCTGCGCCTGCCCGAGGTTGGCGTTCGACGGCACCTTGAAGGTGAAATCGAAGCCGCCCGCGTCGTCGAGCTCGGTCTTGCCCTTGGTGACCTCGGCGCCGCGTGAGTCGTGCACCGTCCACGCGACCTTCTTGCCGACGTCGGGAGTCATGCCGAGATCGCCGCCGCGGCGCTGGCCCTGGCGCCGGACCCAGCCCTTCACGCGCGGCTCCTCGCCGGGGCGGTACATGTGACGATCGTCGAAGACGAGCCACTGAGAAATGTCCGCGCCCGCCTCGATGCGCCGCAGGCCTCCGATCGAACCGTAGCGCTCGGGGAGGATGACGGTGTCGGGCCCCTGCTTGGCGTAGAGGAGATCGCCGGCCGCGCCGGTGAGCTCGATCCGCGCGAGCCCGTCGGCGCCGCTCTTCGCCGATCCGCCCTTGACGACGCCCACCTCGACGTCCGCCACCGGCGCGCCGGTCCCGAGCACGGTCGTCCAGCCGACGATCTGATCCTGATCGATGAACGCGTCCAGGCCGAGCTTGGTGACTTGCACCCACGTGCGAACCCACTGACGGCCCCAGTCCTTCCGCGGCGCGTGCGTGGGCTCGACGATGGCGATCACCTGCCCCAGCCCGGTCTTGCCGAGCGCGGCCTGCAGCGGCACGAGGGTCTCGGTGAGCTCGTCCGCCGCGCCCTGAGGCGCGATCACCGTGTTCTGGACGAGGCGCCCGGGCGGCGTCGTCTCCTTGGCCTCGTGGTCCCAATTCGCGCGGTATTTCTCGTAGGCGATCCAGTCCTCGGGGCGCACGGCGTACAGGCGCACGCGCAGCTGCGGCTCGTTGACGCTGTAGACCGGCAACGTCGCCGTGCTCGCCGGATCGAGCACGCTCATCTCGGCTTGCTCGCGGAACAGGTTCGGCTCGGCGGGCCCCACGTCGATTGCGGCCTCGGCGTCCTTGCCCATCGTCTGGCCGAAGGTGTCTGCGATCGCGGCCGCGACCTTGATCTTGTAGCGGGTGCGGCCCTTGGTGCGCCCCTCGATCGTGAGATAATTGTTGCCGATCGAGACCTTCATCCCCGCAAGCTCCGGCGTCACCTGCACCATCGCCTTGTCGAATTTCTTCGGATCGATGGGGTTGCTCATGCGGACGTTGAACGGCTGGAGCGGCACGCAGCGATCTCCCCAGCCGCAGGTCGCGGTCTCGAGGCGCAGCGGGCCGTAGGTGTGGAAGCCGAAGACCTGCTCGGTCGTCGTCCTCTTCGGTCCTTCGGCGGACGGCGTCCCGGGGCCCACTCGGACGAGGTAGCTCGTCGCCGGCGTGAGCTTCTCCGCCGCACGAAACGCGAGCCAGCGCTTGGGTTGGGCCTTGGCCGCGAGCGGCCGCGCGAGCTTGTCCGACTCGACCTCGGACTCCGTCGCCATTCGGACCGCGACGGGCGCGCCGCTGCTGCCGGTCGCGACGGAGAGCTTGATCGACGCGAGCACGGCCTGCGGATCGATCTCCTGATCGAAGTCGCAGAAGACGATGGGCTCGAGATCGACCGGGCCGCTCTGCGGGAATTGCTGCACGAGCTTGGCGGTCGGTGTCGAGAACGTCCACCTCTCCGCGGCACCAAGCGACGCGCCGCTCGCCGCCTTCGTGCCCGCCGGGATCTCGACGGAGAAATCGGTCGCCATCGGGAAACGCTTCTCGGGCTGGAACACGACGGTCTGCGTCCCGAGCCATCGCCACTCGCCGGGGGGCTGCGGCGTGAGCTTCACCGGCGGCGCGATCTTCGCGAGCTCCGCGTGCGACGTGACCGCGACGAGGGGCTGCGAGAACGTGACCGACAGGAACGGCGCGAGGTCGACGTTGCCTTCGGGCGAGTGACGGACGACGGTGAGCGCGCCGGCGGACGGCGCGACCGACGGCGGGCCACCGGCGGGCGGCGGGAACGATTCGGTCACCGTCTTGCCCGTGCGCGGCGCGGGCATCGATTTGTCGCGGAGCGCGAAGTCCTGATCGTCGTCGGGCCCCGCCACCAGCGGCGGCAGGCGGGCGAGCACTTTCTGCGTGTCTGCGGCCGACAGCGCCGTCGACGGGGCAACCGCCGGCCGGTCCTGCGCGTCGTCCTCCTCGGCGTTGCTGAGCCGGAAGCCAACGCCCGACTTGCTCGTCTTGAAGCTCGTGACCCGGGACCCGCCATCGCCGGCGCCGGCGCGGCCCAGGGCCGGCGGCTTCTGCCCCGGGCACCCCAGCGAGAGCGCGAACGCCACGAGCCCGACCAACGGGAAAGGAGCGACCGGACGATTCATGGGCAGCCTCCGAGAGAGCGTTGGAACGAGCCTACACAAAGCCCGGCCCACGCGAGTGTGCCCTCATGGGACGTACATGGGCCCCATTCGATCTGGAGCCCGCTTCATTTGCGTCTACGGAATCGTTGGCTTCGCAACGCGCGCCCCGCCACGTGCCGGTCACCGAGGCGGAGCTGAGCTCCGCGTTCGCGCGACGACGTCCTCCCGTGCGAACCTGCACGGGAGCCTCGACGACGTGCCGTTCAACCCGTTCAGGACGTCGATGAAAAGCTGTATCTCGGGACAAGGATCGCATCGATTCCTGTGGCGACGACGGGGGCGTCTGGAAGACTGTCTGCGTCGAATGGCCAGAAGCTCCCGTTTCGTGTTGACCGGCGTGGCGGTGCTCGCGGTCGGCTGCGGCCTCGTTCAAGGGGACGCAGGTTCGGACGCCGGGAGTGACGCGGGCGCGTCGGGTGGCGCGAGCGGTTCGACGCCGTCAGATGCCGCAGCCGACATCGCTACGCCGCCGCCAGACGCGAGCCCCGTTCACGGTAAATGGGTCACCGTCGCCCGGATGCCAACCGCTCGAACCGGCCTCGCCGCCGCAGGGGCGCCGGACGGACGCATCTACGCGATAGGAGGCACCGACTGGACCGGGCCGTACTTCGCGACAGTCGAGGCCTACTCTCCTTCCACCAACGCATGGTCGGCGGTCCCTAGCATGAGTTCGGGACGCGTCAGTTTCGGGGCGGTTGTGGCGTCGGATGGCCGGCTGTACGCCGTCGGAGACTCGAACATCGTGGAGGCCTTCAGCGTGGCCACCCAGACGTGGTCGGCCGTCGACGCGCTGTTGGCACCAAACGACTATGTGGCAACGGCAGCGGGCGCCGACGGGCGCATCTACGCCGCCGGAAGCTGTGACCGAAACAACGGCTGCGGATGGAACCTCGACGTCTACACGCTCGGCAGCAAGACCTGGACGAGCGCCGCCCCGATGACGACAGTCCGCGAGGGAGTCGCGCTCGTCGCCGGCGTGGACGGACGGCTCTACGCCATCGGAGGCAGCTTCAACGGGCCACCCGGGCAAGGGGGCTTGAAGACCGCGGAAGCGTACACCCCCAGCACGAACAGCTGGGCGCCTGTCGCGAGCATGAACGTCGGACGTGCGGCGCTCGCCGCCGTGGCCGGACCGGACGGGCGCATCTACGCCATCGGAGGCGTGTCGAATGGGACCCCGGTCACGAGCGTCGAGGCGTACATGCCGAGCACCGATACGTGGACCGTCGTCGCGAGCTTGAACGAGGCACGTGCCGGTCACGCCGCCGCCGTCGGGGCCGACGGACGCATCTACGCCATGGGTGGGACCAGGTCGAGCGTCACGGACATTACAGCGACCGTCGAGGTTTACACGCCCTGAGGGCGCGCGACGTCGCACCTTCGCGACTGAGCTCGCGCGCCCTGCGCTGGGGTCAGGCGGCAGCCGACGGAGGTGGCTCCCTCGCTCTTGTCGCGTCGAGGGAGTCGAGAACACGCCGGGCGACGTCCACGCTGGCGTGCGGCGCTCGGCGTCGCGCAGCTCGACATCGAGCGACCACCGATCGCTCAATCTCAGCCGCCGAAGTGCATGTCGCTCTCGCTCATCGCCGGATCGAAGCCGCCGAAGACGCCGTTGAAGATCTCCCACGGCATCAGGGCGTCGTCGATGCGCTTGTTGATCTCCTCGAGGGTATCCTGGTGGGGCGCGAGGGCGGGATCGTAGCTGCTCACGAAGCTGCCATCGCCCTGGACGACCGCCTTGTCGCCGTCCTTCGTGCACATCCTCGCGATCTTGCACGCCGGGCAGCCGGGTTCCGCTACGGGAGCCGGCGGGTCGTCGAGCCACGGGTACTCGAGCCGCAGGTACGAGTCCGCGTCGCTCATTGAAACCGCCTCTTGCCCGGCATCGGGACCGGCATCCATTCGGACGCGGCCTCGCGGGGCGTCGGCAGCGGGGTCGTCGACGGCGCGAGCCGGACGCCCGAGTCCTCGTCGAACTTCGCGCGGAAATGAACGGTGGAGAGCAGCTTCTCCATGGCGGCCGTCGCGCGGGCCTCACCACCGGGCCCGAAGGTGCAGCCAAAGCTCACGACCTCGCCCTGCGGCGTGTCGATGTAGACGATGAGCTCGTGGAGCAAGCGTGCGCGATCCCCGCGCATCGCACGGAACCGCGCGCGAACCGCGCGGCAGCCCCCGACGATCATCTCTTCGTTGGCGAGGAGCTCGAAGCGCGCGAGCCGCTCTGCGAAGCTCGCGAGGTGGCGGGCCACGAACGCCGCGAACGTGGGCGCAGGCTCGCGCGACCATCGGGTCAAAGCGACGCTGGGAGCTCCGGGCTCGCTGCGCGGCGCTGCGTAGATCACGACGACCTGCTCTGACCAACCTTCGGGCGGCTGAAAGGATAGGCCAGCGATTTCTGGCGCGTGCTTTGGCACCGGGCTCGACGCGTTCGAAGGGGGCATGTCGTGAGTCTCCTCTGGGGGCAAGGGCGCCGGTATCGCGCGTGAGGCCCTCGATGCAGCCGTCGTGCCAGCTCTGCCCGCTGACTCCGGAGCCGATTTCCAGGCAACCGTCGCGCACGCGGCCCAACATCCGGCGCAAACGGGCTGGACACTCCAGAGGCCCCCTGGTGGGCGAGCGGTCCTGTGATCCCAGCGGGATCTCACGTGTGACCGAACGGATCACACGCGCCGCCAGCACCGCGTGCGCCACGAACGGGACCTGACCGCCGCCACGCCCCTACCGCCGTCAGTTGTCGGAGCCGCCTCCGCCTCCGCCGTCGCCTCCACCTCCGCCGTCGCCTCCACCTCCGCCGTCGCCTCCACCTCCGCCGTCGCCTCCACCTCCGCCGTCGCCTCCACCTCCGCCGTCGCCTCCGCCATCGCCTCCGCCTCCGCCATCACCTCCGCCTCCATCACCGCCGCCTCCGCCGTCGTCGCTGCCGCCGTCATCGCCGCCTCCGTCGTCGCCCGTGCGGTCACTGAGGGTCGCGTCATTCGGATCGTCGCCCTGCCACGCGTCGGGGTGCGGGCTCGCGGCCGCGCCGTTGTCGGCGTTGACGTCCGCGGTCGCGCTGACGCCCCCAGTTTCCCATCCGTTCGCGTGCCGATCTTGGTCGGTCTGATCGTGCCAGGTGGAGGCAGCGGCTGACCCCGGCATGCCCAGCGGCCCGTCGTTGCCGAAGCTCGCGCGGGGGCTCGGGGATGGAGCGAGTCGGCTCCCGCCGCTCACGCCTACCAATGTCCCGTGATCGAGCTCGATGAGTTTGATTTTCATGTCACTGTCCTCCTTCTCGTTCGGCGTTCGTCGTTCGTGGTCACTTCTTGTCGGCGACGCCGATGGTCCCTGCAGCGAAGTCGTAGAGAACGTCTTTCTGGAAAAATGGCAGGATGCCGAGGCTCGTCGTGGTGCCGCCCGTCGCGTACCCGACGGCGATCGCGTCGAGCCCCACCGAGGGAGTCGCGCCGACGGTGAGGGAGACCGCGCTGTCGTTGATCAACTTCTCGCGAAGGGCCGTCCCCGTCGGGATCAGCGAAGCTCCGCTGGCCACACCGATCGCCTGGAAGTCGGGCGCTCGTGCGAGCACGACGCGCGCCGCGCCACCTGCCATCTCGAGGAGGGCCTCCCCGCAGAACGAGTTGATGCAGAACGGAACGTGCTGGTCGTCCCAGCCGGTGAGGCCATCGGCGCTGAGGGCCGCGCTCGGCTTGAGATGCGCCAGATTCGGGCGAAAGCGGTCGAGCTCGGCTTGACCAGGGTCGACGAGCAGATTGCCGGTCGTCGCGCCATACGCGCCGAGCGCAACGATGTATTGCGCATGCTTGCCGAGCGCGGCGAGCGGGTGGGAGAGGCCTGGCGAGACGCGCATGCCGATGCCGAGGACGGCCTTGGTCTCGCCGCGAAACCGGAGCGCGCTGACATCGCCGTTGGCGGCACCGCAGGTCGCATGCCCCGGCGTGCAACGAGCGCTCGTGATGTGCTCGACCTTGATGGGCGAGGGGATGGCGACTCCGCCGATCTTGACCGTCGCGGTCATCACTTCGCCGTTGGCCTCGATCGCGCCGTAGACGACGCTCGGCGCGACGATACCCGCCGCGGTCCAGGAGGCGCTGGTCACCGCGCCCTGGACGACGCGCAGCCCGCTCGAGCCGGTGTCGACGACCGCCTTGAACGGCGGATCGGCGCCGATCGCGACGTCGACGACCGCGTACGAGTCCGCGGCCGTGCTCGTCACGGTGAGCGCGATCTGCTGCCCGTTCTCGCCGGAGGCCGCCGCGTCCCCATCGCCGGCGGCATCGGTTGCAAAAACGGCGGCCACGCCGCCGTCCTCTGCGAAGGCGCCGCGCGCGGTGGAACTCGAACCGGCTTCGTCGAAGCCCGGCGAGCCCTGGCTGCAGGCGCCTGCGAGCGCGAACGTCGTCGGAAGTAGAACCTTCGAGATGAAGTGGTGGGTTTTCATGCTGGAGCGATAGAGCAAGGCGCGTGCTCACCGCCGACGGGGCGCAGCAGGTCCATCGCTATGAGGAGGGCCGCGGCGCTGCCTCGAGACAACGCATTTTCCGACAGTGTCACCTCGGAACGGGTCGTGCCGATCGATCCACGGCTGCGTCGTTCCGAGGTCGAGCCGCGGGAGCGTGTGCAGGCGCGTCGCGCGCGCCGACGGGCCCGTCGGGATCAGCGTGGGCAGCAAATGCCGCCCTTGCGGGCACAGCGCGCGTGGCATGCGCCTCGCAACTTCGGACATACGACCGAGACAGGAGGACGCCATGGGAAACCTTGCCCGCGCCATGCAGAAAGACGCCAACCACGATCTCTACGAAGTCGATTGCGAGGTGACGCAGTCGGGGCAGAGGCTCCCGTCCGAGTTCGCACGGGAGGACTCCGTCAGGCTCGCCGTCCGAGAACCGTTTCCCACGCTGCCGGAGGGCGCCGCGCTGCCTCGCACGGTCGGACGCTTCTCCGTCGAGGATGCCGCGGCTCGGCTGCCCAAGACGGCGCGAGACCCGATCGAGGTCGGCGTCGTCGAGAGAGAGGACGTCGCGAGCGGTGCTCCTCGGCGCGTGCTGATTCATGCCTGGCCCGGCCGGAACGGCCCGTGGGACCGGCGCTACGTCATCGGCTCCGACGCGCGCGTGTGGATCGGTCCTCTGAAGTGCGGTGGAGCGCTCGAGCCCGTGACGGGGGGCCGATTGATCATCGTTCGCAGGTACCGAGGTCGCCTGCTCGGCGCATTCGAGCTCGAGCTCCTTGGAGCGATGGTCCACGGGACCTTCTCGGCGCTGATTCGTTCGCGCCCCACGGCGCCGTGAGGCCGCTGCCCTTATCGCTCCTTCACGCCCTTTGAAAATTGACGACACGGAGGAAGCCAATGTCCAAGCAATCACGAACGTTCGATCAGCTCCACGCGACGACTACGAGCGGTAGCCGACTCGAACCGCTCGATGCGGCCGCGCTCGACGACGTCCTCGGCGGCACCCCGCGCGGCGGCGGCGACACGCACGGCGGCGCGTGCGGCGTCGGGCACGAGGGGATGTGCCACTACTCACGCGACAGCGCAGGCAGTCCGGGCGGATACGGCGGCTCGTCCGCTCCCCCGGCCGGAGGCGGCGGATTCAATCCTGGTGGGATGATCGGGGGCGCACCGTCACTCGACCAGGTCAGGTCCGATCTCGAGCACTATCTGGGACGAGACGATCCGACCGGCGTAGGCGGCTACCACGATCGCGATCTCGGCGCGGGGTACGGCGGCGTGGCTCCGAGCCCCGACGCGCCGGATGCCAATGCCGACGCGCCCGGCGGTGACCCCTTGGGCGGCGGCGACGACGGTGGGGGCGGGGACGACGGCGGCGGCGACGGAGGGGGCGGCTGGTAGCGCGGAGCGACGTCGCGCTACTTCGAGCGGCTGCGAATTCGCTGAAAGTACCGCCGCCCGATTCCTGATGCGTCGCTCGCGCGACCGACGTGGCCGTCATGGGCTGCGAGCACGCGCTCGACGTAGCGGCGCTCGTACTCGAGGACCACCTCCTGGCGACCGATGATGAGCGGCAGGTTGCGATCGAGGAGCTGCTCGAGGAACTCCCCCTGCGGCGGCGGCGGCGTTGGTGCCGTCGCCGCCGCAGGAGCGTTTGCCGGGGCGGCGCCGACGTTCGCGCCAATCTCGCCCATCGTGAGGTAGCGCGCGATGGCGTTCTGGAGCTCCCGGACGTTGCCCGGCCAAGGATGGCGCTCGATCCGCGCGAGCACGTCCGCGGGGACGGGCAGCGCGCCGCCCAGATCGGACCAGAAGACCTCGGCGAGGAACGCGACGTCGCCGGTGCGGTTGCGAAGGGGAGGGAGCTCCACGCGGCCGATGGCGAGTCGGTAGAAGAGATCGTCGCGGAAGCGCCCTTCTTGCACCTGCCGATCGAGATCGCGGCGCGTCGCGGCGATGACGCGGACGTCGACGTGAATCCATGCGTTGCCGCCGACGCGACGGATCTCCGATCGTTCCACTGCGCGGAGCAGCTTGGCCTGGAGGGAGAGCTCGAGGTCGCCGAGCTCGTCGATGAAGAGCGTGCCGCCGTCTGCCTGCTCGAAGACACCTTTGCGTACGGATTGCGCGCCCGTGAACGCGCCCTTCTCGTGACCGAAGAGCTCGCTCTCGACGAGATTCGGCGCGAGCGTCGTGCAATCGATGACGACGAACGGTGCGCTCGCGCGTCGGCTCGCCGCGTGGATGGCCTCGGCCATGGCCTCTTTCCCGGTGCCGGTCTCGCCTTCGATGATCGTCGGGATATCGCTCGCCGCGAGGCGCTTGGCGATCGCGTAGACGCGACGCATCTCCGGGCTCGGGCCCAGGACGCGTCCGAATCCGGGCGCGCCGGTGAGCTGTGCGCTGGCGGATCCTGCGTCGACGCGAATCGCGGTCTCCCCGATGTGGATCGTCTCGCCGCCTTTGAGCAGCGCCTCCACGATCGACACGCCCTGCAGCCGCGTTCCGTTCGTGGACTCGAGGTCGCGAAGGCGCAGGACGCCCGCCCCGAGCTCGAGCGAAGCATGGCGACGCGACACCAGGCGATCGGTCAAGCGGATCGCGCAGGCCGGGCTGGTGCCGATGAGGGACCGGAACGCAGCGGCGGCGTCGAGATCGAACGTCGTGCCCTTGTCGGGTCCATCGACGACCGTACAGCAGTAGGTCGTGACGTCGACGGACCGAAGCTTTCGGCGGTCTACCGCGGTGGCTTCGTCGTCCAGGCCCACGAAGATGAATCTACCATGATGCGCCCTCCGCCGAAGTTTCCACCGAGGACGAAACCACGACGCGCATTGGTCGAGGCCCTTCTCGACTGGTAACCTCGAGAGCATGACGGACGCGGAGGGGCCGCCCCTCGTCATCGGACGCTACACCCTCTTCGACAAGATCGCGTCGGGTGGAATGGCGTCGGTATTTCTCGGTCGGATGACCGGCGCTGCAGGCGTGCGTCGCGCCGTCGCCGTCAAGCGTCTGCACCCACACCTGGCCGAAGATCCGGAGTTCGCTCCCATGCTCCTCGATGAGGCCCGGCTCACGATGCGCATCAGGCACCCGGCCGTGGTGGCCACGCTCGACGTCGTGGAGCTCCGCGGCGAGCTTCTCATCGTGATGGACTACGTCGTGGGGCCGCCGCTATCGCAGCTCTTCGCCCGCGCGCGCGCGAAGAGCACGGCCGAACGACCGCCGAGCAACGTCGTGACGACCGTGATGGCGAGCGTTCTTCACGGGCTCCACGCCGCGCACGAGACCCGCGGCGAAAAGGGTGAGCCGCTGAACGTCATCCACCGCGACGTGTCTCCGCAGAACATCCTCGTGGGCGCCGATGGGAGCGCCCGTATTCTGGACTTCGGGATCGCCAAGGCGATCGGCCGACACAAGTCGACGCAGGATGGTCGCGCGAAGGGAAAGCTCGGCTACATGGCGCCCGAGCAGCTCGACACCGCGGAGCTGAATCGGACCGTGGACGTCTACGCGGCGGGGGTCGTGCTGTGGGAGATGCTCACGCTCGAGCGTCTCTTCGCGGATGCGAGCGAGGCGGTCACCATCGCGAAGGTCCTCCGCGGCGTCGTGCCGAAGCCGTCCTCGACGGTCTCGGGCATCGACCCACGACTCGATGAGATCGTTGCGCGCGCCCTCCACCGGTCCCCCGACGAGCGGTTCCCGACAGCGCGAGAGATGGCTCTGGCGCTCGAGCAGCTCGGCACGGTGCCAACGTCGGCGGTCGCCGATTGGGTGGAGCGGCTCTGCGGAGACGATCTCCGGTCGCGCATCGAACGCCTTCGCGAGGTGGAGACGAGCTCGTCGGCACGCATCGTCGTATCCAGCTCCGAAGTTGCTTCGCTGGAGCCATCGACGCCGCTGGCCTCGACCCGCGCCGAGGTGAGCATTTCCGAGGGCGCCCGCTCTCGGGACCAGGACACACGATGGCGCGGGCTGACTCGCTTCGGGTCCGCTCTTGCGTTGCTGGCGCTCGGGGCATCCGTCGCCATCGTCGTCGTCCAAGGCTCCGCTTCGCCTCCGCCCGCGGCGCAAGCGCAAGCGCCAGCTGCCGCGCAGCTGCAACCCCTTCCGTCTCTTCTGCCGTCTGCCACCGTCGCCGTTCCGCCCCCGTCGTCGCCGCGTGAAGCGCCGGAGGCAAGCGGTCAGGCTTCGCCTCCGGCGGCGTCCGCGGCTTCGTCGGTGGCGCTTTCGCCGGCTCGACGCGCCCCCGTGCTGCCCGCCGCAGCATCCACGGCTGCGCCGCGCGCGTCGTCGAGCAGTCGGGCCAAGTGCGACGTCGTTCCGATTCGCCGAAGCGACGGCACGACCGATTTTGTCGAGCGCTGCCCATGACTGGGTGGCGGCGTGTGGTAGGCGCGACTCTGGGGCCACTGGCCCTCGCGTTCAGCGTGCCCGCACCGGCGGCGGCGGCCGAGTTCGAGGCTTGCCGCGCAGCTGCCCTGGACGCGCAGCGCTTGCGGGCCGAGCAACACCTGCTCGAGGAGCGTCAGAGCTTGCTGTCATGCCTGGATCCGACGTGCCCCGAGGTCATTCAGGCGTCGTGCCGCGAGTGGCTCGATGCCAACGACGCTGCGCGCCCGAGCATCGTGCTCACCGCCCAGGATTCACTCGGCAACGATCTCCTCGGCGCCCGGTATGCCGTCGATGGCTCCGCGGAGGACCGCCCGGTCAACGGCAACGCGCTCGAGGTGGACCCAGGTCAACATCGCGTTCGCGGGACCGCTCCTGGCATGCCGCCGCAGGAGATCGAGATCCTCGTCGCGGTCGGCGTGAAGCGTCGCCCGGTGTCCCTGGTGTGGCAGCGGCCCCATCCGCAAGTCGCGCCGACGGCACGCAACGTCGAAGCGATCGAGACGCGGCCGGTGCCCCCGCAGGCCTGGATCCTCGGAGCGGCGTCTTCGCTCGCACTGGCCACGGCAGGCGTTTTCGGCGCGTTGGCGTGGCAAAAGTACGGAGACCTTCACGCCCATCACCTGGGCGACCAGCAGCCACTGCCCACGTACCGTGTCGCGGGCGACGTGTCGCTTGGGATCGGCGTCGTGGTTGGGGCGATCGCCGTCTGGACGTACCTCGCGCGCCCGACGGTGCGTTCCGAGCCGCGCGATTCGCTCCGCGGAGCCTACCTCCGCCGGTAGCGAAGGCCCCTCCGACGCCTACTCAACGCGCGCCCGTGCGGTGTACGTTCAGGGGGTGGCCCCGCCGCGCGTCCTCCTGGCCTCGGCGTTCGTCGTCGCGACGGCGAGCGCGGCGTGCTCGCTCCTCTTCCAGATAAGCGAACCCGGCAGCTCCCCGTCCGATGCTGGCTCAGGGGACACCGCGGCGCCGCAGCCCGATGCCGCGGATGCCGGATGCCCGCTCGCGCGGTGGCCGGGGCGCCCCGAGTCGAGCGATCCAAGTCAGGGAAATGTAGATCTCACGTTCGGACTCCAGTCGCTGAATCTGGGCTTCGGAGACGCCGGGCCTGCGCCGGGCTTCGATCTCGACGAGAGCTGCACGTGTCCCGGACCTCCGTCATGTGTCGGCCCCGGACAAGTCCCGTGCGACCGCGACGGTGGCATCGACAACGGAGAGAGCGATCTCTTGCGCAGCCTGTCGGCCTACACGGCCAACGTCGTCGACGAGGCGCAGGCGAACCGTTACATCAGGTTGGGGCGCACGGGACTTCTCTTCGTGCTCCACGAATACAACGGGCAGCCCAACGACGCCGTCTGCGAGCTATCTCTGTTCGTGTCCGACGGTACGCCGCTCTCCGACGCGGGGTTTCACGTCGCGCCGCGCTTCGACGGGAACGACGCATGGCTCATCAACGGCGCTTCGGTCGCCGGCGGCGCGCTGCTCCTTCCGCGCTTCGTGGACTCGCGCGCGTACGTCAAAGATGGCGTCCTGGTGGCGCACGTCGACTTCCCGCTCGTCGTGGCAGGGAAGGTCAACCTCACCGTCGACGTCAAGAGCGGTGTGATCGTCGCGCGCCTCACGAACGACGCGGGGCTCTGGCGCCTCCTCGACGGTGTCATCGCCGGCCGCTGGTCGACGGGCAGTCTGCTCACGGCTCTCGCGGCGTTCGACGACCCGGTCGTTCCGGGAGGCCACCTGTGCGGGGATAGTGTCGTCTATCAACGGATCAAACCCGTCATCTGTCGCGACGTGGACATCATGGCCGCCGCCGCCGCCGACGGGAAGGGAGCGCGCTGCGATGCGCTCTCGGTGGGCATCGGCTTCATCGCGACCCAAGCCAAGCTCGGCCCGATCGGTCCCGAGGTCGACGCCGGTGCGCCGTGCGGCAGGGACTACAAGGACGAGTGCCCGAACTGACGGTGGGCCTTCGCTACTCGCCTGCGAGCTCGAGCGCGCGCTCGGAGGTGGTCGTCGCTCGCGTACGGGCTGCCGCGGTGTTCGCGCAGCGGTAACGAACGGGGCGCCGCTTCACCTCGGGCGCGAACGCCGCCGCCCGGGTGGTGAACGGTGGGGCGGGCACGCCGCGCGGGCACTTCCCTCCGGCGCTGCTATGAAGCGGGGATGAACGGCGAGGGCTTCACCTCCGACGACGTTTCGCGCATCGTGGCGAGCGCGCGCGCGTTCGCCGATCCGGCGCGGTCTCCGAGTGCGGGCGTCGTGACGAGCGGCAGCATCTTCAGTCACGGACTCGTGCCCGATCGCGAAGGAATCGCGAGCCAGGTCATCTTCGGTCCTCTCTCCGAGCCCGAGGCGCGCGCGCGTCGGTCGGGGCACGTCGCTCTCGCGAGCGCCTGCCTTCATCCCCGACTCGTGCCGCTCGTCGCCGAGGTGCTCGAGGCGTCGCGTGAAGCCGTTCTCGCGGTGGCGCGCTGCGAAGCGTGGTGGCACGCAGGCGAGATCTACGGTCCGCCGGGTGCGACGCTCGGACCGAGCCCGGGCGCCGCGCTGTGGGAGTGGGAGCCTCCTGCCGTCGAGGCGCTCGACCCGGGCTTGCGCGAGCTCCATCGCATCAACACGCAGCTTCGCCGGCTCGGTTCGTTGCCGGCGTGGGCCGAGGGGCACTTCGGTGACGAGGCGCGCTGGTACGACGAGGCGCTCGCGGGAAGCGGCAGCTCGGGACTGTGTGCCGCGCTCGATGCCGTCTCTCCCGAGCGCGCGGCCGCGTTCGAAGCGCGGCACGGACTTCGGCCGAGCGAGCTCATGGTGCGCGTCCTCCCGGTTCCGCCGCCTGCGCTCCGGCCGTTCGTCCGCGGGCCCGGCGGGATGGAGCACCCCGGGCCGATCAATGTCGCGTTTGCGAAGGTCGTCTACGTGAGCCAGACGCTCGCGCGATCGCGTGAGCTCGACGTCGGGACGCTTGCATTGCTCGAGCTCGGGCGCTTCCTCCAGCTGGCGTTCGAGCGCCTCGTGCACGCGCACGACGCGTCGCCGACGCTGCCCGAGTGGATCGCGCGCGAACGGCTCGCGCTGGTGCCGTCGATCGAGAGCCCAAGGGCGACGCGCGAGCTGTCCGAGGCGGATGTCTTCCCGGACCCGGACCGAAGCAAGCTGCGACGTGTCGTGGGGCTCTCGCTCGCCTCGGCCTCCCCCGGCGGCGACGCGCTCGTGTCGCTTCCGACCGCGACATTTCCCCTGCGTCTGCGCGATGGCCAGCTCGGCAAGCCCATGATTCCCGTTCGATCGCGACGAGATCAGATCGTCTCGGCTTGCGGGCGCTTCGTCATGGTGCGACTCGGCGGGCTCGAATCGACGCACCTGTCCGATGGCTGGGTGGTTCGCGCGCTCGACGGCACCGCGATCTTCGAGCCGGAGCTCGACGCATCGGGGTTGCCGCTTTCGTGGATGACGAGCGAAGCGAAGGTCCGGATCGTCGCGGACGAGTTCGATGCCAGCGAGATGCAGTCGTCGCTCGCGTCGACGGCGGCGGCGCTCGTCCTGGCGGAGGACGGCTCGTTTCTCACACTGGCCGGGCACGTCTTGCTTCGTGGTAGCGATCCCGTCATTGGCTTCGCGTTCTCGGTCGACGCGGGGGCGTTCGACCCGACGGGGCAGACGCTCCTGGTCGCGAGCAACACCATCCTGATGCAGCTCGACGTGCGAGGCGCGCCGCGTGTTCTCGGCCGCTTCGCGCTTGGGCCGCTCCTCGACCAGATGGTCTCAGCGCGCTACCGGGGGTCGATCCCCGCGCTCGCGGCGGCGCTGTCGGCGTATGGAACGCTGGCCGATATCGCGAAGCGTGACGTCGCGGAGCTCGCGGCGCTGACGGCGCTGGACGAGGGGGGAGAGACGAGCCCGGTGGACGCCCGCGAAGCGAAGCGCATCCTCGAGATGGCGCGGCGGCTTCGTCCGCTAACGAAGCTCTCGAAGCTCCGCTAGCCCCGTTTGGGGGCAACGCCGTTCACTTACGCGCTCTCCTTACGACGAGGGCCGCCTTCGCCCGCGCATCGCGTTGCACTGCAACTCTGTTGCGGTGGCGCTTTTACCCTTCGCGGCGGCGCGCCACACGAAGCTCCACGCGATCCGCGCGGAGGCGCCGGCTGGAATGGTCATTGCTCTAGGCGCCGAGAATGCGATATACATCGGTGGGTTCGGGGGTTGTCTTGGCGCTCGCTCTTGCGGGCTGCGCGACGGAGAGCGGAGACGGCGAGGTGCTCGGGGCGGGAGGCGCGGAGCTCGGCACGGCGGCGGTCGTGCCGCCCGCGGACCCGATGTTCACCGTGAAGGCGCTCGGGCGCATGTGCCTCGATTTCGGCGGGCAAGCGTACTGGGCCGTCGGCTCGCCCGTGACCCTGTATTGGTGCAACGGAACCGTCGCGCAGCAGGTGGGCGTGCGCGAGGTCTCCGGGTTTCACGACGTCACGCTGCACGTCGGCACCCAGTTCTGCATCGGCGCGCGCGGCGGAGCACCGGTCGCGGGCGCGCCGCTGGAGCTCCAGACGTGCAACGGCTCCGACGCGCAGGAGTTCGCCCTCGACGGCGACTCCATCATCGCCGGGCATCGCCGGCAGCTCGTGGAACAGCGGGCGGTCCAGGGAGCTGCGCGCGCCGCCGCGACGATCGGGGGCATCGGAGGCATCGGAGGTTTCGACCTGCCGATCAACCGCGAATTCGTCGTGAAGCCGCAGGGCGACGTGACGGGCGCCAAGACGCCGCTGGTGCTCGGCCGGCGCGAGGTCACCGAGCCCGAGTACCTGCGCCTCGTCCCGCTCGACAAGAGCGCGAGGGCGCCGCACTCGGGCTTCGTCCGGCCGTCGGACGGGGCGGACCTCGTTGCGAAGCTCCGCGCCGCGACGTGGGGGACCGTCGTGGAGCTCATGGACGGCACGTACGACGTGACGACGCTCGAAACCCCGATCGCGGAAGGCGTGACGCTCCGGGGCTACCGCAAGCTCACCGACGAGGGCCCGCTGATCACGTCCAGGTCCAACACTACGTCCCCCGTCTTCACGATCGCCGCCAATGACGTCCGCGTGACGGGGCTCCGGCTTTTCGGACCGTCGGATGCCATCGACGCCGATCGCGGCGCGAGAGGAATCCAGATTTTCGACGGCAACCGCGTCCTCGTCGACCACATCGAGCTGTCCCACTTCACCGAAGCTGCCCTCATCGTCGACGGCGCCGACGGGGCAGAGGAGAAGGCCTGCCCGGCGAACCCGCCCCCTATGCCGCGCCCCACGCCCGTCCGTGTCGTGCGCAATTTTTCGCACAACAACGAGGCGAACAACGGCGGCTACGGCTTCGCGAGCTGGCAAGGCGCGTTTCCTCTGTTCGAGGGAAACGTCGAGTACCTGAACCGCCACAGCATCGCATGCGACTACCGCGGGTCCACGGGGTACATCGCGCAGGACAACCTGGTCTTGAGCCGCGCGCCCTCCTACTACGCGGGGTTTTACACCTTCCACGATTTCGACGTGCACGGCAGCGACAACCCCTGGTGGGACTCGACGCTCTACCAGGGCGGATTCGCCGGAGACTACGTCCACATCCAGTGGAACACGTTCTTCGGGACGGACCGCACGAACGTGAAGATCCGCGGCCAGCAGTGCCGCAAGGGCCTGCTCGACGGGAACGTCTTCCGCCAGTCGCGCGGCGACGCCGTCGACAACCTCGACACGGACGCCGACTCCACGTCCACGCCCGTCAACTTCGACATCACCTCGAACAACGCGTTCGGCGTAGACGATCCCAGCCTGAACCTCGCGGCCGGTGACTTCGACGGGGACGGCATCGACGACGTGTTCATGGGCACCGGCGTCGGTTGGTACTATTCGTCGGGCGGGCAGTCCGAGTGGCGGCACCTGCGGCGCGCCACCGAGCTCGCGTCCGAGCTGCGCTTCGCCGACCTCGACGGCGACGGCCGCACCGACGTCGTGACCGTGCGCAAGAGCGGCACCCTCGACGTCTCGTGGGGCGGCGTCTCCTCGTGGCGCTTTCTCTCGAACCTCCCGGCGCCGGTCCCCATCACCGACATCGCGGCGGGCAACTTCGACGGCGACACCTTCCACGGTCAGGACCTCTTCCTCACGACCGGCTCGGCGTGGTTCGTCGCGTCGAGCGGCCGCAACTGGCTCCCCGCGCAAACCTCGCGGTTCCCGATGTCGGCGCTACGCTTCGGCGACTTCGATCACGACGGCAAGACCGACGTCTTCTCGATGAACGGCGGGAAGTATTCCATCTCGTCGGCCGCGCAGGGCTCCTGGACCGCGCTCGGCGGCCCGTCGACGACGAACCTCGACTGGGTCATCGTCGGCGACTTCGACGGCGACGGCACGGCGGACGTCGGGGTGACGCTCCTGACCCAGCCGTTCCCCCAGTTCTACGTCTCGAGCGGCGGCCGCGCAGGCTTCCAGCTCGCGCGCACGCTGACGAGCCTCGTCGTCGTCGCCGGGCGCTTCGAGGGCGGGCGCCGCACGGACGTCCTCTTCTTGAGCCCGGACCGCCTCCAGTACCTCGCCGGCGCCGGCGTGGGGACGCCGCTGCAGCTCTGGTCGCGTCAGGACATGCGCTGACAGCGCGCCACCGAGGGTCACGCCCTTGAAGCCCTGATCACAGCGTCTTCGGGCAAGGGACCGCGCTCTTGGGCTGCGGGCAGACGTTCGCCGCGTTCGGCGGATAGGTCTGGTTGCAGAGGGCGATGCCCGTGTACTTGATGCCGTCCAGGAAGTCGATCTTGTCCCGGTCGTCGCGCCAGCCGCGGTCGATGCCGTTCGTCGCGCTGCCGGTGATCTCGGTGTGCGTGATGAACTGGCTCGTCGGCCAACCGTAGATTCGGATAGCGGCGTCGTTCATGAGCTCGTCGTTGTCGGGACAGGAGCCGGATCCCCCGGAGCTCGCGCCGCCCGCGTTCACGACGTGCACGTAGTCGAGCTTGTTCTGCGCCGTGGGGATGTCGCCGAAGCGGAGGCCGAGCCAGTCGCCGGGCGCCTGCGTGGGCTCGTTGGAGGTGAAGAGGATCGGCTTCTCGGGAGTGCCGACCGCGAGGAGCGTGGCGCGCGCCGGGTTGCTGCCCGCGAAATTGGCGATCCTGAAGACGCCGCCCTTCTTGAACTTCATCTCGACGCCCGGCTCGATCGTGAGCGTCACGGGGTTCTGGGTCTGTTGGACGTCGAGCACGAGATCGCCGGCGCTCGCCGGCGATCCGACCGCGTACGGCACGCCGCGCTCGTGGAGCGTCGTCGTCTCGTTTATCGTGTCCGTGTTGCCGGTGGGGAGCAGGATCTGATCGATCGTGTTGCCCGTGTAGGCGCCGACCGGGATCCCGCCCACGGTCCGCGCGAAGACGCTCATCGGATAGGCCGCCGAGCCCTTGATGACGAGCGCGTTCGAGCCTTGCGTGAAGCCCGCGTTGTCGCGCAGCACGATGCCGTTGCTCGCGGAGCCCGCGATCGTGACGTGATCGACGAAGAGCGACTGCTGGGTCGGCTTCAGCCCGTCGCCCTGGAAATCGATCGTCCCGGCGTTGTAGACGGCGGTGTTGCCCGCGACGCCGCCGCCGTCGATCGTGGTGTACGCGAAGCGCGCGGCGGGACCGTAGGAGCGGATCTGCGTGAACGGCTTGGTGGGATCCTTCGCGCCGATGTGGATGCGCTTGGTCGCCGTTCCCTCGGCGATGATCGTGCCCTCGTTCCGGATGAGGAGCGACGCGCCGCCCGGCAGGAGGACCTCCGCGCACGGCTCGATGGTGAGCGGCTTGTAGATCGAGGTGTCGAACTGGATGATGTGCGGGCTCGTATCCGCGGTCCAGGTCTCCGCGGCGTTGACGGAGCCGGGGTGGACGGTCGGCCCCTTCGTCGGTGCGACGCACTCGCTCTGGACGGGGGGATCGACGCCACCGCCGTCGGGCGGCGTGTAGATGCCGCTGTCCGGGGTGGCGGGCCCCCCGCTCGAGGGCGAGCTAGACACGCATGCCAAGGGCGCCAGGGCGGCGGTCAGGAGCACAAAGCCAAGGCCGATCCTCGAGCTCATCATCATCATGATGCTAGCCTGCAACGTGCGCGCCGCGGTGTTTTCGCGCATTTGCGGGCTTTTGTGGGACTCCGCTGCGCAGAGGTCGCGCAGGCGAGAGCAGACTCCGCGCAGTCACGCGCGCGGCGGCGGCACGAGAGCGCAAAGACGACCGATGCACATTCCACAACGGCCAAGCTCGCCTTCGTCGTTGAGCTCGCTCGATGCGCCCCGCCACCCCCGTCAGGTGCTATCTCCACGCAGCCATGCCGGAGAGCGCGATCACCTCCCTTCGCGCCATGCCGCTCGGCGTCGCGGCGCTCCTTCTGCTCGTGCAGAACCTGGTCGTCTTCGCGGCGGCGCTCGGCTTCGGCGCGATCGTCGTGCGCTACTTCGGCCGGCGGCGCATCGCGGCGCACCCGGGACCGGTCACGAAGACCGAGATCGCCGCCGCGGTGAGCGCCGTCATCCTGAACACGGTGGTCACTTACGTTGGCTTCCTCGCGTGGCGGGCCGGCGTGGTCCGCTTTCGCAGCGACGTCGGCGTGTGGGCGATCGCGGACGTGGTCGTCCTGGTGCTCGCCATGGATCTGGCGATGTACGTGCTCCATCGACTCGCGCACCACCCGTGGTTCTTCACGCTCTTGCATCGGCTTCATCATCGCTTCGACAAGCCGCGCCCGCTGACGCTCTTCGTGTTGAACCCCGCCGAGGCCCTCTCGTTCGGAGGGCTTTGGCTCGTCGTCATCGCGATCTACTCCGCGTCGTGGCTCGGCATGTCGCTGTACCTCACGTTGAACGTGGCGTTCGGCGTCCTCGGTCACGTCGGCGTCGAGCCCTTCCCGCGCGCGTGGGTCTCGTGGCCGGCGCTCCGCCACATCGGCACCAGCTCCTTCCACGCGCAGCACCACGCGGAGCCCACGCACAACTTCGGCTTCTATACGCTGCTCTGGGACCGCCTCTTCGGCACGCTTCACCCAGAATACGAAGCTCGGTTCAAGAGCTCCTGAACGGACACGAAGCTCACCTTCTGGCCGGCGAAGCGGCGCTTCATGACCGTGATGGCCTCGGCGCTCTCGTCGACGAGCAGGAACCCGCAGCCCTGCTCGATCGCGGCCGCGCCCGTCGTCCCGCTGCCGGCGAAGAAATCGAGGACGCGGCCGCCTTTGGGGCACGACGCCATCACCGCGCGACGAACCACGCCGACGGGCTTCTGCGTCGCGTAGCCGAGCTTCTCCTTGCCGGTGGGGCTCACGATCGTGTGCCACCAGGTGTCGGTGGGGAGCTTGCCGCGCGCCGCCTTCTCCGGTCCGACGAGCCCCGGCGCCATGTACGGGATGCGATCGACGGCCTGGGCGTCGAAGAACACCTCGGCGGCGTTCTTTGCATAATACAAAATCGTGTCGTGCTTCGCTGGCCACTTCTTGGTGGTGCGCGCGCCGTAGTCGTACGCCCAGATGATCTCGTTCTGGAAGTTGTCGCGGCCGAAGATGCCGTCGAGCATGACCTTGCAGTAATGGACCTCGCGGTAGTCCAGGTGCAGGTACAGGGCGCCCGTGGGCTTCAGGATCCGGCGCGCGTGGACCATGCGAGGCTCGAGGAAGCCGAGGTAGTCGTCGAACGCGTCGGCGAAGCTCGACGCGAATGTGCGCGTCGTCGCGTAGCGCTTGCCGCCGAAGCCGGTTCGATCGCCCGTCTCGCTCTGCACCGTCTTCATGTGCGCGCGGCGCTGGCGCTTGCCGGTGTTGAAGGGCGGGTCGACGTAGACGAGATCGAACGAGGCGTCGGACAAGCGCTCCAGCACGGTCAGGTTGTCGGCGTGGACGACCTCGCGCCGGATCACGACGGCTCGTCGATGTCGAGCACCCACGGGACGATCGCGGCGAACTCGAGCTGGATGACCTGCGCGTTCACCCACGCGTTCGACACGAGCGCGAGGCGGGTCGTGAAGCCGAACGAGAGCGCCTCGCCGCACGGCTCGAGCTCGACGGCGAACGCGTCGGGGCCGCGCGGGACGTAGGCGTCCTTGCCGGATTCGAGCGCGCCGAAGAGGTGGAACCAGCCCTGGTAGGCGTGGCGCCCGCGGGCGATGCGGTGCGTGTGCAGGACCTCCACCTCGCGCATGAGATCGATCCCGAGCTGGTTCAGGAACGCGCGCGGCTCGGCGCCGAACACCTGGTCGCGGGCGGCCTGGTAGTTCCGGCAGATGTTGCACCCGCAGCGCTCCGACGCCGCGACGAGGCCGGTGTACGCCGCGCGGGTCTTCTCCGGCGCGACGCGGACCGTCCATCGGCCGAAGCGAACGAGGTGCTGAGGCATCGAAACGGCAGGGTACACGCGCCACGGCGCCCGCGGCATCTGCTAACGTGCGGCGCCGAGAAGGCGAATCTATGAAGACCACGCTGACACCCGAGACGACGAGCGCGCTCACCTCCCGCCTCAAGGACGCAAACCTGGCGTTCGCCCAGCGCTACCCCGGCGAGAGCAGCCGCCGGCAGCCGGTGCACACCGTCTACGGCGGCGCGCACATCTTCAAGGCGGACGGCTCCGCGAAGCTGGGCAAGGTCGCGCTCGGCTCGCTCGAGCAGTTCGCGCCCGACTTCGTCACGTTCGCGCGCGCGCTGCGCCTGCCGGGCTGGGATCGCCTGCCGGAGCAGCCCGCCGAGGTCGCCGCGCTCGTCCGCCAGGTCACGGCCGATCCGGCGTCCGCTCGCACCGGCAACGCGCCTGCATGGCTCGCGCACGCGGTCTACTCGCGCGTCGTCGCAAAGCTCGCGAAGGAGCCGGTCGAGGACTTCCGCATCGACTTCGAGGACGGCTACGGGAGCCGCGCCGACGCCGAGGAAGACGGCCATGCCGTCGCCGCAGCCGAGGAAGTCGCCAAGGGGATGGCCCAGAGCTCCCTGCCGCCATTCATCGGGATCCGCATCAAGCCGTTCACCGAGGAGCTCCGTGCGCGCAGCTTCCGCACGGTCGACGTCTTCTTGTCCACGCTCCTCGCCGCCGGCAAGGGCCTGCCGCAGAACTTCGTCGTCACGCTCCCCAAGGTGACGATCCCCGAGCAGGTCACGGCCCTCGTCGATCTCTTCGACGTGTTCGAGGACAAGCTGAAGCTCGCGAAGGGCTCGCTCAAGTGCGAGATCATGATCGAGACGACCCAGTCGGTCTTCGACGCCCGCGGCGAGGCCACCGTCAGCCACCTGGTGAACGCCGGGCGCGGGCGCATCGTCGCCGCGCACTTCGGGACGTACGACTACACCGCGAGCTGCAGCATCACCGCCGCGTACCAGGGGATGACGCACCCGGCGTGCGATTTTGCCAAGCACGTGATGCAGGTGTCGCTCGCGGCGACCGGCGTATGGCTGTCCGACGGCGCGACGAACATCATGCCGGTCTCGCCGCACAAGGCGGCGAAAGACGGCGCCGCCCTCACGCCTCAGCAGATCCTCGAGAACCGCGCGGCCGTGCACTCGGCGTGGCGCCTGCACTCGCAGCAGGTGATGCACTCACTCAAGCAGGGCTTCTACCAGGGCTGGGACCTCCACCCCGCCCAGCTGCCGACCCGCTACGCCACGGTCATCTCGTTTTTCCTCGAGGGACTGCCGGCCGCGAGCGAGCGCCTGAAGAACTTCGTCGAGAAGGCGGCGCAGGCCACGCTGGTGGGCGACGTCTTCGACGACGCGGCGACCGGCCAGGGTTTGCTCAACTTCTTCCTCCGCGGCATCAACTGCGGCGCCATCACCGAAGAGGAAGCGCTCGCCACCGGCCTCACCCTCGACGAGATCCGCGGCCGCTCGTTCGCCAAGATCATGGAGAACCGCCGCAAGGTTGCCTGACGCGAGCGACCGAGCGAAGAGGCTGCTGCCGCTACTTTTTGTTGTTCGCGAGGACGACGTCGAGGCCCGGCAAGGCGTCGCCGTGGAAGTAGTCGCCCGCGTCGATCGCGGAGATCTTCATCGTGCGCGGATCGATCGCGTAGTTGTACGGGAGCGGGATGCCCCCCGTCGCGGGCCGGGGCGGCAGCACGGTCGGCGGATCGCCGACGGCGATGTCGTAGGGCGTCGCGTAGGTCGTCACCCACGCGTCGACGGTTCCCTGCGACGCCGGCTCGTACGCCGCGTTCTGGAGGAGCACCGTCAGGATGCGCGCGCCGCGGGCCTTGTACCGCGCGTTCCACAGCACGGGCAGCTCCTGCCCCTCGACCTTGCAGCCCGCGCACCACGGCGCGCTCACGGTGATGTAGACGCCGTTCACGCCGCGGGTGCCGCTCGGATCGAAGTAGTCCTTGCTGTCGATGGTCGTCCACGCGCCGGTGCCGCCGTGGTAGCCGAGGATCTGCACGCGCGGGAAGACGTCGCCGACCTTGTAGCCGAACGGACCGGCCGGGTACTCGCCGGAGGTCGGAACCGGCGCCCCGGAGGGGATGTTGCCGTCCCCCTGGGTCGAGGACGCCGTGGGGTGGGAAGCGCACGCGGCCGCGAACACCGCAACGGCGAGCACCCCGATCAAAGCCCTCGACGCCACACCCATAGAGTAGCAGTACGGCACGCCGCGGGTTTCCTTTGGCCGGGCTAGGGCGGCCAATTTGCCCGAAATGTGCTCCAAACACCGAGAGAAGAGTACTTTAGGCTCGAACCATGGGCGCCCTCGTAACCGAAGGACTCCACCTGGTCGTCCGCTGGATGCACATCCTGGCGGGGATCATGTGGATCGGGACCTCGATCTTCTTCAACTGGCTCGATAGCCACCTCGAGAAGCCGGAGACGCCGAAGAAGGGTGTCGAGGGCGAGCTGTGGATGGTCCACTCCGGCGGCTTCTACCAGGTCGAGAAGAAGCTGGTCGCGCCGAGCGAGATGCCCAAGACGCTCCACTGGTTCAAGTGGGAGGCGTACTTCACCTGGCTTACCGGGATGGTGCTCCTCGGCGTCGTCTATTACGCGGGCGGCGGCGTTCTGCTCCTCGACGCGAGCGTCTCGACCATCACCGCGCCCGTCGGCATGGCGATCGGGCTCGGGACGATCGCGGCCTCGTGGGTGTTCTACGATCTGCTGTGGCTCTCTCCGATCGGCAAGAGCATGCTCGCTGGCGCCGTCGTCACGTTCGCGTTCGTGGTCGCCTCGGCGTGGTTCTTCGGGCACTTCTTCAGCGGGCGCGCTGCGTACATCCACACCGGCGCCATGATGGGCACGTGGATGGTCGCCAACGTGGCGATGCGCATCATCCCGGCGCAGCGGGCGCTCGTCGCCGCGGTGAAGGAGGGGCGCGCGCCCGACGCCGCGCTCGGCAAGCGGGCCAAGCAGCGCTCGCGGCACAACAACTACATGACGTACCCCGTCATCTTCATCATGCTCTCGAACCACTTCCCCGCGACCTACGGCAGCACGTGGGCGTGGGCGGTGCTCGGCGGGCTGATGCTCGTCGGCGCGGCGGCCCGGCACTACGAGAACACCGGCGACCGGTCGCCCGGCATCGTGTTCGCGATCCTGGCCGTCGTCATCCTCGTCGCCAACTCGCGCCTGACGGCCACGTCGACGTCGAGCGATCCCGGCGGGGGCGGGCAGCCTCTTCCGCTCGTGTTCGCGTCGAGCAAGGGTGGGCCGAGCGCCGCTCCAGCCAGCGCCGCGGCCTCCGGCACGGGGACGGTGCGCGCCGTCGTGCACTGGAACGGCGCGGTGCCGGCGCCGGTCGAGCTCGCGATCCCCTCCACCTGCGCGCCCGACGTGAAGGGACCGTTTTTCTCGAACACGGCGCTCGTCAAAGGCGGGCTCGTGCAGAACGCGTTCGTGTGGATCGACAAGGGGATCGGCGCCTGGTCCGAGCCGCCGCCGGCCGAGGAGGTGCTCGTCGATCAGCGCGCGTGCATGTACGGACCGCACGTGGTCGGCGCGATGGTGGGCCAGAAGGTCACGTTCCTGAACAGCGATCCGGTCTTCCACAACGTCCGCGCGATCGCCATGGACAACCCCACGTTCAACGAGGCGATGGCAAGCAAGGACATGCGCCTCACCAAGACGTTCGGCCACGCCGAGATCATGGTGAACGCCAAGTGCGACGTGCACCCCTGGATGAGCGGTTTCGTGGGCGTCGTGGCGCACCCCTATTTCGCCGTGTCGGACGACAAGGGCGAGATCGTGCTCGCGAACGTCCCCGCCGGCGAGCTCGAGCTCGCCGCCTGGCACGAGGTCTTCGGACGCGCGACCGTCAAGGTGAAGGTCGATGCCAAGGGAACGGCGACCGCCGAGCTCACCCTGCCCGGCAAGTAGCGCGAGCCATCACCGCGCGATTCCAGAAGCCGGCTAGATGGATCGGATCGCGCGCAGGCGCACGGCTGCGCGTACCGATTCGCGCATCCACTCCTCGGCCGCGAAGACGTCCACCTCACGCTGCCGCACGAGCACCGCACCGGTCGCGCCGGCGTGCTGGAGGATCGCGTCCTCGTCCGCCGCCGAGATCGACTCCCCGACGAGCACGAGGATGGGGTGCAGCTCGACGATGAGCTTCATGGCTTCGACCGGCGAAGCCACGCGGAGCACACGAATCGCATCACACCCCTTCGCGCAAGCCGCCTCCACCGCTTCGCCGACGGCGACGAAGAGGACGACCCGGGCCGCCTGGAAGAACAAGGTCGAGGGCTCTTTTTCCACGTCAGCTACCACGATAGGTGGAATACCCCCACGCGCTCAAGAGGAGCGGCACGTGGTAGTGCGCTTCCGCATCCTTCACCTCGAAGTGGATGTTCACCGTCGGGTAGAACGTCTCGAGCGACTGCGCCGCGAAGTAGGCGGCGACGTCGAACGTGAGCCGGTAGACCCCGGTGGCGAGCGGGCCGGGCGGGACGAGCGTCTTGCAGCGCCCGTCGGGATCGGTGATGCCGCGGCCGACGAGGCGAAACGTGCCCCCTTCGCTCAGGCTGAGCTGCAAGGCGACGCCGGCCGCCGGCTTGCCGCGTGACGTGTCGAGGACGTGGGTCGAGAGGCTCATCCGTTCACCAGCCTTTCGAGGCGCAAATCGGTGATCTTGGCTTGCTCCGCGGCGGCGACGGCGAGCTCGGCGGCCGCGCCGTTCGCGAGGCGCGTCTTGGCGATCTCGAGCAGCTCGTCGGCCGTCTTGCCGGTCGCGCAGACGATGTAGATGTGGCCGAACTTCGCCTCGTATGCGGCGTTGGTGGCCGCGAGCGCCGCCAGCGTCTCCGCGCTCGCCGCCACGGCCTTCGATTGCTCTTCGCTCGACCACGTCTTCGCGGTCGCGTCCTGCGTCTTCTCGGCCTTCTTCTCGCCGATGCGCGGGTGCGCGCGGAAGGCTTCGAGCCAGTCGTCCTTCCCGAGGCCGCTCCAGATCTGGCGGCCCTTCTCCTTCGCCGCGGCGAGTCCGGCGAACGGGCGTGCCAGGGCCATCTTCGACGCCCACGCGGCCGCGCCGCAGCACCTGGCGAGCTCCCGCGCGGCGTCGGCGGACGAGAGCAAGTTCAAGCGCTCGACGCCGAAGGCTTCGCGCCCTTCGGCTGTCACGTTGCCCCAGAGGCGCAGCCGGCTGACGCCGCCGTCGGGGTAGATCTGCAAACGCACCTCGGTGGCGGGATCGTGGGCGAGGAGCTCCGACTCGTAGAAGTGACGCGTGTGCGCCTGGAGCTTGGTGCGCGGGAGCACGTCCTGCCACGCCCCCTCGCCGCGGCGCGCCTGGATCGCGCAGCTCTCCGGGAAGTTGCCCTTGAAGTGCGCGGTGTCGACCTCGATGCGTGACAGTACGCCGAGCGCCGCGAGCTTCACGATCACCCAATCGGGTCCTTCGCGGCGGCTCCGCTTCGTCTCCCAGCCGTCGCCCATGTTCACGCCGCGCCCCGGCATGATGAGGTTGTGGCGCGAGCCGAAGAACATGTCGTTGCACGAGGTGACGACGCCGCCGTTCTCGACGCTCGCGAGATCCACCTCGGCGCCAGGGCGGCCCATCCAGCGGACGTCGGGCATGACGCGGCCGTGCACGCGCAGGCGCGCGACGCCGCCGTCGGGGAAGATGGCCAGGCGCAGGTGGGTGACGCGCTGGCGCCCGGCGACGTCGAACGCGTTCTTCGTGTCGCCCTGAAGCTTCGTCTTCGGGAGGAGCTCGAACCATTGGACAGCGGCGGACGTCAGGAAATCGGCGTCGGCGTTGGCGTGCACACTGCACGCGTCGATCGAGCAGGACTCCGGGAAATTCCCGCGAAAGAAGGCGGTGTCGACGACGACCCCGTGCACGATCCCGGGCGCGCCGAGGCGCACGATGCACCAGTCGTGGCCGGGCGTCCGGCGGCGGCGCGACTCCCACCCGTCCATCCACTTTCCGCGAGCGGTGTACTTGCCGTCGATGAAGATGGCGGGCGCGGCCTTGAGGAGGTTGTCCTTGGACGCGAAGAAATCGTCGTTCGTCGCGATCGCCGCGGCGCCGAGGCGCTCGGCGGCGAGATCGACCAGCTCGGTGAAGTCGCTCATGCTGCTCCTCGTCTCAACCAGCGTCCGCGCGGTGCGGTGGGGAACGCGCCGCGATCGTAGATCTTCTCGCCGCGCAGCCACGTCTCGAGGACGCGGCCGCGGAGGGTTCGGCCATGGTACGGCGTCACCTTGTTCTTGTGCTCGAGGCGCTGGGCGTCGACCGCAAAGTCGGCGTCGGGGTCCCACACGGCGAAGTCGGCGTCGGCGCCGGGCGCGATGCGGCCCTTGGTGGCGGAGAGTCCGACGAGGCGCGCGGGCGCGGCGCACATCCAGTCGACGACGGCCGCGAGGCTGGCGCCGCGGGCGCGCGCGCTCGTCCACACCGCGGCGAGGCCGAGCTGGAGCGACGCGATGCCGCCCCACGCCGCGACGAAGTCGCCGGAGCCGCAACATTTGAGCTCCACGGTGGCCGGCGAGTGGTCGGTTACGACCTGATCGAGGAGCCGCTCGCGCAGCGCGTCCCATAGCTGGTCGCGGTTGCTCGCCTCGCGGATCGGCGGCGCGCACTTGTACTCGGTGGCGCCCGCGGGGATCTCCTCGGAGGCGAAGGTGAGGTAGTGGGGGCACGTCTCCGCGCTGAAGGGGGCGTGCACGTCCTTCGCGCGGCGGATGGCGGTGAGCGCAGTGGCGCTCGAGAGGTGCACGACGTGGGCGCGCGCGCCGGTGTCCCGGCACAGGCGGATCACCAGATCGATCGCTTCGTCCTCGGCCTCGCGCGGGCGAGAGTCGAGCCAGGTCGCGTAGGCGCGCGGCTCGAGCTTGCCTGCCGCGGCTTGCGCGGCGGCGGCGCGGGCGAGCGGGCCGGGGAGCTCCGCGTGGACCAGCAGCGGCGCGCCGAAGCCCGCGAGCTCGCGCATGCCGGCCTCGAGGTGCGCCTCCTCGACGTGCGAGAACTCGGGCACGCCGGACTCGGCGAGGAAGCACTTGAACGCGATCGCCCCGGCGTCCCACAGGCCGCGCAGCTGGCCGACGCTTTCCGGGACGAGGCCGGCGCAGAAGCCGACGTCGACGGAGAGCCGGCCCTCCGCAGCCTGCGCCTTCGCCGCGAGGCCCGCGAGCGTGGTCGTCGGCGGGACGCTGTTGAGCGGCATGTCGACGAGCGTGGTGACCCCTCCTGCCGCGGCCGCGCGCGTCGCCGTCTCGAACCCCTCCCAGGCCGCGCGCCCAGGATCGTTGATGTGCACGTGCGTGTCGACGAGGCCGGGGAGCAGCACGTCGCTACCGAGATCGACGAAAGGCGCGCCCGCCGGGACGTCTCCAGGACCGCGGACGGCGACGACCGTCCCGTGCTCGACGTGCACCGACGCGGGGCGCACGCCGTCGGGCAGCGCCACCCTCTTCGAGACGAAGATCATGGGGCGAGCGCCCGCCACACCAGCGCCTTGGCGACGTGGAGCCGGTAGGCGCCGGTACTACGGACGTCGTCGATCGGCTTGATTTCCAGATCGATCGCGGCATCCACGGTGGCGCGGTCGAGGGCCTTGAACGTCTTGCCCTCTGCGAGCGCGCGCACGCCGCCGAGCGGATGGGTGACGGCGGCGACCGACGCCACGCCGAAGCGCGCGCGCGTGATCGTCCCGCGCTCTTCCTCGATCACGCCGGCGAGGGCGACCTTGCTGATCGCCTGAGCGAGGCGCGTGCCGACCTTTCGCCACGTGACACGCGCGCCGGGCAAGGGGACGCGTACGTCGATCTCGGCGATGAGCTCGCCGGCCGCGAGAACGGTCTTCCGGTAGGCGAGGAAGAACTGGTCGAGCGGCACCGTGCGGGCGCCGCCCTCCGAGACGAGCTTCACCACGCCGTCGAGCGCCATGAGCGCGGGCACGCCGTCGGCCGCCGGGGACGCCGTCGCGATGTTGCCAGCGAGCGTGCCGCGCGTCTGGATCTGCACGGCGCCGACGTCCTTCGCCATGGCGTCGAGCATCGGGATCGCCGCGAGGACGCGGCGATCGGTGCGCAGCTGCCAGTAGGTGACGCCGCCGCCGAAGACGAGGTGCCTCTCGCCGGCGACGTCGCGCTCGGAGATCGCGGTGAGCTCGTCCACACCGGTGAGGTCGACGACGAGGTCGAGCGGGCGGGCTTTCTCGATCGGCATGAGGTGCCTGTCGACGATGACGTCGGTGCCGCCCGCGAGCAGCGAGGCCGCGCGCTTGTCACGGTGGGCCTGCGCGAGCACCGCGCAGGCCTCGGCGATCGTCTTGGGGCACACCATCTCGGTGCGCGCCAGCCCGGCGGGAGCGTGCGCGCTCATGCTCCGGTCTCCCCGCCTGCCTTGCTTGCCTTGCTTGCCTTGCTCGTCTTGGCGCGAACGGCGGCGGCAGCGGCCTGGATCGAGTCGACGATGCGCTGGTAGCCTGTGCAGCGGCACAGGTTGCCGGCGATGGCGTCGCGGACGTCGTCGTCGGTGGGGCTCGTGTTCCGGCGGAGGAGCGCCTCGGCGGCGACGAGCATTCCGGGCGTGCAGATGCCGCACTGCGCGCCGCCGTCCTCGATGAACGCGCGCTGCAGTGGGGTGAGCTCGGCGCCGTGGGCGAGGCCCTCGACGGTCACGACCTCGCGCCCTTCGCACTGCCCGACGGCGACGAGGCAGGAGTTGACCGGGACGCCGTCGAGCATGACGGAGCACGCGCCGCACTCACCCTCGCCGCAGCCTTCCTTCGTGCCGGTGAGGCCGAGGGGGACGCGCAGCACGTCGAGCAGCCGCGCCATGGGGGGAGCGTCCGTCTCGCGGACCGTTCCGTTGACCTTGAAGCGGATCATGAGCGGGCCACCTGACTTTTGCTCTTGGCGCGGAAGAGGTCCTCCGGCAGGAGCGGCAGATCGTTGCATAGTGCACCGATGGCTTGCTCGACGGCGGCCGCGATGGCGGGGGCGCCGCCGTCCATCGGGAGCTCGCCGACCCCCTTGGCGCCGCTGGGGCCGCCGGAGAACGGGTGCTCGACGAGGAACGTCGTGAAGGGCGGCGCGTCCTTGCTCGTCGGGATGACGTAGTTGGTCATGCGGGCGTTCAGGATGTGGCCGTCCTTCATGACGAGGTTCTCGTAGAGGGCCCAGCCGATGGCTTGCAGCGTACCGCCTTCCACCTGGCCGGCGCACATGATGGGGTGGATGGCCTTGCCGATGTCCTGCGCCGCCCAGAAGCCGATCACCTTGGTCTCGAATGTGTCGAGATCGACCTCGACCTCGGCGATGTCGCAGGCCCACGCGTAGCAGGGGTACGCGTCGCCGCGGTACGTGTCGTCGTTCCACTGGACGGCCACCGGCGGCTCGTACTCGACGAGCGTGCTCACCTTCTTCTCCCGCGCGAGCAGCGCGTCGGCGAGCGTCGCGAAATCGCCTGTTCCGCTCGCGCGAACGCGATCGGCGATCATCTTCGCGCCCTTGCCGACGATCGAGCCTACGACCATGACCGTGCGCGACGCGACGGTGGGCCCGCTGTCGGGGACGTTCGAGGTGTTCGGCGTCTCGATCTCGATCGTGTCGAACGGCAGCTCGGCGGCGTCGGCGGCGATCTGGCGGAAGATCGTCTCGGTGCCCTGGCCGATGTCCGTCGAGGCGCTGCGAACGCGGAGGCGGCCGCCCGGCTCGAGATCGACCTGCACCTTGCCCTTGAGGCGGCGCTCGCCGCTGCCGGTGAAGCCGGCGCCGTGCATGAAGACCGCCGCGCCAATGCCGCGCCGCGTGCGGGTGCGAGAGCCCGCGGCGGGGGAAGGCTTGGCGTACGCCGCGCGCTTGGCGAAGTAGTCGCTCGACTTGACCGCCTTCTCGATGCACTCGACGACGCCGACGCTCTGGGTCAGCGTCTGTCCGGTCACCGTGACGGCGCCGATCGCCAGGAGGTTCTGCTGCCGCAGTGTGAGGGGGTCTTTGCCGAGCTTCTCGGCGATGCGGTCCATGTGCCGCTCGATCGCCCAGATCGTCTGCGGGGCGCCGAAGCCGCGGAAGGCGCCGTTCGGCGGCGTGTTGGTGGCGACGGCCCACCCGTGGATGCGCGCGTGCTTCCACTTGTAGGCCCCCGCGGCGTGGAGGATGCCGCGCGAGAGCACCACCGGCGTGAGCGTCACGTACGCGCCGCCGTCCATCGCGCACTCGACCTTGAGCGCGACGAGCTCGCCGGCCTTGGTGCACCCCGTCGTGATCTCGATCCGGGCGGGGTGGCGCTTGGTCGTGGCCTCGATGTCCTCTTTCCGGCCGTAGATCATGCGCACGGGCTTGCCAGCGACCTTGGAGAGGAGCGCCGCGTGGGCCGCGAGGATGCTCGGGTACTCCTCCTTGCCGCCGAAGCCACCGCCGGTCACCGCCTGCCCGATGTGCACGCGATCGCCCTCGAGCGCGAACGCGCGCTTCATGGCCTTGTGAACGTAGAAGGGGCACTGGAGCGAGCCCGTGACGTGAACGCCATCCCCCACGCCTGCCTCGGCACCCTCCCCCGCCTCCTGCCAGTGCGCCACCATGCCTTGCGGCTCGATGTACATCTGCTCCTGGTGGTGCACCGCGTAGCGCCCGGTCACGACGACGTCGCACGCGAGGATGAGCTCGTCGATCGTCTTGCCGCCGAGCTCGTGCTCGATGACGTAGCGCTTCTGGACGTTGTCCTTGCCGTAGATGATCTGCTTTTTGGCCTCGGCGTCCTCGATCGACAGCACGGGCGGGAGGGGCTCGACGTCGAGGGTGATCGCGGCGATGGCCTGCTGCAGGCGCACCGGATCGTCGCAGGCGACGAGGGCGACGGGCTCGTAGACGTGGCGAATGGCGTCCTTCGCGAGGAGCGGCTGGTCGTCCTCGATGAGGGCGACGACGTTGTCGCCAGGGATGTCGGCGGCGGTGACGACGGTGATGCCCGTCCAGTCGAACGACGGATCCTTGCGGATCCCGCGCAGCGTCCCGCGGGCGACGGCGCTTCGAACCGTGCCGCCGAAGAGCGCGCCTGGCGTCGTGAGATCGTCGACGTAGACGGCCTGGCCGGTCACCTTGGCGTGGCCGTCGACCCGCGAGACGTTCTTGCCGACGGTCCTGTCCACCCTGCTCGTCACGGTCGCCTCCTCCTGGAACCCCGTCCCGGTTCAGCGGGCGACGTTACCGCGTTTTTGTCGGCATTTTTGGATAAAGCGCCGCCCTCGCCAGCGGATCGAGCCGGCGCGGTCGGGCTGCAGCGGCGAGCTTGTCCGCGCGCGGGAGGGCCTTGACGAGGAGCTCGAGGCGCAAGGCCTGGCTACGGTCGCGGCATCGACGCGTGAGGAGCAGCACGAGCGGTCCGCGACCGCGCGTGTAGCGTGCCCCGCGGCCCGCGTCGTGCGCCGCCACGCGGGCGGAAACGTCACGGGCGATGCCGCAGTAGAGTGAGCCGTCCGCGCACCGCGCGAGGTACAGGTGCCAGATCGCCATCAGGCTCGCGCCCTCAGAGGAACGAGGGCGGCTTCCCCGTGAAGGAGACGACGTCGTCGGGGGTATCGAGGGCTATGCCCACGCGCGGATCGTCCACCTCGATGCGCGTCCGGGTGGTCTCGTGCTTGGCGAGGACGTCGCGCAGGGGCGGCGGAGGGGCAGGATCCTTCGAAGAATACGGGGCGAGCACGCCCGACGTGCACGCGACCGGGTGGCCTCCTTTGCCCGCGCGGTGCGGCGTCGCCACGCTCGCGCCGTTGTCGAGCGCCGCGAAGAGGGCGTGGAGCGTCGCGACGGAAGCCGGCGGGCAGTCGACCGGGGTGACGAGGACCCGCACGTCGCCGCGCATGCCGACCTTGCGCGCCGCGACCTGCAGCGACTCGGCCTGCCCGGCGGTCTCGGCCACGAGGATCGTCGCGCGCGGGATCTGGCCGAGGCGCGCCGCGGGGCCTGGTCTCGCCACGACGACCGCCCGATCGCAGCCCGCTTCGAGCGCGCGCGCCACGTGGAGCGCGGCGAGCGCTTGCCCGTCAATCCGGAGCAGCGCCTTGCTGCCCCCCATTCGTTCACCGAGACCTGCAGCCAGGATGATCGCGACCTTCGTGCTCACTGACAGGAAGTATACGACATCGGGACGTTGCTGAGGCGTGTTGGCGTCGTGCACGTCTTTCCGGCCGCAGAACGGCTTACCTACACATCCCGAGCCACCGCGCGTATTCTGCCCGCGATGCGGCCTCCGATTTTGCCCGACTTCGATCCGAGCCAGGTGCTCGTGATGATCCTCGCCGGTGGCGAGGGCAAGCGTCTGCATCCTCTGACCCTCGATCGGGCGAAGCCCGCGGTTCCCTTCGGTGGGCGCTACCGCATCATCGACATCGTGCTCTCGAATTTCGTGAACTCCGGCCTCGCGCGGATCAAGGTGCTCACGCAGTACAAGAGCGCGAGCCTGGAAGAGCACATCGCACGGGTGTGGCGCCTGTCCCCGATCCTCGATCAGTTCATCGAGACGATCCCGGCGCAGCAGCGCACGGGCAAGCAGTGGTACCGCGGCTCGGCCGACGCCGTGTTCCAGTGCCAGCACGTCATCGAGGACGAGAAGCCCGACTACGTCGCGATCTTCGGGGGAGACCACATCTACAAGATGGACGTCCGCCAGATGATCAGCTGGCACATCCACGAGGACGCCGAAGCGACCATCGCCTGTATTCCGATGCCGCGCGGCGAGGCCCAAGACTTCGGCGTCGTCGAGATCGACGACAAGGGGCAGGTCGTCGCCTTCCACGAGAAGGTGGAAAATCCGCCACCCATGCCCGGCAACCCGGACATGTGCCTCGCTTCGATGGGCAACTACGTCTTCGACACCGAAGCGCTCATGCGCGAGCTGAACTTCGACGCGCCCCTCGAGGAGAGCAAGCACGACTTCGGTCACGACATCCTGCCGCGCATGGTCGCGGCGGGGAAGAAGGTCATGGTCTACGACTTCGCGAAGAACGACGTCCCGGGGGAGGACGTCGTGGAGCGCGGTTACTGGCGCGACGTCGGGACGCTCGAGGCCTACTGGCAGGCGCAGATGGATCTCATCGAGATCCAGCCGAGCTTCAACCTCTACAACACCCGGTGGCCGATCCGGACGGGAGTGACCCACGACCCGCCGGCGAAGTTCGTCTTCCGCGACGAGGCTCACGCGCGCGTGGGTATCGCGACCGATTCGCTCGTCAGCCACGGGTGCATCATCTCGGGAGGGCGCATCCACAGGAGCGTTCTGTCGGTCGGCTGCCGCATCAATTCGTTCAGCGAGGTCGAGGAGAGCGTGCTCTTCGAGCGCGTCCGGATCGGCCGCCACGCGCGCCTGCGGCGGTGCATCGTGGACAAGGACGTCGAGATCCCGCCCGGCGCCGAGATCGGGTTCGACCGGGAGCGCGACCAGGCCCGCTTCGAGGTGACGAGCGCCGGCATCATCGTCATCCCCAAGCGCGCGAAGCTGGACTGACCCGATCCGCCGCGATTTTCCGCTTGTCGACCTCGGGATCCTGGTCCATTGTTCAGTAGACGAAATGGGTCGTACCGTCATCGTCGGAGACGTGCACGGGTGCCGAGTCGAGCTGGACAGGCTCCTCGATAGGATCGGTTTCGCTTCGGGCGACCGCCTCGTCTTCGTCGGCGACCTGATCGCGCGAGGCCCCGACTCGCGCGGCGTGCTCGACGTCGCGCGGCGCACGGGCGCCGTCATCGTGCGCGGCAACCACGAGGAGAAGCTCATCGCGTGGCGCGCCGCGCGCGACGCGTGGATGCGAGGCAAGGCGATTGCGAAGGAACCGCTCGGTCGCATCCACCGCACCGTGGCCCGGACGCTGCGGCCGGTCGACTGGACGCTGCTCGAGACTTCGCCGCTCTATTTCGATCTTCCCGAGCACGGCCTCCGCGTCGTCCATGCGGGACTCTTGCCCAACGTCGCCATCGAGCACCAGATGCCGAGCGTCCTGCTCAACGTGCGAACGGTGAAGACGTCGCACGGGCCGCCGGTGCTGTGGGGCGCGCGGTACGGTGGCCCCGTTCACGTCGTCTTCGGGCACAACGCGACGCAGGGCCTGCAGCTCCACAAGTGGGCCACGGGGCTCGATACGGGGTGCGTCTACGGGGGTCGACTCACGGCGCTGGTGCTGCGCGAAGGGCAGCGCGTGCCGCGGACGATCGAGGCGCGGCGGCTTCTCCTCGTCTCCCAGCCGGCGGCGCGCATCTACTACGAGCCCCACGTCGGCCGGGTCAAGAAGCGCGTTGCATGAGCGCACGCCGTCGCGTGGTGCTGTCGCAGGAAGAAACTCGTGAGGTCCGCGCCGGGCGCTTCGTGCGCGTCGAGCTGGGCGATTCCGTCCGGTTGCCGGACGGGCTGCGCGCCGTAAGCGCGTTCGTCGGCATGAGCGGAGGGCGCTGCGTCGCGTACGCGAATCGGTGCCAGCACAACCCGGTCCCCCTCGACACGAGCGACGTCCTTCGTCTCGCCTCTGGCGTGCGCGCAGCCCCGATGGCCGACGACGGCGTCCACCTGTTGTGCCACTCGCACGGCGCCTTGTACCGGAGGGCCGACGGCCTGTGCGTCCTCGGGCCCTGCTTCGGTCAGCGCCTCTTCCCGCTCGACGTCGAAGAGTCGGGGCAAGAGCTCGCGCTCGTCGTTGGGGACTGACAGGGTACCCACAAATTGACGACGACGACCCGACCTATCGTTCCCGGAGAGCAGTGGCAACGGGACGAACCGGCGAGCCCGGCGCGATCTTCGGCGCTCCCGAAAGGGTCGCAACGTCGTGGCGTTCCTCGCGTTTCGGCGACGCGCAGGGCTGCGGCCTCGCCGCTTTCGTCCCGCGGCCGCTCCGTGATCGACACGTCGCGCCAAGACGTTCGACGTCGATTTTCCGACACCCTCCTGCTCGGCTATAGTCCGCGCCATGCGTGCATGGCGACTCCTCTCCTCCCTCGCGCTCGTCGCCGCCGTGAACGGTGCGCTCGTTCCGCTCGGCCCGCTGGCGTCGCCCGCGTTCGCGCAGGGACGGCCGCAGCAAGACCTGGTGGCCCGCGGGCAACAGCTCTTCGAGGATCAGCAGTACGAGGAGTCGATCCAGACGTTGTCCGCCGCGCTCCTGCGGCCGAGCAACAACAAGGTCCAGAAGATCGACATCTACCGCCTGCTCGCGCTCAACTACATCACGCTGAACCGCAAGGACGAGGCCGAGAGCGCCGTGCGCGGCCTCCTCTCCATCGAGCCTTCGTACGCGCTCCCGCCGACCGAGTCGCCGCGTTTCCGCGATTTTTTCACGACGGTCCGGACCAAGTGGGAAGAGGAGGGGCGCCCTGGTCTCGTGAAGGAGAGCGAGGCGGCTCCGCCGGCGGTCTCGATGAAGCACGCCTCCCCGTCGCAGGTCGAAGCGAGCACCCAGCTCGATCTGACGGCCACGCTCGAAGACCCGGCGAAGCGCGTCACCGTCGTTCGCATGTATTACCGCACCGGCTCGAAGGGGAAGTTCATCGAGGGCGACGCGAACCTCGACGGGCTGCGCGTGCGCGCCTCGATCCCGTCGTCGGCGGTCAGTCCGCCGCTCGTCGAGTACTACCTGCAAGGCTTCGACAGGGGCGGACTGCCCATCGTCTCGCGTGGCGACGCCGCCGCACCCCTGCGCGTCGCGGTCCCCGACGGCTCCAAGGGTTGGGTGCTCCCGGTCGCGATCGGCGGCGGGGTCCTCGGCGCGGCCGCCATCGTCGGGGGCCTCGCGCTCGCGGGCGTCTTCAAGTCGAGCAGCAAGGCGCCGCCGGGCCCCGGTCAGCAGACGAACGGCAACTCCAATGTCACGGTGAGCGTCGGCGAGCAGCGCTGGGGCGCGCGGTGGTGAGCGAGCCGCGGTTTCCGTTCGTCCACGTCGACGTCTCGGAAGAAGAGTCCGACGCGACCAGCTCGCGGCTCTTCGATCTGGGGGCCCAGGGCGTCGAGGAGCGCGACGCGACCACGCTCGCGAAGGGGGCGCCGGGCAAGGTCACGCTGGTGGCGAGCTTCGCGACGCGCGAGGACGCCGACGCCGCGCTCGCGGCGCTGGACGCGTCGCTGTCGCCGCGTCTCGAGGAGATCGTGGGCGACGCCTGGCGCGACGCGTGGAAGGAGCACTTTCGCCCGTTCGAGATCGCGCCGGGCATCGTGATCCGGCCCCCGTGGGAGCCGTACGAGGGCGACGCGCGCGTGCTCCTCGAGCTCGAGCCGGGCCGCGCCTTCGGGACGGGGCTGCACGAGACGACGTCGCTGGTCGCGGGCGTGCTCGCGGCGCGCGCCGACGAGTACGCCGGCATGGAGCTGCTCGACGTGGGCACCGGCAGCGGCATCCTGGCGATCCTCGCGCTCAAGCTCGGCGCAGCGAAGGCGCGCGCGACGGACATCGACGCCGATGCGATCGAGGTCGCCAAGGAGAACGCGACGCGCAACGGCGTCGCGGCGCAGTTCGACGCGGGAACGCCTGCGCTGGCGGCCATCCCAGGGACCTACCCGCTCGTCCTCGCCAACATCGAAGCCGGTGTGCTGGTGCCGATGGCGCCGGAGCTCACCGCCCACGTCACCCCGGGCGGGCTGCTCGTCCTGTCCGGCATCCTCGTGCCGCAAAAAGACGCCGTGCTCGCCGCCTACCCGGGCATGGAGCTCGTCGCGGCGCCCGAGAAGGGCGAGTGGATCGCGCTGGTGCTCCGGCGGGCATGACCAGCCACGTCCGCGCTCCGATCGCGAACCTCGAAGCAGGGGAGCGCGACCTGGCCGACGCGCCGTCCCACTACCTCGCTCGCGTCCTGCGGCTCGGCGCGGGATCGCGCTTCGTGGCGTTCGATCCGGCCGGAGCCACCGAAGCGGACGCGGAGATCGTGAGCGTCGAAGGCGGACGGACGCGCGTGCGGCTCTCGGCGCCGCGGCCGGCCACCGTCATGGCAACGCGGGAGATCGCTTGGATCCACGCGCTCTCGAAGGGGGACAAGCTCGACGACATCGTCCGCGACGCGACCGAGCTCGGCGCGACGCGGGTCGTGGTCGCCGAGGCCACGCGCAGCGTGGTGCACCTCGACGCCGCCCGCGCGGCCGCGCGACGCGCGCGTTGGAACAAGATCGCGCTCGAAGCGGCACGTCAGTCGGGGCGCGGCGATCCGCCGAAGATTTCCGGACCCATGCCGTGGAGCGAGGCGCTCGTCGCCGTCCCCGCGGACGCCGCGCGCTTCTGCCTCCATCCCGGCGACGGGCCACCGCTGGCGCCGTACCTGCTCTTGGCCCTCGAAGGCGGCGGGCCCATTGCGTTCGCCGCCGGCCCCGAGGGCGGCCTGACCGAGGACGAGGTCGCCCGCGCCGAAGCCGCGGGCTACGTGCGCGTGTCCCTCGGCCCGTTCGTGCTGCGCACGGAGACGGTGGCTGCCGCTGTGCTCGGTGCCTGCCGCATCCTGGCGTCCGCCGCGACGGACTGACGCGCGATCTACCCTTTGGTGACGGTCGTGGTGCCGCTCGCCGACAAACGTCGCGCGCGCTGATATCCTCGGCCTCTTCGATGCTCGAAAGGATCGCGCTCCACCAGACCCGCCTGCGCACGCCGGGGCTCGGCCTCGACGCCAAGGGGGTCGCGCTAGGGGCGAAGGGGCTGGTGCTCCTGCCGTCGATCGATCGCCTGGTCGCCTGGCTCAGCGTCTACACGCGCGAGCGCTCGCTCGAGGACCTGATGCCGAGCCTCGAGATGCGCCTGGTGCGCTCCAAGCTCGGAACGCGCGAGATCACGCTCGCGTTCGCCGCCGAGTCGAGCGACCGCATGGACCGCGTCGCCGAGACGGCGCGCCTCGTCGGCGGGCTGACGTTCACCGGCACGAGCCGCCACTTCGTGCAGTACCGGGACGCCAGCGCGCCCTTCGGGTACGACGCCGGCAACCTCCTCGCGACCGACGCCGCCCTGGCGCTCTACCACGACAAGTTCACCCAGGTGTACGAGAGCGACAAGGACCTGGATCTGCGCGCGCTGCTCCTCCGTCTGATGCCGCACGTCGATCCCTCCACCATCGACGAGAACGGACCGCGCTTCCTCGTCGCCGAGCAAGGCCTCGGGCCCGCGCTCATCCATTACTTCGTTCGCTCGCGGGTCGAAGGGGAGGTCGCCGTCGGCGAGTGGCCGCCCGCCGGCGCGTTCGACGAAGGCCCGGTGCGGCGGTACGTGCTCCGCGTCCCCGAGCTGCCCAAGCGCATGCACGTGCTCATGCGCTCGACGCCGGGGATCACCACGTTCCTGCCGGCGGGACCGGGTGTGGCGGTCGAGATCGGATACCGGCACCCCGTCGCGCTCCGCGCGTGCCCCATCTTCGATCCGAACGGCCTCGTGCTCTTGCGCGGGCGCGGCGACGAGCCACTCTCGCTCGAGCGACTCCCGCAGATGGGCGATCTCCGCGCCTTCGCGCGCGTGGAGCTGCGGCCCGACGAGCAGCAGACGCTGTCGGTGGCGACCGGCACGTCCAGGCCGGACACCGTGCGCGTGCCGCTCCGCGTACTGCCGTCGACCGCGCCGTGGCGCAACGTCACGGCCACGTGGATCGCGACCGCGCAGCTCCCGATCCTGAGGCGCATGGCGTACGCGCTGCCGCACCAGACCATCGCGCGCACCACCATCGCAATGACGGCGCGCGGCGTCTTCCTGCGGTCGTCGGCCGGGATCGAGGCGATCCCGCTGGGGACGTTCTTCGTCGAGATCCACCCGCAGCTCTACGTGCCGGCGGGCTACGACGTGACGCCGGCCGTCGCGCCCGAGGTGCTCCACCGGGCGCTCGGCGCGCCGGCGGAGCAGGTGCTCTTCATCACGCCGGACGCGCACGCCCTCAGCGTCGACAACGGCGCCTTCGTCCCGCTGGAGACCGCGCTGCTCGAGTCTCAGCCGTGGGAGCCCATCGTCGCCGACGCCATCCAGCTCGCCCTCACGGAGGTGCCCATCGAGCTGAGACTCACCGGCCTGGGCACGTTCCCTCTCTCCGGCGCCGAGCCCCCGCTCCCGGTGCCGCCCGCCGGTCCTCCTCTGCCGGGCGCGCCGGCGCTCCCTCCGAAGGCCTGACCGATGGCGAAACCCGACGTCGGCGCCATCGCAGATCGACTCCTGCGGGACTTCATCGCGCCGCTCGTTATCGGCGGGCCGATGCTCCCCGGACGCCCCATAGGTCCGCGCGTCGCACTGGCGATCGGTGATGATCGCCCGACGACCGACATCGACCAGCACGCGCACATGCAGCTCGCGCGCGTCCGCGTCGCGCGAAAGCTCACCCCGGTGGACCGCTTCGAGGCGCTCTGCGGGCAGGAGTGGGCGCTGCTCGCCGCGCTTCACGACATCGTGCAGACATCGCACCCCGATCTCACCGGCGTATTGCGCTCGAAGCTCCCGGGCAAGCTCCTCGATCTGGTGGGCGTGACGCTGGGCCGGATCGCCGCGCCGGCGTCGCTCGGCGAGGCCCTGTCGCGCCACACGCTCGTGTCGCGGATGTTCGAGATCACGCGCACGGACACGGTCGTCTCGTGGTGGTTGGGCAAGTCGGAGTTTCGCGGCGAGGCGCCGCCCGAGCGCCTCAGCGCGTGGCCGAAGCTGAGGCGCGTCAACGTCGCGCAGTCACCGCGCCCGCTCATGTCGCTGCCGCTCCACGGCGGAGGCGTCGAGCCCGAGCGCTTCGAGCTCGCGGTGCGCGCGCTCCTCTCGAAGTCGCCGCTCACCGATCTCGCGACCGCCGGCCGCGAAGCGCCGCGGTTCGCCTGGTCCGCCGAGACCCTCGCGCTCACCGGCGCGCGTGCCGGGCGCACGCTCGCCCTCCGAGCGCTCGCGGCACAAGTCGAGGAACGCGTGGACGAGGAGCTCGGCCGCGCCACGAAGGAGCTCATGACGCAGGGGCTCTGGAAGCCCGCCGCGATGGCGCTCGATCTGCTCGGCGAGCGCGCCCTCGCATGGGCGGAAGGTGCGCTCGGCGCGGCCGAGACGACGCCCCTGACCGGACAGGGCAACGGAGCCGCCTTCGCGCGCGCCGCGGGCTCGTTCGTCGCGCGCCGCTGGATCGCGATGCACGGCGACGTCTTTCCCCCGGCCGAGCGCTTCGCGCTGCTGCGCGCGCTCGAGCCCGTCGCAGCAACGCCCGCGGCGAAGGAGCTCGAGCAGCTCCTGAAGGTCGCCACCGCGTCTTTGCCGGCGACGCCTCCACCGGCGCGACCCGGGCCCGCGTAGATTCCGCGTTCGAGGCGGCGCCGGTCGGCTACTTCTTGGCGAAAGCCGCCGGCTCGGGCGCGGGCTCGAGCACGTTGATCGTCGCGTACGTCATGACGCCGTTCTTCGGATCGCTCACGAGGCCGGTCGAGGACTTGGTGAAGGTGTAACCGTACTTCCCGTTGACCTTCACCTTCGCGCCGACCGCGGGGAGCGGGAACGGAACGTCGACCATCCAGACCTCGTCCTTGTAGAGCTCCTTCGGCGGGTCCTTCAGGCCTTTGTACTTCTCCATCGCCTCGAAGACCGACGCGAAGTTCTTCGCCCAGCCGAGGACGCGGATCTTCTGGCCCTTGGTGTCGCCCTTGTTGTCGGCGATGTAAAAAGACGGGATCGGCACGTTGAGGCAGTCGTCCGGGTCCTTCTTGCCGACCTTGTGGATCGCGCACTTCGGGGCCTCGGGGATGTTCGACTCGACGATGTAGCCGGTGATGGAGATGTCCTTCGCCGTCACGTCCGCGCTGTGGATGCGGCTGTTCAGGTGATGGATCGCACCGAACACCGTGAACGCGTCGCCGGCTTTCAGCGGCGTCGTCGGCAGCTGGGGCACGGGCGGGAGGCTGGCTTTGCGGCCCGACCATGCGGGAGCGGCCTTGTACGGCTCATCGCTGCCGTTACCGCACGCCACGATGGGGGTGAGGAGGGCGACGGACAGGACGGCGGTGCAGAGCGCGGCGGCGCTGAGACGATCGGTTTTGCGCATGGTTTCTCCGAGAAATCGGGCCGCTCCTGAGTATCACGGGCGAAAAGGCTTCGACAAGCGAAGCTCACGATTCGCCATTTCAGGGGCGGGATCGGCCGTTTCCGTGGGAATGTCGGCCGGTCCCACGACGTCCCCCCCCCGGGAGCCCACCTGGGCGACCAGGCGCTGGACCAGATAGAGGAGCTCGGCGTCCTCGCCCGGGAAGGTTCGCTCGACCAGGCGCGCGAAGGCCGCGTCCTCGATGCCCACGGGACGGCCGAGGGCACGGAGCCCCTCTCGCGCGAGCCGGTCGGTGAGGAGGGCACGGATGTCCTCCGGACGGTCGGCCAGGCGAGGCAAGACGATCGGAGCTCCCGCGGCGTCGCCGAGGCGCGCCGCCAGCGTCGCGTCGAGGATGCCCCGAACGACGAGCTCCTCGGGCGAGACGACGGCAGTGAACGCGAGGGTCACGTCGAGCGCCTCTGGACGCTCCCAGGGCGCGCGGCGCTCGGCAAGCACGCGCGCGACGAGCCGTTGCACGTCCAGCGGAAGCGCCGCGCCGTCGAGAAGAACGAGGAGACCGCCAGAGGCCAGGGCGAGAGGGCTCGTCTTCGGATCCGTCCAGCGCGTGAGGTCGTGCTCACGCGACTGCGTGCCGTCCACGAGGACCAGCGGGCCGGAGGCGCGCGGCCCCTCGACGTGCGCACGCGCGATGAAGGGAATCGGGTCGACGCCGCTCGGCGCAACCACGGCGAGGGGCGCGCCGGAGCGGACGCGCCTCAGCGTCGCATCGAGGGCCATGCGCGAAGCGGCGGAGTAGATGCCGACGGTCGCCGGCCTCGCGAGGCGCGTAGCCGCCAGCGCGTTGCGCCCCGCGGCCAGCGCCACCTCGTGCTGCAGCCGCGCGGCGAGGTCCTCCGCGGCCTCGGCCTTGAGTCGCGTCTCGCGCTCGCGTTCCATGCTGCGCCCGAGCGCAGCGCGGGCCTGCATCGCCCCGGCGAGCGCGTCGGCGACGCCCTTGAGCGCGCGCGCTTCCTCCAGCGACAGAGGGTCCTGGCGGGGGATCTCGGGCACGAGGAGGAGCCCCTCCGCCTCGCCTCCGCGCGTGACCACCAGCGCGAGGCAGGCCCCGCGATCGATCATCCACTTGAGCATCGGCCGGAGGTCGGGGCGGCGCACCTCGAGCGCGAGGAGCACCTCCGAGCGAAGCGCGGCCTCCGGTTCTCGCGCGGCCACCGCGACGAGCCCCTCCGGGATGGTGAGGTCCTTGTCGTGCGCGTAGCCGGCGCCGTCGATCGTCATCGCGCGCGCGGGGTCGAGCGTCAGGAGCACCGGCGACGCCCCCTGTGCGCCCGCCGGCTCGCGCAACGCGAGGAGCACGTCGCGCAGCGCGTCGTCGGGATCCGAGCGCTCGATCGCCTCGCGCGCCTTCCGTGCGGCGTCGAGCCACACGCCCTGGGCGGGCCGCAGCGGCCTCTCGAACACGCGGGCGTACGCGCCAACAGCGACCGCGCAGATGGCGGTGAGCGCAGTCACCGCCACGGTGTCGTACGGGCGGCCGCGCGTGAGCGACATGCCGAACACCACGACCGGCCCAGCGGCGAGGGCGAGGGCGACGAAACGACGCGAGGCACGGGCGATCGCCACCGCATCGGAGGCCAGCGACACGTGCGCCACCACCACCGACCCGAGCGCGACGGCGAAGCGCGCGATCCGGTCGGCCGCCGCGAGCCCCAGCACGCTCGCCAGCGCCGCGAAGACCATGGCGATGGCGGTGAGCGCGAGCACGCCGTGCGCGCGCGGGACGACGCCGAGGTCGAACCGTCGCACCTTCGCGCTGACCCGCGCGAGGCGAAGGACACCGAGCGCCGACACCACCGCCGCCACGCACGCCCACTCGGCCGGCGCGCGGGCGAGCGGCGACGCGTAGCCCGCAGCATCGAGCACCGCGGAAGCGAGCGCGACGCTCCACGCGAGCCCCGCCACGGCGAGGACGAGCCGCGCCGACGGCGGCCGCGACGCGCCGAGGCCACCAGCCCCTCGGGTCGCGACGACCGCCCGCGCCGCGGTAACGAATCCGACCGCGGCCCCGAACCCGCCGAAGACGTCGAGCCACCCGCGCGCGTCGGCGCCGAGCGACGCGAGCTCCAGCGCCAGACCCCACGCGACGAGGCGAAGTGGCTTGTTCCTTCGCTCGGCGAGGACCACCACGAGGACGGCAGCGATCCCGAAGGCCAGCGGACGGAGCGGCGCGCCGTCGTGCGCGCGCCCGGCGGCGGCCGCAACGTACCCGACGCTCGCCACGAACGGCAGGAGCGCGCGGTGCTCGCGGAGCAAGCGAGCGATCGCGGAGGGGGCGGAGTCTCGCATCTCGTCATCGGAATGCCCTGTGAGCGCGGGCAGGTCAAGCTATCCTCTGCCCGATGGCGCCCGCGACCCCGCTCCTTCCGCGCCCGAGCCCGCGCGCCGCCACGCCGCAAGCTCGGCGGCGCGCGCTCGCCGCGCTGGGGGTGGAGCTCTCACGGCGTGGCCCCCTCGCCGTCGTGTCGCTGTTGGTCTCGCTGCTGACGGTCCTGGGCGCGCTCGCTCTGACGGCGAGCCTGATGCGCCGAGGCGGCGCGACGACCTTCGAGGAGGTGCCGTCTCTCGCGGCCGGCGCGCTCGCGTGGGGAGGGGGCGTGCTCCTCGCGTTCGCGGTCTCGGTCCACGCGCTGAAGCGTGATCGCGAAGCAGGTATCACCGCGCTCTTGCGCGCGCGCGGCGCGTCGCTCGTCGGCTACCTGTGGACGCGCGTGGGCGGGCTCACCGCGCTGCTCGTGGTCGTCGTCGCAGGCGGGACGCTACTCGTGGGGCTCGTGGCGACGCTCCTCGCAGCGCGGGCGGGGACGAGCCTCCGCACGCTCCAGGGGACGGGCGCCGCCGTCGCCTACGCGCTCGCGTTCGCGTTCACCTTGGGTCCGCTCGCGATGGCCGCGCTCGCGTCGCGCTCGCGTATCGGCGGCTACGGTTTTCTCCTCGTGGTGCTCGTGCTGCCAGAGCTGCTCGCGCCGACCACCGGCGCGCTTCTGCCGTACGGCTTCGGGGAGCTCGCGTCGATCCCCGGCGCGCTGACCGCGCTCCGCGCCGCGCTCATGCCGCCGGGCGTCGATGGGTGGAGGGCGGCCAGGGCGCTCTTCGTGCTCGTGCTCGTCGCCCTGCTCAGTCTCGCCGCCGTCCGCCGCGCCGCGCGCCGCGCACAGCGCGAGGAGGCGCAGTGAGCGAGCCGCTCGTCGTGCTCGAGCAGGTAACGTCGCGCGAGGCCCCGATCGCTCTCGCCGCCGCGACGTTGTCGCTCGGCATCGGCGCGCACGCGTTCATCGGAACGCGGGAGGACGCCGTAGGGCTCGCGCTGGCGACGATCGCGGGGCGCGTGCGCGTGCGCAGCGGGAGCCTGCGCGTCCTCGGCAAAGCGGCCGGCGATCGCCGCGTCCGCAAGGAGATCGCGCACGTGGGCCGCGAGGTAGTACTGCCCGAGGTGATGCGCGTCGGCGAGGTGCTGGAGATGGCGGCGGAGATCCGCGGTGAGCCGCGCGGCGATCCACGCGTGCGCCTCGAACGGCTCGGCATCGCGGCGCTCCTGGCGCGCAAGGTGCGGACGCTCCTGCCCGCCGAGGCCCGCGCCGTCGCCCTCGCCGAGGCGCTCACGTGCAGCGCGAAGATCGTGCTCCTGGACGAGCCGTACGTCGACGTCGATCCGCGCGCGGCGTCGCACCTCGCCGCGGCCGTGCGGGCGCGCGCGCTGGACGGCTGCGTCGTCGTCGCTACCGCGTCGCTCCGCGAGGCCGCCGAGCTCGCCGACGACCACCTCCTCTTCGATCGCGGTCGCTTCGTGCACCGGACGACGGCGCTCTCGGGCGTGGCCGCGCGCGGCGCGGGGCCAGCTCGGCTCCGGGCCATCGTGGAGGATCCGCGTACGCTCCTCGCTGCGCTGGCCGCGGAGACGGCCCCCGTCGCCATCGAGGCAGGTCCGCGGTCAGTGACGCTCTCGGGCCCTGACTTGCTCACCCTCGCCGACGCGATGACCCGCGCCGCCCTGCGCGCGAACGTCGAGATCGCCAGCCTGCGCGCAGAGGCGCCGCCGCTCGAGGAGCTGCGCGCGTCGATCGCCGGCGACGCGGCCGCTGCTTACCGCGCCGCCACGGAGCGCCACGCGCCGGCGCCCCTTGCCCCCCCCCTTGCTCTCCCTCCGTCCCCTCCCCCGACCTCCTCTCCGCTCTCATCCCCCCCTCCGGCCGCCCCCTCCCCGTCCGCGCAGCCACCGTCGCAAGGAGGTGCGGAATGAGCGCCGGCCGGCTCGCTGCACTGCGCATCCTCCGCACCCCGAGCGCGCTCGTCACCAGCTTCGCGTGGATCGCGCTCGCGCTCGGCGCAGCGCTCGTCGAACGCTCGCGTGGCTGGCACTCCGCCGGGCACGTGCTGCTCGGCGCGTTCGGCGCCATCGCCCTCCCGCTCCTCGTCTTCTCGATCGTGGGCGCCACACTCGGCGGCGCCGGCTTCGGGCGAGCAGGGCGCCCGCTCGTCGCGTTCGGCGCCGACCCGCTCCGCGTCGCCGCGAGCACCCTTGCCGTCGCCGCCGTCACCAGCGTCGTCCTGTGCGCGCTCGCGTCCGCGTTCATTGCCGCGGTTGCCCATGGCGCCGATGATCCGCCCATCGTCAAGGACGCGCTCACCTCCGCCAAGGTCGGCGCGCTCGCGGCGCTCGCCTACACGGCCTTCTTCGCGTCCGGCGCCGCGCTCTTTCGGAGCGGGATCGGCCGCGGCGCGCTGCTCGCGGCGGACTGGATCTTCGGCGACGGCACGGGCGCGGCCTCGCTCCTCACGCCTCGCGCGCACCTGCGAAGCCTCTTCGGCGGTCCCCCCGCGTTCGAGCTGTCGCAGCGCGCGAGCACCTTCGGGTTGCTCGTCCTCGCGGTCACGTTCGGCGCCATCGCGCTTCTGCTCGCGCGCCGTCAACGCGCCTGATCCCGCCGCCCCGCAGCCTCGGTCAGCCGCCGCCGGCGCCGGAGTCCTTGAGGCACGCGTCGTTGAGCGGGTCGGTCGCGGGCGGGCACGGTTTCGTCGGGAGCGGCACGTCGATCGTGTTCGTCGGCGCAAGCACCGGCTTGGCGGTGAAGGCGACCCCGATGGACAGCGCATCGCACGGCTGCGTGGGCAGCGGCACGCCCGATCCCGAGATGTCGAGGGCGCTGCAGACGAGCGACTTGAGCTGCTGGTAGATGGGGAAATCCGTGCACTTTCCCGCCGTCTCGAAGAGCTTGCCGATGCCGCCGAGGACCTGCGCCTGCCCCCACGTCCCGGCCAGCGTGCCGCCCGACATCGCGACCCCTTGCGCCGTCGTTTCGAGCGTCGCCGTGACGAACACGCCGGACAGATCGAAGTCGATCGACCCGCCCGAGATGCGCGTGCCCCTCGGCAGGCTCGCCACGACGACGTTGCCGGCGACGTACGCGTTGTCGTCGACGACGAGGGCGCCGATGCCGCCGTCGGGCAGAGTGTCCTGGATCCGGATCGGCCAGCGATCGGTGCCGCTCCAGGTCGGCGGGAGCCGCGGGCCGGCGTCGCCCGTGTCGCTCCCGAACGGAGCGGGCGCGTACCACTCGAAGCGCACCTGATCGTCGTCGGGTAAGCCGTTGTAGCCGGTCACGTGGAAGAGGATCGAGAAGGCCCCGCCTTGAATCATGGCGGTGTCCTTCTTGGAGCCGAGGGGATCGGCGATGATCTGGTAGGTCGACTTCACCTCGAAGAGGAGCTCGCCGGTGGCATTGTCCCTGCCCCCCACGCCGTCCTTGGGCGCGTGCTTGGCCTGCACGCACACCGGCGGATCGCCGAGAGCCGTGCAGACGCGATCGAGGTCGTAACCGATGTTCGCGTAGGTGGCGGCGGCGGGGACGCCGTCCCCGTCGCCGTAGTCGATGGTGTACATGGCGAGCCAGAAGTCCTTGGTGCCGCCGAGGCCTTTCCCCTGCGCCTTGTTCGGCGGGACCTGCGCGTGCGCGCACCCGACCGCGGCGTCGCCGCCCGCTTGCCCGTCGACAGGGCCGGCCTCCGGCGTCACGGAGATCCGGTGCGCGTCGAAGTCGGCGCCGATGAGCCCCGCGCAGCCGACCGCGGCGGGGAGCCCGAGCGCGAGCGCCAGCGCGCCGCGCCGCATCAGAAGATCCTCGCGAACGAGAGGCCGGCGCCGCCCGGAAGCACGTGCGGCGTGAGGGCCGCCTGCGTGTCGCTGGTCCTGCTCCCGCCCGCGACGAGCAAGAGCACCCCCACCGCAAGGGACGCGGCCCCCGCTGCGAACCCGATCGTGCTCACGGTCGACATCGTACGACCCGTGGCGGCGGCGTCGACCCCGGTCTGGTCGGTGCACCCGACCCCGCCGGCCGGATCGGACTGGCAGTGCTGCTGCACGGTGCTCTTCTTGTCGAGCGCGACGAGCCCCGCGACGGTGCCCACGCCGATGCCGACCACTCCGATGCCGACGAGCGCGTACCCGATCGGCCTCGCAGCGCTGCCCGAGCGCGCGGGCGCAGCCTCGCTGGTCGCCTCGCGCACGGCGCCGTCGCCGCTCGCGCCCGTCGCGACCGGCGGTTTTTCGGGCAGCGCCGCGCCGGCGTCGACGCTCTGCTCGACGAGCTGCGCCTCGCGAACGGACACGGTGAACGTACGCTCCTGGTGCCTGGGCGCGCGAACGACGATCGTGTGGGCGCCCGGGTCCACGGGCACCGGCAGGCCCAGCGCGGACGCGCCGAGCTCCACGCCGTCACGCTCCACCCTCGACTCGCCCGGCGCGCCTGCCGCGAGGCGCAGCGTGAGGCGCGGCAGGCGCCGGTCGAGCGCGGCGATCTTGCGCCGTGCGAGGGCCGCGCGCTTGTCGTTCTTGCCGCTCAACGTGTCGAGCGCCTCACGCCAGTGCTGCCACGCGCTGGCAACCTTGCCGAGGTGCTCCTCGCAGTCGGCGAGGTTCATGAGCACGCCGGTTCCCGGCTCGGCCTTGAGGCTGTCGGCGAAGAGCGGACACGCCTTGGCGTAGTCGCCAGCGCGCGCCGCCTTTCGAGCCTCGCGGAACAAGTAGTCGGCGGCGACCGGATCCTTCTTCTCCTGCGCCTGCGCGGCGGCGGTCCACAAGGTCGCGAGGAGGGCGAAGAGGCCGAGCCGTCGCGCGAAGGTCCTCACTTGCGGATCGGCCCAGGATCGTCGTCGCCACCCGCGGCCGCGGGTTGTGGCCTCGGCGCGGCAGGTCGGGCACGGCCAGCGCGCGGATCCTTCGCGGGCTTCGCGGCGACGGGATCGGCAGCCGACGCGGGCGACGCCGACGACGGCGCGGCTGCCAGCGCGGGCGGCTGCGCCACCGCGACCGGGCTCGACGTCGTCGGAGCCGGCGGAGGAGGAAGAGGAGGAGGCGCACCCACCGCGGCATGGGGGGCGGGCGACGGCGCGTTCTTCGCGACGCTCCACGTCAAAAGGACGAGGAGCACCGTCGCGAGCCCCATCGCGACGGTGGCGACCGTCCGCCACCGCGCACGCAGCGCGAGGCCGACGCGGCGAGGCAGCGGCAGCATCGCCGAGTCGAGCCGGGTCTTCTCCCAGCCGAGGTGGCCCCCGGCCTCCTCGAGGTCGGGCAGAGAGAGCGGCACGACCAGACGCGCCACGCTCGGGAGCTCCTGCCCGACCGTCGCGCGGTACGCAGCGTGCACAGCGTTGCGCATCGCCGCCGCGTTCTCGTACCGGTCGGCCATCTCGAACGCGAGCGCACGATCGACGATCTCGACCAGCGCCGGCGGCGCGCGATGTGGATCGGCCATCGCGCCCGCCAGGGACGGCGCCGGCCGCAGCATCGCCGCCAGGAGCTGCTCGTTGCCCGTCGCCGCCTCGTGCACAAGGCGCCCTGTGAGCAGCGTGTACATCGTCGCGCCGAGCCCCCACAGATCGGTGCGCCCATCGACGAGCTCGTTTCGCCCACGCGCCTGCTCGGGCGCCATGTACGCCGGCGTCCCCACTGCCACGCCCGTCTGCGTCACCTGGATGCGGCTCATGCTCTCGCGAAGGCGCGCGATACCGAAGTCGAGGACCTTGACCTTCCCCTCGCGCGTCAGAAACAGGTTCTCCGGCTTGATGTCACGGTGAACGACCTTCACGGCGTGCGCGGCCTCGAGCACGTCGAGCGTCTGCGCGGCGATGACGAGCACCTCCCTGGGCGGGAGCTTCCGCTGGTGTCGCTTCCACCGCTCCTCCACCGTCTCCCCTTCGAGGAGCTCCATGACGAGGAAGGCGCTCCCCTCGTCGTCCACGTCGTCGTCCATGACGGCGACCGCCGCCGGGTGCTGGACCTTGTTCGCGATGTACCCCTCGCGCACGAAGCGGCGGCGCAGCTCGCTGTCCTCGGAAAAATCGGCGTGCAGCACCTTCACTGCCACGCGCTGCCCGTTGCGGTGCCGCGCGAGGTAGACGGCGGCCGTGCCGCCCACACCGAGGAGCTTCTCGAGCTTCCACTTGTCCTTCAGCACCCGGCCGACGCGTGCTTTCGCGCGCCTGGTCCACGTGCCTTCGAAGGCGGCCATACCCCTCAGGGTACCACGTATGCCCGTCTAGGCACCCCTGCGTGCTCCTGCGGAAACGCGCACAATCACACTGGAAACATGTGCTTACAGGGTGGGTTTCGCCTGCGTCAGGGCCTCGAGCATCTCGCGGACCTCGCGCGTCATGTCGATCGCGCGTGCCTCGACGACGAAGTCCCCCTCCAGCTGCTTCTTCGAGCCGTGGACCTTGAAGCGAACCTTTTGCGCGCCCTCGCGCAGCGTACCGTCGATGCGCGAGCCAGGCGGCGATGGGATCGACGACCGCAGCGTCACCGCCTCCTTCGCGATCCCGACCACGCGCGCGGTCCCGCCTTTGTCCCAGTCGAGGTGGGGCGCCGTCATCGTCAACCCTTCCCCCGCACCGCGCGGCCCATCGCCGCGCGCGCGTCGCGGTCGGCCGTCTTCTTCGCGATGTCGGCGCGCTTGTCTTCCTTCTTCTTGCCGCGCACGACCGCGAGCTCCACCTTGACGTTGCCCTTGCTGAAGTAGAGGCGCATCGGCACGACGGTGAGGCCGCCCCGGCCGATCTCCTTGCCGATGGCGGCGATCTCGCGCTTGTGCAGCAAGACCTTGCGCGCGCGACGTGGCTCGTGGGGGAAGGCCGACGCCATCTCGAACGGCGCGACGTAGAGCTGCTTCAGCCAGAGCTCGCCGTGGTCGATCGACGCGTAGGCGTCCACGATGTCGACCTTGCCGGCGCGCATCGACTTGACCTCGCTGCCGGTCAAGACGAGGCCGCCCTCGTACTTGTCCATGATCTCGTAGTCGAAGCGCGCGCGACGGTTGTCGGCGATGAGCTTCTGCGCGTCCTTGCGCGCCTGCTTTTCGTCGGTGGCCATGGGGGGGGCGTGTCAGCCGCCGTCGGCCGGAGGCATCTCCTCGCCGTCGTACGGGAGGTGCACGTTGTCGTCGCGCTCTTCGTGGGGCATGTCGAGCTTGTGCTCGAGCGACGTGAGCCGCTCGCGGAGGCGTTCGTTCTGAGCGGCGAGCGCGCGGATCATGTCGGCCATCGGATCGGGGAGGTTCGCGTGGTCGAGGGCCGCGTCGAAGCGCTTGGCGGCAGGGACGATCACGCGCGCCGGTACGCCGACGACCGTAGCGCCCGGCGGCACCGGCTTCACGACGACGCTGCCCGAGCCGATGCGGGCGCCGTCACCGATGTCGATCGCGCCGAGGATGCAGGCGTTGGCGCCGACGACGACGTTTTGACCGAGCTGGGGGTGGCGCTTGGTCCGCGCGAGGCTCGTGCCGCCGAGGTTCACCCCCTTGTAGATGAGGCACCCGTCGCCGATCGTCGCGGTCTCGCCGACGACGACGCCCATTCCGTGGTCGATGAACACGCGACGTCCAATCGTCGCGCCGGGGTGGATCTCGACGCCGGTGATGAAGCGGTTCACGTGCGCGAGGATGCGCGCTTCGAAGGGGCTGCCGTGCGTCCAGAGGTCGTGGGCGAGGCGATGCATCCACAGCGCGTGGAGACCGGGGTAGACGGTCACGACCTCGAGCCTCGAGCGGGCGGCCGGATCGTTGGCGAGCACGGCCTCGACGTCCTCCCCTGCCCGCGTAACCGCGGTGGGGAGCGCGCGAATCCATCGGAACGTCGATCGAAGGAGGCCCATGACGTGAACGCTGGGAGCTTACCTCATTCGGATGGGTCTAGGATGCGCCGATGACCCGCTTCGTTCTCCCGCCGCCACGAATTCGCCCGTGGAAGCGCGTCGCGACGCGCGACGTGAGCGACCACCGCGTCTTCCGGGTCCAGTCGCTGTCGATGGAGGACGGGGAGGGCAAGCCGCGTCGCGACTTCACGATCTTTGCGTGCCCCGACTGGTGCAACGTCGTCGCCATCACCGACGCGCGCGAGCTCGTCCTGATCTGGCAGTACCGCTTCGGCACGGACGCCCTGTCGCTCGAGATCCCGGGCGGCGTCGTCGAGCGGCACGAGGATCCCCGCGCGGCTTCGCGGCGCGAGCTCGTCGAAGAGACTGGCTACGACGCCGTCGCCGTCGAAGACCTCTGCGTCGTCGAGCCGAACCCCGCCCTGCAAGGCAACCGCTGCTTCACCTACCTCGCGCGCGGGGCGCGGCTCGTCGCGACGACGAGCTTCGACGAGAACGAGGAGTGCGAGGTCGTGCTCGTCCCCCTCGACGCGCTGCCGCAGCTCCTCGACGACGGCGCGATCGGGCACTCGCTGTGCCGGGTGGGGCTCGAGACGTACCTCCGTCGCTACGGCACGGCGTGGGCGGTGGGCCAGGGCTGAGGGCGGGGTCGCCTCAGCGCTTGGTCTTCTTGCGCTGCGCGTCGTCCGGCGCCGTCGCGTCGCTGCGCTCCTCCGAAAGCTCGGTCGCGAGGAGCGACTTCAGGAAGAAGCGCGAGTCGCCGACGCCGAGACAAAATGCGGCGCGACGCAGCTCGTAGGCGAGCGCGCCGGCGTGCGCGTAGCGCCGGTCCGGCTTGGGCTCGAGGGCGCGATCGACGATCCGCTCGACGTCCGCCGGCAGGTGCGGCTCGAACGTCGCCGGCGGCACGAAGCCTTCGCGCGCGTACTTGAGGGCTTCGCCGTCGGGCATCCCTTTCGGAAAGCGCGGGCCGATGAGCATCTCGTGGAGGAGCACGCCGAGCGAGAACACGTCGCTCCGTGCGTCGCCGCCGCCGCCGCGGGCGACTTCGGGGGCCATCGTGTCGGCGCGACGAGCGACGTGGCTCAAGCTGCGGACGCTCGACGCGACCTGCCGGGTGGCGCTCATGCCGAAGTCGGTGACCTTCACGCCGCCGTGCCAAGACAGGAGGATGTCGCGGGCCGACACGTCGAGGTGCGCGACGCCGAGGGGTCGCCCGTCGAGCCCCTTGGCGAGCTGCGCGCCGGTCAGACCGTCGGCGACCTCCATGCCGATGAAGAGGGCCAGATCGAGGGGGATTCGCCGGCTCCGCTGCGCGAGCGTGTCGAGGACCCTGCGCAGCGACGCGCCCTCCACGAGCTCGCTCAGGACGAACGGCTGGCGCGTGGCGCGCGCGGCCGAGGCCTCGAAGACCTGGGCGACGTTCGGGTGCCGGATACACACGGCGCGCTGGACGATCTCGGACAGCTGCTCGACGACGGGCTCGTACTCGTCGCTCGGGAGCGTCGAGAGTACCTTGCAAGCAACGAGGCGCTTCACGCCCAGAGACGACTCGAGCGTGGCGCGGTAGACCGTCCCGACCGACCCACGGCCGAGGCAAGGCCCGAGCACGACCTTGCGATCACCGAGCGTGAGCGCTCCAGCCTTGGCGTGCATCGGAGAGACGTGGCCCATGGGACGAACGTTTACGTTGCAACGAACGCACCCGACCGAGCGCTCTGCATGTACGCGAGATTCGTGCGCCCGGACGCGCGCTCCAGCCCGCGAACGGACCTTCGTCGATCCAGGCGCGGATCGGCCAGTCGTGTACGAACCCCTCCTCCGTGCTACCGATCACCCCATTACCGCCCATGCGTGACGCCCTGCCCGCCCCTCGGTTGCACCTCCTCGTCTGCGCCAATCGGCGCGAGGCGAGCTCGCCCCTGGGCAACGGTTGCGGCGAGCGGGGTGATGCGGTGTACGACGAGCTCAAGCGCGGCGTCGCCGCCCGCGCCGCGTTCGCGAGCATCTGGGTGACCAAGACGCACTGCCTGGGGGTCTGCCCCAAGACGGGCGCGACCGTGGCCATCTACCCGACTGGCCGCGTCCTCACCGACGTGGACGTCGCCGACGCAGAGACTCTTCTACCACTCCTACCGTCATGACGATGGATCGCGACATCCCCTGGTCCGAGCTCGAGGCGCTCCTGTCGCGGATGGAGGGCCACCAGCGTGACAAGGTCCTCGCGCTGGCGCGGCGGCTGCGCCCGGGCTTGACCGCCGAGGACATTCAGAACCCTCACGATTTTCCCGAGCTGGGAGACAACGACTGGCACTACGAAGACGGCGTCCTCACCGGAATCCAGGCCGTCGTGGCGGCGCTCCGGGCGATGGTGAACGACCCTTCGGGAAAGTGACGCTGCCATGAGCAAGAAGAAGGAGACGATTCCTGAGGGGCCCTTCGCGAGGCTCAATGAGCTGAAGAAGAAGCTCGCCGCCGAAGAAGAGGCCGCGAAGACCAAGCCCAAGGCGCCCGCGTACGAGCGGACCCCCGCCAAGCCCCGCCCGGCGACCGGGACGCGCGCGGCCGGCTTCCCCGAGAGGAGCGAGAGGAGCCAGAGCAGCGGGGAAGAGGATCTCTCGTTCCACCGCCTCATGAGCGGCGTCGTCCCCCTCGACGAAGGCAAGGGCCGCGTCGGCCTCACCGCCTCGACGGGCCCGAGCGGCATCGCCCAGCGCCTCGCGCAGGGCAAGGAGGCGCAAGCCAAGGAAGAGGAGGCCGCGCACGAGCACCTGCGCACGCTCGCGTTCGGCGGGCAGCGGTTCGAGGTGGTGGACGACGGCGCGCGCGTCGAGGGGCGACGGGCCGACGTGCCCGCCGATCTGATGCGCAAGCTCCGCCGCGGGATGCTGCCGATCGACGCGCGCCTCGATCTCCACGGCATGCGCGCCGAAGAAGCGCGGCTCGCCACGACCGCGTTTTTGCGCGACAAGCGCACGCGCGGCGAGCGGTGCGTCCTCGTCATCCACGGCCGCGGGGAGCACTCGACGGGGCCGGCCGTCCTGCGCGGCGAGATCGCGACGTGGCTCTCGCAGACGACGGCGAGCGAGCACGTCGCCGCCTTCGCGACCGCCGCCGAGTCCGACGGCGGCGAAGGCGCGGTCTACGTGCTGCTGCGACGCTGACTTGCGACGGGACGGCTGCTAGCCGCGCGAACGGATCGGGTCTACGCCGCGTGCGACGGCATCCGTGACGCGCCCCGGGTGCGACGCGCGTTGCGGCGCGGCTCGCCTTCGTGGCTCGAGAGCATCGGCGCGAGGCGCTTCGGCTCGTCGTGCAGGAGGTAGCGCGCTGCAGCGCGCACTTCGGCGACCGCGTTCTCCAGGATCCAGAACGCCTGGTTGCGGCGCCCCTGCGCGCCGAGCGCGGGCGTCGTGTCGACGCCGTTGGTGAGCTGATCGGCCAGCTGGACGGCGCGCACGAGGTGCCCCTTCGGCAGCGTGATCGCCCCCGCCCACTCGGCGGCGTGCGCCTTCGCGAGCCCCTCGAGATCGCGAAGGTCCTGGATGAGGTCGGCGAGATCGTCCCCCTCGGCGATGCGATCGAGCTCTGCCTGCGCGGCAGCGTCCCGACGGAGCAGGTAGCGCGCGGCCGCGAACATCGAGGACCTGAGGGCCTCGGCCTCCTTGCGCACCGGCTTCAAGGTCGCGGCCTGCTTGTCCATGCGCGCCACCGTCCAGCGCTTCTCGGCCTGCTCCAGCGCCGCGGCCATGTGCGGGAGGTGATCCAGATCGCTCGTCTTGAAGCCGGGCAGCTGCGCGAAGCGGGGTCGAAGCGACTTGGCGTGCTGGAAGAGCCGCTTCGCCTCGACGATCGCGACCGCGCTGGGCATGGTGGGCAACGTCGTGCGTGCGACCTGCGGAAGCGCGAGGCGCAGCGCGTCGAGATCGAAGCCGCCGCCACCTTTGCGTTTGCTGCGCCGGGCACGTTGGGGGCTCTTCTTGGGCTTTCGCTTCGCCATGTCTCGCTCCTGTCCCATAGCGACCGTCCGGGACGGCAGGGAGGATACGCCGGACCGGCACAGTTGCCGCGGCTTTCTCGTGGCACAGACCTCTCACGACCCGCACGAAGCGGCGAAAAAGGCGCCGACGCGCGCAATATGGCTCATTTGACGCACCGTCCCACGAATTGGTGCCTGGCCCTCCGGGGAAACCGCGACTACATTCTGCGCGCCGTTGCTCTCTGTGGAGGCGCGCCAAGATGGTCGAAAAGCTGCATAAAATCTGGGTCGATGGAGAGCTCGTGGACTGGGACGACGCCAACGTCCACCTCCTCACCCACTCGCTGCATTACGGCCTCGGCGCCTTCGAGGGGGTCCGCTGCTACAAACGTGAGGACGGCGGGAGCTTCATCTTCCGGCTGAACGAGCACATCGGTCGCCTCTTCGACGGCTGCAAGATGACGCTCATCCAGCCGAAGTTCACGCGCGAGCAGATCATGCAGGCGTGCGGGGACGTCATCCGCGCGAACAAGCTCGACGAGTGCTACCTGCGCCCGATCGTTTTCATCGGCGCCGGTGACATGGGCATCTACTGCCCGAACAACCCCGTGCGCGCGGCGGTCATCGCCTGGCGGTGGGGCGCCTACCTCGGCGACCAGGCGCTCAAGAAGGGCATCCGCGCGAAGATCAGCTCGTTCGCCCGGCACCACGTCAACGTGAGCCTCGCCAAGGGCAAGATCATGGGCCAGTACACGGGCTCGGTCCTCGCCAAGCGCGAGGCGAAGCTCGCCGGGTACGACGAGGCCATTCTCCTCGACCCGCAGGGGTACGTCAGCGAGGGCAGCGGCGAGAACCTCTTCATCGTGAAGAAGGGCGTCCTGATGACGCCGGATCTGTCGTCCTCGATCCTCGAGGGGATCACGCGCGACACGATCCTCACCCTCGCCCGCGAAGAAGGCATCCCGGTGCACGAGGGGCGCCTCACGCGGGACCAGCTCTGGCTCGCCGACGAAGCCTTCTTCACCGGCACCGCGGCCGAGGTCACGCCGATCCGCGAGGTCGACAACCGCACCATCGGCGACGGCACGGTCGGCCCGATCACGCGGCGCCTGCAGGAGCGCTTCTTCGGCATCGTGAAGGGGACCGACACCTCGCACGTCGAGTGGCTCAGCCGCGTCTGAGCCTGCGGCGGCGCGTGGTCGCGAGCGCGCGCGTGTGCGTGCTCGCCTTCGCGCTCGTCGGCTGCGGGCCGGGCGAGCCCCCTCGGGCTCCCGCGCCGGCGACCGTCGTCGCGGCGACGCCCGACGCGTTCCCCCTGGACGAAGCGCGGTGGCCGAAGTTCCATTCGCTCCGCTTTCGGCTGAGCGTCCCCTTGCCCGACGGAAAGGGCTGGAAGATCGACGACCACGCCCAGCCCGAGCTCCACGCCGTGCACGAGCCCACGCGCTCACGGCTCGTCCTCTTCGCGTGGAACGAGAGCGAGCTCATGAACCGGGCCCGCTGCGAGGAGCGCGCCCGCAACCGCGGGCTGGTCGGGGACGGGCTCACGACCGTGGACGAAGCAGTGACGGTCGGCCCCGAGGCGTACGACACGCGCGTGTGGGTGGCCGTGAAACCGGGCAAGGACAAGACGACCCCGCTCGTCGGCCACGTCTTTGCGTTCGGCGCGTTCATACGCCGGTGCCTCTTCGTCGACTTCCAGAGCGAAGTTCCCAGCGGCAAGGACGAAGAGGCCTTGTCGAACCGCCTCGCCGTCGTCAAAGTCAGGCTGCTCGGGGGACTCTCGCTCGACGCGCCGAGGACCACGCCCGACGCCGAAATCCCGGCCGAAAAGCCGGGGAAGGCCGAAAAGAGGTGAGAGGCGTGAAAGGGCAGACGATTCTCGTGACGGGGGCCACCGCCGGCATCGGACGCCACGCGGCTCTGACCTTCGCGGCGCGCGGGCACCGGGTGATCGCATCGGGCCGCAACAAGGCGGCGCTCACGACCTTGCACGCGCAGTCGCCGCAGATCGACGTCGTGCAGCTCGACGTCGCCGACGCCGCGAGCCTCGCCGAGGCCGTGCTCGAGGTCGATCGACTCACCGACGGCCGCGGCGTCGACGTCCTCGTCAACAATGCCGGTTACGGCCTCGTCGGCCCGCTCATGGAGATCTCCGACCAGAAGCTGCGCGAGCAGTTCGACGTGAACGTGTTCGGGCTCATGAGCGTGACGCGCGCGTTCGTGCCGAAGATGATGCAGAGGCGCAAGGGGCGCGTCCTCAACGTCACCAGCGTCAGCGGCCGCATCAGTCTGCCCATCTTCGGCGCGTACCACGCGAGCAAGTGGGCGGTCGAAACGATGAGCGACTCGCTCCGCATGGAGCTCCGGCCCTTCGGCGTCCAGGTGGTCGTCATCGAGCCCGGGACGATCCGCACCGACTTCGCCGAGCGCAGCCGGCGCGAGGCGGGCGCCACCCCGGGGCAGCACTCCCCCTACGCCCCGGTCTACGCGCGGATCGACGCCGCGGCCGAGAAGCTCATGGCGCAGGCGGTCGGGCCCGAGGTCATCTCGCGCGCGATGCTCCGCGCGATCGAGGCGCGACGCCCGCACGCGCGCTACACGGCGCCCTTCCACGCGAAGGTGGGGATGTACCTGGTGAAGGCGATGCCGACGTGGCTCACAGACGCGGTGATGAGCCGCATGACCGGCCTCTCGCGCGTGCGGTGATGGCCACGCCCGCGGTGCAGGTCGTGCTCGACACTGACGTCGCCATCGAGACGCCCGAGCACATCGTCTTCCGTCATCGCGTCGCCGGGCCTGCGCGGCGGATGTTCGCGCACTTCATCGATCTCGTCCTCTGCTACGGAGCGCTCCTCGTCGTCGCGAGCCTCATCGTGCTCGCGGCCCTCGGAGGCGGTGCGCTCGCCAGCTCGATGGAGACGACGCTGAAGCTCGGCGTGGGGCTCCTCTTGCTCTTGCTCTTCGCGGCGCAGTGGGTCTACTTCGTCGCCTGGGAGGCGGTGAAGGGGACGACGCCGGGCAAGATGGCGCTCGGCCTCCGCGTCGTCACGACCGAGGGGCGCCCCGTCGGGTTCGTCGAGGCGGCGCTGCGCAACCTCCTGCGCGCCGCCGACGCGCTGCCGGTCGGGTACGTCGTTGGCGTCGTCGCGATGGCGGTCTCGGGCCGCTTTCAGCGCCTGGGCGATCTGGTCGCCGGAACCCTCGTCGTCATCCCCGAGCGGATGCGCGTCGCGGGCTCCGTCGTCTTGTGGCCGCCGGCGAAGGCCGACGAGTGGCGCGACGTACCGGACACCGTCCAGCTCGACGCCGACGAGCGCGCCGCCATCGAGCTCTTTCTCCGCCGCCGCGCGACGCTCGGGCAGGCGCGCGAGCACGAGCTCGCACGGATGATCGCAGGTCCCCTGCTCGCACGCCACAGGATGGATCCGCGCCGCCTCGACGCGAACCCCAGCCGCGCGCTCGCCCTCTTGTTCGACCGCGCCCAGAACGCGGGCCGCTACGAGGGGCCGCCGTCGTCCCGCGGAGAGGCCGCGTGATCCCCTCGGCGGTCACCGAAGTCGCCTTCGTCGAGCGGCGCCAGCGCGACTGGACCGATCTCGAGAAGCTCGCCTGGCGCGGGACCCGCGAAGGGCTCCGTCGCCTCGCGCCCGACGACATCGTCCGCATCTCGCCGCTCTACCGCAACCTCTGCTCGGACCTCGCGCGCGCCCAGGCCGCGCGCTACTCGGCGCCGCTCGTCGAGTACCTGCAGGGACTGACCGCCATTTCGCACACGCTCCTGTACGGCCCCTTCGCCCGGGCGAAGCGGGCGCGCGTGAGCCTGGCCTCGTGGCTGTACGCGTTCCCGCGCACGGTACGCGCGCGCAAGTGGCCGATGCTGCTCGCTGCGGCGCTCTTCTTCGTCCCGTTCGCGTGCGGCGTCGCCGCCGCGATTCACGAGCCCGCCTTCGCGTTCCGCATCGTCCCCGAGGCGATGCTGAGGCCGCTCACCGAGGCTTACGCGAAGGGCTTCGCCGAGGGCCGCGCCTCCGGCGACGACGCGCTCATGGCAGGCTTCTACGTGAACAACAACGTAGGCATCGCGCTGCGGTGCTTCGCGCTCGGCATCTTCGGGGGAATCGGCTCGGCGTTTTACCTCGTCCACAACGGGCTCTCCATCGGCGCGGTGCTCGGGTACGTCGCGTCGCAAGGCGCGGGCGGCAACATCCTCACGTTCATCGTCGGGCACGGCTCGCTGGAGCTGGGCGCCATCGTGATCGCCGGCGGCGCCGGGCTGATGCTCGGGTGGAGCATCGTCTCGCCCGGCGAGCGCACGCGGCTCGCCTCGCTCCAGCTCGCCGCCCGCGACGCCGTCGTCCTCGTGTGCGGCGCGGCTGTGATGCTCCTCATGGCGGCGGGCATCGAGGCGTTCTGGTCGGGCTCCGCCATCCCGTCCGTCGTGAAGCGCGCCCTCGGCGTGACGCTCTTCGTCCTCGTTTGGGGCTACCTGCTCCTGGGCGGCCGCGGCGCGCCTGCGCGGGGAGCTGCGCGATGAACGTCCTGTCGGCAAAGATCGCGCTCCGCGATCGAACCCTCCTCGACGTGCTCGATCTCGCGCTGCGGTTCACCGTCGCGCACTGGGTCGCGTTCGTGAAGATGAGCGCGGTCGTCAGCGTCCCGTGCTTCCTCGTGACCTGGCAGGTCGCCGTTCACTGGGGCTGGTACGCGGGGTGGGCGAGCGCGCTCCTCCTCGCCGGGTTCGCGGAGGCGCCGTACGTGGCGCTCGCGTCGCGCCTCGTCTTCGACGAGCGGGTTCGCACGCGCGAGGCCCTGGTCGTCGCCCTCCGCGCGCTTCCGAGGCTCGCGCTCCTCCGCCTGCTCCAGCTCACGAGCGTCGTGTCTGCCTCCCTCTTCTTCCTCGTGCCGGGCATCTGGCTGGCGGCGCTGTTCTTCTTCGGGACCGAGGTCGTCGTCCTCGAGCAGGCGAGCGCGACCGGGGCCATCAGTCGTTTGCAGCGCCTCGGGACCGGCTTCTTCGGCGATGTCGTGATGGCGCTCCTGGCGATCTCGGCCCTCTACGTGCTCGGCATCCTGCTCGGCAACGCCACGGGGCACGCCATCCTCGAGGAGCTCCTGCAAATCCGATTGCGCCCGACCGAGGACGAGGTTGGCGGCCCCATCGCGCTCTTCTCGGCGTGGCTGGCGATGCCGACGCTGACGGTGGCGCGCTTCTTCGTCTATCTGAACTTGCGTACCCGCCGCGAGGGCTGGGACATCCAGACGCGCTTCGCGGCCCTCGCCGCGCGGGCGGCCGAAGGTCAGGAGAAAGCGTGAGCATGCGCCCGCTCCTTTCGGCGCTGATCGCCGTCGCCGCGTGCGCAGTGGTGACGCCGGCGAGCGCCCTCGACCCGTCCACGGCCGACGCACAGGCAAAGCAAGCGCTCGCCGAAGGGCCGTACACCTTCTGCAAGCATCCGCCCAAGCCGCTGCCCGCGCACGCCGAGGCGCTGTGCGACCTCGCCAAGGAGATCCCGAGCTGCGAAGGACTGGTGAAGGCGTGCGAAGTGCCGAAGGAGGAGCCCTCGACCTGGCGGTGGGGGTGGCTACGCACGCTGCTCGAAGCGTTCGCGCAGATCGGCGTATGGCTGCTCGTCGCGGCCATCGTGGTTCTCCTGGCGATCCCGCTGGTGCAAGGCATCGTGCGGGCGCGACGCGACAAGAAGGTCGCCGACGCGCGCCCGACGCCGGCAGGCGAGAGTGGCGCGCCCGGCGAGCCGCTCGCCGACGTGCTCTCGGAGACGGACGCCGAGCACCTGCTCCGCCAGGCCGAGGGGCTCGCGGCGCAAGGGAAGCTCGATCGGGCGCTGTTCGTGTTCCTGCAAGCGTCGCTGCGCGCCCTCGACGATCGGGGGGCCATCCGCCTGGAGCGCCACCGCACGCACGGCGAGTATGTCCGGGCGTGCGCGGACGCCGCCGCCAAGCGCACCCTGCGGGAGCTCGTTCGCGACGTGGACCGCGTGCGCTTCGGCGGCGCGCGGCCCGACGACGCGGGCGTGGCGCGGGCTCGCGAGCGCGCCGTGGCCCTCGTGCGCGTCGCGACCCTCGCCCTGGTCGCGTCTCTCGCGCTCGGCGTCGCCGGCTGCGGCGAGGCGAAGCGTTACATCGGCGGCGCCGACCCCGCCGACAACGGCCTGTTCGTCGATCTGCTGAAGCGCCAGGGCGCCAGGGTGACCGGCCTCGAGACGTCGCTCGCGACCCTCCCCTTCCCGGCCCCAGGCGACGTCGGCCCCGTCGTCGTCGTCGACGCCGAGCGCGTGCCGCTGGCCGACGAGACGCGCGAGCACCTCCTGGCCTGGGTCGACAGGGGCGGTGTTCTCGTCCTCGCCGGCGATCCCGACCATTGGCCGAAGGAGCTCGGCGCGAAAAAGACGAAGGCCGCGTCACGGGACGTGCGCGCAATGGAGCTCGTCCGGAGCGAGGACGCGGAGGACGGCGAGGCGCTCGTCGTCGATGAGCCGGCGGTCCTCGCGCGCCCGACCGCCCTCGAGCTCCCCTTGAAGGGCCTGGACGTGGTCGCGCGTTTCGACGACGGCAAGATCTACGCGGGTATGTGGCGGCGCGGCGAGGGGACGGTGCTCGGCTTCGCGAACGACGATCTTTTCACGAACGTAGGGCTCGCGCGCCCCGGCAACCCGCGGGCGCTCGTGCGGATCCTGTCGAACCTGCACCGCGACGCGTTCATGGTCGCGCGCGCCGAGGACGGGGTCGTCCCGCCCTCGAACCCGCTGGGCGCGCTCGTCGAGGCGGGCCTCGGCAAGGCGCTCGCGCACTGCCCCTTCGCGATCGCGCTCCTCTTCGCCGCGGCGGGCGCCCGTTTCGGACGGGCGCGTCCGAGCCCCGTGCCGGCCCGCCGGGCGTTCTCCGAGCACGTCGAGGCCACCGGCGCGCTCTACGCGCGCACGAAGGTCGCCGCGCACGCCCTCCGCACGTACGCGCGGTACGCCGACGGGCACGTGCGCGCGTTGATGCCGCGGGGCACCGGCGACGTCGGCGCGTTCCTCGCCGCCCGCGGGAATCTGCCGGAGGCCGAGTGCGTCCGCGTGTGGCGGCGCGCCGAGGCGAGCCTCGCTGGGGCGGAGCCCGCCGGGGACGAGCTGACCGTGCTGAAGGATCTGTCGAAGATGGTCTCGCAGGCGACGCGGCGCGATTGAGCGCGTCGCGCACCTGAAGCGGGGCGGGGACGCGTTGTGTTGTAGGGTGGTGCGACGATGAGCATGACTGCAGAGCAGTTCGCGGAGGCCTTCGAGCGCATCAAGAAGCAGATGGCCCAGGTGATCGTCGGCCAGGAGGAGCTCGTCGACGGCGTGCTCGTGGGGCTGCTCGCGCGCGGTCATGTGCTCGTCGAAGGAGCGCCGGGGCTGGGCAAGACGCTCGTCGCGCGGACGCTCGCCGTCGTCAGCGGGTGCGCGTTCAAGCGCATCCAGTTCACGCCCGACCTCATGCCCAGCGACGTCACCGGCTCGAGCGTCTTCGACCGCCAGTCGTCGACCTTCACCTTCGTCCCCGGACCGATCTTCGCGCAGCTCCTCCTCGCCGACGAGATCAACCGCGCCCCGGCGAAGACCCAGTCCGCGCTCCTCGAGGCGATGCAGGATCGCCAGGTCACCGTCGACGGCACGTCACGCCTGCTGCCTCAACCGTTCGTCGTCGTCGCCACGCAGAACCCCGTGGAGTCGCAGGGCACCTATCCCCTGCCGGAAGCCCAGCTCGACCGTTTCCTCGTGAAGCTGACCGTCGCCGATCCGCCACGCGACGTGGAGCAGACGATCGTGCGGAACCACGCGAGCGGCTTCGATCCGAGCGATCTGCGCCATGTGACCTCGGTGACCACGCCCGAGGAGCTCGTCGCCATGCAATCGTTTGCGCAAACGGTGCGCGTCGACGACTCGATCATCGCCTACATCGTCGATCTCGCGCGAAAGACGCGCGATGATCGCGCCATCGAGCTCGGCGCCTCACCGCGCGCGTCGATAGCCCTCCTGAAAGCCGCGCAGGTCGTGGCCGCCAGTGAAGGCAGAGCTTTCGTCACGCCCGACGACGTGAAGCCGATGGTCAAGCCCGTGCTGCGCCACCGCGTCCTTCTCCACCCCGACGCCCAGCTGCAGGGGACGAGCCCAGACGAGCGGATCGACGACATCCTGCGCACGCTGCCGGTCCCGCGCGCAGCGTGACGCGACCCACAAGAAGGCCATAGGAGCCGTTCCATCCAGAGGACGGCTGCGATAGTATCTTCGGTCATGCGATTGTCCCATTCCCTGCTTGCGACCCTCACGCTTTCTGCCGCGCTCGTCGGTTGCCCGGATGCCAAGGACGCCTCGACGGCGTCCGTCTCCTCGGGTGGCGGCGGCGATCAAGCCAGCGCTTTTTCGATCGATTCGATGAACGGTGGCGGCAAGATGACCCTGCAGACCGGCAAGGTCATGGTCGTCGACTTCTGGGCGACCTGGTGCGAGCCCTGCAAGAAGAGCTTCCCGAAGCTCCAGGAGCTCTACACGAAGTACAAGGCCAGCGGCCTCGAGATTGCGGCCATCTCGGAGGACGACGAGAAGGGGGGAATCGTTGACTTCGCGAAGACCTACGGCGCCAAGTTCCCGGTGGGGTGGGACGGGGACAAGAGCATCGCGAAGAAGTGGCAGCCGAAGAGCATGCCGTCGACGTTCATCGTCGACCGCAAGGGCGTGGTCAGGTTCACGCACACCGGCTACCACGACGGTGAAGAGGCGGAGATCGAGAAAGAGATCAAGAGCCTCCTCTGATCGACTGATCGGCCGAGTCCGTGATTCCGACGCGCAGGCTGGCCGCGTTCGCGTGGCTGGCAACGGCCGTGGCGATCGTGGCCGGCTACGTGCCGGAGATCGACACGGCCCTCTATGCGCTCGACGCGATGCTCGTCGCGCTCGCGCTCACCGACGCCGGGCTCGCGGCCGGCAAGCGCGTGGAGGCGACGCGCACCGCGGCGGCGATCTTCTCGATCGGCCGCGTCAACGTCGTCACGGTTCGCCTCCGGAACCGCAGCCGGCGCACGCTTCGCGGGACCGTGACCGACGATCCGCTCCCGAACACGACGGTGAGCGGCCTGCCCGCGACGTTCGAGCTCCCGCCTCTGTCCGAGGTGACGCTCAAGTACGAGATCACCCCGACGAGGCGCGGCGCGGCCGATTTCGGCGCCGTGACCGTGCGCTACGGCTCGCCGCTGGGCCTCCTCGCCCGCCAAGAGCGGACGCCCCTCCTTGCCCGCGTCGACGTCTACCCCGACGTGCACGCCGCGCGCGCACTCGAGCTCCTCCGCCGGCAAGGGCGGCAGGACGCGCGCCTCGGCAGCTTGCGCGTTCGCGGCGGCGACACCGAGTTCGAGCGGCTGCGTCCGTACCAGGCCGGCGACGAGGTGCGCCACATCGACTGGCGCGCGAGCGCGCGGCGCGACGATCCGACGGTCCGGCAATTCCAGGCCGAGAGCAACCAGAACGTCGTGTTCGCCCTCGACGTCGGGCGCGCGATGCGCGGCGAGAGCGGCGGCATCACGAGCGTCGACCACGCGCTCGGCGCGGCGCTCCTCGCCGCCGACGTGGCCCTCCGCGGCGGAGACAAGGCGGGCTTCCTCGCCTTCGACGACGCGCCCCGGGCGTTCCTACCTCCGACAGGCGGCCGCGCCGGCGCGCGCAAGCTCACGCGCGCGGTGTACGCGCTCGACGCTGGGCTTCATGCGACGGATTACCGCGCAGCGATGGGCTTCTTGCGCGCGCAGGTGCGGGCGCGCTCGCTCTTCATCGTCTTCACCAACCTGCTCGAGCCGCGCAGCGCGAAGGATCTCGCGGCGTCGCTCCGCGGCCTCCTCCCCCGCCACCTTCCGCTGTGCGTGCTGATGCGCGACATGGACGTCGAGGCGCTGGCCGTCGCGCCGATCGCGCGCGAAGAGGACGTGTACGTGCGCGCCGCCGCGGCCGAATCGCTCGCGTGGCGCGACGGCCTCGTGCGCGACCTGAAGCGCCACGGCGTCCTCGTCCTCGACGCGCGCCCCGGCGACGTGACGCCGCAGCTGGTGAAGAGCTACCTGGAGATCAAGGCGCGCCGGCTCTTGTAGGGGCGCGCCTGGAACCTCCGACGCGTTACTTCTGCAGCTTCTTCGCGAGCACGTCGCCGAAGGTGAACTTCGCTTCCTTCTTCACCTGCGCCTGGTAGCTCTTGTACGCGGTGCGCTCGCTGTCCTCGTTGAGCGCGCGAATCGACAGCTTGACCTCACCACGTTTGGCGTCGATGTCGATGACCTTGGCGTCGATCTCCTGGCCTTCCTTGAAGACCTTGCGGAGCTCGGTGCCGCGCTGCGTGCCGGTGCCGCCGGCCGGGATGTAACCGCGGGCGTTGCGGCCCGTCGCGCCCATGACGCGGACGACGAGGCCGTTCTGCTCGATGTTGACGACCTTCACCTTGACCGACTTGTGCATGACGACCTTCTGGGGCGTCTCACCTTCGGCCTCGCCCGTGGGGGCGGGGTGAAGCGCGATCTTGTGCGCGCCGACGTCGACGTGCGAGACGACGACGTCGATCTCGTCGTTCACCTTCACGACCTCGCTGGGGTGCTCGATGCGCTTGATCGACAGATCCGATGCGTGGATGAGGCCGTCGATGCCCGGTTCGAGCTCGACGAAGGCGCCGAAGGGCTGCAGCCGCACGACCTTGCCCTTGTGCTTGGTGTGGACGGCGTACTTCTGAACCGCAACCATCCACGGGTCCGCGATCGTCGCGCGGCGGGAGAGCCAGACCTTGCCCTTCTCGTCGACCTTCACGATCTTCACCATGGTGGGCTCGCCCACCGTGAAGATGTCGTGCGGGGTGTCGCTGCGGTTGTGGCTCATCTCCGCGAGCGGGATGAGGCCCTCGATGCCGCCGACGTCCACGAACGCGCCGAACGGCACGATGCTGCGGACGATGCCTTCGATCTCACCGCCGATATCGAGCTTGGCGAGCGCCTGGATGCGCGCCGCCTTGCTCTCGACCTCGATGAACTTCCGGCGTGAGAGGACGACGTCGCGCCCCTTCTTGCCGTACTGCGTGACGCTGAAGTTGAAGCGCTTGCCGATGAGGTAGTGAAGATCGGCGCCGAGGCGTGTGTCCACGTGCGAGCCCGGGGCGAACGCGCGCAGGCCGTCGATGTCGACCTCGACGCCGCCCTTGATCACGCCGGTCACGAGGCCCATGACGGTCTCCTTGTCGGCGTTCTTGAACGCCTCGAAGACCTTGGGCTTCGCCCGCGACGCGCGCCGCGGGTGACGCGTGATGACGACGAGACCGCCGCGCGCGCCGTCGTTGTGCACGACGCCGACGAAGCTCGCGCCGAGCTCCATGACGACCGGCGGGAGGTACGCCGGCTCCTCGGGAGGCGGGGGCTCCTTGTCGTCGTCGTCCGCTTCCGCTTCGGCGGCGGCAACGGCGACCGCGTGAGCAGCGGCCTCGGGGGCGGCTTCTGGTGTGGCTGCGGGTGTGGGTGTGGCGTCTGCTGCGGCGGCCTCGGCCTTTGCATCGGCCACCGGAACGACCGCGGCGTCGACGATGGTGGTCGCCTCCGGCGAGATCGCGGTCTCTTCCTTGTCCTCGTCTTCGTCCTTGTCCTTGTCACGGAGCGCCGCCGGGATCACCGGGGCGCCGGGCGCGTCCTCGTCCACGACGTCGACCGGCGCGTTCGCCGGCTCGTCGGGGATCGCGAGCTCGCCGCGGTCGAAGATCGCCGTGGCCTTGCCCGACAGATCGACGATGAGCGCGTCGTCGAGGATGTCGATGATCTTGCCGAAGACGACGTCGCCCACGCCGAACGCCGGACGCTCGCGTGACTCGCGCGGCGGGCGCGGACGCTTGTCCCGGCCTTGCCCCTGGTGCTGCGGCCGACCTTTGCCGGCCTCGCCGTGCTCGCCGCCTTCGGCGTGCGCGGCACCGTCGTGGCCGTGCTCGCCGCCCGCGTGCTCGCCCGCGTGCTCGCCGCCGGCTTCACCCGCACCGGCCACGGCCCCCGCCTCACCGGGTACTCCCGGCTTCTTCTTCTTGCGACGGCGGCGCTTGCGCTTTCCCGTTCCGGGCGCGCCCGGTGTGCCCGGTGCCGCTGCGGCGCCAGGCGCAGTGCCGTCGGCCGGCGCGTCACTCGCAGCCTCGTCGCCCGCGTCGTCACCGCCAGCCTCCTCGCCGGCGTCGTCGCCGGTCGATGCGTGTGCAGCCGCGGGCTCCGTCGCCGCCGGCGGCGCCGCGTGGACCGCGGCCTCGACGACGTGGGGTTCGGCGGGCGCTACGGGAGGAATCGGCGCAACCTGGGGCTGCGTCGGGGCGTTCGGGGTCTCGGAATTCTCGGTGGTCATGAGTACAAAACGGCCTTGGCGGTTGGGGGCGGCAGCCTAGCAGGTTGTCCCACCTTGGTCACCCAACGAAAAAATGGCGCCGTTTCCGACCGTTGGAGCGCCTACGCCGCCGCCCGCGCCGTGCGCTTCGGGGCGATCAGGTCGGCCGAGAGCCCATGGGCGGCGAGGCGGTTCTGGTAATAGAAGAGGAGCCGCGTATCGGCGAGGACCAGGTCGGGGCCGCGAGGCACGATCACCTCGCTCGTGTGGTAGCCCGCGAAGGCGCGGAGTGCGTCGGCGAGAATCGCCTCGCCGCTGCACCCCTTCACCGCCGCGCTGAGGACGATCTCCCCGCGATCCTCCATGGGCCGGATCTTCGCGACGAGGCGATCGATGTCCTCTGCGAGCTGCGCGCGCGGAACGACCACGTCGTCGCGCTGCCGGAGCATCGCGTAGATGTCGGCCCGGCCCGGCGCGGAGCCGGTGCTGCGGAGGATCTTGTCGAACGCCACCGTCGCGGTGAGGTGCGTCGCCATGAGCACGGTGTCCTTCTTGAAGCTCGCGCAGATCGCGTCGCCGAGCTCGCGCGTGTACTGCGCGTCGCGCGCGTTGTCACGGCACGGCTTGTCGTCGCGCCCCATGATGTAGCTGGTCATGTCGACGGGGCGGCCGCGCGCGTCGTGGCTCGTACCTTCGTCGTCGACCGCGTTGCCGAAGCAGTCGAGCGGCTGGCCGAAGCGAATGACGCACGCGGCGTCGAGCCCTAGGAGCTTCTGCATGAAGGACGCGATGCGGCTCACGCGCGTCGACTCGTCGTCCTCGATGATGTAGCGGTGCTTGCCCTCCTCGGCGAGGTGGTCGTCGATGAGCGTCTCGGCCTCGAGCGTCAGCAGATAGTTGATCGTCGAGGGGATGAAGAACACCTTCTGCGGCTTGCCCTTGGCGGCGGTGCGGGAGAACGCCTCGACCCCCGTGCCGGCGAGCCCGAGCTTCAACTTGCGCTCGACCCCGCCGGAGCGGCACCGCGTGCCGCCCGGGAAGAAGAGCGAGTGGTAGCCGCGCTCGATGAGCACGCTCGAGTAGGCCTTGAGCACGTCCTTGTAGAGCGCGTGGCGAAGGCGGCGATCGACGCGGTACGCGCCGAGGTTGTGCATGAAGAACGAGAGGACGGGGTTCGTGAAGAGGTTCTTGCCGGCGCCGTACGTCGCCGGCGGCAGCCCCGCGCGCTCCAGCGCGAAGCCGAAGACGACGGAGTCGAGGTTCGACAGGTGCGTCGGCGTGAAGACGAGCGTGCCCTTCTCGGAGAGGCGGCGGATCGTCTCGCGCGGCCCCTGCACGTGAACGCGCCCGTCGAGCGCGGTCATGTCGAAAGCGTGCGGCAGCCCCCTGAGCGTCGCGCGCGGCGCCATGAGCCCCCCGAGGACGGGGGCCCCTAGGCGGGTCACCATCTTGTAGACGCGCTTGTCGAAGTTGCCGGCGACGTCCCACGCGTAGTGCCGGGCGAGCTCCTCCAGCTTGGCCCGGAGCTCGGCATCCGTCATGCGCCCCAGCTCGCGCGCCAGCGAACGCCACTCCTGGGCCTCCTGCCCGTGCGAGTGTGCGAGGCGCTTCAGCTCGAGGTAGGCGGCGTCGTTGAGGGAGAGCAGCGGATCCTTGATTCCCCCCGCCACGCGCTGCACGACCTCCTCCACGATGGCGGTTTTTGCGTGGTTGAACCCGAAGATAGGGGCGTCGGCCATGAAGCCGAGGGTAGCCGCGAAACCTACCCTTTTCACGCACGTATGCAGTTCTTGGGAGGTTGTTGGCGGGGCGACGATCCGCCGGCCCCGGCTGTGCGTAGAGAAGGTGGCAGTGGCGAAGCGCGAGAGGATCCCCAGGGGTCCCCCGATGGCCCCGTCCGTGCTATCCAGAGTTTCCCCAGCCAGTTACGCGAAGTCAGGTCAGTCCATGGTCGAGCGCCCACACAACCAGCGAAAGCACACGCGAATGGCTCGCTGGGAGAGCGCGTCGTGAGCGGCCCGCAGCGGCCAGGTCGTGGCGAGCCGCCGCCTCCCGCGCTTCCCGCGCTTCCCGTCCCCCCCACCCCCCCCGCCCTTCCGGAGGAGGCCATCGCGGACCTGATGGGCTTCGTGCTCGCGGGCCGCCACGAGCGCCTCACCGATCTCGCCAACGCCTCCCTCCCCGCGCCTGCCCGGGCGGCCCTGGGACCGATTCACGACACGCTGGCGGTGATGGCCCTCACGGCCGAGCCGGTGGCGCCGAGCGCGGCCCTCCGCGCGCGTCTGATGTCGTCGCTCGCGAAGGGCAAGCGGAAGCCCCGCGCTGCGCTGGTGGTCGTCGACATGCTCAAGGATCACCTCACGCCGGGCCGTCCGTCGGAGGTGCCGCGCGCACGGGACATCGTCCCCGCACTGGCGAAGCGCATCGAGGACGCGCGCAAGCAAGGGGTGCCCGTCGTGTTCGTCGTCGACGAGCACGACGCCAGCGATCCCGATCTCGAGATGTGGGGAGCGCACAACGTCCGCGGTACCGACGGCCCCGAGATCTGGCCGGAGCTGAACCCGACGCCGAAGGATCGCGTCGTGAAGAAGTCGACCTACAGCGCCTTCGTCGGCTCGGAGCTCCAGACCGTCCTCGACGAGCTCAAGGTGGAGACGCTCGTGCTCACTGGCTGCCTCACCGAGCTCGGCATGCTCGCGACGGCGACCGACGCGATGCAGCGCGGCTTCGTCGTCGACGTGCCGCCAGACTCGCAGGCCGGCTCGAGCCCCGAGCTCGAGCACGTCGCGATGGGCCTGATGCGCGTGCTCGCGCCGTACGGGCCGGCGCGCAAGGCCCGCCTGGAGATGCTCGCCGCGGCGTGACGCGCTGCGTCTCAGTGCTGCACGAACAGCGCGTACTGGTTTGGGGTGCTCGAGCCGCTGAGCTTCTTGACGCGCACGTAGTACTCGCCGACGTCGGTGTTCCCCGTCGGCTTCACGCACTTCGACGCCGCGCCACCCTTCACCAGCGAATCGCAGTTGGTGAAGCTGCTTGCGTTCGCGTCGGTCGTGCAGACCTCGAAGACGTCGTCGCTCGGGAAGTTGGTGATGCCGAGGCACGCGCCGAACGCGCCGGCGCCTGCGTCGGCTTCGGTGACGGTCACGTGGTACCAGTCCTCGCGGCCGTTGGGGCGCGTCAGCGGCACGCCCTCGTGCGGGCGCGCGTCGCCGTACGCCTTGCCGGCGATGTTGGCGGTCCTCGTCGTCGCGTCGAGCGCGATCGGGCGCGCGGACGCGGTGGTGTCCTGCACGATCGCGTCCTCGGCCTCGCAGCCGTTCTCCGGCTTGCCGTCGAGATCGTAGAACTCGGCGCGGCAGGTGAGGGTGCAGGTGCCGCCGGGCGTGGCGTCGGTGCAGCCGAACGTCGTCTGCGCGTCCGTCGTGCCGCACACCGTCCCGCACGCGCCGCACGCTGCGGCGCTCCCGAGCGTGCACGCGTCGGCCCCTCCGTCCGCGGGCGGCGCGGCATCGGCGTCGCCGTCGGTCTTGCCGCCGTCGAGCGCGCCGCCTTCCGCCAGAGGGAGCAGCGGCAGGCCGTCGGCCGAGCCGCCCTTCGCGCACGCGCTGACGACGACAACGAGAACGAGCGCACTCCACGAAGCTCCTCGAAGCGGCGTTCGCATCACGCTCATCACGCGTCAGCGTAGACGGCCTACGCGCTCGCCGCGAGCCCCAACGCGGCGGCGACCTCGCCCACGACCATCTCGGCAAGCTTGGCGTAGAGCTCGGCACCTTCGTCGGCGGTCGCCTCGGCGGGGGCGCCGGTGTAGGCGCGCGTGATGCCCATCTCGCGGAACGTCGCCTTGCCGGCCTTGATGCCGTCGGCGAGGCTGATGTCGGAGCTCGCGAGCGCCGTGAATTCGGGCCGGACCGCGCCGCCCGCCGCAAGGACGAGCGACGTCTCGTAGCGCCCGGCGTGGCAGTTGCCGCGCTTGAACTCGTCCGACAGCGTGCGCGCCCACTTGCGCGTCAGCGGGCACGCGACGCTCGCCTGCGCACCGGAAAATCCGCCGATCGACGCACGCACGGCCTGATCGTGCGCCGGCTCGAGGTGGTTGTTCACGAGGCACACGTGCGAGAAGCCGTCGGCGAGCAGGCGCGCGACGACGGCCTTCAGCATCGCTTCGAGAGCGGCGGCGGGGACGCCTATCGCCCCCTTGAAGCCCGCGGCGTAGTCGGTCACGCCGAACGGCAAGCTCGGCGCCACGACGACGCGGACCCCCAGCGCCTCGAGCGCGTCCGCCGCGCGCGCGCACGTCGCTTCGCTGATGAGCGTGTCGGTCCCGAGCGGCAGGTGCGGTCCGTGCGGCTCCACGCTGCCGACGGGAAAGAGCACGCACGACGGCGGAGACGCGACGAGCGACGCGACCTCCTCGGTCGTGAGATCGGCCAGGCGCCTCACGACTGCCTCGCGCGCAGCGCCTTGCGATCGATCTTGCCTCGATCGTTCTTCGGCACGTCGCTCACGAACTCCACGAGGCGCGGGTATTTGTGGGGGAGGAGGCGCGTCTTCACGAACACCTGGAGCTCCGCCGCGAGGCCGTCCGACGCGGAGAACGACGCGCGGAGGACGATGAACGCCTTGGGCTTCACGAGCCCGCCGTCCTCGACGCCGATGACCGCCGCCAGCTGCACCGCCTCGTGCTTCATGAGGCAGTCCTCGACCTCCACCGGCGCCAGCCACTGCCCGCCGACCTTGAGGAGCTCGTCGGCGCGACCTGCAAAGTACAAGTATCCGTCGTCGTCGATGCGGAAGAGATCGCCCGTCCTGCACCAGTGGCCGTGGAACGTCGTCCAGCTCTTGTCGCGATCCAGCCAGTAGCCCAGGCTCACGCTGTCGCCTTTGACCCACAGGACGCCGATCTCGCCGGAAGCGCATGGCACCGCGCCGGGCCCCTCGGCGTCCTCGGGAAGAATGCGGAGCTCGTAGCCGGCGACGGCCTTGCCGAGCGAGCCCGGCTTGATGTCGCCGGGGCGATTGGAGGCGTAGATGTGGAACAGCTCCGCGGACCCGATGCCGTCGTAGACGTCGCTGCCGAAGCGCTCCAGCCAGCGCGAGAGCAGCGCTTCGGGCAGCGCCTCGCCGGCCGACAGGGAGAAGCGCACCTGCGACATGTCGAGCCCGGGCTGCCCCTTCGCGCGGAGCGCGTCGTCGTGCTCGAGGAGCTTGCCGAGCATCGTGGGGACGTTGGTGATGACAGTAGGGCGGTAGGTCTCGATCGCGCGCATGAGCGACTCCGGCGTCGGGCGCTCGCTGAAGAGGCCGACGGTGGCGCCGACCGCGAACGGGAACATCAGGTTCGTGCCCGTGGCGTAGCCGAAGAAGAGGCGCGGCACGCTGACGGTGACGTCGTCCTTCGCGTAGCCGACGGTCGCCTTGGCGTAGACCTCGGTATTGAACGCGAAGTCGCGGTGCATGTGGACGTTGGCCTTCGGCTCGCCCGTCGACCCGCTCGTGAAGAGCCAGATCGCCGGCTCGTCGCGGTGGACGGGGACCGGATCGCGCAAGGGCTCGGTGCGGGCGAGCGCGGCGGCGAGATCGTCCACGACGTCGTCGGGCGCGAAGCCGGTCGGCGCCTCCGGATCGTCGCCGGTCGCCGTGTCGGGAACGACCCAGATCTTGAGGACCTCGCGCCCGACGCCGCTCGCCTTCGTCGCTTCGCGCAGCGCCTCGGCCACGCGAGGGATCGTGACGACCGCGGTAGCCCGCGTGTACCCGACGAGGTACTCGAGCTGCTCGGCCTTGCTGTCGGGGTTGCCCATCGCGACGACGGCGCCCCGGGCGAGGGTTCCGAAGAACGCCCACGCGAACGGCGGCGCGTCGGGGAGCACGAGGAGGACCCGCTCGCCGCGCCGCACGCCAGCGTGCGCCAGCAGCGCGGTGAACGCGCGCGAGCGCTGGGCGACGAGCTCGTAGGTGTAGCTCCGCGCGCCGTAGCGGATGGCCTCTTTCGGCCCCAGCCCTTCGGCGATCCGGTCGAAGAGGAAGTAGTTGGCGAGGTTCAAGTCCTCGGGAAATTGCGGCGACGTCGGCACAGGGCACCCTCCAGGCGGCGCTGGAGGATAGTCGATTTCACCGGGGCTGCGCTGCGGGACTGGCCTCGCGCTGGTCGAGCGCCACGTCGGGTTTCACGCCCCAGCGCTGCGGCACCCGGCGGAGCTTGCCCGCGTCGTAGCCGGCGCTCTTCACGACCGCGAGGAGGCGCGTCCAGTCGGCGTCGGAGAGCGTCGGGGTCCGCGCCATGATCCACACGTAGTCGCGCGCGCTGCGGCCGATGACCGTCTGCTGGTAGTCGCCGTCCACGTCGACGACGAGGTACTCGAAACGGAACGGGCCCTGCCACCAGTAAAAGTGCATGCCCCACTTCGCCGGATCGTCGCTCACGTGCCCGATCGGGCGCATGGTCTCGAGCTTCCCGTCGAAGGCGCCCTGGCGAAAGGCGAAGGTCACCTCGACCGTGTCCGCCGTACCTGGCTGGAGGCGGTACGATTCGATGGCGTTCCAGGCGTCCTTCTCCTCCGACGTCGGAATGTGCGCCAGCACGTACCAGTCGCCCATGAAGCGCTGGATGTCGACGTGCTCGGCGGTCTTCATCGGCGCGTGTGAGCACGCGGAGAGGGCGAACAGGGAGGCGGCCAGGACGGCGGTGGACAGCAGGCGCATGCTCTGTTCCTAAGGCGGTCCCCCGAAGATGGCCACCCCGTGCAGGCGCGCCACCTGCCGCCTCAAGCGCGGGGGGGCAAGCTCCCGCTCGACGCGACGAAGCGCTCGAGCTGCTCGCGGCGCGCGGGCGTCATCGTCTTGAACTGGACCGCGAGACCGCTCCCGCCCGGCTGGCAGATTTTGCGGCGCACCGTGGCCTCGAGCTCGAACGTCGCCCCGCTGCGCGGGTGGACGAGATCGAGCCCGACGTCGGTGCCGGGCGCCAGGTCCATGTCCGTCTCCACGGCCATGCCTCCCTTGGAGATGTCGCGCGTGTACAGCGTCCGCAGCTCGTCGACGGTCGACACGCGCACCTCGAAGCGGACCGAGTGCCGTTCGAACTCGCGGCGATCGTCGATCGCGTCGAGCGGCCCGTGGACCTCATCCTGCAGCAACGATCCGCCCACCCCGCCCGGCTCGGGCGTCGACTTCGGCAGCATGTCGCGCACGCTCTGCACGAAGCCGTCCCACTGGACCCGTTCGCGGCCCTCGAGCCCGTAAAACTGCATGCCTGCCCCGGCGACCGCGTTGCCGCCGGGCGGGACGCGGAAGACGACCATCGCGTGCACCTTCAGGGTCGCACCCTCGGGGAGCGAGACCTCCAGGCGCACGAGCTGCCGCAGCGCGGGGGGCAGCTCCATCCGCACGAAGACGCCGCGAAAGCTGACGTCCTCGCTCATCAGGGAGACCGTCTCTCTGCCCCGGATCACCAACACCGGAATGCTCGCCTTGTAACGAGCCTCTCGCCGCTTGTCGTCCCCGGTCATTGCGACTGACAGTCTATGTAGCGCAAACGGGCCGCGCCGCCGCGGCGATTCGCTCAACCACCGGTGACGGACGTGCACCCCTCGACAGCGCCCGGATCGCGCGCGACCTCGAGGAGCGCGGCTTCGGTCGGGGCGACGTGCTCGGTAGGGACCTCGACTTGGAGGCTGGGGCTCATGGGCCCGCGGTTGCCCGCCAGGTCGTACGGCCGCACCGCGTACGCGTACGCGACGCTGCCGATGACGCGCGCGTCCTCGAAGCGGGCCGACGCGCTGCGGACGCTCGCGTAGTGCGACATCGGCATGCCGCCCTCACCGCGCATGACCTGGTAGCCGTAGACGGCCTCGTTGTCGGTCGCGGCCTTCCAGCGCAAAAGGACGCGGCCGTCCTTGTACTCGACGGTGAGCTCGGGCCCGCTGGCGCCCCACGCCGGCGGGACGGTGTCGTCGCTCTCCGGCGCCTGCCCGGCCTTCTTCGGCCACAGCGTGCAGTCGACGCGACGAAAGTTCTCGTCGAGCGCCTTGCAGACGTTGCCGTAGACGCACCGGACGACCGACGCCTCGCGCCCCGTCTGCCACTTCTTCGGCAGATCGGGATCCGCGAGGAGAGCGCGCGCCATGCCGATCATGTCGCCCTGACCGCGCGCGAGGACCTGCTCGGCGAGCTCCAGGGAGCCTATCTTCCCGGCCGCGACGATGGGCGTCGCGAGGCCGGCCGCCCGAACCGTCGCGCGCACCGCATCGGGGATGTAGAGGTTGGCGCCGTCCGGGTAGTTGGAGCCTGGCATGCAGCGATCGCCGGAATAGCCCGTGTAAGGGTAGAGCGGCTCGCCGGGGATCGGCCGAGCGTCCTCGAACTTTCCGCCGGCCGAGAGCGAAATGTAGTCGGCGCCGGCGCGCGCGAGGCGCACGGCGATCGGGCCGGCTTCGACGGGCGTATACCCGTTGCGGATGCACTCCTCGCCGAGGAAGCGGACGCCGATCGGAAAGTCCTCGCCGACCTCCGCCCGTACGCGCTGCATCACGCGCACCGGGAGGCGAAGGCGGTTCTCGAGCGTCCCGCCGTAGGCGTCGCGCCGCGGGTTGAGGCGCGAGAGGAACGACGACAGCGTGTAGGCGTGGGCCATGTGGAGCTCGACGCCGTCGAAGCCACACTCCCGCGCGCGCACGGCTGCCGCACCGTACGCGTCGACGATGTCGTCAATCTCCTTCGGAGCCAGCATGTCGACGGTCTGGCGCCAACCGGACCGCGAGATCTTCAAGAAGTGGATGATCTGCGGGAACACCTTGCCGGGGCCGGCGTCGTGGCATTGCTTGGCGAGCTCGGTCAGGCCCGGCTTGAACTCGTCGGAGCAGATGCGCAGCAGCGGGCCGCTCTTCGACTGGTGGACGGCCATCGCCTCGACGACGACGAGACCGGCGCCGCCCCTCGCGAACCGGGTGTACCGCTTGCGAATGTCTTCGTTGACGACGCCGTCCTCGCCGGAGAGGCGTGTCACCATCGCCGGCAGGACGATGCGGTTCGGCAGCGTCGCAGACCTCAGCGTGAGCGGCGCGAAGAGCAGGCTCACCGCGCCCGCCTCGTTCGCGCTGCCCGTGCTGCGGCCGGTGGCCGTGCTCCCGCTGCTGCCCGTCGCGCTCATGGAATCACCGACTCGTGCCGTTTCACGACGCTCGCTCCGACCATCAGCTTGAGGACGTCGGTCGCGCCCTCGTAGATGCGGAGCGGCCGAACCTCGCGGTAAAGCTCCTCGACCTTGTTTCCCGCGACGACGCCGGCGCCGCCGTGGAGCTGCACGGCGCGATCGATGATCCGCTGCGCCGCCTCGGTCGCGTGCATCTTCGCCATCGCGACGTCGGCCCCGGCGTCCTTCTTCCCCATGTCCTTCGCGCGCGCGACGCTCGCGACGAGGAGGCGCGCCGCGACGAGCTCGGTGGCCATCTCCGCGATCGCCGCCTGCACCAGCTGCATCTCCGAGAGCTTTTGCCCGAACTGGCGCCGCGTCGTCGTGTGCCGGAGCGCCTCGTCGAGCGCGCGCCACGCCATCCCCAGCGCCGCCGCGCCGACGCTGGTGCGAAAGATCTCGAGAGTCCCGAGCGCGAGGCGAAGCCCCTGGCCGACCTCGCCGAGGAGCGCGTCGGCCGGCAGCCGAACGCCGTGCATCAAGAGGCGCCCGAGCGGGTGCTGCCCCGAGAGAGGGATCGTCACGAGCTCGAGCCCGGTCGCGTCGGCGGGGAGGAGGAACGCGGTGATCCCCTTGCGACCCGCGGCCGGATCCGCGTTCGCGAACACCACGAAGTGATGCGCGATGCCGACGTTCGAGATGAACGTCTTCTCGCCTTTCAGCACCCAGGCGTCGCCGTCACGCGTCGCGGTGGCCTTGAGCGACGCGACGTCGCTCCCCGCCTCCGGCTCGGTCAGGGCGAAGCCGCCGATTCGTTCGCCCGTGACCATGCGATCGACGAGCGCGCGGCGCCCCGTCGCGAGGAGGGGATTGGCGCACAGCCCCTGAACGGCAAAGACCGAGTCGGCGAGCGGCGAGTGGTAGGCGAGGATCTCGCGCACCGTGCAGAGGGCGCGGACGTCGATCTGCCCTTCCTTCAAGCCGAGCGCGTTGGGGAGCAGGTACTTGTAGAGCCCGAGGTCGGCCATGCGGCGCGCGACGCGCGCGGCCTCGTGCAGCGCCTCGTCGCCCGAGCGGGCCAGCTTCTCTTCGAGCTGCGCCGACAGGAGGCGATGGGCGTCCTCGTAGAGCGGCCCCGAGTCGTCCCACGGCGAGGCGACGAACGCGCGCGAGATGCTCATGGTTTGTCCTTGAAGTCGAGCTGCGCGCCCGCGAACCGGATGGGCGCCTTCTTCTGCCACGCCTCGAACGAGGCGCGAAAGTCGGGGTGCTGCATGCAGATCGCCTGCGCCTGCGCCTCGGCCTCGAGCGCCTGCTCGAGCGTCATCGAGACCTCGCTCTCGAGCATCTGCTTGGTCATGGAGTGCGCGAACGCAGGGCCCGAGGCCAGGCGCTCGGCGAGCTTGCGCGCGCGCGGCAGGCACTCGCCCGGCGGCGTCACCTCGTTCACCAGGCCGATCGCGAGCGCGCGGTCGGCCCTCACGATGTCGCCGAGGAAGAGGAGCTCGCTCGCGTGCCCGAGCCCGACGACGCGCGGCAAGAGGTAGGCCGCGCCCATGTCCGCGCCGCAGAGTCCCACCTTGGGGAAGATGAAGCCGAACTTCGCGGTGTCGCTGGCGATGCGAAAATCGCAGGCCAGCGCCATCACCGCGCCCGCGCCGACGCACACGCCGTTCACCGCCGCGACGACCGGCCGCCGCACCTTCCGGAGGGCTCCGATGAGCTGGCCCGTCACCCGCGTGAACTCCACGAGCCCCTTCATGTCGCGCGCGAAGAGCTCGCCGATGATGTCCTCGACGTCGCCGCCCGAGCAGAAGGCGCGTCCTTCGCCGGTGAGCACGATCGCGCGGATCTCGTCGTGGTCGCCCATCGCGAGGAGCACGTCGCGCAGCTCCTGATAGATCTCGAAGGTGAGCGAGTTGAGGCGCTCGGGGCGATTCAGCGTGATCTCGGCCACGCCGAGCGGAGAGAGCGCGTACTTGAAGCCTCTGGGTGCGATCTCCTTCACGTGTGCTCCTTGTTCCCGACGCCGCCGACTCCCCCCACGCCGCCCGCGCCGCCGATGAGCTTGTTCGCCAGCGAGTCGCGCAGCTTGCCGAGGAGACGGCGCAGCTCACGCTTGTCGGCGGGGTCCAGCTCCTCGAAGAGTGCGCCGATCTCCTCGGCGTGCTTGGGGAGAAGCTCCACGATGAGCTCGCGCCCCTTAGGGGTCAGGTACACGCGCGAGAGCCGGCGGTCGCGCGGATCGGCGCGACGCTCGACGACACCGTCGCGCTCGGCGCGGTCGACGAGACCGGTCAGGTTGCCCGCGGTGACGAGCATCCGGCGGCTCAGCGCGGCGAGCGTCTGCCCGTCCTCGCGCTCGAGGTTGGCGAGGAGATCGAAGCGCGGCATCGTCGTCGCATCGGCGAGCTTGCGCCGCACCTCACCGAGGACGAGGTTGTGGCTCTCGAGGAGGCGCACCCACAAGCTCACGTTCGCGCGCGGGACGGACTCGGCGCCGCCCGACGTCTTCACGATGCCCGACTCGGGCACGTGCGTCTTGCCGACGACCGCCGACGCCGACGAATGCGCGTTGCTGCTCGTGCTCGTGCTGCTGCTGCTGCTGCTCATGACCGCGCGCGCCTCACTTGGCGTCCGGGAGCATGGCGACGCCCTCGATTTCGACGAGCGCGCCCGGCTCGAGGAGCCCCGCCACCTTCACCAGGCTCATCGCCGGGTAGTGCTTGCCCATCCGCGCGCGCCAGCCCTCGCCGATGGCGCGCTGCGCGGCGCGGTATCCCTCGAGATCGGTCACGAACGCGAGGAGCTTGACGAGGTGCTCGGTGCCGCCGCCCGCCTCGCGCACCACCGCGATGACGTTGTCGAGCGCGGTCAGAAACTGCGTCGCGAAATCGGTCGTCACGATCCGCGCGTCCTTGTCCCAGGCGATCTGGCCGGAGATGTAGAGCGTCCTGCCGCTCGCGATGATGCCGTTCGCGTAGCCGCGCGCCTTGGGGAAGTGCGCGGGAGTCACCAGTTTGGTCATTTCGTCACCTGACCCCCGTCGATGGGGAGGGCTTGTCCGTTGATCTGGGAAGCGAGCTGGCTCGTGAGCATGAGGACGGCGTGCGCCACCTCGTCGGGGGTGACGAGGCGGCCGGTGGGGGACATGTCGGCGAGCGCCTTGCGGGCGTCGGCCTCGCTGCGGCCGGTCTTGGCGGCGATGGTGCGCACGGTGCGATCGGTCATCTCGGTGTCGCAAAAGCCGGGGCAGACGGCGTTGACGGTCACGCCTGTCTTCGCGAGCTCCACCGCCAGCGCGCGCGTGAGGCCGACGACCGCGTGCTTCGACGCGCAGTACGCGCTCGTGTACGCGTAGCCGGTGAGCCCCGCGTTGGACGCCACGTGAATGATCCGGCCCCAGCGCGCCTGCACCATGTCGGGCACGACGAGCTTCGCGAGCCGGAACGCCGCGGTGACGTTGATCGCCATGGTGCGCTCCCACACCTCGTCGCTCGTCTTGGCGAGCGGCGCGCTCTCGGCGATACCTGCGTTGTGCACGCAAATGGTGACCGGCCCCTGCGCCTCGCGCACGTGGGCCAGGGCGGCGGCGAGCGCGGCGCCATCGCTCACGTCGCACACGACGGCGAGCCCGCCGATCCTCTCGGCGACCTTGGTGAGCGCCTCCTGGTCGCGTCCGAGGACGGCGACCTTGTGCCCCGCCTCGGCGAGGCGCAGCGCGATGGCCGCGCCGAGCCCCTTGCCGCCGCCGGTCACGACGGCGCTCCGGGCGGGAATCATCATGGCGCGATTATCTAGACGTAAAGCAATTCGGCGACAAGCGGTCGAGCACAAGAAAGACGAATCTTGCTCGATTTCAAGGACTTGAGGCCCAACTTGGGGCCTTCAGGCCCCGGCGCGGCGGAGGCGATCGGCGACGGCCCACCACGCCTCGCCCGCCGGCACGTCCTCGATGACGACGGCCGCGCAGCCCGCATCGTCGAGCGCGTGAAGCGTGGCGAAGAGCTCGCGACCGTAGCCCTCCGGCTCGTCAAGGAGCGCGCGCGCGTCCACGCCGGCGGGGACCGCGCCGAGCGCTTCGCCGCGAACGACGAGGCCGATCCGGGCGCTGCCCCCGAGCGCCCGGGCTTCCGACGTCGCGAGCGCGAGCGCCGCGGCGCGATCGGGCGCCCGCAGGACCCTGGCGCGGGGCGAATAATGACGCGCGTCCAGCCCCGGCGACGCATGCGTCCCCTCGTCGGCGCCGGCGACCAAGAAGCCTTCGTAGACGACGGCAGGGAGGATCGCGCGGAGCCGGCCGAGCTCGAGCGCGCCGGGCCGAAGGACGCGCGGCGGCTCGACGCTCAGATCGAGCACCGTGGACTCGATGCCGGCCGAGCACGGCCCTGCGTCGAGGACGAGATCCACCGCGTCGCCCAGTGAGTTCACGACGTGGGCGGCGAGCGTCGGCGAGAGCGTCTGGTAGCGGTTCGCGCTCGGCGCGGCGAGCGGCTCGCCGACGGCGCGAAGGAGCGCGAGCGCGACCGCGTGCGCCGGCGCACGGATCGCGACGGTGTCTCCGCCGCCGGTGACGGCGTCGGGCACGCGCGGGCCCCGGGGAACGACGAGCGTGAGCGGCCCCGGCCAGAACGCACGCGCGAGCTGCGACGCGCGCGCGCTCCACGCCGCGGCGATCGCCCGCGCCCCTTCTTCTCCTTCGACGTGCAGGATGAGCGGATGCCCGGCCGGCCGCCCCTTCGCGGCGAACACCTTGGCGACGGCGGCAGGGTCGAGCGCGCAGGCGCCGAGGCCGTAGACCGTCTCGGTCGGAAACGCGACGAGGCCCCCCGCGCGGAGCACGCTCGCCGCTTCTGCGATCGCGCCCGGCTCGGGGCACGACGGATCGACTCTCACGACACGCGCGCCCATTTTAGAACCGATAGCACAGCGCGACCTCACGCCGCCGTCGGGCGCGGTGGCCGGCCTCAGCCGCCGCCGCCGGTGACCGGGGCGAGCTCGATGCTCAGCCCGGACGAGGACGTCGTCACCTGGCGCGTGCATCGCGGCGTAGCGCGTGAGACGCATGGCGGCGCCGCGTCCGAAGAACGGGTTCTTGTCGCCCAGCGCGCTCAGCGCAACGAAACGGACCGGAGCCTGTGGGCCCCGGTCCGCTCCTCACTCTTCGCGGGAAGAGTTACTTGATGGCCTTGAGGAAGTTCTCACCGTCCGGCGCGCCGAGACCGGTGATGTTGTCGTAGCCCACCGCGGTCGAAATCGCCTGGCCGGCGAAGTCGATCGTCGCGACGATGTTGCCCTGCGACGACGGCAGGACGAGGGCCTGGGGCGTCGCGTTGGGGACGATGTCGCGGAACGCCTTGGCGCGGGCCTTGTAGAGGCGGGGGTTCGCGAACCCGAGCTTCTTGTGCGCGTGCTGCTCGGCAAGCGCCATCGTGGCGGCGAAGAGCGGGCACGCGAGGCTGGTGCCGCCGGTCGGGCCCTCACCGTAGGTGCCGTTCGACGTCAGGCCGATGATGAAGCCGGTGAGCGGGTCGGCGAGCATGCCGACGTCGGGGACGACGCGGCCGGGCACGCCCGGAACGTTCGCCATCGCGTCGGGAACGACACCCTTCTGGTACGCGGGCTGCTCGTAGACCATGCTCGTGCCACCACCGGCGCCGAAGGCGAAGAAGCCCGGTGCGGGCGGATCCCAGAAGGGAGCCGCGGGGGGACCGGAGTCGGCACCCGCATCGGCAGCCGAGGGGGCCGGCAGCGTGAGGAAGCTCGCGGTGGTCGCCCAGCCGGCCTCGAACACGCGCTCACCGCGCTGGCCGAGGGCGAGCGAGGTGCCGCCGACTGCCGTGACGCCGGGGAGTGACGCCGGGAAGTCCGCCGAGACCGCGCCGAGCCGGCCGCTCTCGTCTCCGCTGTCGCCCGAGGCGAAGTAGATGCCGACGCCCTTGAGCGCCGCGTGCTTGACCGCCGCGTTCCACACGATGAAGTCGTTGCCGACGCCCTCGGGGGAGCCGTACGAGTTCGACACGATGGAGGCGAGGTTCTTGTCCGCGATCATGTTGATGGCGGCGACGAGGTCGAGGTCGGTCGGGCTCTGCGCGCCGACGTAAACGATGGTCGCGCCCGGCGCCATCGCGTGGACGGCCTCGACGTCGAGGCTCTGCTCACCGAACCAGCCCGGATCCGGCGTCCCGGGCGTGCCCGGCGCCATCTGCGCGCTGAACTGCGAGTCGAGGAGCGGGTACTCCGGATCGTGCTGCGCGGCGTAGGTCTGCGCGTCCTGGAGGAGCGTCGGCGAGAGGTACGCGTCGACGATGGCGACCTTCACGCCCGTGCCGTCGTTGCCCTTGCGGATCGAGGCGCTGAAGCCGTAGGCCGCGCGGAGCTGGCCGGGGCCGTAGCCGCAGGGAATGACCGGGAGCGCCGCCGGGTAGGCGCCGAACTGCGGATCGGTCGTGTCGACCGCCGCGCCCCACCACTCGGCGCAGGACGGGAGCGCCGTGCTCGCCGCTGCCGGGTTCTTGCTGAGGAGCTTGGGGATCATGTTGCGCTTGATGCCGCCGAGCGAGACGCTGCGCGGCTTGAACGTCGCGGACTTCGCGAGGCCGAGCGTGCCGGCGACCTTCGAGGCGATCGCGCGGGGCATGCGCGCCGTGCCCACCGGGGCGTGGCGGAGCTCACCGTCGACGTCGTAGTGCGCGAGCTTGGTCGCGAACGCCTTGGAGACCTGCGTGTGCGAGCCGGTGGCCGAGATGAAGAGGTTGTTGTCGGGGACGTGCGTGACCGTGAGGCCATGCTTCTCCATGTGCTTGCGAACCGTCGCGACGTCCTCGGCGGTCGGCGCGTACTTCGCGGCGAACTGCTCGTTCGTGAGGTACTGGCCGAACGTGGCGCTGTCGGGATCCGACACGGCCGCGATCTCCGCGTCCATCTGCGCTTCGTTGCGGAGCTTCAGGTGAACCTGCACGCTGATCTGATCGCCGTCGCCGACCTCCGCACGCTTGCGCGCCGCGGTCGCCCATGCCGGACGCCCTTGCGTCACCGACTGCCAGGTCGAGAGATCGTCTTCCGAGGAATCGGTGTTGTCACCGTGGCCGCTCGAGGAGCAGGCAACGAACGCGAGGGTGGAGAGAAGCACGAGCGGCAGGAGCGACGTACGGCGATTCAGCATGGTCAGGGACCTCCCCTACAAACAATTGAATTGAGGGCGAAAACTGCGGTTTTGCGGCGCTGACGACAGCGACCCGGGCAGACGAATCTAGGCCGTCCGAGGACCAGGTAGGAACGTGTGTGGCCGTGTCAGCAACGGCGGGCGATGTAGTGATGGATCCACCCCGGTTGGTCAATGAACTATCGGCATGGGCCTGGTCGATTTTGCCCCGGGTCCGCCGATCCATGGGCGGCGCCGCCAGGCATTCCTGCGCCAGCGGCCCGGACGTTTTGGCGGCAACCCCGCCGCTTGTTCTTGCAACCGTCAGGAAGCCCACCTTAATCTCGCCGCCATGACGCGCCGCTCCCCGCTCCTCGCCCTCGCCCTCCTCCTCGTCGCGTGTGGCGCCAAGAAGCCCCCGACGCCCGACGTACCGCCGCCGCCTGCCCCACCGGAGCTCCCGAGCATGGATGCAGGCGCGCTCGGAGCGGACGCCGGCGGCATGACGGCCGCCAACGACGGTGGCGCCACGACGGACACGCCGCCGCCCCCGCCGAAGTACACGTCGAAGAAGATCACGCAGAAGCAGGACCCCGCCTGGGCCGCCTGCCACTCGACCTTCCAGATCAAGACGAAGGACGTCCTCGCCGAGGTTCAGAAGTCGGGCAAGGGCTGCACGGACACGACGAAGATGAAGCCGGTCGGTCCGCCGACGAAGGCGACGCAGGCCGACAAGAACCCGCCGCAGCAGATCAAGCTCAAGGCCCAGGCCGGCAAGTGCTACCGCGTCTACGCCATCGCCGACGCGGCCATCAAGGATCTCGATCTCCTCGTCAAAGACTCCGCCGGCGAAGTCGGCGCAGAGGACAGCACCGACGATCCGAGCCCGGTGCTCCTCGAGGACGGTGCGTTCTGCTTCAAGGAAGCGGACAACGCCGTCATCGTCGTGAGCGTGGGCGAAGGCAAGGGCACCTACGCCGTTCAGATCTGGAGCGACTAGCCTCGAGGACGGCGTGCCCGACCTCGATCCCTTGACGTTCGGCCCGGGCCAGCCGTGCTTCGGCTGCAGCCAGGACCACCCCGTCGGATTTCGCCTGCGGTTCGCGCGCGAAGGGGACGAGGTCGTCACCCAGTTCGTGCCGGGCGAGCGCTACCAGGGGCCCCCCGGGATCATGCACGGCGGCCTGGTCACCACGCTCGCCGACGAGATCGGCGCGTGGGCGGTCATCGGGCTGCTCGAGAAGTTCGGTTTCACCGCCAACGTACAGGTCAAGCTCCGGCGCCCCGTGCGCATCGGCGTGCCGCTCGAGGGACGCGGTCGGATCGCCCGAGAAACGAGCCGGATCGTGCACGCCGGCGTGCGCCTCGTGCAGGAGGGCGTGGACGTGTGCACCGGCGAGATTGCGTTCGTGCTCATGGATCAGAGCGGCGCGGAGCGGATGCTTGGCGGCCCGTTGCCCGAGGCGTGGAAGAAGTACTGCCGCTGAGCGGCGGGCCGACCGTCGCCGCCTTTCGGAGGCGCACGCGCATCGGCATGCCGTTTTTCGGACGCAAGGTCGCGCTCACCTCGGGCACCTCCTCGGCGAGCGGCTCGAACCGGGCGTGGCGGAGGAGCGACGCGAGCACGAGCTGCCCCTCGATCGTCGCGAACGCCATGCCGATGCACGTGCGCGGCCCCGCGCCGAAGGGCAGCCACGCGTAGCGCGGGCGCTTGGCCTCGGCCTCGGGCAAGAACCGATCGGGGTCGAAGCGCTCCGGCTCCGGCCACAGATCGGCCCGGCGATGGAGCGCCCACGGGCAAACGATCACCACGGTGCCAGCGCCGAGCGAGCATCCGTCCAGCGTCGCAGGCACGTGGGTCTGGCGCGCGAAGAGGGGCAGCGGCGGGTAGAGGCGCAGCGCCTCCTTGAAGACGCGAAGCGTGAGCGGCAGGCGCTCGAGATCGGCGAACGACGGCGCACCAGGCAGCGCGTCGACCTCGCGCTCCACCGCCGCGTAGACGTCGGGGTTCCTGGTGAGGCAGTAGACGGCCCACGCCAGCGCGGTGGCCGTCGTCTCGTGCCCGGCGACGAAGAGCGTGAGGATCTCGTCACGCACCTGGCGATCGCTCATGTTCGCGCCGCTGTCGTCCTTGGCGAGGAGGAGTCTCGCGAGGAGATCGTCCTTGTCGGGCGCGGCTCGGCGGGCGTCGATCATCCTCTGCACTTGCGCGTCGAGCGTGGCGATCGCGGCGCGCAAGCGGCGGCCGTCGTCGCCGGGGACGAAGAGCGGCGACTGCAGGCGATCGGCGACCTTGACGAGCCGCCCAGCCGGTACGAGCGGGACGCGGTTCATCAGCTCCAGGACGATCTTGCGCGCCATCAGGTGAGCGACGCCGAGGCCGCTGGGCGAATTCGCGGCCGTCCACCGGAGCGCCACGGTCAGCGCGTCGCCGATCTCGTCGGCCTCGGTGAAGGTGTCGGCATCGAAGAGCGTTTTGCCGGCGATGCTCATCGTGATGCGCGTGGTCTCCTTCGCGAGCGAGAGCGTCTGGCCGTCGCGCCACTCCTCCTGGCCGCGCGCTGCGCACGAGACCATGTCCGCCGCGTACCGCTGCAACTGCGCAGGGTGGAAGAGCGGCGCCATGAGCTTCCGCTGCCGACGCCACAGCTCGCCGTTGCTCGTGAAGAGCCCTTCGCCGGCCAGCGGGTAGAGAGCGAAGCGCATCATCTCCGTCTTGTCGAAGGTCCGCGCGTTCTCGACGAGGAGCTCGTGGAGCACCTCCGGGTGGTTCACGACTGCCGCGTCGCGGCCGAAGGTGTCTATCCGCGCGACGCGGTCGACCTCACGCGTGAGCCGGTTCAAGAACCCGAGGCGATCGTCCCGCATCGTGCGCATGTGGCCGACGAAGGGCTCCGAGCCGCTGACGAGGGGCAGGTCGCGGAACTGCATGGCCGGAGGCTACCAGCGCCGCAATGCCGCACGCAGGGCTATTCGTGGCGCAGCGCCTCGATGGGGTCGAGCCGCGACGCGCGACGCGCCGGGAAGAAGCCGAACGCGATGCCGGTGAGCGCGCTCGTCATCACGGCGACCGTGAGAGCCACCGGCGAGAGCGCCATCGGCCACTCGAGGAGCTTCGAGAGGGCCGTGATCGTCACGATCCCGATCGCTGCCCCGGCGACGCCGCCCATGACGGCGAGCACGATCGCTTCGACGAGGAACTGGGTGCGGATGTCGGCCTCGCGCGCTCCGATGGCCATGCGAATGCCGATCTCGCGCGTCCGCTCCGTCACCGAGACGAGCATGATGTTCATGACGCCGATGCCGCCGACGACGAGGCTGATGCCGGCGATGAAGACGAGGAGCACCGTCAGCAGGTTGTAGATGACCGCCTGCATCTCCTGGAACTCCTTCTGCGTCTGGATGCGGAAGTCGGCCGGCACGTCGTCGGCGAAGTGATGGCGCTGGCGGAGGATGGCGTCGACCTGTGCGACGGCGCGGTCCGTCGTCTCGGCGGAGGTGGCGCTCATCATGAGGACGCCCGCGAAACCGGGGGGCGTCCTGAAGATCCGCGCGCGCATGCTGGAGATCGGCATGAGCACCATGTCGTCCTGATCCCCGCCGAACGGCGCCTCGCCCTTCGTCTCCAGGACGCCGATGACACGGTACGGGTAGCGTCCGATGCGCACGTTGCGACCGACCGGGTCCTGGTCCCCGAAGAGCTTCTTCTTCACCGTCGTGCCGATGAGGCAGACCTTGCTCTTGAGCGTCTCGTCCGACTCCGTCCACGGGCTCCCGCTGGTGACCTGCCAGTTTCGCACCGTGAAGAAGGCCAGGTTGGCCCCGACCACGCTCGTCGACACGTTCTTGTCGGCGTTCACCACCTGCGCGCGCGCGCGCAGCGCCGCGGTGACGGCGGCCACGCTGACCGCCTCGCGGAGGATGGCCTTACCGTCCTCTTCCGTGAGGCGACCTCCGGAGCCCGCCGCGCCCCGCGCGCCGGAGACCTGCGCGCGCTCGGGGAACACGATGACCACGTTCGAGCCGATCGACTGGATCTGCCCGGCGACGCTGTCGCGCGCGCCGGAGCCGAGCGCGGTGACGATGACGACGGCGGCCACCCCGATGAGGATGCCGAGCACCGTGAGGCCGGCGCGAAGCGGGTTGCGCGTGATCGCGCGGAGAGCGATGAGGATGGCGCGGATCATTCGACCCTCAGCGCCTCGATGGGATCGAGCCCTGCGGCGCGGCGCGCCGGCAAAAAACCGAAGACGACGCCGATCACCACGCTCGTCAGCACGGCGACGGCGATGGCCGGACCGGTGGGCGTCACCGGCCAGTCGAGCGCGCGCCCGATCCCGAGCACGCTCCCGACGCCGATCACCATGCCGCAGATGCCGCCGATCATCGACAGGACGACCGCCTCGATCAAAAACTGCGTGAGGATGTCGCGTCCGCGCGCGCCGATCGACATCCGTATGCCGATCTCGCGCGTCCTCTCGGCGACCGAGACGAGCATGATGTTCATGACGCCGATGCCGCCGACGAGGAGGCTGACCGCGGCGACGCTCAGGAGGAGAAGCGACAGCGCCGTCGTGATGCCCTCGGTGGTCTTGCGGAACTCGGCCTGCGAGTTGACGTTGAAGTCCGACTCGCGCCCCTCGGCGATACGGTGGCGTTGCCGGAGGATCTGGGTGATCTGATCCCCGGCGCGGCTCGTCGTCTCGTCGCTCGTGGAGCTCGCGATGAGCATGTCGGCGCGGCCCGGCGACGTGAACATGACCCGGCCGCGGAAGCTCCCGATCGGCATGATGATGCGGTCGTCCTGGTCCTCACCGAACGGGGACGTCCCGCGCGGCCCGAGGACGCCGATGACCTTGAACGGGTAGCGGCCGATGCGGACGACGCGACCGACGGCGTCCTCCGTCCCAAAGAGCTTGCCTGCGACCGTCACTCCTAGAAGCACGACCTTCGATTTGATGAGCTCGTCGGACTCGCTCCACAGGTTGCCCTTGGCGACCTTGAACTTGCGGATTTCGAAGTAGTCGATCGTGGTGCCGATCAGCGTCGTCGAAACGTTGGCGTCCGCGTAGACGACCTGCCCGAACGACGAGATGAACGGTGCTACCTTCGACACGCTTACCGCCTCGCGGGCGATGGCGCGGCCGTCGCTCTCGGTGAGTCGCCCGATCGCCTTGCTGCGGGCCCCGCTCGTCTGCGTCGGCTGCGGGTTGATGAAGAGCATGTTCGAGCCGAAGCTGTCGATCTGCCCGACGACGAGCTCGGACGCCCCGCTCGCCAGCGTAGTCACCATCACGACGGCGCTCACGCCGATGAGGATCCCCAGCACCGTCAGCGCGGCGCGCGTCTTGTTGCGCGCGATCGCGCCGAGCGCGAGACGGATGGCGGTGAGGAGGAGCGTCACGGGTTCACTTCTTCGGCGAGAAGAGGGAGAGGAGGAGGAAGCGCAAGAGCGCGAGCGCCGCCAGCGCCAGGACGAAGACGAGCGACGAGAGCACGAGGCCGCCCGTCGTCAGCCCTTCGAAGCGCGTCGCGATCGGCTGCGGCACGCGATAGAGGAGGAACGGGGCCGCCAGGAGGGCTGTCCCGATCGTGTAGCCGAGGGCGACGCGTGCGCGCTGGTCTCCGGTGAGGGGGCGCCCCAGCTTGCGCCTGCCGACCCGCGCCGCGAGGAACGATTCGCCGACCGCCGCCGCGATGAGGACGATCCACGCGACCTTGGCCTGGAGCACGACGCCGTTGTAGAGGAGCCCGACGAGGGCGCCGAGGAGCGACCCGCCCAGCATCGCGGCGTGCACCGCGAAGGGCACCGGCCCGCCACGCTTGATGCGCGCCGCGAGGATCGGGTCCTCCTCTTCCACGTCGGCCCCCTGGGCGGGACCCTCCTGCGGCGCGGGCAGCTCAGCGAGCGCACGCGCCGCATCGAGCGGCTTTTCCTGAGCGATGTCCGTCAGCACGCGCCCGTCGCGGAACGTGATGACCCGCGACGCGCACGCCGCGATGTCGTGCTCGTGCGTGACGAGGACGATCGTGATCCCGTCGCGCTTGTTGAGCTGCTGCAAGAGCGCGAGCACCTCGAGGCTGGTCCGCGTGTCGAGGTTGCCGGTGGGCTCGTCGGCGAGCAGCAAGGGCGGGTCGGTGACCAGCGCGCGCGCGATGGCGACGCGCTGCTGCTGCCCGCCGGAGAGCTGGTTCGGTGTATGATGCACACGATCCTGGAGCCCGACCTGCGCGAGCGCCTCGAGCGCGCGCTTGCGCCTCTGGGCTGCCGGGACCCCGCGGTACTGCAGCGGGAGCTCGACGTTCTCGAGCGCCGTCGTGCGCGGCAGCAGGTTGAAGCCCTGGAAGATGAAGCCGATGAGCCGGTTGCGCACGATGGCGCGCCCGTCGTTGGTGCGCGCCCCGACGTCGAGGCCCGCGAGGGAGTAGGTCCCGTGGGTCGGCCGGTCGAGGCAGCCGAGGATGTTCATGAGCGTCGACTTGCCGCTCCCGCTCGTGCCGACGACCGCCACGAACTCGCCGTGCCGGATGTCGATGTCGACGTCCCGCAGCGCGCGCACGACGCCCGCCGCCGAGACGTAGTCCTTGGCGACTTCCTTGATCGCGATGAGCACTTCCCCTTCGGCCCGTACCGCGGGGAGCACCTCGGCGGCGGCCATCAGTTCCCCTTCTTCTTCTTTTTCTGCTCTTCGGTCTCGTTCTCGTCGGTGACGACCTTCACGCCGGCGGCGACGGGGCCGGGGAGCAGCTCGGTGAAGATGCCGTCGGTGATGCCGATCGGCACCGTCTTCTGCTCGTCCTTCTCGTCGCCCGCCTTGTCGCTCGTGAGGAGGAAGATGCGCCCCTGCCCCTTCGGCAGCGGCGGCTCGGGCGCCTGCAGCACCGGCTTGCCGTCGGGTCCGAGGGCGGGGCTCGGCTTGTAGCGGAGCGCCGCGTTTGGAAGGCGGAGCGCTCCCTTGACTTCGCGCGTCTTGATCGTCACCGTCGCCGTCATGCCGGGACGGAGCTTCTCCTCGGGGTTCTGCACCTCGATGACCGCCGAGTAGGTGACGACGCCCTGCACGTTGTTGGGGCTGAAGCGCACCTGCTGGACCACGCCGTGGAAGGACTCGCCAGGGAACGCGTCGACGACGGCGTCCGCCTCCATGCCGTCCTTGAGCTTGCCGACGTCGGCCTCGTCGACGTCGGCGAGGACGCGCATCTTCTTCAAGTCCTGCGCGATCACGAAGAGCACGGGCGCCTGGAAGCTCGCGACGACGGTGGCGCCCGGGTCGATGCTGCGCGTGACGACGACGCCGTCGACCGGGGCGTAGATCTTCGTGTAGCCGAGGTTGGTGGTGAGCTGATTCAGCTGCGCTTGCTGCGCGCCGATACTGGCTCGCGCGCTCGTGACGCCGGCCATGGAGCCCTCGTACGTCGCGAGGGCGGCGTCGTGCTGCGCCTTCGCGGCGTCGTAGGCGCCCTTGGCGGCGTCGAGGTCCGCCTTGCTCGCGAGGTTCTGCTCGAAGAGGCGCTTGACGCGCTCATAGGCGATCTTCGCCGTCTCCATCTGGGCCCGCGCGGTCTCGACCTGCGCCTTCGTGGTGTCCGCCTGCGCCTTGACCTGATCGAGCTGGGCGCGGCCCGCGAGCAGCTGCGACTGCCCCGCGCTCACCTGCGTGCCGTAGATCGAAGGATCGATCTCGGCGAGCACGTCGCCCTTGTGCACGAGGGTGTTGAAGTCCACGAGCACGCGCGTCACGCGGCCGTTGACCTGCGCGCCCACGTTGACCTGGAGCATCGGCTGGACCGCGCCGGTGGCCTGCACCTTCTCGGCGATGTCCCCGACGACCACCTGCGCGGTGACGAACTTCGCCGGCGGGGGCGGCTGGTGCTTCGCCCTCCAGAGGAGGCCGGCGCCGACCACGAGCGCGATCCCGCCCGCGATGGCCCCACGCCGAAGCCAGCGACGCCCTCCTTCTTCGGCAGCCAGGGCACGACGAAGCTCTTCGGTCACCGCAGTCGTGTCGGCCATTCAGATCTCCAGAAAGGGGGGCGCGCGCTAGTCGTGGGGCGTCGGGCGTTAATTTCGATGCCGGGCGATTATGACCCGTCGCGAACGGTCTGGCGTAGGAGGATGTTCCCCTTTTTCGCACAACGGTCAGCACTTTACGATTCATTACGAGCGGTTGCCCGTGCGGGAGGAAACCGCCCCGTCCAGCCACATCGGATCCAAGGCTAGTCGTCCCTAAATTGTTAAAAGAGGCGTGCTTACGCTATCGTCCTGCCCTGAGCTGCTTCCGGCCGGTCTCGAGATCACCTCGGTTCCGCCTCGGATACACCAAGGTGGCGGTGGGGGCGCTCTCTCCATGGGCGCGAACACTGCCGGAAGGCCGATGGCTAAGCTGACCGATCGCGATCTGGTCGATCGCGCCAAGCGCGGGGACAACGTGGCCTTCGGCCAGCTCGTTCGCCGCCACCAGCCGCGTATCCACAGGCTCGCGGTCCACATGCTTCGTGACCGCGCCGAAGCCGAGGACGTCACGCAGGAGACGTTCATCCGCGCCTACCAGGCGCTCGCACGCTTCGACGGGCGGAGCGAGCCGTACACCTGGTTTTACCGCATCACGGTCAACCTCTCGCTCAACACCATCCGGGCGCGAAAGACCGCCCGCACCGGCGCCGACGCCGACGATCCGCGCCTCGACGCCGTCCTCAGCGAGAAGGGCAGCGGGCCGACGAGCGATCCCCGCGGGCAGGCCTCTCGAAAGGAGGTCTACTTCGCCCTTTGCGAGGGCATCGACCGCCTCAGCGAGACCCTCCGGACGACGCTGATCCTGGTGTGCATCGACGGCCGGTCCCACGAGGACGCCGCGCAAGTCCTCGGCGCGCCGGAGGGGACGATCGCGTGGCGCGTCCACGAAGCGCGGCGCAAGCTCAGGGAGTTTCTGTCGGAACGCGGCTTCGACCTCGATGAAGGGAGCCTGTGACGTGAGTGAGACGCGGAAAGACGCGAGGGACCGTGCGCTGCTCCAGGTTCTCGGTGAGTGGCCGGAGCCCGCCATTTCCTCGGAGGAATGGGAGGCGCGCGCCGCCGTGATCGACGCAAACGTCGCGAATAATGCGACAAAAGCCCACACAGACGGCGAAAAATTCTTGGACGCTCCCCTTCCATCGACGCCCGAAGAAGGTCATAAGACGGCCGCATCGATGGGCGCGGCTTCCTCGAGTCGAGGCGGTCCCCAGTCGGAGGGTCATATGGCGAACAGCACGACGACGACGCGCGAGAGGCGGAGCTTTCAGGATCTGGCTCGGATGGCGAACACGCCGCCGCCGCCCTCTGTTCGCTCGCAGCCGGTGAGCTCGCCGCCAAGCGGAGTGCTCCGCGCCGCAGAGGCGAAAGCGCATGACTCCGGTGTCGTCGACCTGAAGGCGGCCGCCGCCTCCGATCCGATGGCCTCCAGCCGCGCGCAGTCGACCCCGCTCGCGTCGCAGCCGCTGTTCGACGACGACGACGCCCGCAACTCGCAGCCGCCGCTCTCGCACCGCAACTCCCAGGCGCCGATGAGCGCGCCCGCGATGTCGGGCGCGGTCGCGTCGGCGGTCCTCGCCTCGCAGCCTGCCTCGGCTGGGATCGTCCGCGGCAACGAGAAGAAGAACGAGAAGAAGGCGAGCGGCGCGCTGATGCTCGTCGGCGGTCTCGCGACCATCGCCGCGCTCGCAGCGGGCGCGTTCTTCGTGGTCAGGACGCAGCAGGCGAAGAAGGCGGCGCAGCAGGCGCAGGCCGTCGCGGTCGTCGTTCCGACCGCAGCCGATCCGGCGGCGCAGGCTGCCGTACCGACGGCGGCCGATCCGACCCCCGCGGCGACGACCGCCGCACTCGCTGCGGCGACGCCGGACGACGGCAAGACGGACGACGCGCCCAAGGGCACCGTCGGTGGCGGCAGCAAGGTGGCGGCTGCGGCCGGCGCTCCGAACGCGAATCCAAACGCTGCGCCGCGAAAGCCGAGCGGTCCGCGCATGGCGAAGGCCGAGCCGACCGACAAGATCGATCCGAAGCTCGTCGCCAAGGATCTGCCGCCGGCTCCCGGCCCGACGGGTGCGCTCGCCGACGCGATGAAGCAGTCGGCTGCCGTGCCGGTGCCTCCGGCCCCGACGCCCGCCTCACAGGACACGGCCCTCGCGCCGGCACCGAACGATCCGGCGATCGCCGCGGGCAGCGTGCCGCAGAAGCCGTCGCAGGGCGCGGTCACCGGCGCGATCGGCGCGGCCCTCCCCTCCGCACGCGCGTGCCTCAAGCCGGACGAGCCCGTCTCCCGCGCGTCGATCACCTTCGGGTCGAACGGCAGCGTTCAGAGCGTCGTCGTGACCGGCAACGCGGCCGGCAAGCCGGCAGAAGCCTGCATCAAGGCCGCGCTCGGCAAGGCCAAAGTGCCCAGCTTCGCGATGCCGACCTACTCGGCAAACGTCACCGTCCGCCCCACGAACTGAACCGCGCACCGGCGGGGCCGGACACCGGACAGGGACGCTGAGCTCGTAACAGCAGAAACCCGTCCACCAACGCACGCGCGTTGGGGACGGGTTTTGCTCTGTCAGGCGTTTGCGGCGGAACGATCAGCCCGAATCGTCCGCGTCGGCGGAGGCGTCTGTGCCGGTATCGGTGCCGGTGTCGGCTCCGCCTTCGGTGCCACCGCCGTCACCGCCATCCCTCTTGCCGGCGTCCTTCCCGGCGTCGATGCCGCCGCTGCTCGCTCCGCTGCTGCTCCCGCCGCTGCTGGTGCCGCCGGCGTCCGGAGGCGGCGTGCTCGGCGTCCCGGAGGTCGAGCCTCCGCTGGAGCCGCTGGTGCCGCTGCTTCCGGAAGACGACGAGCTGGTCTTGCCAGCGGGTGCAACTGTGTCGTCTCCGTTGCAGGCGGCAACGAGGGCAATGGACGCGACGATCGAGCACAAGAAAACTTTGCGGAAAGCGAACATGCGGACCTCCTGCGAAGCTCTAACGCTAGCATTCGTTTCGTCCCGATCGCTACGATTCATGGCGACTTCCGCACCACGAGCCAGGTGAGGCTCGTGATTCCCTCGCCGAGATCGGTGTCGATGGTGCGGCCATCTGCGGAGACGTGCGCCCTTGCAGCATGCTTCGCACTACCTGCGGTGGGCGGCAGCGGACGGTAGTCGTCGTCGAGGACATAGAGCTCGACGATCGAGGACGCGGGCAATCCCGCGGCGTTCGTCAGGTGCACGGCGAGCGGCGCCGACGACGCGGCGCCGGGAGGTGCGAGCGCGTAGAGCGCTGCCACGTCGGGGACGCTGCGCGCGAAGTCCGGCATCGCGTCGAGCGGGACGCGGACGCTCCGTAGCTGACGGCCGAGCGGGCCGATGGCGACGTCGGCGACGTCGACGGTGAAGGTCACGCCGGCAGGGATATCGAGCGCCACGTCGCCGCTCGCGAGTTGCAGGGCCGGTCCCGCCGCGGCGGGCAGCGGCGGACCCGAGGCGGGAAGCCGTGGAACGCGCACCGGCGACGCGAGGGTGATCGCCCCGTTCGCGGGCACTGGAACCTTCGCGTAGACGTCGGCGAAGTCCGGACGCCCGCTCACGTGCAGGGCGTAGTCGCTCGACCGCAGGAAGGCGCCGACCGCGATGGAGAAGCGCCCGTCTGCGCCCGCCGCTGCGCCGTAGCACTGGCGCGAGCACATCGACACTGCCGCGTGCGGCACCGGCGCGCCTGCGAGATCAGTCACCGCGCCGTCGACGCGCAAGACGCACGCGAAGTCGGCGGCGTCGAGCGAGCCGCTGCACCCGCCCCCGTCGGCGGGGTCGGCGGGAGACCCATGCGGCGTCTGGCACGCGCAGGCGGCGACCCCGAGGAGCGCATGGAGACGGAAGAGGAGCTGGCGAAGCGGACGCCCGCGCATGCCTCTGATCGTAGCGCGCCCCTCCGATGTTTACGCGCGGCACGTGCACGGCGGCGGTCGACGCGGCTCCCCGTGGCTACTCAGCGGCGCGCAGGACGAGCACGACGTGCGCGAAGTGGCACGCGCTGGCGACGAGGACCAGGGCGTGGAAGATCTCGTGGTACCCGAAGACGAGTGGCGCCGGATCGGGCCGACGCCGCGCGTAAACGACGGCGCCCAGCGAGTACACGACGCCGCCTAAGACCATCAGCCAAAGCGCGGGCGGCCCCATCGCGTGGCGCAGCCGAAACACGTCGCCGAGGACCGCCCAACCGAGCACCACGTAAAGCGCTGCGGTAAGCCACTTGGGGGCGCGGGGCCAGAGCAGCGATTTGCCCACACCGAGGGCGGCGCCCACCCAGATGATCCAGAGCGGCCGGTGGGCGGCGTCGGGATCGAGCAGCCAGAAAAGCGGCGTGTAGGTGCCCGCGATGAGGATGAAGATCGCGGAGTGGTCGACCCGCCGCATGACCATCCGCGGCCCCGGCGCCCAGGTCTTGCGATGGTAGAGGGCGCTGATTCCCAGGAGCGTCGACAGGGAGGCGCCGTAGATCGCGGCGGCCGCGGCTGCGCGCGGGGAGGTCGTGGTGCGAACCAGCAGCGCCGTCGCCGCAAGCGCGACGAAGAAGGCGATCTGGTGCGAGACGCCGCGAAGTATGGGCTTCGGACGCGGCGGCATCACGGGCGCGGCAGGGCTCATGGCGGCGCGCAGACTAGCCCAGAAGCCCCACAGGGCTCATCTCCCTTTCCCCACATTGGACGCCGCTTGACAGAGGGGCTCTCTCCGGCCATCTTGCGCGTCCCGCGACTTCTTGGGCGTCCCGCCCGAAGCGCAAAAAGCGCAGAGGTTTCCAATGGTTTCGTCGACGCAGCAGTTCGACCGCATCCGCAAGCGCAAGGCCACGATGGCCGGTAAGCGCAACAAGCGCACGCTCCGCCGCCTCGGCACGCCGAAGTTCGCGGTCCATCCGGAGGGCTACGACCTCAAGGCGGCCGACGCGAAGAAGCCCGACGCCAAGTAACGTCGGCTTCGTTTCTCGGGATCTTCGCGGCTTCTGCCTGGGTCGCCGATCGAATCGCAACAGCGGCGGGGACGCTCAGGCGTCTTCGGCCGCTTCTCCATTTTCCGTTCGGCCGCGCAGGAGCAGCGAGAGCGGCCCCCCCCTCCGGCGTCAAAGGTTCGCCAAAGCTACCCCGGCCGCGTAGACCCCGAGGCCCGCGAGCCAGAGGAGCGACAGCCTCCCCGCCCCCGCCATCCACCCGTAGTAAGGCGCGAGCGGCGGCAGGACGAGCGCGACGACGGCCCGGTACCGTGGTTTGCGACGCGCCAAGGTCACGAGCAGCGCGACGTGCGCTCCGGCGTGCGCGAGCAAGGCCGCGAGGAGCACGTAGGAGAGAAGCGTACCCATCAAGTCGACGCAACCGGCGCATCCGGCGCGCGACGCGCGAGCCCTAGCCAACGCGCGACGCTGCCCACGACGATGAGCAGCACGCACACGAGCAGGAGCACCGTGACGGTCACGTTCACGAGGCCGGTCGTGCGGGTCGCGGCCTGCGCCGTCATCGGCCAGTAGATCAGGTACACGCTCTCTACCGCGGCGGTGACCGTGGTGGTGCCGACGAACGCCAGCGGGAGCATCGTCGCGAGCGCGTAGATCTTCTTCTTCGCCTCGCGCAGGAGGATCGTCGTCGCGACGCAGAGCGCCGTGCACGCGAGGAGCTGGTTGGCGATGCCGAACATCGGCCAGATCGTCGTGATGTTGCCGGTGAGGATGAAGTAGCTCCACCCGCCGACGATGAGGAGCGTCGCCAGGACCGACCCCACGCGGCTCTGCGGCCGGCCGAGCGCCGGGGACACGCGCGCGATCATCTCCTGCATCAAGAAGCGGCCGATGCGTGTGCCGGTGTCGATCGTCGTCAGGATGAACAGCGCCTCGAACATGATCGCGAAGTGGTACCAGTACGCGAGCAGCGTCTTCATGCCGGGCAGCCCGCTGAAGACGCGCGCCATGCCGATCGCCAGCGACACGCCGCCGCCGGTTCGCGCCGCCACCACCTCGCCGCTCGCGCGCGAGAGCGCGGGGAGCTCCTTGACGTGCAGACCGAGGCGCGCGAAGTCGGCGTCCTCGAGCATCGTCGCGCGCGCCTCGGCGGGATCGGCGTGGTAGCCGAGCGCCGCGAGCGCGCCGTTGGACAGCGCGAGCGCCGTGGACGCAGGGATCTTCGACGCCGCGAGATCGTCGAGCGAACGTTCGTCCAGGCGCAGGAGCTTCCGGTCGTGGGCATCGAACACCACCGCTGCCCGCCCGAGCTCGTCGCGGGAGCGCGCGAGCCCCTCGCCGTGCGTGGCGTCCGTGGCGACGATGGCCACCTTGGGGTCGGTGTTGATCGTCACGTAGTCCTCGGGCGGGAGCACGCAGGCCGCGATGAGCGCCGTGATGCCGACGAGCCCCTCCATGAGCATCGCCCCGTAACCGATGGCGCGGCAGTCGGTCTCCTTGTCGATCATCTTCGGCGTCGTGCCGCTGGCGACGAGCGCGTGAAATCCGCTAATCGCGCCGCACGCGATCGTGATGAAGACGAAGGGAAAGAGCGGCCCCTTGAGGATGGGCCCGCCGCCGTGGATGTACTGCGTCACGCCCGGCATCTGGATCTCGGGGTTCACCACGACGACGCCGACGACGAGGGCGCCGATGGTGCCAATCTTCAGGTAGCTCGAGAGGTAGTCGCGCGGGCAGAGCAGCAGCCACACCGGCAGCACGCTCGCCGTGAAGCCGTACGCGGCCATCGCGAGCGTGAGCGCGGTCTTCGAGAGCTTGAGGTGCTCGGCGTACGACGAGTCACCGACGGTCTTGCCGAGCACGAGCGCGAGGAGGAGGAGGACGACCCCGCCCGCCGACGCCTCCTTGATCGCACGGACGGTGCCGCCGCGGAGCTTGTAGATGTAGAGGCCCATCGCCAGCGCGATCGGGATCGACGCGCCGACGGTGAAGACGCCCCATGCGCTCTCCATCAGCGCGCCGACCACGACGTTGCCGAGGCCGGCGAGCGCGATGACGACGATGAAAAGGATGGCCACCGCCGTGACGAGGCCCAGCGTCGGGCCGAGCTCGTCCTTCGCGATCTCCGCCAGGCTCCGCCCACCGCGCCGCGTGCTCGCGACGAGGATCACGAAGTCGTGGACGGCGCCGCCGAGGACGACGCCGAAGAGGATCCACAAGAACCCCGGATAGAACCCGAACTGCGCCGCCAGGACGGGCCCGATGAGGGGGCCGGCGCCGGTGATGGCAGCGAAGTGGTGGCCGAAGAGCACCCAGCGGTTGGTCGGGTGAAAATCGTGGCCGTCCTCGTGCACATGCGCGGCAGTAATGCGCGTGTCGTCGAGGCAAAGCACGCGCGCCGCGAGGAACGCGGAGTAGTAGCGGTAGGCGATCGCCAGCACGGCGAGGGCCCCCAGCATCCACCAGGCGGCGTGCATGTGTCTGGTACTTAGCAGAAAACGGGGTCAGTTCGGGTAGCTGGCCGCCGTCAGGATGCGGCGCAGCGGTGCGAAGTGGCCCGCCTGCGCCAGGCGGAACTGCGACGCGCCCATCAGATCGAGCGTGAGCTGCCGCGCGCGCTCTGGCATGTCGACGAGGAGCCAGCGCGTGAGCTTGGCACGCACCTCCGGCGCGAGACGCGGCGAGAGGACGAGCGCGTCGTTGGGGATGGCGCCGGTGATCGTCAGCGCGTCGAGCGGCCTCTCGGCCCCCGACGTGGTCGTCCATTTCGGCGTCTTCGACGCACAGTACGTCGCGCCGACGTCCGCGCGCCCCGACTGGACGGCGTCGAGCACGGCGGCGTGGCTGCCGGTCATGAGCTCGCCGTCGAACATCGCCCCCAGCGTGCGACCCTGGGCCTGCAGGTGCAGGCGCGGCACCAGGTAGCCCGACGAGCTCTCCGGATCGACCCACGCCACCTTCGCGTGTTTCACGTCGGAAAGCGACGCCGGCCCCGCGCCGCGGCGCGCGACGAGGGCCGAGTAGTAGGTGACGGCCCCGCCGCGCACCGGGAGCACGATCTCGGCGCACTCGCTCCGCTTCTCGAGCTCGATGCAGAGGAGCGGCGGCATCCACGCCATCGCGACGCGCCCGCCCTGGAAGTCGTCGGCGAGCCGCCTGTACGTGTCCGCGTGGTGCGGCAACATCACGCCCCCGAGGTCGCGGATCACGAGCTCGCAGAGCTCGGCGAGCCGCGCTCTGCTTCGCACCGGGTCGATGGTCCGGGCGATCCCGAACGCGTAGGCGCCCACGGACATCGCCGAAGCGTAACCTACTTCGCCGGGGGGTGCAGAAAGGCCCAGAGGGCGTCGGCGTAGCTTTCGCCCCCCTTCTCGTCGGGGTGAATGCCATCGGGCTTGCGGTGCATCTCGATGTCGCTCGAATCGAAGAATTTGCACGGCCCCGCGTTGTCGCGGAGCACGGGGACGAGGCGCTTGTACTCGTCCTTCCAGATGGGAGGACCGATCCAGATGCAGTCGACGCCCTCGGTCATCTTCGCGATCTTGGCGACGAACGGCGCCATCACCTCGGGCTTCGTCTCGTAGACGTCATTGGCGCCGAGCGAGAGCAGGACGAGATCCGGTCTGTGGTCCTTGATCAGCTTCGGGATGCGGTCGGAGCGCGAGAAGTCCCGCAGCGATCCGCTCTCCCACACGTCGCGAAAGTACTTCGCCCCGTCGCCCTCGAACTTCGGCCGCAACGCCCGCGCGAGCCCGCCGCCGACCATGGAGTCGCCGGTGTGGAGGACGCGTGTGTAGGTCTTCGGAGGCGGCGCAGCGCTCGCGGTCGCGGTCGCGGTCGCGGTCGTGGGCGCGGTCGCGGTCGCGGTCGTGGGCGTGGGCGCGGTCGCGGGCGCGGTCGCGGTCGCGGTCGTGGGCGTGGGCGCGGTCCCGGTCGGGTCAGAGTGTTTGGAACAAGCGGCGAGTAACCAGAGAGCCCACGCGGCGCGGCGCATCGCGGCACTGTACCCCGGTCGAGGAGCGAGGGCTTTCCCCTTTACGGCCCCGCGCGCCATGGCTGCTCCTGCCGAACGACCAAGGCCGGTGTCCAAAGCCACCTCAGCGGCGTCGCGCAGTGACCGCCTGGCGATGACGCGCGCGACGCGTCTTACCCTTCCGGAACGAGCCACGCGAAGACCAGCTCACGTTTCGACGTGGTATCGGAAGTACGGCGCGGCCCTCATCCAGCGCACGTACTCGTCCCGGAACGTGTCTCTCACGAATCCGTACGAGTAAATGTCGTGGTCGTCGCCGAGCGCCGAGCCGACGCTCCCGGACATGTTTCCGTACTCGATGCCGTCGAGATAGAACTTGAACCAGAATTTGGCGCCCAGGACGTTGTCGTTGACCACCGCGCGCGAGAACTTGAAGTTGCCGTCCGCGAAGATCGTGTAGCCCAGGATGCAGTACACGCCGATCGGCTTGCCCGACCACGACCAGTGCACCTGGGGCTCGACGATGTTGATGCCCAGGTACGTGTAGGCGGTCTTCCCGCTGCCTTCTGCCTTGAGCGTGATGGGCTGGCCGAAGCCGTATTCCCAGCCGGTGAGCGGAGGCGTTGCGGTCCTGCTCAGGAGGAAGCGGAGGTCGACCCATTTGGACTCGTTGCCGGCGAGCGCGACGGTCTTGCTGCCACCCTCCAGGGTGACGCCCGCGGGGAGCTCGTCGCCGGTGATGACCATCGTGCGCGCATCGGCCCCTGGCTCGGCCCGGGCTGCACCTGCGGCGGCCCCTGATTCGGCCCTGGCTGCACCGGCGGCCCCTGATTCGGCCCTGGCTGCACCGTCGGCCCCTGATTCGGCCCCGGCTGCACCTGCGGGCCTTGGAGCTGGGGCGGCGGCGGCGCGTTCGGACGCGGCCGCCCGCCCGGCAGATCCGCGCCGGCGTGCGTCGAGAGGATGAGCGGGACGAGGGCGACGAGGACGCGCGCGAACGGCTTCATGCCCGGCGTGATACTCGCTCGCGGGCGCTGCCGTCAGGCTCTACGTCGCGGCGTGGACTCAGGGCGTGAACGTGTAGTTCAGGTCCGCGCTGAGAGCGTTGTTTCCGATGAAGGCCGTGTCCCCGTCGACGCAGTTCAGCTTGTTGACGCCGGCGTTGGTCCATTCGCCGGCGTTCGTCTGGGGGTTGAACCGGTAGACATGGGTCCTCGACATGTCGCACTGCTTGCCCTTCGCGTCGGTCCGGACGTGCGCGCCGATCGTGATGTGAGCATCCTGCTGCTGGTTCACCGTGACGTACCGCTGGATCTGAAGGGGCACCGTCGTCCCGTCGTCGACGTGGGCGGTTCCCGCAGCCATGTCCTGGCGATCGGTGCCGGCGTCCTTGCCGGGCGTCGGAGGCAGCGCGCCGCCGGCGCTCTGGCTCGTCTCCACCCAGACGTCGTAGGACCCGCTCGTCGATCCACCGGCCTTGCCGTCTTGGCCAAAATAGAGATTGTCGGCCGTGAGTAGGACCTTCACGGCCGCCGGCGTGCACACCGGAATCTGGTAGTCGATCGTGGACGCCACCTTGATGGTCTCATTGTCGGCCAGCCGCCGGATCGTGTACGAGATCGCGACTCCCGGCGAACGTGGGTCGTAGTTTGCGCCGTTGTCGATGTACGCGCTCAGAGCGGCAGGGCGGCTCGCGGCGTCCGCGGTTTGAAGATGCGCGGCGTCGTCGGGCGAGCCACCGAGGATGAACACCGAGATCGAGCTGTTCTGCAGGACCTTCTTCTGCCTCGCGTCGAGGTCCACTCTGACCTTGGAGAAGGCGACGTCGAGCGCCGCGCGGACGTCGGACTCGCTGTCGTCGCTCTCGATCTTCATGATCAACATTCGACCGTAGGTGACGCTGGAGACGAAGGCGGGCGCGTTGCCTGGCCCCATGTACGGGCGCGCGTCGTTGACGGTCACGTTCGGTCCGAAGATCTTCTCGGGCGACGGCGGAGCCGCGAACGAGACGGTGTAGTAGGCCTGCACGAAGCGAACGACCATCGTCGTCTTCTTGTTGAGCCAGCTCCCGGCGAAGTTTGCCTTGACGCTGCCGGACATCCAGCTCGCCGCGACCCCGATCTTGAGGACCGCCTCGTTCATCGAGTACGCGGTCTCGGCGAGGTAGTTGGTCTTCGCCGCGAGCTTCACGTCGGCTCCGCTGAAGACCGAGCCGATGGCGTCGCGACTGGCGGCAAACGTCGGCTCGGGGATCGTCTTGCTGTAGGTTTGCGCCTGGCCTCCGATGATGGCGTCGCCCACGGTGATCGTGCCCGGGCGCCGCGCGAGCGCGATGGGCGCGGCGAGCCCCTCGGGGAGCGTCTTGGTCTGCACGAGGGCGCCGGGCCAGATCGAATCGGCGTTGGGATCGAACGAGACGAGCGTCTCGTAGAGCGCCGTGCCGGTGTACCTCTTGTAGACGCACTCCTCGGCGACGCCGTTCTCCGTCTTGATCTGCTTGTCCTCGCCGGTCTGCGTGGGATCTTGCTGCGCCGGCGTGGGCGGCGCGCTCGCCGCGAGGATGAATTTCCGCAGCTCGCTCTGATCGGGCTCGCCCTTGACCGCCGCGGGTACGGTCTCGGCGGGCCCCAAGCCCGACTCGCCGCTGGCGCTGCAGGCGACGAGTGCGGTGGCGACGAGGTAACGGCCTACTCCGGCGAGGGGATTTCTCATGGGTAAGGAGACCTACAGCAACCTACATGCCGTCGCCGTGCGCGCTCCCGACCTCATGTTTACATTGTAATTTACGACACTCCTGCTGTAACTTATTGAAACCACTGGATCGTAGGGCAACCACGGGCGGGATCCAGTCGCCACTACTTCGCCAGCTCCGCCTGAACCGCCGCGATCTCCGCGGCGTCCAGCTCGCGGAAGCGCTGCGGCGGCATGTGGCTGCAGTCGTCTTTCGGGAGGTTGATGCGCCGGATGGCTTCGTCCTTCTCCGCTCGCGACAGCGTGTCCAAGCGCTCCACGTTCATCGTCGCGCGCGAGATCATCTGGTCGAGGTGGGAGTTGTGGCACTGCTGGCAAACCTGCACGAGGATCTGACGGCCGGTGAGCCCGGCCGCCGGCTTGTGCGTCATGGCGCGCTGCGCGACGTCGCTGAATACGTCGCTCATGTCGCCGAGCTGGCTCGCGGGCAGCCTGCCCGCGGCGACGGCGCTGTACTGTCCGACGAGCGCTTGCACCTTCACCGGATCGGTCGCCATCGAATCGAAGTACGGCACCGGGATGAACTGCGCGACCTCCGACGCTTTGTAGGCCGACTGCCACGTCGCGCTCGTACCGGTCGCGCCGAGCTCGGCGAGGATCGCCTTTCCTGGAAATTCGTTGGGCTGCACGAGGAAGCCGTTGTTCTCCACGAACGCCTCGAGCTGCTGCACGTCGCCGAAGTCGGCCACGCCGGCGGGGATGCCGCCGTACGATTCGTTCGCCGGGTGCGCCGCGTGGAAGTCGGTGCGCAGCGCGGCGACGCCGGTCGCGTCGTTGTACATCCAGTGCTGCCACGGGCGTTGGAGCTCTTGCATGCGGAGCATGCGCGGCGTTCCCGGACCACCGGGCTGATGGCATTGCCGACAGTCCAGCGTCGTATTCTTGAGATCCTCGTCGTCGTAGAGCGACCAGCCGGTGAAGTTCGACTCGACCGCGGGCGTGTACAAATCGCCGGGCGTACAGCCGCCGGGCGCGGAGCTGCACGCCTGCTCGTACTTCAAGAGGAAGAAGCGAATGTCCCCCTTGCCGCCGTTCATCGTTGGATCCTTCGCGAGGAGCTCGATCGCCATGTCGCCGCGTGTGAATCCCATCGCCACGTACGACGGGTTCGGCTGCGGCGGACCGCTCAGCCTGCCGCGGCCGAGCGGCGGCGTGAAGAAGATCGTGCGCGGGTTGATCTGCGAGACCTTGCGCGTCGTGATCGAGGTCGACTGCGCGGTGAGGATGAAGCCGGGGTTGCCGTTCTTGCCGCTCGTGCCGCCGTTCGTATAGGGCCCGGGCTTGAACGCGAGGCCGACGAGCTTCTGCACGTCCGCGAGGCTCGTGAGGGTGGGAGGGGTCGCGCAGAAGGCCCGCGAGATCGGATCGCCGTAGCCGCGCGCGCAGAGGTTGGTGAGCTGCTTGGCCCCCTTGTCCAGGAGGGCCGTCGCTTCACCCGTGCAGACCGGCCCCGCGCTCGGCGCGCCCGGGCCAGGATCCGCCGGCGCCGCCGCGTCGGGGGCGACGGAGCTTCCGGGGGATCCAGAGGGACCGCCGGTTCCGTCTGGCTGCGACCCGCACGCCGCGGCGCCCGCGACTGCCATAGCCAGACCAAGAAGACCGCAGCCTCGCGTTCGGTTCATGCCGAAGTGCAGTGCAACGCGTGGTCCGCGGCGCCGCGCACGTGGGGTCGCTGGGTTGGGTGGCGTTCTCGCGAACGAATCGTTCGCGGACGAGCGAAGGGTTCGCCGCTCTGCGAACGATTCGTTCGCGAGCGGGGGTGCTCTCGGCGACCACACTGGTTCGACCGGGATGTGCGCCCGACCGAGCCTCGTCGATTTCGCGCGACCTCCTGAACCGAGCCCCCGGGCGGCGGATCTGGTAGAGACGCGAGGCGTGATCCCGCGCCTTACCGAGCTCCAGCCTGCGACGGCGCAGACGCGTGCGTTCCTTGCCGAAGTCAGGCGCGCGGGCTTCTCGGGCGATCTCGCCGACGATCTTGCGACTCGCGTGGTGGGGGCGACGGACAACTCCATCTACCAGATCCTCCCGCAGGCGATCCTCTACCCGAAGACGAAGGGCGACGTCGTCACGCTGATGCGCATCGCCGCGACCGCGCCGTTTCGCGGCCTCACCTTGACCGCGCGCGGCGGAGGGACCGGCACCAACGGGCAGTCGCTCACGGCCGGGCTCATCGTCGACGTCGGGCGGCACATGACGCGCATCCTGGCCCGCGACGGGGATGGCATCGAGGTCGAGCCCGGCGTCGTCCTCGATCAGCTGAACGCCCACCTCGCGCCGGACGGGGTGTTCTTCGCGCCCAACCTCTCGCCGAGCTCGCGCGCCACGCTCGGCGGGATGATCTCGACGGACGCGAGCGGCCAGGGGTCGCGCGTCTACGGGAAGACCTCCCAGCACGTGGCCGCCCTCGAGGTCGTCTTGATCGACGGCTCGGTCCTCGTGACGCGTCCGATGCGTCGCGACGAAGTGCTGGCGCTCCCGGCGTGGGACACGGATGCGCCGCTCGCCGAGCGCTTGCCGCGTGCCGTCCTCGCGCTGGCCGAGAGGGTGCGACCGGATTTCGTCGCGAAGCTGCCGAGGCTCACGCGCTTCTTGACGGGCTACAATCTGGAGCGCGTGTGGGACCCGGAAGAGGGCACGCTCGATCTCAAGTGGCTCGTCACCGGCGCCGAGGGCACGCTGGGCATCGTGACGAAGGCGTGGCTCGGCGTGGTGCCCATCCCCACGGCGCGACGTCTCGCCGTCCTCGAGTTCGGGAGCTTCGACGCGGCGCTCGCCTCGGCGGAGATCGTCCTCGCCCAGAACCCCTCGTCGATCGAGACCGTCGACGAGCGCGTCATGGATCTCGCGCGCGAGGACATCATCTTCCCCAGCGTCGCCGCCTATCTCCCGACGCGGCCGGCGCCCGCGCCGAAGACCGCGGCGATCAACCTCGTCGAGTTCGAGGGCATGGTCGCGGCCGACGTGGAGGCGAAGATGGCGTCGCTCGTCGCGGCGTGCGACGCGCACCGTGGCGAACCGGGCTGGCCCCTCGCCGTCTCCGTCGCCGCGAACGACGCGGATCGCAACGCGCTCTGGCAGCTTCGGGCCAAGGGCGTGGGGCTCCTGGGGAACACGAAGGGCCGCCGCAAACCGGTCCCGTTCGTCGAGGACACCGTCGTCCCTCCCGAGAAGCTCTCCAAGTACGTGGCCGAGTTCCGCGCCCTCCTCGACGCGGAGGGCCTCGTGTATGGGATGTTCGGCCACGTCGACGTCGGATGCCTGCACGTGAGGCCCGCGCTCGATCTGCGCGATCCAGAGGACGAGGCGCGGGTGCGGAGGATCTCCGATCAGGTCGCGGCGCTGTGCACGAAGTACGGCGGCGTCATCTGGGGCGAGCACGGCAAGGGCTTTCGCTCCGAATACAGCCCCCTCCACTTCGGCGATCTGTACGTGCACATCGAGGCGACCAAGACGCTCTTCGATCCCGACCATCGGCTGAACCCCGGGAAGGTCGCCACGCCCACCGGCAAACGCCGGCGCTTGGCGACGATCGAGCAGCCCACGCGCGGTCAACAGGATCGCCAGATCGAGCGGCGCGCCCAGGACACGTTCGCGCTCGCGATCGACTGCAACGGCAACGGACAGTGCTTCCACTGGGATCCCGACCACGTGATGTGCCCGTCCTCCAAGATCACGCGCGATCGGATCCATACGCCGAAGGGGCGCGCGGGCGTGATGCGCGAGTGGCTTCGGCAGCTCTCGAACGCGGGCGCCCGCCTCCCGCAGCGACCGAGCGCGCTCATGGCGCCGCTCCGGATCGTCCACACGCTCGGCAAGGCGTTTGGCGCCTTCGACTACTCGCACGAGGTTCACAGGGCCATGGAGGGGTGCCTGGCATGCAAGGCGTGCGCGACGCAGTGCCCGGTGAAGGTCGACGTCCCCGCGTTTCGTAGCGAGTTCCTCGAGAGCTACCACTCGCGCTACCTCCGGCCTCTGCGCGATCATCTCGTGGCCGGTCTCGAGGGCGCACTCGAAGCGATGGCGCGCGCGCCCTGGCTCTTCAACTTCTTCCTCGGTTCGAGGATCTTCCAGCGGGTCTTCGGCCGGCTCACGGGCCTGGTCGACACGCCGCTCCTCGCCCCTCGCGCCCTCACGAAGGAGCTGGAGAGGCGGGGGATTCCGATGCTCGGACCCGCGTCACCGCCACCGTCGCCCGACAAGGCGCGCGTCGTCCTGGTGCAAGACGCGTTCACGAGCTTCTACGAGCCGGAGCTCGTGCTCAAGGTGCGAGAGCTCCTCGAGCGCCTCGGATGCGATGTCCTCATTGCGCCCTACGTGCCGAACGGCAAGGGGCTCCACGTCAAAGGCTTCCTCCGCCGGTTCGAGAAGCAAGCGAGGCGCACCGCGGCGGCCCTCGAGAAGCTTGCCGCCTCGGGCGCGACGCTGGTGGCGATCGAGCCGGCCGTCGGCCTGACGTACCGCGACGAGTATCGGCACGCGCTCGGGAGGGATCTCGGCTTCGAGGTCCTGCTCCTCCAAGAGCTCCTCGCGCGGATCGTCCCGAAGAAGGAGACGGCTGCGCCAGCGCGGGAGCCGTACCGCCTCTTCGGCCATTGCACCGAGAAGACCCTCGCCCCGGCGTCGCAGCACCAGTGGGTCGAGGTCTTCGGCCGCCTCGGCCTACGCCTCGATGCGATCGCGACGGGCTGCTGCGGAATGAGCGGGGCCTTCGGCCACGAGAGAATTCACCGCGAGGAGTCGAAGGGGATCTGGGATCTCTCGTGGGGGCGCTGGACCCGCGACGATCCCTCACGCGTGCTCGCGACGGGGTACTCGTGCCGCAGCCAGGCCCACCGCTTCGGCGCCTTCTCGCCGCGCCATCCCGCCGAGGTCCTCCTCGAGCGACTGGTCGAGACCGCGGGCGCGTGACCCACGCGCGGCCTGGACCCAAACGGTGAGGCGATTCTGCGAAAAGTGTGGCGCTTTTTGTCGAATTTGAGCCGCGCGCCCTAGCGCAAGGCTCGATGCTCGCGTGGCACGGACGTCGCAGCTCTTCAGCAAGTGACGTCACCAGTGACCAGCGCCAGTGCCCCTTCGGCGTTGGGCTTCCTCGTGGGCGGAGGCGAGGTCGGCGCGCGGATTCGCGCGACCGACTGGTCGTGGTCGAGCCTGGGAGAGACCCGGTGGACTGGCCCCAGTCGCTCCGCACCGCCGTCAGCATCCTCCTGGGATCGCCCGACGCCCTCCAACTCTTCTGGGGGCCGGAGCTGGTGCTCCTCTACAACGACGCGACGCGACCGATGATGGGGCAGCGCCACGACGAGTGCTTCGGAAAGCCCGTCCTCGAGCTGTGCCAACGGCTGCGTCCTCATCGCGGTCACGGGCTACGCGCAGACTCGCGACCGCGAACGCGGGCTCGCGGCAGGTTTCGACGCGTTCCTGACCAAACCGCTCGCCGTCGACGCGCTGCTCGTCGAGATCGCGCGTCCGCGGTGACCTATCCTATGACGAACGGACCATGGCTCGTCAGAAGGCGCTTCTCCTCACCGTCGTCGCGATGCTCGCCTTTGCGGGCAACTCGCTGATTTGCCGGCAGGCGCTTCGGCATACTGGGATCGATGCGGCGTCCTTCACGGCGGTGCGCATCGTCTCGGGCGCGATCGTGCTCGCTCTGCTCGTGCGCGGGGCGGCCGCGTCTCCAAAGGCCGGTGCCGGAAGCTGGACGTCGGCGCTGGCGCTCTTCGCGTATGCGGCGGCGTTCTCGTTCGCGTACGTGGGTCTGACTGCGGCGACCGGCGCGCTGCTGCTGTTCGGCGCCGTGCAGGCCACGATGATCGGCGTGGGGCTGGCGCGCGGCGAGCGCATCGGGCTCCGGAAGGGGGCCGGCCTGACGATCGCCGCGCTCGGCCTCGTCGCGCTGCTCCTGCCCGGACTCGCGGCGCCCCCATGGCAGAGCGCGCTCCTCATGCTCGCGGCCGGCGTCGCGTGGGGCGGGTACTCGGTGCGCGGACGCGGCGCCGGCGATCCCACGCGCGTCACCGCTGGGAACTTCGCACGCGCGGTCCTGCCGGCGCTCGCCCTCTGCGCCGCGACGGCGCCGTGGTGCTCGTTCGACCGCGACGGTGTCATGTGGGCGGTCGCGAGCGGCGCGCTCACGTCGGGGTGCGGCTACGTCGTGTGGTACGCGGCGCTCAAGGGTCTCAAGGCCACCACCGCCGCCACTGTGCAGCTCTGCGTTCCGGTGCTCGCAACGCTCGGCGGCATCGCGTTTCTTCACGAGCCCGCGACGGCGCGCCTGCTCCTGTCGAGCGTCGCCGTGCTCGGCGGTATCGCGATCGTCCTCGTCGACGCGCCTTGACGCGCCGGAGGTCCACCAAGGTCCAGTCGTCAGGCCGCGCGTCGCTTCGCGGCGCGGCGTCGGGCGGCGGTGATCGCGGCGATTCCGAGCCCCGCGGCGAGCATCCCGCCGCCGATGGGGGCCGGTTCGCCCGGCGCGGCCGCGCAGGTCGCCGACGCCTTCGCCTGCGCCTGGCACGTGTTGCCGCTACAGCTCGCGCTCGCGTCGACCTTCACCTTGAGGATCGCGTTCAGCGCGTCGATGCAGTTTTGCAGGTTGTTGCCGGTGTCGACGTAGTTGCCATCGCAGAAGAGCGCCCCCTCGGGCTTCTGGCACTGCGCGGTGCACCCGCCTTGGAGATCGGTCTTGCACTGCACGTAGCCCTTCGACTGGCAGCTCACCTGGCAGTCGATGTTGGCCTTGCCCGAGCACGATCCGTCGCAGCTCGCTTTGCACTTCGCGTCGCACGTGGCGCTCGGCGGCGTGCCCTTGCAGCTCACGTCACAGTGGCCGCCGCACGTCGCCTTGCAGGAGGCTTGGCAGTCGGCCTGCGCGCCGCCGTCGGTGGTGCTCGCCGAGCACTTCCCCGTGCAGTCGGCCTCGCACGACGCGTTGCAGCTCCCGGCGCAGTCGTAGGTCCCGGGGTTTGCCTGGCACTTCGCGCTGCAGTCCGCGGTGCAACCTCCCGAGCACGCCACGTCGGCGGTCGCCGTGCACTGCCCGTTGCACGTCGTCTCGAGCTTGCCGGCACACGCCGCTTCGAACTTGACGGGCGTGCACTGCGCGGTGCACCCGCCTTGCGCGACGACCGTGCACTTCGCGTCGGCGTGCACGTCGATGTTGCCGCACGCGTCGAGGCCCGCGCGCGCCTCGGTCGCGGCGAGCAGGATGGGGGTGGCTGCGAGGGCGACGGCGAGGAGAAAGGTGGCTCGACGCATTGGAGGGGACTCCTTCTGGATGAGACGACGCGACGTGCAGTGCAACGACCAAACCACCACGCGATCTCGCGAATTCTTGGAGTTTCCGCCGACCCGCGCACGCCCCGGCGCCTTTTCGCCACGGCATTCGTGACACAGGCGTCAGGGGACGCGCTCACGCTCCTCGACACGTCACTCTCACAATGCTCGAGCAGCGTGAGGTGGCGGGTTCCGGCTCGACAAGGGCTTGGTGGGCGCGCCCCTCAGGGCGTCACCGGCGTCGGAGCCGGCGGCACCGGCGCCGCCGGCGCGTTGGCGGCGCAGTAGTCGATGCCCTTCGCGCGGGGCGTGACGGTGTCCTGCTGCACGGCCTTTGCGCGGCACGGCTCGTCCTCGGTCCACGCCGCGGGGAACGGCAGGTTCTTCGACGTCGCGAAGGTGCGGATACGATCGTAGCCGTCGCCCGCGCCCGACGCATCGAACACCGGCGGCGCGACGCACGTGCCGCTGGCAGAGGCCTTCGTGAGCTCCGCTTGCGCCCACTGCATGATCGTCTCGAAGTGCTCGGGCTTCGTGCTGTTCCAGCAGCACGTCTTGCTGCTGTCGTAGTCGAGCTCGGCGAAGACGTAGTCCTCGAGCTTGCGGTTGTCCTTGTCGATCTTGGCGTGGTCGAACTCGCCGAGGTCGGAGTACGCGGCGTAGAGCTCCTGGAACGCGTCCTCGCGCGCGGTGCGCTTCGAGCACGTCGACGGCGCGGTCCTGATGTAGTCGCGATCGCTCCCGATGTTGGCGAGCGCGGCCGCCTTGCGCTGCTCGGGCGTGCCGAGCGACAGGATCCGCTCGAACTGCTTGGGGCGCTTGCCGATCGTCTCCCCGTCGGTGTCGGGGATGTACACGCTGGTCGCGCTCGCCGGCACGATGTTGTTCCAGCGCCCGCCCGTCAGGACCGGCGTCCGGAAGCGACGGATGCCGCCGCCCAGGTTGCGGAGGTTGGTCTGCTCGGCGGGGACGACCGCGTACTTGATGCACTTGGTGTCGTCCCAGGGGTGCTTCTCGTACGGCGCGGTGCACTGGCCGCTCGCAGGCTTCGCGATCGTGCCTAGCTCCTTGGTGCAGCGCGTCTGGTCGTTCCAGTCGATCGAGTAGTCCGCGCGGCACTCGGGGACGATCTTGTCGCCGCCGCCCTCGTCGGAGATGAAATAGTTGCGGGAGTCGTAGTGCGGCGCCCACGACGCCTGGCGCGCGGGCATCGAGCCGGAGACGACCTCGATCTCGGCGCGCTCCTGCGTCGGGTGACGCACCTGGTAAACGAAGAGGGTGTGGCCGATCGGCGCGTACTTGCCGTGGCGGTGGAGGAGCGCGTCGCCCGGGCGCGTCGCCTCCGGCTTGATGTGGAAGAGGTTGCCCTCCTGCGCCAGGTTCGTGCTGCCGAAGAGATCGACGAGCGTGAGGAGGAAATGGCCGACGCGCTTGTTCAGGAAGAACTCGTCGAACCACGCGCCGTCGCCGCCCTTCACGCCGGGCGTCACCTCGACGAAGGTCTCGTCGCCGCTGCCGTAGGAGGCGTGCTTCGCGCGCAACTTCCCATCCGAGGGCCACGGCTGGCCGTCGGCGTACTGCCCCTCGTAGTCTTTGTACGCGGTGCGGAAGCTCGCGCCGAGCGCGTGCGGCGAGCCGTCCCTGTGCACGATCCCGAAGTGTCCGGCGTAGAGGTCACCCGACTTCACGTAGAACGGCAGGTGGTTGAGCGACGAGTACGCGACGCGAAGGAAGAGCGCCGTGTCGGCGCACTCGAGCGTCGGCGCGGGGAGCGAGCGCGTGTAAGGCGCGCCGGGGGGCGTGACGATCTCCAGCGTCTCGCCGTAGCGCGTCGCCGTGATGCGGCGGAGGCTCGTGACCCAGTCGACGAAGTCCTCTTCGTACGTCTTGCCGGCGGCGGTGCGATCGGTCCACTTGTTCGTGACCTTCCAGACCTCGGTCGCCGCGCCTGGCACGTCCGCGGGGCCCGGCTCGACGGCGAGCGCGTCGGCGCCGTCCTCGGACGGGCCGACGTCGGACGAGCAGCCGCCGATTCCCGCGGCAGCGGGGAGGAGCGCAGCGGAGATGAGGGCGATCTGGAAGCAGTGACGGAGCATCGGGTTCCTCTCGCGGACGGCGGCAACGGACATATGGCGCCTACTTTGGTGCACATGTGTGCAGAAACCCGGCCAACGTAACTAATTCGTAACTTCATACAGTTACGAGCATGTCTGGCCGCGATGCGGATCCCGCCCGGCCCACCGGGATGAGTCACCCGTGCACCGCGTCTGAACGCCCCAGGGCCCGCTGACTCAGATCTTCGGAGCGCGGGTGATGTCGAGGAGGCGCCTGCGCAAGGTCGAAGGTTCACCGGCGGCGCGCAGGCTGACCCGCCCGGGCGCGTCCTCGCCACCGAGCGCGACGAGCGACTGTGCCGCGGCGAGGAGCACCTCCTCTTGCGACGGGTTCTGTGCCGGCGCCTTCGTGACGAAGGCGTTCAAGAACTCCAGGGCCGCCTCCCGGCCAGCGCCGGCGGCGCGACCCAGGGCGAGCGCGGCCTGCGTGCGGAGCGCGGCGCTCGCGCGCGGATCCCTGCCGACCAGGGCGGCGAGGCGGCGCACTACCTCGACATCGAGCGAGCCGGAAGCCTTGAGCGTCGCGAGCACCGCGAAGCGCACGCCTTCGTCCGCGTCCTGCAGGAGCGCGACGAAGAGGGGACGCGCGCGCTCACCCCACGCGCGCGCGAGGGCGGCGACCGCCGCGCGGCGCACCTCCGTGCTCGGGCTTCGAAGGTGGAGCGAGACGGCGTGACCGCCGGCGTCGTCGACCGCGGAGGGAACTGCTGCGAGGAGATCTTCGGTGACTTGCGTGGCGGCCGCCGAGGACTCCTTGGAAAGCCGCTCGAGCGCCGCGCGAAGGAGCGGCCAAGACGCCTGCCCGATCTCCTTCAGGGCCTCTACGAAGCGGAGTCGAACCTCCGGCGAAGCGGCGGCCCTCACGCGGACGCCGTACAGCGCGTATGCCCCGGCGACTCCGTCGGCGAGCAAGAGACCGCGCGCCTCACGGGACGGAGTCGCCTCGCGCAGGACCTCTTCCGCCGCGGGACCGAGCACCGTGCCGTCCTTCAGGAGTTGCAGGACACGCGCCGCGCTCGCCGGGCGCGTACCGGGGAGCGGCGGGCCCTCGGCGGCGATGAGGCCAAGCGTGCTTCGGACACGCCAGAGCATCGCGGTATGTCCGCGCACTGCGAGGATGGGGACCACGTCCTCGAGCTGCGCGCACGCTACGGCGAACTTGGAGGGATCCGTCGTGTCCACGAGCTGCGAGAGGAACCGCGAGGGATCGGTCTGCAGCGTGCTGCTCGTGCTCGACGCCGCGCGCGATGCGACGCTCACGGCCGCAAACTGACCGGAGGGAGGCCCCGCGGCGACGTACTGCCCGGAGCTCTGCGGCCCTTCGAGCCAATCGGGCTGCTGCGCAGCGCCACGCCTCGACGCAGGCGGCAGGGGCGGCGGCTGCGGCGCCTGCGCAGCGGCGGTGGCGGGCGCGACGAGCAGCTCGCGCAGGGCGTGGCGGAGATCGCGTGCGCTCTGGTAGCGCTCGGCGGGGTCCTTGTTCATGGCCTTGCGCACGACCGCGGCCACGCGCGGATCCACGCCGTCCAGCTTTGGCTCCGCCGTGAGCTGCTGCGCGACGATGAGCATCACGTCGTCCCCTTCGAACGGCGCATGCCCGCTCACCATCTCGTAGAGCATCACGCCGCACGCGTAGACGTCAGCGCGCGCGTCGAGCTCGCCCCCCCGGCATTGCTCGGGGGACATGTAGTCCGGCGTACCGACGATCTCACCGGACGCGCCGTTCGCCACGGCGATGCCGAAGTCGCAGAGCTTCACGATCTCCATCGGCTTGCCGTCCTCGTCCTCGCCGCGAACGAGCACCACGTTGTCGGGCTTCAGATCGCGGTGGACCATGCCTCGCGTGTGCATCTGCGTCAGGCCGAGCGTCACCTGGATGAGCGTCTGCGCCGCGCGACGCGGAGAGAGGTTCCCGTCGCGCGCGATGACCGAGCGCAGGTCCTCGCCGGCGAGGAACTCCATCGCGATGTAGACGAGGCCGTCCTCCTCTTGCCCGAAGTCGAGCACGCGCGTGAGGTTCTGGTGATCGAGGCGGCTCGCCGCGAGCGCCTCGGCGTGAAAGCGGCGGCAAAAATCGAGATCGCGCTGGAGCCGGTCGTGCAGGACCTTCACCGCGACGGCCATGTTGAGGCCGAGGTGGGTGGCCCGGTAGACGACGCCCATTCCACCCGAACCGACCAGGCTGTCGAGCCGAAGCTTGCCTGCGAGGAGGCGACCGACGTGGGTTGCCGGCGTGTCGGCTCCCGGCGACAACGACGCCGTGTGACCGGCGGTGAGCTTCTTGTTCGCGGTGGGGAAGCGCGAGCGCAGTGGCGGCGGCGCGCCTCCGGGCGAGCTGGCCCGCACGCGACGGCTCGAGGGAGCGGAGAAAGGGGCCAGGCGCAGCAGGAACCCGTTCTCGGTGGGCGGCCCGAGCGGATGCGCGGCCAAGAGGAGTGGCTCGGGCGAGTCCGGGGTGTAGACCTCGAGCACGTGGCGCGAGCCGTCGACGGGCGCGCTCGTCAGCGGCACGCAGATCTCACCTTCGGCCGCGGCGACGGCCTCGAGCATCTCGCGCGCCGCCTCGTCGTCGAGCTCCGCCACGATGACGGGCAGAAGCTCGTCCGTTTCCGTTTCCGCGGCCATGCAGCCGACAAGGCTCCCATCCCGCCGCCAGGAGGTCAACGCAGGCGCGCATACCGAGATCGGCGCACACTTCCCACATCGTGCAGGGGCGCGCTGGTGCTGCCAGCAACGCGGCACACCCGCGCCGCTTGGGATACGCTCGTCGTGTGCGTGGCGAATTCGTTTTCTCGGGCGCCGTTGCGGTGGGTCTCCTCACCACCCTCGGCCTGACCATCCCCCTCGCTCGCGGCGACGCGAAGCCGCGCACGATCGGCGTGGACGAGATCAAGGACGGCATGAAGGGCTACGGCCTCACCGTCTTCAAGGGCACCGAGCCCGAGAGGTTCGACGTCGAGGTCATCGGCGTCCTCCACAACTTCCGGCCGTCGCAGGAGCTTATCCTCATCAAGACACCTCACCCGCGCCTCAACATCACGAGGGCCGTCCGCGGCATGAGCGGCAGCCCCATCTTCCTCGATGGGCGTCTCGCCGGCGCGTATTCGTACATGTGGGCGGCGTTCGGCGTCGAGCCGGTGGCCGGTGTGACGCCGATCGCGCCGATGCTCGCGGAGATGAATCGCCCGATCCCGCCGGGCTTCTGGCCTATCGAGGGCAAGGCGCCGCTCCCTCCCGCCGGAGCTCCTGGCGGCGGCGGCGGCGGCAAACGGCCCGCCCGCGGCCCCGACGGCGGCACGACGATGTGGGACGGCGCGCCGGGTACGTACGACGTCGAGACGCACGCCCGCCAGATCGCCGACCGCCTCGGCGCGCGCGACGCGTCACGCAACCTCATTCCTGCCGCCACGCCGCTCATGCTCGGCGGCATGGGGGACAAGGCGACCGCGTACGTGAAGAAGATCTTCGAGCCGCTTGGCATGGAGCCGATGCAGGTCGGCGGGGGCAACACGAGCACCGTCGGGGCGCCCGAGCACTACGTGAACGGCGGCGCGCTCGGCGTGCAGCTCGTGAGCGGCGACGTGTCGTTCATGGGCCTCGGCACCGCGACCTACGCCGAAGGGGGCAAGGTCTCGGCCTTCGGCCACCCGATGATGGACGCCGGCAACACGTCGCTCCCCGCCACGATCGGCCGCATTTTTTGGATCTACGCGAGCGATCAAGCGTCCAGCAAAATAGGCGAGAGCGCGCGGCCGCTCGGCGCGCTCGTGCAGGACCGAATGAGCTCGATCACCGTCGACGAGAAGGTCACCGCGCCGACGTTCCCCGTGCACGTGGACGTGACTGGCGTAGACGGCGCGCCCAAGAAGACCTGGAACATGAACGTCGCCGAAGAGCGCTTCATGTCGGCCTCGCTGGCGGCGGCCGCGTTCGGCTCGGTCGTCGAGGCGACGGTCAACGAGAAACGCGACGTGACCTGGTCGCTCAAGAGCAAAGTCTGGTTCCGCGGCCACGGCATGATCGAGCTCGAGGACTTCGGCGTCGCCATCGGCGGCATGCCCGACAGCGGCGACTTCGGCCACTCGCGCGTCGCCCGCGCGATCGGCGACGTGCTGAACAACCCCTGGGAGCACGCGCGGGTCGAGAAGGTGGAGTCCACCCTCGCCGTGAGCTTCACGCGCGACCTCTGGCGACTGCGCGGCATCGAGCTCAAGGACAGCGTCGTCGACGCGGGCGGCACCGCGCGCATCGTGCTGCACCTCTCGTCCTACACCGGGCCGACCGTGCAGAAGACGATCGACGTGCGCATCCCGACCGAGCTCGCCGGCAAGGACGTGGAGCTGGAGATCGCCCCCGGCTACGAGGTCGTGCCCGAGGCGTCGGCGCCCGAGTCGCTCGACCAGCTCATCGCCAACGAGACGCGGCAGACCGCGATGCCGAAGAGCATTTGTGTCTCCTACAAGCTTCCCCAGCAGGGCGTCGCGTTCAACGGCCACGTGGCCCCGCGCCTTCCGAGCTTCGCGCTCGACACGCTGCGGTCGCAGACCTCGGACACCGGCCCCGACACGTTCACCAGCTACGGTCGCACGATCGTGCCGCTCGATCGCTACGTCGAGGGGCGCGACAAGGTGAAGGTCAAGGTCCGCCAAGTCGTCCGCTGAACGCGCGGCGCGGCGCGACGCGGTGGGGCTGCAGGAGGGACACGGTTGGGCTGGGCGCGGCAACGCGATCTTCGCCGATCGTGTGCCAGGCGGCACCGAAGGCGTGTAAAATCGGTGCCATGCGCTTTCTCCTGGTGGCAGCGGCGTGCGCGTCGCTCGGCTTCTTGGCCTCATCCGCTCATGCCGTCGGCACGCGGACGTTCGAGCTCGACACACTGGAGCGCCTCTCGGGCGGCGATCTGAAAGGCGTCGCGGTCGGCTCCGACGGCGTGGTGCGCGCTGGATTCACGCTCGGCAACGTGCCGCTCACCGACGCGACCAGCGTCTTCGCGGCGCTCACGCTGGCCGACGGCAGCGTGCTCCTCGGCACGAGCCCCAACGGCAAGGTGTTGAAGGTCCAAGGCGACCAGGTCTCCGTCTTCTGCGACACCAAGGCGCTGGCGGTGACGTCGCTCATCCAGGCGGCGAGCGGCATCATCTACGCGGCAACGATGCCCGAGGGGAAGGTCTTCAAGTGCACCCAGGGCAAGGCCGACGTGTTCGTCACGCTGCCCGACGCGAGCCACGTGTGGGCGCTGGCGCTCGACAAGAACAAGGCGTCGTTCTACGCAGCGACCGGTCCCGAGGGCAAAGTGTTCCGCGTCGAGCCGGGCGGTCAGTCGAGCGTGCACTACCACTCCGACGAGCCGCACCTCGTCTCCGTCGCAGTCGCCGACAACGGTGACGTGTACGCCGGTTCCAGCGGCAAGGGCCTCCTCTACCGCATCACCGGGCCTGGCCGGGCCGCGGTCGTCTACGATTTCCCAGGCGAAGAGGTCAAGTCGATCGCCCTCTGGAAGGGCACCGTCTGGGCCATCGGCAACGAGTACGGCGACCCGCCCGAGGCGCCGCGCAGGAGCCCTGCAGCGGGGCGCGCTCAGCCGGGGCCGGTCTCGACGACGAAGGCCAAGCCCGGCAAGGGCACGCTCTTCCGCTTCGACGCGCAGGGCCGCCCCGAGCGGATGATGCACCACGACGACATGCACTACATGACGCTCGCGCTCGACGAAGCGGGCGTCGCCTTCGTGGGAACCGGCGCCGAAGGGCGCGTTTACTCGGTGAACGACGCGCACGCGGTCACGCTCGTCGCCGATACCGACGAACGGCAAGTCGGCGCGCTCGACGTCTCCGCGCAGCGCGCGTTCGTGGCGACGAGCGACGGCGCGGTCTTCCACCGCGTGGTCGCGCGCGGCGGCGGCGACGCGGTGTGGACGAGCAAGGTCCTCGACGCCGGGCTCCGCGCAAAGTTCGGATCGCTGTCGTGGCGCGCGAGCGGCGTGCTCGAGCTGTCGCTACGCAGCGGCAACTCCGCGGCGCCTGACGCGGCGTGGAGCGGATGGGCGAACCCGATCAGCGCCCCCGGCGTCGTCGCCGTGCAGCCCGGTCGTTACGTGCAGGTGCGCGCGCGGTGGGGGCGGGATCCCAAAGCGACCCTCGGCGGCGTGACGCTGCCTTTCGTGACGGACAACGTGCGGCCCGTCGTGACCGAGGTGAACGCGGCGCACCGCGGCTCGCGCGAGGGAGGCAGCGCGACGGTGCCGGCGAGCGGTGGCGAGCCCCCGAAGCACGAGAGCGTGGTCAAGGTCTCCTGGAAGGTCGACAACGCGGACAACGATCCGCTCCGCTACCGCGTCGCGTTTCGCCGCGAGGGCCAGACGCTCTGGCGCGACGCGCTGAAGACCGACGAGATTCTCACCAAGAGCGAGTACGAGTGGGAGACCGTGGCGCTCCCCGAGGGCAAGTACCGCGTGCGCGTCGAGGCGAGCGACGAGCCGTCGAACCCGCCGGACCAGGTGCAGAAGCACACGCTCGAGTCGCCGCTCGTCCTCGTCGACAACACGCCGCCGGTCTTGAACGCCGTGACACTCGCCGGGCGCAAGCTCAAGGCGCGCGCCGTCGACGGCGTAGGTCCCATCGCCCGATTCGAGATCGCGGTCGACGGCAAGCCCGAGTGGCGCCCGCTCGCCCCAGCCGACGGCGTCTTCGACAGCGCCGACGAGGCGCTCGACGCGGACGTCAGCGCCGTGGTCCCACCCGGCTCCCACATCGTCGCGCTCCGCGCATTCGACGCCGCCGGCAACTCGGTCGTGCGCGAGCTCGAATCGCAGTGAGCCACCGGCAGCGCCCGCCACCGCCGCCACCCACGGCCGTCGCTGGCGCAGCGCGACACCGGCGCCATGGCAACCCCGGTTAGAGGCGACCAGAACGCCTAAATGCTCAATCATTTCGGGAAGTCGTTCCCCGGCACGCGCCGTGTAATAGAGGGCATGTCGGCGCTCAACCATCGCGCATTGCTGGAGCTTCGCCGGAAAAACGTCCTACGCTTGTGAGGTTAGCCCCCGTCATGGTCTCCCGAATTACCGCCCTCTCCCTTCTGGCTCTCCTGGCGCTTTGCGCCGGGGTGGTGGCCGGGTGCGGTGGGTTGGGGGTGTCTTCGGCGTCGGCGTTCGCCGCGGGGGACGACAACGGGCCCGCCAGCGCCGACGATGCCGGCGGCACGCCCGGCCCGTTCGGCGGCGGATCCGACGCCGGGGCGGTGACGGCGACGCCCCCGGGCGTCTTCATCTCGAACCCTCTCTGTGCGGCGAAAATCAGCGGCACGTGCGATCCGCAGCGCGGCAACGTCGACACCGACGCCGGCACCGCGACCGACCAGTGCGACAAGCTCCTGGGCACCGACGCGGGTGTGGGGCCCGATGCGCACGACGCCGCCGTGGCCCCCGCGCCCCGCTTCGCCTGCCACGTCGCGCGAAACGCGGGCGGGGGCGTCGCTCCGGTTTGCCTGCCGGAGGGGACGACGACGGGAACGTGCACGTCGTCGGCCCAGTGCATGGCCGGCCACGAGTGCGTGGGTGACGGGGCGAACGTGGACGCCCAGTGCCGCCGATACTGCTGCGAAGCGAACGCGTGCGACGTGACGAGCTTCTGCGACGTCCAGCCGATCGTCGGCACGACCAAGACCATGGTGCCCGTGTGCATGCAGCTCGCCCCCTGCGAGCTGCTCTCGCTGAACCCGACCCAGTGCCCCAGCCAGCAGTGCGGCATCGCGCTCGACGGCAAGGAGCTCGAGATCAAGACGTGCCTCGACATCGGGCCGCGCGGCGTCGGCGAGGACTGCGAGACCGATCACTGCGCGAAGGATCTCTCCTGCCTCGGCGCGCCGGGTGCGCGGAAATGCTTCCAGCTCTGCGACACGAGCAAGGGCTCCAAGCACACGTGCCCGATGGGCCTCGTGTGCCAGTCGAGCGGCACGACGTTCAAGGGCGGCTCCGTCGGCATCTGCGCGAACTGATCTGACCGTCCCCGGACACCGCGAAAGCGGCCAGGGACGGCGCGGAGCAGGCTGCCGCGCGGGAAAAGCCGGCGGAGTGACGTGGCACGAGCAGTGCTCTTCATGAGCGCATGGAAACGCGTGCGGGGCGAGGGCCGCGAGAGCGGGCGGTCTCGGGTGGTATCGAGACGCTCGGGGACGCGGAGCTCCTCGCCCTTTTGCTCGAGACGGGGCGCCGAGGCGAGGGGGAGGGCGTACGCGCCGCGAAGCTCCTCGATGAGCATGGGGGTCTCGAGGGGCTGGCGCGCTCTGGCGTCGGCGCGCTTGCGTCGCGCGAGGGGCTCGGCGCGGCAGGCGCATGGCGTGTCGCGGCAGCGCTCGAGCTCGGGCGGCGCGCGCGAGAGACGGCGACACCGCAGCGGATACGCGACGGGAGCGACGTGTGGCGGTGGGCGCGCGCGCGCCTCGCGGCGCTCGAGCACGAAGAACTCTGGGTGCTCGCCCTCGACGGCGGCAACCGCCTCCGCGCGGCGCGCCGCGTGGCGATGGGCGGGCTCCACGGCATGCACGTCGGCACGCGCGATCCCCTACGGTGCGCGCTTCGCGAGGGGGCCAGCGCGTTCGTGCTCGTGCACAATCACCCGAGCGGCGATCCCACGCCCAGCACCGAGGATCTCGCATTCACCGAGCGCATCACCGCGGCGGCCGACGTGGTGGGCACGCCGCTCGTCGATCACGTCGTCGTGGCGCAGGGCGCGTACGCCTCGCTCGCCGAGCGATTGCTCATGCCGGCTCCGTCGTCTTCTCGCCGGGGTGGCAGCTCCTGAAGTAGCCGCAACGGATCTCACGGCAGCGAGGCGGGGCGACGCGCGGAAAGCTCGATGTCCACCGCGCGTGCACCAGCTTGGCCGCGAGATCGGCGAGGTGGGCACGCGTCCGCGCAGGGTCCCGCGAGGAGCGCCACACCGGCTCGCCCGCGTCGCCTCCCAGGAACACGATGCCCGCCCGCATCCGCGGCGCGCGGGGGTGGAGCTCGTGGGCAGCGAGGAGGTACAAGTCGAGCTGGAACCCGTAGGGATTGGGCGAAGGGCCGCGCGCGCGCTTGTAGTCGACGACCTCGACGGTTCCGTCGGGCCACGTCACGAGAAGATCGATGCTCCCGCGGAGCGCGAGCGTTCGACCCTCGGCGTCGGCGACGCGGAGCACGAACGGAACCTCGCGCGCCAGGTCACCACGCCCCTGCGCCACGCGCGCGGCGTAGGCGCCGCCGGCGAACTTCGCGACGCGCGCGACGACGACTGCGTGACGGGGGTGGTCGGTGCCGAGGCCCTCACGCGCGAGGAGATCGCTCGCCGCACCGGCGGCGAGGGCGGTGCCGAAGACATCGGGGGGCAGGCGCTCGAGAACGTGGTGCGCCAGCGTGCCTTCGGCGCGCGCGTCGAGCCGCGCCGGGCCCGCGCCCTCCTCGCTCTCCTCTGGCTCTACCGCGACCCGCGGCGCCGGCGACCGCTCCGGGAGCCCCAACACGTGCACGAGCTGGAACCGGCGCGGGCAGTGGGCGAAGTCCTGAAGCGACGTCGGCGCAACCGCGAGCGAGCGCCACCCGGGCGGAGGCGGGCGCGGATCGGTGGGCAAGGGAGGGGCGGCGCGTTCGGGCGACGCCTGCGAGGTGCGGAGCGGGGCCTTCGTGACGCGCTCCACGACGAGCGCCGCAGCGGCCGCCGTCTCGTCACGCGCTGCGAGGGCCCGGAGGGAGGCGGCGTCGGTGGCGTAGTAGCGCAGCCCGTCTCCGCTCTTCGGCGGGCGGCGGTCGCCGACGAGGACCATCGCCTCCGACGCGCGCGTGGCCGCGACGTAGGAGAGCCGCTGGCGCTCGGCGCGATCGCGACGGTCCGCCGTTCGGGTCACGCGCGCGAACGACGGCGGCTCGAGCGTTCCCCCGCGAGCGTCGGGGATCCGAACGGTCAAGACGGGGGCCTCGAAGGCGACGCCGAGATCGATGGCGATCGTACCGCGCTCGCGGGGGCGCGGCATTCTCCCGAGCTCGGGTAAAAAGACGATCGGGAAGTCGAGCCCCTTGCTGGCGTGAACCGTGAGCAGGCGCACGGCGTCGTCCTCGTCGGAGAACGTGGCGGCCTCGGACTCCGAGGCGTCGCGATCCATCGCCCGGTCGAGGCGCTCGAGAAAGCGGACGACGTTCGGCTCGCGCTCGGCCATGGCGAGGAGCTTCCGCACGTTCGCGATGCGCTGCTCACCGCGCGGCAAGAGGACGAGCACCTCCTCGAGCGCCAGCTCGCGCACCGCTTCGCGCAGCACGCCCCCCGGGCCTAGGCGGTCGAGGTTGCGCCACAGCTCGCCGACGACGCGCCGCAGCGTGCCGAGCCCGTCCGCGTCGTCCGGGTGCATGAGCGACCGACGCTCGCCCCGCTCCCACGCGGGACCTATCTCCGCGAGGCCCCGCCCCGGCTCCGTGAGCCCCAGGAGCGTCACGTCGTGCGCACCCATCCACGGACCGCGCAGCACCTCGAGCATCGCGAGCTTGTCCTTGGGATCGAGGACGAGCGCCAGCATGCTCCGCAGATCGCGGACCTCGGTGGACGCGTAGAACCCGCGCCCGGCGACCACGTGCGGGACACCCGCCTGGGCGAGCGCGAACGCCGCCGCGTCGAGCATCTCGTTGGTGGGGGCGAGGATCGCGACGTCGCGGTATTGGGGAGGGTTGCCGCGGACGCGCGGCTCACCGGCTTCGACCATCGTGCGGATGCGGTCGGCAATGGCGACGCCCTCGTCGACGCGCGAGACCTTGTCGTCCTCGTCCCAGCGCAGCCACGTCGTGCACGCGCGCGGGGGGTGCTCCCCTTCGTCCGGGACGAGGAGGTCCTCCGTCTCGGGTACGTAGGCGATTTCGTAGAGCTCGGGCGGCGGCTCGCGAACGGCGAAGCGCTCGCGGCTGAAGGCGTTCGCGAAGGCCAGGAGGCCCGCGGTGCCGCGGCGGTTGTGACGGAGAGAGACGAAGTCGGCGAGCGGCTCCGGGGGCTCCCAGGCCGCGCCAGGGGCAATGCCGAGGGCGATGCGGGCGGGCGCGCCAGCGAGGCCCACGCAGAGCTCCGCGAAGACGCCGACGTCCGCGCCGCGGAAACCGTAGATCGACTGCTTCCGGTCGCCGACGACGAAGAGGCCGTCGGGCCTTACGTCACCGAGCGCCGGGACCTCACCCGTGACCCGCCGTTCCTCGCGCGCCCAGAGGAGTTGAACCAGCTCGCGTTGCAGGCGTGAGGTGTCCTGGAACTCGTCGACCAGGAGAGCATCGAGGCTACCCGACACGTCGCGCGCCACGCCGGCGTCGTCCCTGAGCACGTCGCGCGCGATGCGGAGCACGTCGCCGAAACCGAGAAGGCTGCTCCTCTTGACGTCCTTGGCGATCTCGTCCTGGCATTGCACGAGGAGCGCGCGGGCCACCACGCCGGCGCGCTCGAAGCGCTCGCGCGCTAGCCACGTGCGGACGAGGCGGCGGCCGCGCTCGGGGTTCGTCATCGCGCGGCCGCCCAAAAGCTCGCTGCGAAACACGCAGAAGGCTTCCAGGAGCGGTGAGCGCTTCGCGGGCATCCGCGCGCCGGCGAGCACACCGGCCGCTTCCTCGAGGCGCGCTGGGTCGCCGGAGTCCCAGGCCGCGGTCAGGGCCGTCGCGGCAAGGGCGAGCTTCTCCTCCGATACGAGGGCGCGGGCGTGGTCCACGAACGCGCGCATCGCGTCCTCGATCCGCCGCGCGTCGTCCGCGGGGATCGTCAACGCCGCCGCCCCGCGGCCGTCCTCCTCGATCCGCCCGAGCTGCCCCACGATCTGCCCGACGAGCCGGTCCACGCCACCCGCAGCGTCGACGAAATCACGGAGATCGGGGCCGAGGCTCCGCTCGAGCACGCGCACGATGGCGTCCTCGAGGCGCTGCCGCGCCTCGTCCTCCGGCGCGATCTCGAAGCTCGGCGAGAGGCCCGCCTCCAGCGCGTGGGCGCGCACGAGGGTCGTGGCAAAGCCGTGCAGCGTTCCGATCTGCGCGCGGCCAATCCCGTCGAGGGCCTTGCGCGCGCGCTCTTTCACGTCGCGCTCGCTCCACGGCGCGGCGGAGGCGCGGATGCACGCGCGATCGAGGTCGGCTCGGTACTTGGACCCGGCCCCGCCGGCGACGAGCCGCTCCAGCTCCTCGACGACGCGCGCGCGGATCTCCGCCGCCGCCTTCCGCGAGAAGGTGGTGGCTACGATGCGACCGGGATCGACGGGCGCACGGAGCCCCGCGCCGCCGAGCTCGCTCGCGCCGAGGACGAGGTGGACGATGACCCCCACGAGCGCGTGCGTCTTGCCCGTACCCGCGCTCGCCGCGACCACGAGGTTGCGGCGGAATGGATAGAGGACGTCGGCGCTTCGAAGGGGCTCCGCCACGGCCGCACCCTACACCACAAGGCGCTGCCAGTAGCGGTGCGCTCACCCGCCGTCGTCGCCGTCGTCCTCCTCGTGGGCGACGGCGAACCGCGGCTGGCGGCAGCCTCCCCGCACCCTGCACGTGCGGCACGTCGCGGAATCGGCGGGAACGGGGGCGAGCCCTCCGCGACGGAGCGCCGCGACGATCTCTACCGCTGCCCGCTCGACCACCGTGAGAGGCGCTGCATCGGGCGTTGCCGCGAGGACCTCGGCCCACTTCTTCGTGAAGCTCTCCTTGGGGCCGTAGTCCGCCGGCAAATCGCGGGCGCCGGTCGGCAAGTAGAGGCCGTCTGCGCCGGCGCGGGCCGTCGCATGGGCAGCGACCAGCGCGTAGAGAGGCACCTGGAAGGAGGTGCTCCCCAGCGTTCGCCCGATGTCGGCTGCCTTGCGCTTGTTGCCCTTGTAGTCGACCGCCCGCGCGCGCCCGCGCGCCGGCGGGTGCGAGGTGTCGACGCGGTCGATCTTCCCCCGCAAGAGGACGGCCTCACCTCCCTCCTCGACGCGCAGGGGCGGCCACGCGCCAGCCGACGCGTCGCCGAACGCCTGCTCGGCAGAGGCGAAGTCCCAGGTATCGGACGCGAGGCTCCACGCCAGGACGGCCCGCACCGAGTCGCGCGCCCGGGAGACGACGATGTCACGGAGCGGTGAGCCGACGAGCTCGCCCGCGAAGAGCGCATCGGCCGCGGCCAGCGCGCGCGACTCGATCGCCACGGTGTCGCGCGGCCGCGTCGGCCAGAGCTCCGCCGTCGCGCGGAACGCGGCGGCGAGCGCGGCGTGGACGAGCGTCCCCTCCTCACGGACGTCGGGCAGCTCACCGCGCGGCTCGCGGTCACGCGCCGACAGCACGACCTCGGCGTACCCTTTGAAAGCGCACTCGGCGACGCGCTCTAGTGACGTCACCGCCAGCGGCCTCTCGCGGCCCGTCTCCTCGCCGAGAACGCGCGCGAGCTCCGGCGTGGATGCGAGCGCGCCAACCGTCTCGTCCCCCCTCCGCGCGGGATCGTAGAAGAACGACTCACGGCGCGCTTCGACCGCGGCGCGGCGGGACGGCTCCGGGGCGATCACCGCCGCGTGCTCGGGCGCCGTCGCCAGCCACGCCAGACGCGCGTCGACGAGGGAGAGCGGGCGGTCGTGCAGGAGTGAGGCGCCCGCGCGCGCCACCTTCGACGGTACTCCCCCCTTCTCGAGCCAGGCGACGAGCGGCGCCGCCGCGAGAAGCCCCCCCTGCTCGTCCCGGCCACGGCACACGACGACGAGCCTGTCGGCGCCCGCGGCAGAAAGGGCGAGCGCTCCGAGCTCGCGCGCTCGGCGCAACGCGTACCCGGCCGGCGCCGCCGTGGGAGACGCCTTGCGAAGCGCGACGACGAGCGCGTCGGGGAGCAGCGGATCGGGAGAGGGGCTCGAGGGGAGCACCCCGTCGTTCGCGTCCAGGACGACGAGAAGCCCCAGCTCTTCGTGCGCGAGATCGACGAGGCGCGCGACGCGCAACGTCCCGGCCCGCGCGGCGCCGAGCGGCGGAGCGCCGACCTCGAGGACACGAGCGAGCTGGTGCCTGAATGCATCGCCGGACGTCTCCGCCTCGGCGAGGCCAAGACGGCGCGCCGCCGCTTCGTAGGTGTCGATCGCGGCGACGAGCACGTCCCACGCGTGGGCGTCGCGGGCGAGCGCCCGCAGCTCGGCGCGCGCGATGCCCACCGGCACCGCGTCCTTGGAGAGCGCCGCGCGTGCGCCGGCGCCCATCCTCGGCCCGAGCCCCAGCGCCGCGAAGAGCGCGCGGGCCGTCGCCGCATGCTCGGAGAACGTGCGCGCGGCGCCGGCGCGCGACAGGAGCTCGCCGATCCGCGCAGCCAGCGCGGTGCGCGCCCGCACGACGGCCTCGTCCTCCTCGCGATCGGCGCGCGGACGGTACGCCCGCGCGGTGGCGACGAGCGCGGCGAGCGGACCTGCCGTGCCCTCACCCGCGCGCGCAGTCGGCGTCTCCTCCAGCGCGCGCGCCAGGTCGAGGAGCCGCGCCGCCGCCTCCCGCCGCTCTGCGAGGCCGGTCAACGCGCGCTCGTCGAGGTAACGGGAGCGCAGCAGGACCGCGACCTCGCGCCGTGGCAGGCCGCGCGCGGCGATCGCGAGCGCGTCCATCGCGCAGGCGACGAGCCCCGCCCCGGCGGGCGCCGGGCCCCGCGGATCGTGGGCAACCACACCGGCGTCGTCGAGCGCGCGGCGAAGTGGCGCGAGCGTGTCGTCCGCCAGGGTCGGGAGCCCGATGGCGATGCGGTCGACGGGAACCCCGGCAGCGAGCGCGGTCGCGACCGCCTCCGCCGCCGCGCGCGCCTGCGCGGTCGCGTCCGCGGCGCGGCGAACCTCGACGCGGATCTGCGCGTCGCGCGGCACGTCGCCTTCGAAGCGCATATCCCCGAGCGGCGCGCCGATCGTCGCGAACGCGGGCGCCTCGTCGAGCCCGCGCGCCAGCTCGTCGGCGATCACCTCGAGCGGGTCGCGCTCGCGGTCGGTGTCGAGCCGCCGATCGAGCGCCGGGAGCTCGATGCGCGCAGCCCCGCCACGGCGCGATACGCCGAGGTCCAGCGCACGCCACCAGGCGACGTCGGCCGCATCCCAGGTCAGGATTCCGCGCGCGACGAGCTGGGTGCCCCCCGCGGCGGCGACGATCGCGTCGGGGGCCGCTGCGCCGAGCAGCTTGGCGAGGCGAGCCCCCGCGAGGCGCCCGTCGACGAGCCCCACGCGTGCGAGCTCCGCGTCGAGCGCGCCCATGGCCGCGGCCAGCGTCCGCGCGCGCGCACCGACGACGCCCCCCGCATGCGTCACCGCGGCAAGGGCGTCCGGCGTTACCGCCGCCGCACGGAGTGCGCCCAGCGCCGCGTCGAGCGCGTCCAGGGTGCGCATCCAGGCGCCACCCCCGACGCGCGCCAGCGGCGCGAGCAGCGCGTCGTCGCGAGCGCTCTTCGCGAGCGCCGCTTCGAGCGCGAGGCGCGTCATTTCCGGCGACGCGAGCTCCACGTCGGGCGCCAGCGTCTGGAGCAGCCGACGCGCGAGCGTGCTGCGCGTCTCGGCGACCGTCCCTTCCCTCGCGAGGCGCTCGACCTGGCGCTCGCTGTGGACGATCACCCTTTCGATCAAAGACCGACCTGACGAGGGATCGACAGGACCTCGGCGAGCGCCGGCCTCTCGTACAAGAAGGCGTACGCCGCCTGGCTCGCGAGCACGCGCTTGGTGTAGAGCCGCGTCTCCTCCCACGGGATCTGCTCCACCCATAGCTCGAAGTCTGCGCCGCTCCGCTGCGACACCCAGCGCTGCACCGCGCCACCCCCGCCGTTGTACGCGCTGATGGCGAGCGCCGGGTTGACCGCGAACTGGGTCCGCAGCTTGCCGAGCAGCTTCGTCCCGAACGCGATCGACACCTCCGGCCGCTTGAGCGACACCTCGTCGAAGCCGTATCCGGTACCGGGGGCCATCCACTGCGCGGTCGGCGTGATGAGCTGCATGAGCCCGTACGCGTTCGACGGGCTCTTCGCCTCGGGGTAGAAGCTCGACTCCTCGCGCATGATCGCCCACGCCAGCGGCGCGGGGATGCCGTTCGCTGCGCTCGCCTTCACGACGAGCGGCTCGAACGCGCGAGGGAACGCGACCTCCCACGGCGTCCGCCAGCGGCCCACCGGGTAGTGCGCGAGGTACTCGGTCCGCTTGCCCTTCGCGAGCGCGTGCCCGAGCTCGGGCGCGCCGGCGCGGTTGTAGAGCTGGCCTATCACCCACGCCACCTCCACGTCGACGGCGTCGCCGACGGCGCCGGCTGCGGCGAGCTCCCGCTTTGCGGCGTCAATCTCGCCCACCTCGAGGAGGCGGCACGCACGGTCGACGCCGGGGGTGCGGAGCTCGGCGTGGTCCGCCGCCGGGAAGGCGCCGCCGTCGTCGCGGCTCACCGACTCGTCGAGCGCGCGCGCGGCCGCCGCCGTGTCTTCCGTCGAGAGACGGGCGTAGGCCTGCGTCATGTAGAACGAGAGCGGCGCGTCGTGGACGATCTGGGTGTACCGCGCCTTCGCGTCTGCCGCGTCGCCGAGCGCCGCCGAGGCGCGGGCGCGGAAGTACGCGGCGCGCGCGGAGGTGGCCCAGTGGTGGTCCTCACGCTCGCGGGCAGCGAGATCGTCGAGCGGCGCCTTCGCGGCCGCCCAATCGCCACGGCTCATGAGCGCGAGCGCCACGCGGAAGATCGCCTCGCCGCGCATGTCCCCTTCCGGGTAGTCGGTCGGGATGCTCGTCATCATCGCGACGAAGCGCGCCTCGTCGCCGGCGTCCTTGGCGGCCAGCGCCGCGTGGAAGCGTGCGTCGTCGGCGAGGCGGTGCTTCGGGAAGAGCTGCTCGACCTTCGCGAAGCGGTCGAGCCCGTCCTGAGTGCGCTTCGCGGCGAGGCTCGCCTTGGCGCCCGAGTAGAGGGCGCCCACGAGCGCGTCGTCGCCGGCGCACGCGGTGATGGCGTCGCCCCACGCGTCGGCGGAGCTCTGCCCCTTCGTCTTGGCGACCGCGCTCGCGCGCGTCGACGCGGCCTTGCACGCGACGCCGCCCACCGCAGGCTTCGGCAGGGACGCCAGGAGCGCGGAGGCCTCGGCCGCCGCCTTCGTCGGCTCGCCCGCGTCGAGCCAGGCTTGCGCAAGCTTGCAGCGAGCCTCGTCGGAGAGGGCGTCGGAGAACGACGGCTCCTTGCTGCGCAACAGCGCGGTCGCGCGCGCGCGCTGCGCGGTCGCGCCCGACGTCTCGGCCAGCTTCGGCGCCTCGACGACGACGCGCGTGGCCAGGTCGAACGCCTCGCGTGCGCGCGACGCCGGGTCTCCGTCGACCCCGTCGAGCAGCGCGGTCGCGAGGCGCACGGCGGTGTCCACCCACCGCGCCATGTGCGGACCGGACGCCAGGAGCCCGCGCCACAGCGCGAGCGCCGCCGCGCGATCGCCCTTCGCCGCGAGCGCTTCGGCGAGGAGCACCTTCGCCTCGTCCTTGATCGGCAGGTTCTCGGGGACGGCTCGCGCGCGCGCGATCGCGTCGTCGGGCTTGCCCGCGCGCGCGTACGCCTGCGACCCGCGGAGGCTCGCGTAGGGCGCGAGCGCGCACGCCGGGCTTCCCGGCGCGCCGTCGGTCCTCGCCGCGCGATCGAAGGACGCCTGCGCGGACGGGAGATCGTTGGCTGTGGTCGCGAGGCGCCCTTCCACGAAGTCCCATGCGCACGCTTCGGCGGGCGTGAGGGTCTGCCCCTGCCGCGCGGCCCGCAGCGCGGCGAGCGCCCCGGGGTAGTCCTTCGTACGCTCGCGCTCGCGGGCGTCCTTGAGGCGAGGATCATCCATGATGACCGTGAGCGTCGGCACGTGCGGTGTGCCTGCCGCCGGTGGGGCGGCAGGCGTCGGCTGCGCGGTCGAGACCACGGGCGCGGGGCCACCGACGCCGCCGCCGCGGCACGCTCCGAGCGCCGCGACACACGCCGCGAGGACCACGCTCGACTTCACCCCTGCTTTGGACGCCATGCCTCGACCCCTTCTTCTTCTTCGCGACCGAGCGTGTCCTTGCGCACCTGCTCGGTCCAGTTCGCGCGATCCTTCTCGACGACCTCGGCGTCGGCCTTGCGCGCCGCCACGGTGGTCCGCTGCTGCGCCTCGCCGGTGCGCGCCTCCGACTCCGCGGTGACCGCGCGCTCCACGCGCGCGGCGAGCCGGTCTTTTTCCGCCGCCACGGCGACACCCCACGCGTCCGCGCGCAGCAGGTCGGCGACGGTGAGCTCCCCACCCTCGAGCTTCGCACGCTCGGCCTCGCGCACGACGCGCGCGCGCTCTTCGGCCGCCCTCTCGTCGCTCTCTGCCTGGCGGGCATGCTGCTCGGCCGTCTCCCTCGCGCGCACCGCAGCGGCGAGCTCGCGCGTCGCTTCGTCCACGTGCTGCTCCCGCAGCTTCGCGAGAGGGTCCAGGGGATACTTCCGAGCGGCCATGGCACCTAGCCTTCTACCTCGCGCGCGCGTGTGGAGCCACATTCAGGGACGACCACGCATGGCGCGCCATTCCCGCGTCCGTTGCGCCGGGGCGCATCAGACCCCATCCTTGTGCCGTGACGGACGTGCGGGCCATGGTCCACGATGCCCGCGGGCCGGGCTGGACGCGTGCGCTGTTACCGGCACTCGGGCTTCTCGGCATGCTCGCGGGGCTCTTCTGGTGGATCGCCGACAATTCTTCGCCGGGAGCCGACTTCTTTTCAGGGCTCACGCTCCTGCTCGCGGGACCTCTGCTCATGGGGCGCCACGCCCCTCGGCGCGCCCGCCTCGTCCCCGCCCCCGCGCGGGTCGACGTCTTGGGCGGGGGGGTCCTCGGGCAGGTCATCCACGCGCGCGAGGTGGTCGGCGCGACGTCATGCACGGCCTCGGGCGGAGGCGAGCTGCTGGCGCTCCAGCGAACGAACCGCGACTCGCCGACGCTCCTGCACTTCGACTCGTCGGAGGACGCCAAGCGCGTGCGCGACGCGCTCGGCATCGGCACGCGCTTGTCGGGCGCGCTTCGCTGGCCCGTCGCGGCGCGCAGGGTCGACATCGCGAAGACGTGGATCCGCGGTCTCGGCGCGATCGCGGCGGCGATGCTCGCCGTAGCAACCTTCCAGGGGCATGACCCCACCGCCTTCGGAGGCTGGCCGCTCGCCTACCTCGCCATCGTGCTCCCCCTCGCTTCCATCGCGACGATGCGCGGCGCCCGGGCCAACGACGCGGCGCGCTGCGTCTGGCTCACCGAGGAGGACGTGCGGCTAGAGGACGGCCGCGGCGGCTGGACCGCCGTTCCCTACCCATCGATCACCGGCGTCGCGGCGAAAGACGGCTGGCTCGTCCTCTCACGCGCCGTGTCGCGCGAGATCACTACCAAGGTCGAGTCCGTGCGCCACGGGCGGCGGGGGCTCTCGAAGGCCGAGCTCGACTTCCTCGTCGCGGCGATCGACGGGGCCGCACGGCGCGCGCGCGGCGTGCAGCCGGCCGGGCACGACGTCGCCGCCGCCGCGCCGCTCGCCCGTGCAACCGGTGAGCCCGCGCGGGCGTGGCTCGCCCGCCTCGAGACGACCGCCATGCAGCTGGCCCGCGGCTCGACCTACCGCGATCTCGCGTTCGCCGAGGCGGATCTATGGGCCGCGCTCGAGGACCACGACGCCGAGCCGGAGCTCCGCGCCGCGTGCGCGCGCGTCCTCTCGCGGGTGGCCAAGGCGAGCGAGCTCGCGCGTATCGACGCCGTGGTGGCGACGGTCCGCGACGACGACGCCAGAACGCGCATCCGCGTCGCGCTCGAGCCCGATCTCGATCGCGCCGCGCATCAGCTGGAGGAGCTGGAGGAGCTGGACGCGCACAGCGGCGAGCGGTTCCTCTAGGGCCTGTCCCCATATTCGCGAAGCGAATCTTCCCCGTACGCGTGCCCGTGCCCGTGCCCGATCCAGGTCGATGTGCCCGCCTTGTGTCGGGCGTCATCGAGCAGGCCGAGCCGGAGGCAAACGTCGAGCAACGCGGCGGACTCCGTCGCAGAGCCCCTCGCCGTCAGGTAGTACCGGCGCTTGTCCGGCTTGGAGTGCTTACCCGCGCCCTCGG